>NZ_JAIUIC010000025.1:0-42760 GCF_020165455.1 Mesorhizobium sp. BR1-1-3
CATCCTCAATGCAAAAGCACGCGATGCGCGCAACGAGTTCGCGAGTGCAACTTGACACCCCAGATAGTCGCTCTCCCGCAACATTCCGCCGGCCACCTTCATATGGCATCGGAACGCGACGCCTCAAAGAGGCATCTTCGGCTGCGGGTCAGCGGCGCGTGTTGCAGCTCGCCGCTTTCGGCGAGGCGAAAAGTTCCTTCGGTGCAGACCACTGGCTGAGCGGTGCGCCGCGCGTGCCGGTGATCAGCGAACGCAGTTCTGACAGATAGGTCTGCACGAAGAACGAGGTCTGGCTTTCCAGCGGCGTATAGGGACCCGGCCGGTAGGCGCGCGACATGATGCCGTCGGCATTGTCCTCGGTGATTTTCTTGTCCTGCACCGTGGTGACGTCCCACATCCAGCTGATCGCATCGGCGTCGATGTCGCCATCGGCGTCCTTGTCGACGAGCCATGTCAGGATGACGTCTGTTTCCATGGCGTTGCGCGGTATCATCTGGAACAGCGTGACATAATCATTGGCAGCACTTGCAAACGACAGGCGTCCGAGGCGGAAGCCGCTTTCGCCACCATCATAGGCGTGACGGCCGCCCATCAGGCATGAGACCCCCTCACCTGTATTGGACAGCGTGTTGCGGCCGGATCCGATCGGCTTGCGGTGCATGGCAAACGGCATCGTGTCGAGGTCGCCAGCCTGCCACGCGCCCTTGTGGAACTCGGCATCGCCGATGACGCTGTGCCAGGCCTCGATTTCATTCTGCCACTCGACCGCCTTGTCGGCGTCGCGGGTCGCGGTCACTTTGACATGGCCGTTGACGCGGTAATATTCGGGATGAGCCGGCCGGCAGTGATAGCATTCGAGGAAGTTCTCGAGCACCAGCTTCCAGTTCGCCTTGGTGAGATAGTTCTTGCGCGCGACGATGCGTGCACGGTCAAGGCCGTTTTCGCGCAAGCCGCCGGTCAGCCCGTCCGCGACAGGCTGGATGTCGGGCAGCGAATTGGCATCAAGGCCGCAGAACACGAGGCCGCCGAAACTCTTGCAGGGTACGCGGTGCAGTCCCAGCGCTTCCGGATCGACGCTTTCCGGTAGATCCTGCCGTGACTGCAACTCGCCGGTCAGCCTGAACGACCAGGCATGGTAGGGGCAGACCAGAAGCTTGCCGCGACCATCCTTGGCGCAGAGCCGCGAGCCGCGATGGGTGCAGACATTGTAGTAGGCCGCGACGTCCTCCTCGCCGTCGTCGAAGCGCACGACGATGATCTCCTCGTCGAAAAGCTGGCGCACGATGTAGCGGCCCTTTTCTGGGACCTCGCTGGCATGGGCGACAAGCATCCATTGACGCGGAAACCACAAGTCCCGTTCCAGCGCGAAGATGGCAGGGGCCGCGTAGAAGGCCTGTTCCAGCGACCAGTCCGGACGTTGCCGGTCGATCAGCCTGACGGTCTCGCTTCTGTCGATAGGCTGGCTGTTCGATGTGTAGGCCTGCACGGCAAACACCTTTCTGCTCGCTGGCGTTCGAATGACGTTTCGATAGAGTGTGCGATGCGGAAAGGCTTGCAGCAAATACAGAAATGATAGACCTTCATATCGAAAAGGCATGAAAGCAGGTTTGGATTGTGAAAACCCTCAAGACATCGCTTCCCCTGCTGAACGCCATGGTCGTCTTCGAGGCTGCCGCTAGGCATGGCGGGCTGACGCTGGCCGCACAGGAGCTCAACATCGCACAATCGGCGGTCAGCAGGCATGTCGCCAATCTCGAGCGCCAGCTGTCGGTCGAGCTGTTCACGCGCAGAGGCAACCGCGTCGCCGTCACCGGGGCCGGCAACACGCTGGCCGAAGCGATCCGCGAGGGTCTCGGCACCATCAGGCAAGCGGTCGAGGATTTGACCGCGCACGACAGCGATACATTCGTGATCGGCTGCAGCCACGACTTCGCGCAGGCATGGCTGATGCCGCGCTTCGGCCTCATCACATCGCAGGTTGCCGATGGCCGGGTGCTGCTGCAGACATCCACCGACTACAGGGATTTCGACCAGCCTGAAGTGGCATTGTCGATCCGTTTCGGCGAAGCCGGGCAATGGCCCGAATTCGTGACCGAAAAACTGCTCGAGGGTGAGTGGTTCCCGGTTTGCGCGCCCGCGTTCCTGGCGCGTTATCCGGCGCTCGCCTCGGAAGAGCCTGAGGCTTTCCTGGCAGTGCCGCTGCTGCATCAGGTGACGCCGCCGGGCGCGATCGACAGTTGGCAATCGTGGGTCGGAACCGACCGGAAACTCGACGGACCTCGGTTCACCGGCTACATGTCGATGATACACGAAACCATCGCCGGGCGCGGCGCGGCGCTCGCCTGGGCGGGATTTGCGGACGAGCATCTGCGCCGCGGCCAGCTCGTCCGGCTGACCAAGACGTCGCGGCGCCACGCCGGCTCCTTCCACATCGTCATGAGGAAGAACGCCGGCCCGGTTGTCAGGGCGGTGGCGCAGGCGCTGCTCGGCAGCGTCGGCGACAGCTTGCAGGCAAGCGCCGGGGGCAGCTGACGATCAGGCCTCGCGACCAAACCGCGACGCCTCGTGACGCGCGCCCCAGACCGGCATGGCGGCTTCGATTTCGGCTTCCGACTTGAAAGCATCGGATGCGTAGCGATCGACACGGAACCGGTCGGCGGAAACGAACGGGGTCTGCCCGAGGACCAGTTCGCAAGAGAGCCGGCCAAGACCCGGTCCATGGGTGACGCCGCTCTCATTGTCGCCGCCGACGACCACGATATTGTCGCTGCCGGGGACCTTGCCGACGATAAGGCCGTTGTCGGGCGTGTAGCACGGCACGCCTTGCGCCCAGCTCGCGATCGTCGAACCGCGCAGCGGCGGGAACACCGTCTGCAACTCGGCAAGCTCCTGCTCGGAGGTTTCCTGCATCAGCCCGATATTGTGCGGCTGGCCGGGTTCGATTTCGCTGTCGTTCGTCTTGTAGAGAGGTTTGTAGTGCCGGCCGGTTCCCCACATGACGGCGCCGAATGTCTCGCGCAGCCACAGCCGCAATTCGCGGCACTGGACGGTGGGAATGGTCGATGGCAGCCCACGGTCGTCGGTGACGATGCGCGTTGCAACGACGCGCAGCAGCGGCAACTGCCAGCCAAGGCCTGACAGGACCTGGTTGTTCCAGGCGCCGGCGGCAACAATCACGCCATCAGCCTCAAGACCGCCCTGGTCGGTCTCGATCGTCACCCGGTCGCCGGCATCATGGACGGCAGTCACGCGTGTGTTGCTGCGGAAGACGCCGCCGAGCTCGCTGGTCTGGCCGGTCAGCACCCCCATCGCCAGCTTGGTGTCAAGCTGGATGCCATGCGGATTGTAGGCCGCCGAATGGACCCGGGCCGGATCGATGAGACCCTGCATCTTCTGCCCGATCTGCACGGCATCCAGGTCCTGCATTTCCGGCGGCGCATAGGGAGAATCCAGCACCGGGCGGACGAAGCGTTCGCGCCCGTCCTCGGTCAGCGCCATGATCAAGGTGCCGTTCGGCCGATAACCAATCTCGGCGCCGACCTCGTGCAGCCTGCGATAGAAATCGAGGCCATATTGCTGCAGCTGAAAGCCCTCTTCACCGAGCGGGATCATGCCGGCGGACCAATGGGAGACGAAGCCAGCACCGGCGCTTGTGGTTGCGGCACCCGGCTGGCCGGCATCGATGACCGTCATCCGGCGCACGCCGGACCGCAGCAGATGGAAAGCCGCGCTGCAGCCGATGATGCCGCCGCCAATCACCGCGATATGCCTGCTATCGCTGCCGCCATGGCTTCCGTTTGAACTCATCTTTGTTCTCCCTTTTGCCGATGTTCCGGTCGGAGCGACATACAGCGACGGCGACCATACAGGCTCGTCCCGGACTGTCTAGACACATGTGTCTGTGGCCTGATACTTGATGCGCACTGCATCTGGATCACACGTCCGGAACGCCGCTTGATCCGGCTTTCCGTTGTGTTGTGTCGCCGAGAGAGCGAGGAAAAAGTGAGCGTTTCGACAGCCGCCCAGGCCATTTTCGACAGTGAAATCATATGGGACGCGCATTCCGGCTTCATGCCGGACCCGGCGGCGGACCTGAACAATCTGCAGATCTGGCGCGACGCCGGTATCGACTATCTGTCGATCGATGTCGGCTTCGACCTGTTGCCCTGGGAGCAGACCGTGCGGACGCTCGCAAATTTCCGCCACTGGATCCTTGCCAATCCCGAGCACTACACGCTGGTCTCCTCCGTCGCGGAAATCCGCAAGGCCAAGCTTGAAGGCAAACTGGCGATCACCTTCGACATCGAGGGCATGAACGCGCTCGACGGCCGCGTCGAGATGGTGGAGTTCTATCACCGTCTGGGCGTCCGCCAGATCCTGTTTGCGTACAACAGGAACAACCTGGCCGGCGGCGGTTGCCACGATGTCGAGACCAGCCTGACGGCGTTCGGCCGCGAGGTCATCGACGAGATGAACCGTCTCGGCATGTTCGTCGACGTCACCCATACCGGCTATCGCACCTCGATGGAGGTGATGGAATACTCCAACCGGCCGGTCATCTTCTCGCACTCCAACGCCAAGGCCTTGTGCGGCCATGGCCGCAATATCACCGACGAGCAGATCAAGGCCTGCGCGCGCACCGGCGGCATCGTCGCGATCGTCGGGCTCAATCGTTTCCTGGGAGAGGGACGCACGGACTCGGACAGGTTGGCTGACCACATCGAATATCTCGTCGACCTGGCTGGCCCAAATCATGTCGGCATCGGACTGGACTACGCCTTTCCGGTTGATGTCAAAGGCATCGACCGCATCATTTCCGACAATCCGCAATTCTGGCCCAAGAGCGAATATCCGGAGGGGGCGACGACCTACGCGGCTCCAGGTCAGATGCGCGAACTGACCGAGGTTCTTCTGCGCCGCGGCCAGTCCGAGCAGACCGTGCGCGATGTCCTGGGCGGCAATTTCATGCGCCTGGCGGCTGAAATCTGGAAGTGAGCGGCGGCGGAGAGACCTATCTCCGCTACAACTCTTGATCCAGGCCCCACCGAATGGCGGGCCAGGCCATATCGTCTGCGCGATCACATTCCGCCCGCGACTTGCCCAAGTCGACGCGCCGGCGGCGGTCGGAACAGATGTCGAGATTTTCCGCAAGATCGTCGGTATCCAAGATTCGGACGTGCCGGCAAAATTTTCGCTAGACATAGATGTCTATTATTAGCAGTTTTAGCGGACCGACACATTCGGCCCGGCTTGGAGAATGGCCTGCGGCCTGAAAACAAGACAACGAAAACAGCTGAGGGGTAGAGCATGTCCATTCTAGCCGACACCAGGGTTTCGCGCCGCAGCCTGCTCGCCGGAGCCGGCGCTTTCGGCCTTGCCTCAATGGTCAATCCAAAAGTTTCCTGGTCGAGCGACGGGCCGATCCTCAAGGTGCGATCCTACGCCGACATCCAGACGCTCGACCCTTGCTTCCGGCTGGCGGCGCCTGAAGGCGACATCACCAGCGTCATCTTCGCCGGCCTCGTCGTCACCAC
The DNA here is from genome assembly GCF_020165455.1 of Mesorhizobium sp. BR1-1-3. Lineage (NCBI taxonomy): Bacteria > Pseudomonadati > Pseudomonadota > Alphaproteobacteria > Hyphomicrobiales > Phyllobacteriaceae > Mesorhizobium > Mesorhizobium sp. BR1-1-3. The sequence goes on from NZ_JAIUIC010000025.1 coordinate 5,535, forward strand.
GCCTGGCGACAGCTGGGGCTGGCGGCCGATGGCGGCGGAAACGATCAAGCAGCTCGATCCGCTGACCGTCGCCTTCCAGCTGCGCGACAATATCGGCTTCACCGATGGCTACGGCCAGATGACGGCCGAAGACGTCAAGTTTTCGATCGAACGCATCGCCGACCCAGCCAACAAGAGCCCCTATTCCGGCGACTGGGCAACGCTCAAGGAAGTCGAGGTCAAGGACAAGCTGTCGGGGCTGATCCACCTGAAACAAGCCTTCGCGCCGCTGTGGACGTCGACCTTGCCGACGCCGTCTGGCACCATCCTGTCAAAGCGCGCCATCACCGAGCTCGGTGGCAAGATGGGCGTCAAGCCGGTGGCTCAGTCAGGCCCCTACATCCTGAAGGAATGGCTGCCCAAGCAGCGCACGGTGCTGGTCCGCAATCCCGACTGGAAGTACGAGCAAGGTGCCTTCGCGGAAATCCACATTCATCCGATCGAGGACGAGAAGACCGCCGAACTCGGCTATGAGGCCGGCGACCTCGACTACACCTGGACCGCGGTCTCCTCGATCTCGCGCCTGAAGCAGACGCCGCCGCCGAAGACGACCGTGGTGGAGAAGCCTTCGCTGGCCTTTGTCTGGCTCGGCATGAACCAGGATGTCGCTCCCTTCAACAATCCCAACATGCGCCGCGCGGTTCAGTACGCCGTGGACCGCAAGGCGGTGGTCGATGCTGCCTATTTCGGCGCCGCCGCAACCGCCACCGGCATCATCGCGCCCGGCTTGCCCGGCCATCGCGAGAAGAACCTTTTCGATTTCGACCCGGACCGCGCCCGCGACATGATCACCAAGGAAGGATTGGCCGGCACGACGATCACGCTCGACATCCTCAACAAGACCGAGCGGCTGACCGCGGCGCAGGTCGTGCAGTCGAACCTGCAGGATGTCGGCCTCAATGTGGAGATCAAGCAGAACGACAGCGGCACCTTCTGGACGCTTGGCGCCAAGGAAGGCGACTACTGGAAGAAGCTGCAGATGATCATCAGCCGCTTCTCCATGCAGCCGGATCCGAGCTGGGCGACTGCCTGGTTCACCCGCGACCAGATCGGCGTCTGGAACTGGGAGCGGTTTTCCAGCGAGGAATTCGACAAGCTCAATGCCGAAGGCATGGTCGAGCTCGACCCGGCGAAACGCGATGTCATCTACAAGAAGCTGCAGGACCTGATGGAGGAGAACGGCAACTACGTTTTCCTGACGCATGAGGTCACCGGCATCATGAATCGAGACACGCTTGTGGCCGGCCTGAAGCCGAACGGCGAACCCGTGTTCACCGACTTCAAACCGGCATGATGTCGGCGGGCGGGGCTCGCCCCCACCAAAGACCGTCCGACAGGTACCGAAAATGATCCGCTACGCCCTCAAGCGTCTGTGGCTTGGCGCCATCATCATCAGCGTCGCTATGATGATGATGTTCGCCATGGTCTACCTCATTCCCGGCGACCCGGCCTCCGTCGCGCTGGGGCCACGCGCGACGCCGGAGATGATGGAGGCGCTGCGCGTACGCATGGGCCTCGACCAGCCGGTGTGGCGGCAGTTCCTGCACTTCTACGGATCGGTCCTGCGCGGTGACCTGGGCACCGAGGTTCTGTCGAACCGGCCGGTGCTGGACGTGGTGATCGAGCAGCTTCCGTTCACGCTGGCGCTGGTGGTCGGCGGCATCACCTGGTCGGTGGCGCTTGGCATCCCGCTTGGCTGTATCGCCGCGGTGCGCCGAGGCGGCTTTGTCGATCAGGTGATCGGGGTTCTTTCGGTGGCGATGATCGCGGTGCCGTCCTTCGTCGTCGCCATCTATTCGCTGCTGGTGTTCGCGGTCGCACTGCAATGGCTGCCGGCGATCGGCGCCGGCGAACCGGGCGACCTCGCCAGCCGGCTCCAGCACCTCATCCTGCCGTCGCTGGCGGTCGGACTTGGCTGGATCGGCTACATCTCGCGCATGGTGCGCGCCTCGATGCTGGAGACGCTGGAGGCCAGCCATATCCGCACGGCGCGCGCCTTCGGCCTGACAGAGCACCGGATCGTCTACACCTACGCGCTGCGCATTGCCGTGCTGCCAACGATCACCCTGCTCGGCGTCGGTATCGGCCACATGCTGTCGTCTTCCGTTTTCGCCGAAATCGTCTTCGCCCGCCCCGGCATCGGCAAGCTGGTCTATGAGGCGATCTCGGTGCGCAACTACCCCATCGTCTCCGGAGCCGTGCTGGTCACCACGGTCTTCTTCGTCCTCGTCAACGTAGCGGCCGACATTCTGGTCGGTGTATTGGATCCCCGTGTCAGATCAAGTTTCAACTGAGCTGTCTTCCGGCGGCAGCCGGTTGTCCGGATTGTGGCGCACCGTGCGCGGCATCATGCGCGAGCCGCTCGGCGCCGTCGGCCTGACGCTGGTGACGCTGGTGGTGCTGTCGGCGGTGTTTGCCAGCGCGCTGACCAGCTATGCGCCGAGCAAGATATCGCCGGCCGAACGCTTCGCTTCGCCGAGCCTGCTGCATCTGCTCGGCACCGACCACCTCGGCCGTGATCTTCTGACCCGGGTGCTCTATGGCGGGCGCGTCGCGCTCTTGATCGCGCTGGGCGCGACAGCGGTGTCGCTGGTCGTCGGCGTGGTGCTCGGGCTGATCGCCGGCTATGGGCCGCGCTGGCTCGACAATGTGCTGCTGCTGATCTTCGACGCCGTGAAGAGCTTTCCCACCGTCATGCTGGCGCTGACGCTGGTCACCCTGTTCGGCCCCTCGCTCTATGCGGTGGTGCTGGTGGTGATGCTGGTCAATGTGCCGGGCTATGCCCGCATCATCAGGACGCAGACGCTGGTGCTGAAGTCGGCCGAACATGTCATGGCGGCGCGCTCGATGGGCGCCAGTGCCGGCCGTATCCTGCGCGTCCATATCCTGCCCAACATCATCGGCCCGATCCTGATCCTGATATCGATGGACATTCCCGTGGTGGTGGCGATCGAGGCCGGCATGAGCTTCCTCGGGCTCGGCGTGCGGCCGCCAACGCCGAGCTGGGGCGCGATCCTCAATGACGGCTTTGCCAACATCCGCGATTCCTACTGGATCGTGATTGCCGGCGGCCTGCCCATCGTGCTGACCACACTCGGCTTCACCTTCTTCGGCGAGACGCTGCGCGACCTCTTCGATCCCCGGCTGAAGGGGCGGTCATGACGGTTCTCGCGATCAAGGATCTGAGCGTCGCCTTCCACACCGAGAGTGGGCGACTGGAGGCGCTGAAGCAGGTGAGTTTTTCCGTGCCGGCCAACCGCAGCGTTGGCGTGGTCGGCGAATCCGGCTGCGGGAAGTCGACGCTCATCAACGCCATTCTCGGCCTGCTCGCCGACAATGGCGAGATACTATCGGGCGAGATCATCTTCGAGGGCGACAAGGACCTCGCCCGGCTCGACCCCACCGCGATGCGCGGCCTGCGCGGGCAAAGGATCGCCACCGTTTTCCAGGACCCGATGGGTGCGCTCAACCCGGTGCTGTCGGTGGGGCGGCAGATGCGCGACATCCAGTATCGCTCGGGTCTGTCGAAGCGGGACAAGGATGCGCGCTCGGTCGCCATGCTGCGCAAGGTTCGCATTCCCGATCCGGAAAGCCGGCTGACGCAGTTTCCGCACGAATTCTCCGGCGGCATGAAGCAGCGCATCGCCATCGCCATGGCGCTGATGATGGAGCCAGCGCTGCTGATCGCCGACGAGCCGACCACGGCGCTCGATGCGACGCTGGAGGTGGCCACCATCGAACTGCTCAAGGATCTGCAGCGCGACATCGGCTGCTCGGTGCTGTTCATCTCGCATCATCTGGGCGTGATCGCCGAACTCTGCGACGAGATGATCGTGATGTATGCCGGCGAGGTGGTGGAAAGCGGCACGACCCGCGAGATCTTCCACGACGCCCGCCATCCCTACACGCAGAAGCTGCTGGCCTGCGATCCCGCCCGGCTGTCGCAGCGTGTGTCCCGGCTGCCGACGATTGCCGGGACCTTGCCGGACCTGCGCCGCCGACCAAGCGGCTGCGTCTTCCAGCCGCGCTGCGATCGCGCCGACGCCCAATGCCTGACGACGCCTCCCAGCGCCCCTGTCGGCGGATCTCATATCGCCCATTGCTGGCACTCGGACGTTCCACTGGGGGCCATGAGCGCATGAACGAAGACCTGCTCCGTGTCAGCGACCTGCGCGTCTCGTTCCGGGTTGGCGGCCTGTCCGCCAGGCTCGCGGGGCGGGCCACCGAAATCGAAGCGGTCTCCGGCGTCAGTTTCACGCTTCAACGAGGCAGCACCTTCGCGCTGGTCGGCGAATCCGGCTCGGGCAAGACGACGCTGGCGCGCACCCTCAACGGTCTTCAGCCGGTGAAAGCAGGCACGATCGTGTTCGAAGGACAGGAACTGCAAGGCCTGTCCAACGCCGCGATGAAACCGGTGCGGCGGCGCATGCCGATGATGTTCCAGGATCCGGTCGGATCGCTGTCGCCGCGGCTCAGCGTGCGCTCGCTGCTGTCGGAGCCTTTCGTCATCCACGGTTTGTCGGATCGCGATCTCAACGCTGAAGTCACACGGCTTCTTGCGCTGGTCGGGCTGCCGCGCGATTTCGCCGACCGCTACCCGCACCAGCTATCCGGCGGCCAGGCGCGCCGCGTCGGCGTTGCGCGGGCGATCGCGCTGGACCCGGTGCTGGTCGTCGCCGACGAGCCGACCGCCGGCCTCGACGTCTCCGTGCAGGGAGAGGTGCTGAACCTGCTCAACGACCTGCGCGACCGCATGGGCCTGTCGATGCTGATCATCACCCACAATCTGCATGTCGTGCGCCAGATCGCCGACCGCATGGCGGTCATGTATCTCGGACGCTTCGTCGAGCAGGGCGAAACCGAAGCGATCTTCCGTGCCCCGCATCATCCCTATACGGCGGCCCTTCTGTCCGCCAACCCCGAGCCCGATCCAGATCGGGTGCACCAGCGCATCACGCTGCCGGCTGACGTTCCGTCCTTGCTGGCGCGCCCCTCAGGCTGCGAGTTTCACACACGCTGCCCGCAGGCCGAGGGCCGTTGCGCGCTGGATGTCCCCGTCCCGGCCTCGGTCGGCGACAGCCGTCTAACCTGCCATTTCCCGCTGAACACATAAGGATCGCCACCGGCGCAAGTGTCGGCCGGGGCGTTGAGAGGAGCCGCCATGCAAGATATCCGCGTCGTCACCGATTTCCCGCGCAAAATCCGCGAGATCGAGAATTTGTGGATTCCGATGCCGGATGGCGTCAAGCTGGCGGCGCGTGTCTGGCTGCCGGAAGACGCGGAGAGCGATCCCGTGCCGGCGATCCTCGAATATTTGCCCTATCGCAAGCGTGACGGAACGGTGGAGCGCGATGCGCTGACGCATCCCTATTTCGCCGGTCACGGCTATGCCGGCGTGCGGGTCGACATGCGCGGCTCGGGCGACAGCGAAGGACTGTGCAAGGGTGAGTATCTGAAGCAGGAGCAGGATGACTGCCTGGTGGTCATCGAATGGCTGGCGAGGCAATCCTGGTGCTCGGGAAGCGTCGGCATGATCGGCATCAGCTGGGGCGGCTTCAACGGGCTGCAGGTCGCGGCCCGCCGGCCGCCGGCGCTGAAAGCCGTCGTTTCGCTGTGCTCGACCGACGACCGCTATAACGACGACGTGCATTATCTCGGCGGCGCGATGATGTGCGACAATCTGATGTGGGGAACCACCGCCTGGGCCATCGCCATGACCCCGCCCGACCCGCTCATTGTCGGCGACCGCTGGCGCGATCTTTGGAAACAACGGCTGAATGGCAATGGCATCTGGATGCAGGACTGGTTTGAACACCAGCGCCGCGACGATTTCTACAAGCACGGTTCGATCTGCGAGGATTATTCCAATGTCGAAATCCCGGTCTACGCCGTCGGCGGCTGGGCCGACGGTTACCCCAATCCGATCTTCCGGATGCTGGAAAAGCTAAGCGGTCCCCGCAAAGGGCTGATTGGACCCTGGGGCCATAAATATCCGCACTTCGCCATGCCAGGACCGCGCATCGGCTTCCTGCAGGAGTGCCTGCGCTGGTGGGACCAATATCTCAAGGGCATAAACACCGGCATTGCCGACGAGCCGATGCTGCGCGCCTGGATTCAAGATCCCGCACGGCCGGCGGCGATCTATGACGAGCGGCCCGGCCGCTGGGTCGCCGAGCCGGCTTGGCCGGGGCCGGGGGTCGGCGAAAAGGTGCTGAACCTTGCGCCGCATGTGCTGAGCGAGGCCAGGGGCGAAGACACGATCCTGGAGATTTCATCGCCGCAGACGGCCGGCCTGTCGTCCGGCGCCTGGTGCGGTTATGGCGTCATGCCGACCTTGCCGGTCGACCAACGCACGGAAGAAGGCAATGCCCTGATCTTCGAGACGGCGCCGTTGACCGAAGCGGTCGAGATCCTCGGTTTTCCCGAATTCGAGGTCAAGCTCTCCTCCGACAAGCCGATTGCGCTTCTGTCCGCCACGCTGTCGCAAGTGTTCCCGGAAGGTGCTGCCTCGCGCATCAGCTACGGCATCCTCAATCTGAGCCATCGCAACGATGATCTGGACATCGTACCCATGGTGCCGGGCCGGGCGGAGACCGTCCGCATCAAGCTGCGCTGCTGCGGGCAGCGTTTCGAGGCTGGCGAGCGTATCCGGCTGGCACTGGCGACATCGCATTGGCCGATCGTCTTTCCGACCGCCGAGCAGGCGACGCTGTCGATCCATTGCGGGGACAGCCGGCTGATCCTGCCGGTGCGCGCGCCGCAGAAGCGGGACGACACGCTGGGGACCTTCCTGGCTCCGGAAAGCGCCGCGCCGATGGAGCAGGAGGTTCTGGCCAAGGGCGACGGCTTTCAGCGCTCGGTTTCGACAGACCAGGTCACTGGCGAGACCGTCTACCAAGTCGTCAATGATGGCGGCACGGTGCGGCATCCGCATACGGGAATCGTCCTTTCAGCGAAGCATGTCGACCGGTTCTCCATTCACCCCGACGACCCGACTTCGGCGGTCGGCACCTGCACCTGGGAAAAATCCTATGGCCGCGGCGACTGGCAGGCGCGCCTTTCAGTGACGGCGACGGTGCGCGCCCTGCGCGACGTCTGGCGGATCGAGACCCACATCACTGCCCATGACGGAGACGAGCGGATCGTCGACCGCAGCGAGGTCAAGGAGTATCGGCGCGATCTCAACTGAGCGGCGGCGATTGTCAATCAGGCCATCGATTTCGGCAAGGCGACGGCCAGCGCATCGACGGCCAGCCGCACCTTCAGCGGCAGATGCGGTGTCTGCAGCCAAAGCGCGTGGCAGTCGTAGAGATATCGCGGCTGGTCCGGCAACAGCGCCATCAGCGCGCCGGCCTGAATGCGGTCGCGTACCAGCCACCAGGGCAGCCAGGCCAGCCCCATGCCGTCGGCGGCCGCGTCAGCGATGGCATCAAGATCGTCGAGCCGCAGCCGTCCGGTTGGCGTGATCTCGAGCGTGGGTTGCCCCTCGCGCACAAACAACCACGGCTGAACGACCTGGCCGAGCCGGCGGTAGACAATCGCCTGATGGTCGGCGAGATCCTCGATCCGCTGCGGCTCGCCATGAATTCTGAGATAAGAGGGTGCCGCGCAGACGACCATGCCCTGACGCGCGACGCGACGCGCAATCACCCCCCCCTTGTCGTCAAGAGTGCCGGTGCGGATTGCGAGATCGTAGCCGTCCTCGGCAATATCCGCGAAGCGGTCGGTGAGCGACAGGTCGAGTTCCAGCATCGGATATTGACGGGCCAGCTTTAGCAACACGGGGGTCACGCAATGGCGCCCGAAATGCGCCGGCATGGTGACCCGCAGTTTTCCACGTGGCTCCGAAAACTGTTCGGCGGCGAGCGCATCGGCGGCTTCGGCCTCGGCCAGCACCACCCGACAGCGTTCATAGTAAGCGCGGCCGAAGTCGGTCAGGCTCTGCCGTCGCGTGGTCCGGTTGAGCAGCCGCACGCCCAGCCGCTCCTCAAGAAACCGGACATGCTTGCCGACCATCGGTCCGGAGAGATCAAGCGCGACCGCCGCGGCCGCGAACGAGCCGAGATCGACCGCCTTGACGAACACGGCCATGCTCTCAAGCCGATCCATATTCAGAACTCCTGGTTTCTACTGTTCTTCTCTTACAGCCATTTATCCCTGGCAAAACCGGCTGCATAGCTCATTCGGTTCAGATGATTTGGAGTATCCGAATGACACGCGTAGTTCGCTTTCACCAGCATGGTGGCCCCGAGGTTCTGCGCATCGAGGATGTCGCGCTTTCCCCACCGGGTTCGGGCCAAGTTCAAATCCGGGTCAAGGCACTCGGCCTCAATCGCGCCGAAGCGCTGCTGCGCGCGGCTTCCTATATCGAGACGCCGACGCTCCCCTCGGGGCTTGGCCTTGAGGCAGCGGGCGTCATCGAGGCTATTGGCGACGGTGTGAGGGATTTCGCGCCGGGCGACAGCGTCAGTGTCATCCCGCCGCAATCGATGATCCGCTGGCCGGCCTATGGCGAGTTTGCCACCTACCCCGCCGGACTTGTCGTCAAGCATCCGCCGTCGCTCGACTGGCAGACGGCAGCGGCCGTCTGGATGCAGTATCTCACCGCCTATGGCGCGCTGATCGATATCGCCGGGCTGCACAGCGGAGACCACGTGGTGATCACCGCAGCCTCGAGCAGCGTCGGGCTTGCGGCAATCCAGATCGCCAACAGGGTCGGTGCAACAGCGATTGCGGTGACGCGGACATCGGCGAAGAGGCAGGCCCTGCTCGACGCCGGCGCGGCTGAAGTCGTCACCTTGGCCGAGGAGGATTTGGCGGCACGGCTGAATGAGATCGCAGGGCCTGAAGGCGTGCGCGTCGTGTTCGATGCGGTCGGCGGCCCGATCTTCGAGCCACTCACAGCGGCCATGTCGCGTGGCGGCATCCTCATCGAATATGGCGGTCTCAGCCGCGAACCGACGCCATTCCCTCTGCCAGCGGTGCTGAGCAAGACGCTGACACTGCGCGGCTACCTCGTCCACGAGATCACCGGCAACCCTGTGAAACTCGAGGCCGCCAAGGCGTTTATCGTCGAAGGTCTGGAGCACGGAACGCTGAGGCCGATCATCGACAGGACCTTCGCGTTCGACCAAATCGTCGAGGCGCACCGCTACCTGGAGTCGAACGAGCAGTTCGGCAAGATCGTAGTGACGATCTGAGATCGTAGTGACGATCTGAGATCGTGGTGACGATCTGAGATCGTGGTGACGATCTGAATCGTGGTGACTGCCTGAGCAACGGTGGCGAACAAATCATTCTTGCAGGGCAATATCGGCCTTGAAGCCGCGGCTTTGCATCCCTAACTGTTCGGTGCGGGCCGGGCCCCTCTGACTGTCGCTTTTGGCGATTGTGATGTCGGACCGCTTTAACGGGCCCGTTTCCATTCTTTCGGTCAAGCGGGCTCATTCCTTTCGGTTTGGAGCCCCGTATGACATCTACTTCCCTCCTCGGTATGGTTTGCCCCTCCTGCCGCGTCGCGCTCGTGATGAGCGAACGCCAGGGTATCGAAATCGACTACTGTCCGCAGTGCCGCGGCGTCTGGCTTGATCGAGGAGAACTCGACAAGATCATCGAGCGTTCCGGCAGGGAAGCGGCGCCCGCGCCGCAGCCACAGCCGGCAGCATTCTCCCAGCCACAACATGGCCAGAGCCGCGATGACGATTATTCCCGCTCGCACGGTCACCGCTATCCAAAGCGGAAGAAATCATTCTTCGAAGAGTTGTTCGACTGACCGCATGATGCCCGACATCCAGGCCGGCACTTGCTGAAACTTCCGAAACCACATCGACAAAGGTTCATCTCCGATGATTTCCCGCACCAGCCGATTTGCAGCCCTCTTTGCAGGACTGTTCCTTGCATTCTCCATGGTTGCGATGGACCATGCCGAGGCCCGTCGTGGCGGCAGTTTCGGCAGTCGTGGCATGCGTACGTTCCAATCGGCACCGCCGACCAGGACGGCCCCAGCACCGACCGCTCCGGTCGAGCGGTCGATGACGCCCAACACCGGTGTGAACAACGCGGCCCGGCAGCCGCAGGCCGGCCTGCAGAGGCCCGGCTTCATGAGCGGTTTCGGTGGAACGATGATGCGCGGCCTGTTGCTCGGCGGCCTGTTCGGCCTGCTTTTGGGTCAGGGCTTCGGCGGCCTGGCCGGCATGTTCGGTTTCCTGCTTCAGGCCTTGCTGATCGGTGGCGCGATCATGCTGGCCATCAGGTTCTTCCGCTCGCAATCCGCGCGCGGCCCCGCGCCGGCGCTCGCCGGTGCCGGCAATGCACAGGCTTCGCGATTTGAGAACCGCTCAACGGCAGGGCAGCAGACTGCAGGCTCCTTCACAATTCCCGGTTTCGGCGGCGGTTCAGGTGGAGGCTCTCCGGCCGCCGCCTCCGAGGAGATCACGCTGGCCCAGACGGATCTCGACGCATTCCAGCAGCTGCTGACCGATGTCCAGGAAGCATTCGGGCGCGAAGACCATGCCGCTCTGCGCCGGGCGGTTACACCCGAAATGGTATCCTATCTGTCGGAAGAGTTGGCCGACAATGCCCAGAAAGGTCTCAGGAACGAGGTGACTGATATCACCTTGCTGCAGGCCGACATCGCGGAAAGCTGGCGCGAGGATGAGCGCGACTACGCCACGGCCGCCTTGCGCTACGAATCTCGTGACGTGACGCGCGAACGGGCCAGCGACAAAATCGTCGCGGGCGACGATGATCATCCGACAGAGACGACCGAGCTGTGGACTTTCGTGCGTGAGAATGGATCGAACTGGAAGCTCTCGGCAATACAACAGGCTTGAGCCTCGGGCGATTTTTTCCGAGGCTTCGCAGTTGTGGGCGTTCAGCGCACGATCTTGACGCACATCGGCGTGCCGATCTCGATGGCGCGCCCGGTGTCGGTCAGTATGCCGCTGTCGGCGTCGCGGGCGAAGATCGAAATGCGGTCGCCATTCTGGTTGGCGGAAAACAGATGGCCGCCTGACGGCGTCAGCGCCAGGTTACGCGGGGTCGCGCCGCCGCAAGGGATATAGCTGACGAGGCTGAGCGACCCTGTCTGCTGGTCGACCGCCATGATGACGACGCTGTCATGGCCGCGGTTGGAGCCGTAGACAAAACGGCCATCCGGTGAGATCTGGATATCGGCGCAGTGGTTGCTGTCGCGTGCCTCGGCCGGCACCGCCGGCTTTGCGTCGATGATCGAGAGCTTGCCGGTGGCTTCGTCCAGCGCCATCGACACGATGGTCGAATCCAGTTCGTTCATGACGAAGACGAAGCGTCCGTTCGGATGCAGTGCGAGGTGGCGTGGACCGGCGCCGGATGGCAAAGCGGATTCGGTTAGCTTGGCCAGATTGCCCTCGCGCTCGATCCGGTAAGACACCAGCCGGTCGATGCCGAGGTCGGCGACGATGGCTGTTCCCCCGCCGATGGTTTCGGTGACGCTGTGCGCATGCGAGCGTTCCTGCCGCGCCACATTCGGGCCGCTGCCCTCATGCGAAACGCTGGCAAGCGGCGCCGACAAGGCGCCGTTCTCTTCGAAGCCATAGACAGCCACCGCACGATCCGGGCCGCCCTCGCCCATGCCGTAATTGGCGACCAGCAGTTTTGTCCCGTCGCGGGTGATGGTGTTGTGGGCGGCTATGCTACCGAGCGACGGTTGCTTGTTCAGATAAATGAGCGTCCCCGAAGCTCGATCGAAGCTGTAAGCTGAGACGGTGCCCTCGCGCCAGGTGAACACTTCCGAGTTGGCGTAGATCCGCGAGCCGTCCGGCGTCACCGAGAGGAAGGTCGGATTGTCGACGTCGTTGGTCTCGGCCAGTTTTCGTGTTTCCAGCGTCGTCTCGTCAAAGCTGTAGACGCTGAGGCCGACGCCCCGAGCGCCCTGAAAATACGGCGCCTCGCGGTTCAGGCTGCCGACAAAGACCAGACAATTCTCGCGCATGATTTCCTCCCCTACCCGCCTGCGCTTTGGCGCGCGGGAGCAGCCAAAATTTCGCCTGTTCACGCTTGCAACGCAACCCCATATGTGAAAATACTATTTACAAAAGAAGATTGATGGGAGGAGACGTCTTGCATTTCGACGCCTTGATGCGTTTTCCGATAACTGTGACGTGCCCCGTGCAGGTCTGGCGGTGCCGACCATGAACGATTTCGCACCTACCGTCGGTGTCGCCTCGACGCATCCCAAGAACATGCCGGCGGATCACGCCGCGCTGCCGGTGTGGAACGCCGAAAATTGGTTCTATGAGGATTGGCCGGTCGGGCAGAAGATCCGCTCGTTGCGGCGCACAATGGCCGAAGGCGACAGCCATTTGTTCAACACGCTGGTGCTCGACATCCACCCCTATGTGCAGGACCAGATGTTTGCCGAGAACGAAGGCATTTTCGGCAAGCGGCTGATCGCCGGCGCCTTCGTCTTTTCGGCTGGCCTGGGGCTGGTCGCCACCAGCTGCGTCAATGCCTTCTCCTATGGCTACGACAAGCTCCGCTTCATAAAACCCGTCTTCATTGGCGACACGATCTATTCGATCCGCTCCAACCTCGACAAGAAGCCCCGCTACAAGGAAATGGGGCTGATCCGCGCCAGCTATGAGGTGTTCAAGGGCGAAGGCGAGTTGGTTCTCTATTGCGAGCATCTGCAGACGGTGAAGTACCGCAACCCGGCCGACTTCGTCGGCAAGACGGAGAAATAGCATGCCGGCAGCAGCCGAATTGCCGCTCGCCGGTCTCGTCGTCGCCGACATGAGCCAGTTCCTGTCCGGGCCCTATTGCTCACTCAGGCTGCTCGATCTCGGCGCCCGCGTCATCAAGATCGAGCGTCCGGATGGCGGCGACCTGTCGCGCCGGCTCTATCTCAGCGACACCGAGATCGGCGGCGATTCCACCATCTTCCATGCCATCAACCGGGCCAAGGAAAGTCTTGCCATCGACCTCAAGAACGAGGCCGATCTCGAGGCGTTGCGCGGCCTTCTGGCCAAGGCCGATGTGCTGATCCAGAATTTCCGGCCGGGCGTCATCGAGCGGCTCGGCTTGGACTATGAGGCGGTCCGCAAGATCAATCCGCGGCTGGTCTATGCCTCGATCAGCGGCTATGGCGAAGACGGACCATGGGTCAAGAGACCCGGCCAAGACCTGCTGGCGCAGGCGCGCTCCGGCGTGATGTGGCTGAACGGCGATGAGGACCAAGGGCCGGTGCCGTTCGGTCTTGCCATCGGCGACATGCTGGCCGGTGCCGCCTGCGCGCAGGGCATTCTGGCCGCACTCGTGCGGCGCGGCATCACCGGCCAGGGCAGCCATATCGAAACCAGTCTCCTGGAAGCGCTGGTCGATTTCCAGTTCGAGGTGCTGACGACGCATCTCAATGACGGCCGCCGGCTGCCCAGGCGCTCCAGCTTCCGCAGCGCGCATGCCTATCTGTCGGCGCCTTACGGTGTTTACCCGGCCAAGGACGGATACCTCGCCATCGCCATGACGCCGATTCCCAAGCTGGCCGATCTCCTGTCGCTCAGCGAACTCGCACCCTATCGCGACAAGCCTGCGTCGTGGTTCACCGCGCGTGACGACATCAAGGCGATCATCGCACAGCGGATCGCCACCAAGACGATCGACGAGTGGCTTGATATCCTCGAGCCGGCCGACATCTGGTGCGCCAAAGTGCTGACCTGGCCGGAGATGCTGGCGAGCGAAGGGTTCCATTCCCTCGGCATGCTGCAGACTGTGACGCGCGAGGACGATGTCTCGATCCTCACCACCAGTTCGCCGCTCCGGGTCGATGGCATAAGAGCCAAGGCCGATCGGGCGGCGCCCCGCATCGGCGAGCACAGTGCCGGCATCCGCGCGGAGTTCGGCCTGTGAGTTCGCCCAAGCTCAAAGGCATGACCTGGAGCCATCCGCGTGGCTATGATCCGATGGTCGCCTGCTCGGCGCTGTGGCAGCAGAAGACCGGTATTGCCATCGAATGGGACAAGCGCTCGCTGCAGGACTTCGAATCCTTCCCGGTCGAAGAACTGGCGCGCGCCTATGACCTCATCGTCATCGACCATCCGCATGTCGGCCAGATCACGGCCGAAGGCTGCCTGGAGCCGCTGGATGTCGCCGGACGCGAGGCGGAACGCACGGCCCTTGCCTCGGGCAGCATCGGCCAGTCCTATCCGAGCTACAACTGGCAAGGACGGCAATGGGCTTTCCCGATCGATGCGGCAACGCAGGTCCAGGCATGGCGTCCGGATGCGATCGGTGCGCCACCGGCGCGCTGGAGCGAGCTGCTCGATCTCGCCCGGCAAGGCCGCGTGCTGCTGCCGCTGCGGCCGCCTCACGTGTTGATGGTGTTCTACACGCTTGCCGGGAACCTCGGGCATGCCTGCACGACCGATCCATCCGACGATCTGATCGATGTGGAGATCGGTAGCCAAGTCTTCGAGGCAATGCGCGAGATCGCAGCGCTGGTCGATCCCGCGTGTTTCGAGATGGACCCGATTGCCGTCTCCGAACGTATGGCGGAGGCCGGTTCCAGGTTCGTCTGCGCGCCACTGATCTATGGTTACGTTTCCTATGCGACGGCTGGCTTTCGGGCGAACCGGCTGGCCTTTGCCGATGTTCCGGTCATCGGTTCCGGCGGCCCGGTCGGTTCGGCGCTTGGCGGCACCGGCATAGCCGTATCAGCCTTTTCCAAAGCCAGGGATGCCGCGATCGACTTCGCCTATTGGGTCGCGAGCGGCGATGTCCAGCGAGGCGCCTATGCCGCCGCCGGCGGCCAGCCCGGCCATGCAGCGGCCTGGGAGGACCAGGCTGTCAATGAAGCGACCGGCGACTTCTATCGGGATACGCGCGCGACGCTGGAGGGTGCATGGGTGCGGCCGCGCCACGACGGCTACATGACTTTCCAGCAAGCAGCATCCGAACGCATCCTTTCCGGCATGACCTCCCGGCATCAAGCCCGACAGGTTGTTGCCGATCTCAATCGCCTGTTTCGGGAGAGTTCCCCGGTGCAGGTGTCCGGCGCTGCCGGTGGAGGAGCCTGAACCAAACCGAACGGAGGAGAACGAGATGACAGGAATGATCCGCGGCCTGCTGGCCGCAACCGCGCTTGCCTCGCTTGCAACGACCGCCTTTGCGCAGGATGTGCAAGGCGTCATCGGCGGGCTGCCGACCGAACTCAAGGCGCAATATGACGGCGCGCCGCAGAAGGTGCTGCCTTCGGCCTGGGACAATTTCACAGCGCCGCCGAAACCGTGGAAATGGTGCCACTCGGAATCCTACCAGGGCAATCCGTGGCGGGTCACGGTGACCAAGGAATTGAAGCGTCTCGTCGACGGGCTGATCGCCGACGGAACGGTGTCCAGCTTCGAGGTGTCTGATTCCAACAATGAGGCCAGCCAGCAGATCAACCAGATCCGCGCCTTCATCGACAAGAAGTGCTCGATCATCACCTCGATCCCGGGCTCGGCGACGGCACTCGATGATGCGATCGACGCTGCCGCCAAAGCCGGCATTCCGTTCATCACCGCTGCCGGTTCGGTGACCAGCCCGAACGCCATCAATGTCGATTCCAACTATGCGCGCTGGGGCTACGACATGATGGCGGCGATCGGCAAGGCGCAGCCGGACGGCGCCAGCATCCTTCTGGTCGAAGGCATCGCCGGACACCCGATCGTGGTGCAGGAGCGCCAGGGCGCGGACAAGGCGCTGACTGAAAATCCGAAGCTGAAGATCTCGCGCAATGTCAATGGCAACTGGACAGCCAACGTCACCAAGACCGTGGTGCTGCAGGCGATCGCCACCAACCCGGCGCCGATCGATGCAGTGTGGACGACAGGCAGCGAAAGCCGCGTCGTCGCCGAAGCCTTCGCAGAAGCCGGCCGGCCCGCACCATTGATCACCGGCTCGATCACCGGCGATGCGCTGGGCTACTGGAAGGCCAACCCCGACAAGTACCGCTTCGAAGGCCATGCGGTGCTGCCGCACTGGACCGCGCAGACGCTGTTCCGCGTCGGCGAGCGCATGCTCGACGGGCAGAAGCCGAAGCTGAACACGCTGCTGATCCCGATCCCGCCTGTCCACACCGCCGATCTCGGTGCCTGGTACAAGGACTGCATGACGACGGACGCCGTGTCTATCTTCCCGATCCCGCCGAAAGATCCGATGCCGGAGGAATGGCTCGACGCCTATTTCTCGAACCCGGCGCCAACCAAGGGCTGGGACTATTCGAAGGTGCCCGATGCCTGTGCAAAGTGACGCCTGCTAATCTCTCAACAGGCCGGCTCCTTTCGGGGAGCCGGCCTGCCAGCATCGAAATGCGACATGCTTGAAGTCAAAACCATATCCAAACGCTATGGCGAGACGATCGCGCTCGCGGACGCATCGATCGCGTTTCGGGCGGGAACCATCCACACCATCCTGGGCGAGAACGGTTCGGGCAAGAGCACGATGGTCAAGCTGTTGTCCGGCATCGTCCAGCCGGACAGCGGCGCGATCCTCCTGCACGGCAAGCCGTTCTCGGGCGCCAACCCCTCGGCCTTCCAGGCGCAAGGCTTCGCCACGGTGTTCCAGGAGGTGCTGATCGCGCCGGATCGCAGCGTGACCGACAACATCCTGCTCGGCCTCGACGGGCTGGTCCGGCGCGCTGTGCCCCGCAACGAGCGCCGTGATCGGGCGAAAGCTGCGCTTAAGCGCTTCGCGGTCACCGACGTCCCTCTCGACATGCCAGCCGGCCTGCTGCCGCTCGCCGCGCAGCAATTGGTCGTCCTTGCTCGCGCGATCGTGCGCAACCCAAAGATCCTGATCCTCGACGAGGTCACCGCCGCGCTCGACTTCGCCGATCGCGAATCCGTTTTTTCGTTGATGCGTGCGCTTGCCGGCGAGGGCTGCCTGATCCTGTTCATCACCCACCGCATGGACGAGGTGATGTCGCTTTCGGATCGCATCTCGATCCTGCGGGGCGGCAGCGTGGTGCGCACCGAAGAGCGCGGCGCTTCGACGCCGGCTGAGCTTCTCAAGACAATGGCGCCACGTACCGCCGCGGAGCTTGCGCATGGCTGATCGCACCGCTCTCGATTTTGGTGGTCTTGCCGTTCGCGAACTCGTCATCGCGCCCGGCGCCAGCCCGATCACGCAGGCAATCGCTCCGGGTGAGATCGTCGGGCTTGCCGGCCTCGATGGTCATGGCCAGGAGCTGTTTCTCAAGATGCTTGCTGGCCTGGAACCGCCGCATGGCGGCTCGATCGAGCTCGGTGCATCGGATGCGTCCCGTAAGATCACCGGGTTTCGCAAGGCTGTCGCCAGCGGCATCGCCTATTTGCCGCGCGACCGACGCGCCAACGGCATTTTCCCGACGCAGTCGGTGCTCGACAACTTCGCCGTTTCGACTCTGTCGCGCGACACACGGCTCGGCCTGATCAGCCCGGCGGCGCGCAAGGCGCGCTACGACATCTACCGCGAAAAACTGTCAATCGCCGCACCCCGGCCCGATGCCACGATCACCACTTTGTCGGGCGGCAACCAGCAGAAGGTGCTGCTGGCGCGGGCCTTGGCGCTGGAGCCCGCGATCCTGCTCCTCAACGATCCGACGCGTGGCGTCGACGTGGCGACGCGGCATGTTCTCTACGACGTGTTTCGCGGGCTGGCGGCCGACGGCATGGGGCTCGTCATCCTGTCCAGCGAAATCGAGGAGATTCTTCTCCTGTGCCAGCGCGTGCTGGTGTTCCGTGAGAATGAAGTCGCGGCCGAGATCGCCGGCAACGCCCTCACCACCGACGGCGTGATATCAGCCATGTTCGGACGTGCGGCATGAGCCCTGTTGCGCGCCTCCTGTCCCTTGGACGAAATTTCGGCTTCGCCGTCGTGCTGCTGGTCGTGCTGCTTGCGGTCAATCTCATCCTCAGCCCGGGACGGTTCCAGCCGGGTTCCTGGGGGGCGCTGGTCGGATTGGCGGCGCCCTTGATCGGTGCTGCCATCGCCTCCACGCCTGTCATCCTCGCCGGGCGTGGCGGAATCGACATCTCGGTCGGGCCATTGATGGGCTTTGTCAACGCTTTGACGATCCAGGTGCTGTTCCTCGGCACCGGCATCTCGTCGCCCTTGGTGCTCGTTCCGGCGGCGTTGCTCGTCGGCGCGCTGGTGGGCGCGGCGAACGGCTTCCTGGCGACAATCGTGCGCATTCAGCCGATCGTCGCCACGCTCGGCACCTATCTGATCCTGACCGGCGTGACGCTGACAATCCTGCCGGCGCCGATCGGCCCAGCGCCGGCCTGGCTCAAGGCGCTGTCCGGTTCGCTGTCGATGCTGCCGCTGGCGGCGATGCTCGTCGCCTGGTGGCTGGTGCGGCGCACACCATACTACGACCAGCTTATGGCGGTCGGCAGCGACGACCGCGCCGCCTACACCGCCGGTGTCGATGTCACGCGCGTGCGCTTCATCGCCTATGTCATGACCGGCATCCTCGGCGGATGCGCCGGGCTGATGCTGACCGCGCTGATCGGCTCGGCTGATCCCAATATCGGGCCGACCTACACACTGATCGCCATCGCCGCCGTAGCACTTGGCGGCGTCAGCCTGGCCGGCGGCCGTGGTGGCGTGGCGGGTGCCGCCATCGGCGCCATCGACATCTTCCTGCTGCAGAGCGTGCTGACGACGTTCAACGTCTCGACCTTCGTGCTGCAGATCGCCTACGGCGCGATCCTGGTGCTGGCGGTGATGCTGACAGCGCTGCAGGAACGTCTTGCCATGGGGAGACGCTGACATGGTTTTGCGCCAAAACCTCTTCGCGACAACCAACGCCCGTGTCGTCGGCGCCTTCTGCGTCGCCGCCCTTCTGCACCTTGCCGGCACAATTCTCATTCCCGGCTACTCGGCGCCGTTTGCGATACGGGCCATGCTGGTGCTCGCCTCGCTGCTCGCCGTGGCCTCGATTGGCCAGACGCTGGTCGTCATCATGGGCGGCATTGACCTTTCGATCCCCTTCGTCATCGGCTTTGCCAATGTCGTGGCGGCGCAGCTTTATGGCGATGGCTGGAACTTTTTTCTCGTCTGCGGCCTGGTCGGCGCGCTGGCGCTCGTCATCGGCGGGCTGAACGGGCTGGTCTCGCGCAGCCTCGACATCCAGCCGCTCATCGTCACGCTCGGCATCGGCATGGTCGTGCAAGGGCTGGTGCTGCTGTGGACAGCCGGCTTCCCGTCAGGCTCCGCGCCACAAGCGGTTTCCAGCTTCGTCTCGATCGGCGGATCGGCCGGCCCGCTGCCGGTGCCGTGGCTGGTGCCAAGCCTGGTCGTGCTGGCGGCGCTGGTCGTGCTAGTGCTGGAGCGGACGCCCTATGGCCGCCGGCTCTATGCGTTGGGCAGCAATCCGGGAGCGGCGCCGCTGGCGCTGATCGATCCGGTTCGCATGTGGGTCATCACCTATGCAGCAAGCGCCTTCTTCGCCGCTGTCGCGGGCGTGCTGCTGCTCGGCTTCACCGGCTCGGCCTATGGCGATGTCGGCCAGCCCTATCTGTTCCAGACCATCGCAGCGGTCGTCGTCGGCGGCGCAGCACTGGTCGGCGGCCGGGGCAGCTATCTCGGCACGATCGCCGGCGTGCTGGTGCTGACCGAGATCAACACGCTGCTCATCGGCCTCGGCTTCCAGCCCGCGGCAGTGCAGGCCGCGCTCGGCTTCGTCATCGTGCTGCTGGTTTCGCTCTATGGCCGCGAACGGCACGTCTCGGCAACCATCTGAAAGGACCTGTCAGTCGAGCCGCCACAGCTTGCGGGCATTGCCGGACAACAGCCTGTCGCGCTCGGCAATGCTGCAGCCCGAGAGCAATGCATGGGTCGCCGCTACCCAGGTCGACAGGCCGCCGCCTAGCGTGCAGACCGGCCAGTCGCTGCCCCAGACGACGCGGTCCCAGCCGAATGAATTGATGGTGTGCTCGACGTACGGCCGCAACGTCTCGACCGTCCAGCTGCCGGCATCGGCATAGGCGACGACACCGGAAATCTTGGCCATGACATTCGGGCGCCGGGCGATCTCGCTCATATGCTCGTGCCATGGATGTTCCCTGTTGCCCTTGATGTCGGGCACGCCGCAATGGTCGAGGACGAACGTCACATCGGGTGCCAGGTCGGCAAGCACGATAGCCTTGGGAATCTGGTGCGGCAGCACGACGAGATCGAAGGTCAGGCCGGTGCCGCCAAGCCGCTTGATGCTGTCGCGGAACACCGCACCTTCCGAGAGCTCGTCGGGCGCGACATGAAGGACGCGGCGAAAGCCCTTTACGAACGGGTTTGCCCGCTGCCGTTCGAGATAGGCCGCGAAGTCTCCTTCCTCAGGACGGCAGGACGCGATCACCCCGGCCAGCATGCTGCCGGGCTGCCGTGACAGTCCTTCCACACGAGCCGTCTCGGCTTCGATGTCGGCCGGATCGACATCGACCTCCATATGCAGCACGCGCTCGACGCCGACACGCTGCGCCTCCGTCGCGTAGTCTTCATAAGAGAAATCGCGGTTGAGCGCCGGCACGCCGGCGAGCCAGGGATAGCGCAGGGCCGAGCGATCGATGAGGTGAAGATGGGTGTCGATGATCATGGCGAGGCTCCTCCCTCTGGTTTTTCAAATCATCTCACGAGAGAATTCTTCATTCAAATAAGAATTCACACCGATGAGCCGACTGCTGATCCAGCAAGGTGCGACAGCTTTTCACACGTTGCCAGCAACAGTTCGATTGTCCTGGTGATATCGGGTGCGGAAGGCGCGTTGACCACCGTGATGTAGGGAATCGACAGCGCGGCGATCGCCTTGCCGTCGGAACTGCGCACCGGGGCCGACAGGTTGAAGACGCCGGCTGTCTGCATCGAAGCCATCATCTCGTAGCCACGGTCGCGGATCTGGTCGAGACGGGTGAAGAACTCGCTCGATTGCGCCGTCTTGTCGGTGCTGCGAACGTGTTCGGAAATCATCATCTGGCGCTCTTCCGGTGAGCGGAAGGCGAGCAGCACATGTCCCGAGCCGGTATCGAATAGACTGATATGGGAGCCGACCCGGATCGATATGCCCCAGTAGTTCGGTGCTTCCTGCTGACCGATGACGACGGCAGAACCACGATCAAAAACAACGAGTTGGTTGGCCTGCTGCGATGTCTCGGCAAGCTCACGCATCAGCGGCGTCGCATAGGAGACCAGCCGCCGTACCGGCGCGTGCAACTGTGCCAGGCCGAACAGCTTGAGCGTCAGCGAATAGCGGTCGCCGTCGAGGCGCGTGACGTAGCCACGCCGCACCAGCCGGTCCAGCATGCGATAGAATTCGTTGGGACTGCGGTCGAGTTTCTTGGCGATTTCGGCCTGGGTCAGGCCACCGTCGACGCCCGCCAGCAGTTCAAGGATATCGAGCCCCTTGTCGAGCGCCGGCGCGCGATAGCGCTCGTCTTCGCTGTCGTCCATGGGCTCATCCTCCAGTGAATTTCGCCCTTCATATACGCAGGAACGTGCGCGGCGGAAACAAATTTCGCCTTGACGTGTCTATGAATGTTTTGTTTGTATATGAATGTAGCACTTCTTGTCATCAGACGAGTTGCGGTCGCCGCGAAGGCGGCGCCAAGGGAGGATACCAATGAACAGACTGCTTTCCGGCGTGTGCGCCGGCGCATTGTTGCTCGCGTCAGGTGCAGGCGCTGCTCTTGCCGGCGACCTGCCCGGCAAGTTCGAAGGCGTGACCGTCGACGTGAAGCTGATCGGCGGCCAGCAATATGAAAAGCTCTACGAACGGATCCCGGAATGGGAGAAGGCGACTGGCGCCAAGGTCAACATCCTGACCAAGAAGAACGGCTTCGACATCGACAAGGAGCTCAAGTCGGACATCGCCTCGGGCAGCACCAACTGGTGCGTCGGCTGGAACCATTCCTCCTTCGCGCCGCAATATACCGGCCTCTACACCGACCTCAGCAAGTTGCTGCCGAAGGAAGAGATCGACGCCTTCGTGCCGTCGACGATCAAGGCGGCAACCATCGACGGCAAGCTGGAGATGCTGCCGCGTGCGCAGTTCGACGTTTCGGCGCTCTACTACCAGAAGAGCCTGTACGAGAACGCCGACAACAAGACCAAGTTCAAGGCGAAATACGGCTATGACCTGGTGCCGCCGGACACCTGGAAGGAAGTCACCGACCAGGCCGAGTTCTTCGCCAACCCGCCCAATTTCTACGGCACCCAGTTCGCCGGCAAGGAAGAGGCGATCAACGGCCGCTTCTACGAGATGGTCGTCGCCGAGGGCGGCGAATATCTCGATAAGGACGGCAAGCCGGTCTTCAACTCCGAGGCCGGCATCCGGGCGCTCGACTGGTTCGTCAACCTCTACAAGGCCAAGGCCGTGCCGGCCGGCACCACCAACTATCTCTGGGACGATCTCGGCCAAGGCTTTGCGTCCGGCACTGTCGCCATCAACCTGGATTGGCCGGGCTGGGCCGGCTTCTTCAACGATCCGAAGTCGTCGAAGGTCGCCGGCAATGTCGGCGTCAAAGTCGCGCCGAAGGGTTCGTCCGGCAAGCGCACCGGCTGGTCCGGCTTCCATGGCTTCTCGGTGACCGAGAACTGCCCGAACAAGGAGGCCGCGGCTTCCCTGGTTTGGTGGCTGACCAACGAGGACAGCCAGAAGCTCGAGGCCGCCGCCGGTCCGCTGCCGACCCGCACCGCGGTCTGGGACTGGGACCTGAAGCAGGCCGAAAACGATCCTTACAAGAAGGAGGTTCTTACCGCTTTCCAGGAAGAGGCCAAGCACGCCTTCGCCGTGCCGCAGACGCCTGAATGGATCGAGATCTCGAACGCCGTCTATCCCGAGCTGCAGGCGGCGATCCTCGGCGACAAGACCTCGAAGCAGGCACTGGATGAAGCCGCCGCCAAGGCGACACAAATCCTCCAGGACGCCGGCAAGCTCTAGCAACGGCTCCCAGGGCTGCCTCCCCCATCAGCAATGGGGGAGGCGATCGCGTTGCGCGGGATGCCAGCGGTTTACGCTAACCCTTCGCGCCCAGCCAACGCACCGCCGTCCAAATACAAACACTCAAGGATTCTGATGAAGGGCTTCAAGCCATCCGCGCCATTCCTGCTGCTGCTTCCGGCCATGATCGTGCTGGCGGCGGTGGTGGTGGTGCCGCTGCTTCTGTCGCTCTATTCGAGCTTCACCCCGTTCCGCCTGACGCGGCCCGAAACGTTCTACGTCTTCATCGGCATCCGGAACTATCTTTCGATCCTGTCCAACACCGACTTCTGGTGGGCCTTCGGTCGCACGGTTCTGCTGCTGACCATCGCGCTCAATCTCGAAATGCTGCTCGGACTCGGCCTCGCCATGCTCGTCGAGAAGGCGACGCGCGGCCAGCGCATCCTGCGCACGCTGATGATGTTTCCGATGATGTTCTCGCCGATCCTGGTCGGCTTCCAATTCAAGTTCATGTTCAACGACAATATCGGCCTGGTGAACAATGCGCTGCAGTCGCTCGGCATCACGCGAGACGCCATACCGTGGCTGATCGAGGGCCATCTCGCCTTCATCGCCATCTCGATCGCCGAGATCTGGTCGTCGACGGCGATCTTCGCCATCCTGATCCTCGCCGGCCTGCTCGCCATGCCCAAGGAGCCGATCGAGGCGGCGCGGGTCGACGGCTGCACGCCGTGGCAGACATTCCGCTATGTGACGTGGCCATTCGTCATGCCCTTCGCCTACATCGCCATGACCATCCGTTCGCTCGACGTGGCGCGCGCCTATGACATCGTCAAGATCATGACCGATGGCGGACCGGCGGGCCGCACCGAACTGCTATGGACCTTGGTGGCCCGCACCGCCTACAGCGACGGGCGCATGGGCATGGCCAACGCCATGGCCTATTTTTCGATCCTGCTGTCGATCGCCTTCACCGTCTACTTCTTCAACAAGCTCGCCGCGGCGCGCACGCAGATCGGTGCGGAGTGGTGAGGATGGATGAGAATTCTTCCGCTCGCCTGAAGCGCCGGCTGCTCGGCATCGTCTATCGCATCGGCCTGTTCCTGGCGATGCTGACCATCTGCCTGCCGGGCCTGTGGATCGTGCTGTCGTCGCTGCGGCCGACGGTCGAGATCATGGCAAAGCCGCCGGTCTGGATCCCGCAGGAGATCTCGTTCGACGCCTATGTCGCGATGTTCTCGGGCATCGGCAAGGGCGGCATCCCGGTGATCGAATATTTCCGCAACTCGCTGATCATCTCGGTGACCTCGACGGTGATTGCCGTGGCCATCGGCATGGCCGGCGGCTATGCGTTCGCGCGTTATCGATTTCGCGGCAAATCGAGCGTCTTCCTCGGCCTGATGCTGACGCGCACCGTGCCGGGCATCGCGCTCTCGCTGCCGCTGTTCTTCCTCTATGTGCGGCTCGGCATCATCGACACCCATTTCGGGCTGATCCTCGCCTATGTCGCGCTCAACGTGCCGTTCACCATCTGGCTGATCGACGGCTTCTTCCGCCAGGTGCCCAAGGACCTCGCGGAAGCAGCGCAGATCGATGGCTGCACCCGCTGGCAGGCGTTCTGGCAGGTCGAGTTTCCGCTCGCCGGACCGGGCATTGCGTCGGCCGCGATCTTCGCCTTCCTGACCTGCTGGAACGAGTTCGCGCTGGCCTCGCAGCTGACCCGCTCGGTGAGCGCCAAGACGCTGCCGGTCGGCCTGCTCGACTACACGGCCGAGTTCACCATCGATTGGCGCGGCATGTGCGCGCTGGCCGTGGTGATGATCATCCCGGCGCTCACCCTCACCTACATAGTCCAGAAACACCTTGTCGGCGGCCTGACCTCCGGCGCGGTGAAAGGCTGATCCCATGGCAACCGTTACCCTCACCAAGCTGACCAAGCGCTACGGCACTATTGGGATCGTGCACGGCATCGATCTCGACATTGCCGACCGCGAGTTCATTGCGCTGGTCGGCCCGTCCGGCTGCGGCAAGTCGACGACGCTGCGCATGATCGCCGGGCTGGAGGAAATCAGCGCCGGCTCGATCGAGATCGGCGGACGCATCGTCAACGATTTGCCGCCACGCTCGCGCAACATCTCGATGGTGTTCCAATCCTATGCGCTCTATCCGCACATGACGGTGCGCGAGAATCTCGGCTTCTCCCTGAAGATCGCCGGCGCCGCCAAAGAAGACATGGACCGCCGCGTCGCCGAGGCCTCGGCCATCCTCGGCCTCGACACGTTGCTCGACCGCCGCCCGTCGCAACTGTCCGGCGGTCAGCGCCAGCGCGTCGCGATGGGCCGCGCCATCGTGCGCGACCCCGATGTGTTTCTGTTCGACGAACCGCTTTCCAATCTCGACGCCAAATTGCGCACGCAGATGCGCACCGAGATCAAGAAGCTGCATGCCAAGGTGCAGTCGACAGTGATCTACGTCACCCACGACCAGGTCGAGGCGATGACGCTTGCCGATCGCATCGTCATCATGCGCGACGGTCATATCGAACAGGTCGGCACGCCCGACGAGGTGTTCCGGCGGCCGGCGACGCGCTTCGTCGCCGGCTTCATCGGCTCACCGCCGATGAATCTGCACGAGGCGACGATCGATGACGGCCAGATGGTTTTCGCCAGTGGCGAAAGACTGCCGCTGCCCGCTCAGTTCAAGGCCAATGTCACCACCGGCGACAAGATCGTGTTCGGGCTGCGGCCGGACGACATCTATCCGACCGGCCATGGCATCAGTTCCGGTGGCGCGGCAGACGTCCACCAGATCGAACTGCCGATCACGGTCACCGAGCCGCTCGGCAACGAGACGCTGGTGTTCGTCGAATTCAACGGTACGGACTGGGTGTCGCGCATGCTGAACCCGAGGCCACTGCGGCCGGGCGAGCGGGTCGCCATGAGCCTCGACATGTCGCAGGCGCATCTGTTTGCCACTGAGACCGGAAAGACATTGCGGAGCTGATCGGCATGGCCAGAATCGAGAAAGTCGACCTTTGCATGGTGGACCTTGTGCCCAAGGTCAAGCGCACCGACGCGATCCAGAGCTTCGTCAGCCAGGAAACGCCGATCGTCACGATCACCGATTCCGACGGTGCGGTCGGCACCGGTTACAGCTACACGATCGGCACCGGCGGTTCGTCGGTGATGCGGCTGCTCTCGGACCATCTGGTGCCGCGCCTGATCGGCCGCGATCCCGACATGATCGAGGCGATCTGGCACGATCTCGAATTCGCCACCCATGCCACGACCATCGGGGCGATCACCGCCATCGCGATCGCCGCCATCGATACAGCACTCTGGGATCTGCGGGCCAAGAAGCAAAACCTGCCTTTGTGGAAACTGGCCGGCGGCGCCAAGGATCGTTGTCCGCTTTACACCACCGAAGGCGGTTGGCTGCACATCGAGACGCAGGCGCTGGTCGACGATGCGCTGGCCGCCAAGGCGAAGGGATTTCGCGGCTCGAAAGTCAAGATCGGCAGGCCGCACGGGTCGGAGGATCTTGCCCGCCTGTCGGCGGTGCGCAAGGCGGTCGGCGACGGCTACGAGATCATGACCGACGCCAATCAGGGGTTTTCGGTCGACGAAGCGATCCGGCGCGCGGCGCGACTGCGTGAGCTCGACCTCGCCTGGATCGAGGAACCGCTGCCGGCAGACGACATCGACGGGCATGTGCGATTGTCGAACTCGACGCCGACGCCGATCGCCATCGGCGAGTCGCTCTACTCCCTCCGCCATTTTCGCGAGTACATGCAGAAAGGCGCCTGCTCGATCGTGCAGGTCGATGTCGGCCGTATCGGCGGCATCACGCCCTGGCTCAAGATTGCGCACGCGGCAGAGGCCTTCGACATTCCGGTCTGCCCGCATTTCCTGATGGAACTGCATGTCAGCCTGACCTGCGCTGTTCAGAACGGCCGATATGTCGAGTACATTCCGCAGCTCGACCAGTTGACCGGCAAGCGCATGCGCATCGAAGATGGCCAGGCGCTGGCGCCCGACGAACCGGGAATCGGCATCGATTGGGACTGGGACGCGGTCAAGGCCATGAGCATCGCCGAATTCACCACGGCGATCACGAAATAGGAGACTGATATGCAGCGGATGGGGATGATTCTCGGACTGAAGCCGGAAAAGGTCGAGGAGTATGTCCGCCTCCATGCCGCCGTCTGGCCCGGCGTGCTGACCATGATCTCGGCCTGCAACATCAAGAATTATTCGATCTACCTGAAGCGGCCGGAGAACCTGCTGTTTTCCTATTTTGAATACCACGGCACCGACTATGCCGCCGACATGGCCAAGATGGCGGCCGACCCGAAGACGCAGGAATGGTGGGCCGTCTGCATGCCCTGCCAGGAGCCGCTGGCGACCCGCCAGGAGGGCGAGTGGTGGGCCGAGATGGATGAGGTCTTCCATCATGACTGAAGGCGGCTTCGACCCTGCCTTGCTCGTTCAATCCTGGCCAAAACCCTCAAGACCCCGGCCGATCGTCACCTTCGGCGCGGGATCGATCGTCGGCGACGCGCATTTCCCAGCCTACCGGAAGGCCGGCTTTCCGGTTGCCGGGCTTTATGATCCTGATCATGCCAGGGCTGAAAAGCTGGCCAGCCAATGGGGCGTGACGGCCTTTGGCTCGGTCGAAGAAGCGACTGCTGTCGAGGGCGCGATCTTCGACCTTGCCACCCCGCCG
The DNA here is from genome assembly GCF_020165455.1 of Mesorhizobium sp. BR1-1-3. Lineage (NCBI taxonomy): Bacteria > Pseudomonadati > Pseudomonadota > Alphaproteobacteria > Hyphomicrobiales > Phyllobacteriaceae > Mesorhizobium > Mesorhizobium sp. BR1-1-3. Next base: position 33,226 of record NZ_JAIUIC010000025.1, read on the forward strand.
TCGCATCATGCCGATGTGCTGAAGTCCTTGCCTGACGGCGCGGTGGCGCTGATCCAGAAGCCGATGGGCAGCAATCTTGCCGAGGCGACCGCGATCCTCGAAATCTGCCGCGCCAGGAGGCTGCACGCGGCGGTGAACTTCCAATTGCGCTTCGCGCCAATGATGCTGGCGCTGAAGGATGCCATCGGCAAGGGCTGGCTCGGCGAGATCGTCGACTTCGACGCCTGGCTGGCGCTGGCGACACCATGGGAGCTTTGGGAATTCCTGCTCAAGGCGCCGCGCGTCGAGATCGCCATGCATTCGATCCACTATCTCGACCTGATCCGGCAGTTGCTCGGCGACCCCAGAGGCGTGCACGCCAAGACACTCGGCCATCCCAACCATAAGGTGGCGCAGACGCGCACCAGCGCCATTCTCGACTATGGCGACACCGTGCGTTGCGCGCTGTCGATCAACCACGACCACAAATTCGGTCGCCGGCATCAGGCCTGCGAGTTCCGCATCTGCGGCACAGAGGGTGCCGCCTATCTCAAGCTGGGTCTCAACCTCGATTATCCCCAGGGCGAACCGGACATTCTGGAAATCCATCCGAAGGGCGGAACGGACTGGATCGCCGTGCCCTTGGCCGGCGAGTGGTTTCCCGATGCCTTCGTCGGCCGCATGGCCAATGTCCAGCGCTTTGCGGCCGGAGAAGATGATACGCTGATAAGCCCCGTCGAAGATGCCTGGAACACGATGGCACTGGTCGAGGCCGCCTACCAGTCGAGCGCGGCACCGGCGACACCGATCGCGGAAAGACCCTGATGGAACAGATCCAATATTTCGAGGATTACGAGATTGGCGCGTCGCGCCTAACAAGCGGCCGCACCATCACCGAGACCGACTTCATCGTCCATGCCGGCCACACTGGCGATTTCTTTCCGCACCATATGGACGCCGAGTACATGAAGACGACGCCATTCGGCCAGCGCATCGCGCATGGCACGCTGGTGTTCTCGGTCGGCATCGGGCTGACCGCGAGCGTCGTCAACCCTGTCGCCTTTTCCTACGGCTACGACCGGCTGCGCTTCATCAAGCCGGTGTTCATCGGCGACACAATCCGCACGCGCACCACCATCGCGGTCAAGGAAGACGATCCCAAGCGGCCGGGTTCAGGACGGGTGATCGAGCGGTGCGAGGTGATCAACCAGCGCGGCGACGTGGTGCTGGCGGCAGACCACATCTACATCGTCGAACGCAGGCCGGCGCAGGGCTGAGACTCGGGAAAGTCCTACGAGCCGGTAGCGCGCTTGGTAATGCGCTCCAGCCCGAGCAAGAGAACCAGCGTCGCCACGACCAGGATCATTGTCAGTGCCGCGCCGGCAAAGATGTCGCCGCGATCGGTAAGGCTGAAGATCGAGACCGGCAGCGTCACCCAACCCGGCGGGTAGACCATGACGGTGGCGCCGAGTTCCCCCATCGACAGCGCGAAACTGAGACCGAAGGCGGCGACCAGATAGGGTGCGAGCAAGGGCAGTGTGACGTGCCAAAGCCGGTAGGCCGGGCGAGCGCCGAGGCTCGATGCCACCTGCTCGAAGTCGGGCGAAAGCCGCGCCAGTCCAGCCGAGACATTGCCGAAGGTGAAAGCCGAGATCAGCACGAAATGCGCGATCATGACGATCGCGATCGTGCCGTTGAGCAGCAGCGGCGGATGGCTGAAGGCAACCAGCAGGCCAAGGCCGACAGACACCGAAGGGACCGCGCTTGGGATGAAGAACAAAAGGCCGAGCAGCCGCCGCAAGGCATGGCCCTGGAGGCGCAGCGACAGGGCCGCCCAGGTGCCGCTGACCAGCGCCAGCGCGCTGGCCAGGAAGCCGGTGACCAGGCTGGCCTTGACCGCTCTGCCGGCGGCACCGGAAATGACATCGGTGTAGTGCTCCGTCGTCAGGCCGTTGGGCAGCACGCCGTTCCACTGGTCGGCGAGGCTGGACAGGAGGATGACCGCGAGCGGCGCCAGGAACAGCACGCCGAAGATCAGTGCGAAGAGCACCCACAGGACAAGACGACCGGAGCGTGACCAGACCAGCATAGGCTAGGCTCCCAACCGGCCGGCGGCGAAACGGTAGAGGCCAAACAGGCCGAGTGACAGCGCGATGTTGACGACGGCGATGATACAGGCGACCTGATAGGCCGATTCCTGGATCGCCTTGCCGTAGATCAGCAGCGGCAGGGTGATGACGCCCTTGGCGCCGATGAACAGCACGATGCCGAATTCGTTGACGGTCAACAACAGGCAGAGGCTGCCGCCGGCGATGAGTGCCGGGATTGCCGCCGGCAGGATCACCTGGCGAACGATGCGAAACGGCCGCGCGCCGAGCACGCTCGCCGCTTCGATCTGGCCACGGTCGACCAGCGAAAAGGCGGCGAGCAGCGGCCGCAGGATGAAGGGTGTGTAGACAGTGACCTCGGCCAGGATCACACCCCACGCGGAATAGAGGAAATCGACGGGCGGCAGCGGCAGCGAAAAGGTCTCCATCAGCCCGGCATTGAGCATGCCGGCGGAGCCGTAGAGGAAGGTGAAGGCAAGCGTCACCAGGAATGTCGGCAGCGCGATGAAAGTATCGATCAGCCGGGCGATGAAGCCGCTGCCGGGGAACGGCACGAAGGCCAGAATCAGCGCCAGCACGAGGCCGACGACCAGGCATCCGGCTGTCGCCGCGACCGAGATCGATACCGTGTTGATCAGCGCGTTGAGGAAGAAGCGCGAACGCAGCACGCGGATGACTTCGGCGACATTGGCGACGCCGCTGTCGTCGAGGAAGGCCTGGCGGGCGATCAGCGCCAGCGGATAAAAGAACAGCAGCGCCAGCAGGGCCGCCGGTGGCACTATCCAGAGCTTGCCGGGTTCCCTCCGAAACGCCGGCGCGCGAAGTGTGACGGCCTCAGACACCGGCGTCTTCCGGGAGAAGCGAGGTGTCGGCGGGCGCGAAGAACAGCGGCACCTTGGCGCCGGGTTCGGGCAAGGCGATCGGCAGCCTGGTCGCCGAGACACGCACCGGCGTGCCGTCGACGTCGAGCACGAGATGGGTCAGTTCGCCCTGCCAGTGCACTTCCTGGAGCGTGCCCACGATGCGGTTGGTATGGTCGCTGTCGGCGGTCAGGCTGAGATGCTGCGGCCTGATACAGAGCAGGCTCTTGTCGCCGGCCTTCTCGTTGCGGCCGGCGCCGGTCAGCAGCGCGTCACCATGCCTTGCCGTGGCAAATCCCTTCGACCCGACGGCCTCGGCAACCGTTACCGGAAGAAGATTGGCGCGGCCGAGGAACTCGGCCGTAAAACGGTTTGGCGGGCGGCGGTAGAGTTCGGTCGTCGGTCCATGCGAACAGACCCTGCCGTCGCGCATGATGGCGATTTTGTCGGCAAGCGTCAGCGCCTCGGTCTGGTCGTGGGTGACATAGAGGATCGTCAGGCCGGGCAGGCTGCGGTGCAGCCGCGCAATCTCCTCGACCATGTTGCGGCGGATCTGGGCGTCGAGCGCCGAGAGCGGCTCGTCGAGCAGGAGCACACGCGGCCGCACGGCCAAGGCACGCGCAATCGCCACGCGCTGCTGCTGGCCGCCCGAAAGCTCGCGCGGATAGCGCCGGGCATAGGCCGACATGCCGACAGTGCCCAGCGCATCCTTGATCCGCTCGCCGATCAGCGCCTTGTTGGCGCCCTGTGCTCTGAGGCCGAAGGCAACGTTGTCCTCGACCCGCATATGTGGAAACAGCGCGTAGTTCTGCACCACCATGCCGAGGCCGCGCTCGTAGGGCGGCAGATCGGTCACATCGGTGGCGCCGATGCGGATCCGCCCGCTGGCGGGTCGCACGAAGCCGGCCACGGCGCGCAAGGCCGTCGTCTTGCCGGAGCCGGATGGGCCGATCATCGCCAGGATCTCGCCAGGTGCGATATCCAGGGTCAGCGGATGCAGGACGACATGCGCGCCATAGGCAACGCTGACCTTGTCGAAATGGACATTGGAGCCGGCGCCGCGAACCTTCGCGGCGTCGATGTCCATGACACTGGTACCAGTAAAGGCTGCGGCCGACATGGCGTGGTCCTCCGGGTTTCCCTTGCGGATCAACTTCCGGTCGCTTCGTTCCAGCGCTTGACATAATCGGGCAGCTTGCTCAGCGCGTCGTCCCAGTTCGGCGACCAGATGGTCACGCCTTTCATCGCCTCCTGCGCCTTGGCGAAGTTGGCGTCATCCGGCTTGACGTCCTTGCGAGCCGGCATGCCGAGCGCAACGGAACTGATGCTCGACTGGGCTTCCTTGGAGAGCAGGAAGTCGATCAGTTTCTTGCCGTTGTCTGCGTTGGGTGCGCCGGTGACCAGGCCGATTTCATAGGGCAGCGCGAAGGTGGAGCGCACACCGTCAGGTCCAGCCGGCCAGAACACCTTGATATTGGGATTGTCGGCCATCTGCGACATGTTCATCTGCAGATCGCCATTGGCGACATGCAGCTCACCCTTGTTGACCAGCGCGGTCAGCTTGCCGGTCGAAGCGGAGGGGCCGACATTGTTGTCCTGCAGCTTCTTCATGAACTCGAAGCCGGCATCCTCGCTGCCGAAGGCGTGGATGATCTGCAGCATGACGGCGGTGCCGTCACCGGCCTGGCCGGGGGTAGAATACTGGATCTTGCCCTTGAACTTCGGGTCGAGCAGGTCGTTGTAGGCCTTTGGCGCTTCCGGCAGGACGGCACTGTTGTAGATGAAGTTCATATAGTTGTTGACCAGCGGCCGGTACTTGTCTGTGCCGCCATCGATCTGGTCGGCGGCTTCCGGCTTGTAGTCCTGCAGCAGGCCGTCAGCCGCGGCCCGCTGCACGAAGGGCGGCAAGGTCACCAGCACGTCGGCCTGCGGATTCGACTTTTCCTTGGCGACACGCTCGACGACGCCGCCGGAACCTGCCTCGATATACTGCACGGTGATGCCGGTGGCCTTGGTGAAGGCGGCGAATTCGGTCTCGAACCAGCTGCCATTGCCGTCATGCAGGCCGTCGGCGGAATAGATGGTGACGACGCCGTCGGCGAGTGCCGGTCCGACAAGAGCCGACGACGCCAACAGCGACGCGGCGAAGGCCATAGCTATGGTTGCCTTTTGCGATTTCATGCTCAGTTCCCCTGTGATTGATGGCACATTCTGCGATGCACTGTGACGATCTCGCCTGTAGGCCGGAGCCTTATGCGGCACCGTTCGATCTCGTCGTTGTGCCGACTTTGGGGACTGAGGATCGATAAGTAAAATCTATTTATTTTATGAGAGGCAAATTTTACCTGATAGTTGTCATGGAACTGTCGCAACGCTGGCCTGGCTTCGATTCCGGCCTCGCGGAAGGCCCGCGATTGGCGGCAGAGATGGTGATGGTCAGCCGAATGAAACCCCAGATGTCTGCGCCCGCAGCCGCGGGTCGAACGAACGAACGGTAACCGGCCGGCCTTCGAGAATTTCGAAGCAGCGCGCGAGCGTGTCGTCTTCGAGCCGGCGCATGGCCCCCTGCGTGAAGAAGGTGAGATGCGGAAACAGGATGACGTTGTCGCGGCCGAACAGCGCGCTCATCGGATGGCCCGATTTGGCCAGCGGCTCGACCGAATAGACGTCGAGCCCGGCGCCGCCGATGCGCCCCGAGATGATCGCCTCGACAAGGGCGGCCTCGTCGATCAGCGCGCCGCGCGAGACGTTGACGACGATAGCTGAAGGCTTCAGGCAAGCGAGCTCGGCTTCACCAATCAAGCCGCGCGTCCTGTCGTTCAGCACGCAGTGGAGGGAAACGAAATCGCAGGCGCGCAGCATGACGTGGAGGTCTTCTACCTTCTCGATGCCGGCGGTGCGCATGGTTGCGACATCGACACCGGGATCGAAGCCGAGAACGCGCGCGTGAAATCCTTGGCCTGCCATGCGCGCCATGCTGCGGCCGATCTTGCCGCAGCCGACGAGCCCAAGCGTGGCGCCGGACATGTCGCGCCCCAGCCAGCGTTGCTCGGGCCAGATCCAACCATCACGTGACACCGCCGCGGTGATGGAGGGCAGCCGCTTGGCCAGCGCGATCATCAGCGCGAAGGCGCCTTCGGCGACGGTTTCCTCAGCATAATCCGGCACGTTGACAACGGGAATGCCACGCCGCATCGCGGCGGGGATGTCGATGGCATCGACGCCGACGCCATATTTGACAATGCCGTTCAATCTGGGAGCCGCCTCGATCACCCGTGCGGTGATCGGCGTGTAGCACATCAGCAAAAGATCGGCGTCCGCAACGGCCTGCATGAGATCAGCTTCGGGGATGCCGTCCGGCAGCGTCACCAGTTCGACCCCCCTCGCCCGCAAGCCGGCGTCGATGCCGGGACATTCGAGTTCGCGGTCGGTGCGCACGGCCTTCACGGTCAGGCCGCCAGCACCGTGCGCTCGACGATGTCGAGCGCGCCGTCGAGGTCGGTTTTCGAAATGACCAGCGGCGGCGACAGCGTCAACACGTTGCCTTGGCTGATCTTGAAGCTCAGCCCCTGTTCAAGGCAAGCATAGAAGACGCGCTCGGCGAGATCGCGTGCCGGCTGGCGCGTATCGCGATCCTCGACGAGCTCGACGCCGACCATCAGTCCCCTGCCCCTGACGTCGCCGACATGGGGCGAGCGCGCCATCAGGTGCTGCATGCGCCCTAGCATGTGCCGACCGAGTTCGGCCGCGCGCTCGACCAGCCCTTCCTCCAGGATGATGTCGATCGTCGTCAATGCGGCGCGGGTCGTCACCGGGTTCTTCTCGTGGGTGTAGTGGCCGATCGCGAAGCCACCGGTGACGTCGAGATCGCGGCGCGCGATGATGGCGGCGATCGGCAGGACGCCGCCGCCGAGCGACTTGCCGAGGACGACGATGTCAGGCGTCACATCATCATGCTCGTGCGCGAAGAATTTGCCGGTCTTGCCAAGGCCGGTCGGGATCTCGTCGAAGATCAAGAGCGTGCCGTGCCGGTCGCAGGCCTCGCGCACCCGCTTCCAGAAGCCCGGCGGCGGCGGGTTTGGCGTCGCCCGCATCGGTTCGGCGACGACCGCCGCCACGTCCTGCTCGCGGCCAAGGACGTAGGCAATCATGTTGGCGCAGGCGAGGCCCGATGCTTCCAGGGAATCGTGGCCATAGGGGCAGCGATAGCCGTCCCAAGGCGCGACGTGCTCGGTGCCGGTCATCATCGGGCCTGATATGTGCGAGCGGAAGGTCGCCTCGCCACCAACGCTTGCTGCGCCAAAGCCGGCGCCATGGAACGCATCCCAGAACGACACCGTCTTGAAGCGGCCGGTCGCGGCGCGGGCGATCTTCAGCGCGACCTCGATGGCGTCCGAGCCGCCGGTGGTGAACAGCACTTTGCCGAGATTGCCGGGCGCCAATGCCGCCAGCTTCTCGGCCAGTTCGACGGCGGGCTCACAGGTGAAACGGCGCGGCGCAAAGCAGAGCTGATCGAGCTGCTTCTTGATGGCGGCCACAAGCCTCGGGTGGCCATAGCCGAGGTGATGGACGCTGTTGCCGTGGAAATCCATGAAGCGGCGACCGGCGGTGTCCTCGATCCAGATGCCTTGCGCCTTGGCGATCGTCGACAAACAGGGGCTGGACAGGCTCTGGTGCATGAAGGCGGCCGCGTCGCGATCGAGCAGGCCGCGGATCCGCGGATCGCCCTGCCCGGCATCCCAGCGACCGCGAGCCGCTGTGGTGTTGGAATCGCCTTCGGTGTGCACAAGTTCAGATATCGCGGCCATCATGGTCTCCGAAATGCGAATGAGGGAGCGGCGAACGCTCCCTCGATTGTTCTATCCGTCAATGCCGTCCGGTCAGGACCAGGGCAGCGAAAATGTCTTCACATTGGTGTAGCTCTTCATCGCTTCGATGACGCCTTCCTTGTAGCCATTGCCCGAATCCTTGATGCCGCCGAAGGGCGACATCTCGATGCGATAGCCCGGCACTTCCCAGATGTTGACGGTGCCGACCTGAAGGCCGGCGATGTATTTCTGCATGCGCGGAAAAGAGTTGGTGCAGACGCCCGACGACAGGCCGAAGGCGGTCGAGTTGGAGAGCGCAATCAACGCCTCGTCATCGTCCGGCGCACGCACGATCGGGATGATCGGCCCGAAGGTTTCTTCCATGACCAGCTCGGATGTATGCGGCACGCGATCGACGACGATTGGCGGCAGCAACGCGCCCTGGCGGCCCGGATTGTAGAGAATGTCGGCGCCTTGCTCGGCAGCCATGTGGACGCGGGCTTCGAACAGCGCCGCCGCCTTCTCGTTCACGACGGTGCCAAGGTCGGTCGCGCGGTCCATCGGATCGCCGAAGCGGATCTTCTTCGCCCGCTCCAGCACCAGCGGCACGAAACGGTCGGCGACACTTTCCTGGACGAGGATGCGCTTGACCGCGGTGCAGCGCTGGCCGGAGTTTTTCGTCGCTCCGGCCACTGCCAAGTCCGCCGCCTTTGCCAGATCCTCGTCCGATAGATCGTTGAGAATGATCAGCGGGTCGTTGCCGCCGAGCTCCAGCACCTGGCGCTTGTAGCCGGCGGTGCGGGCGATCATCTTGCCGACCGGCACGCCGCCGGTGAAGGTGATCAGGTCGATGTTCTCGTTGGTGATCATCTCGTTGCCGATATCGGCCGGCCAGCCGGTCACCACCGACAGCATCTCCGGCGGCAGGCCGGCTTCATAGAGAATGTCGGCCAAGAGAAGTGCGGTCATCGGCGTCAGTTCGGTCGGCTTGACAACCACGCAATTGTTGGTGGCGATCGCCGGCGCCACCTTGTGCGAGACCATGTTGAGCGGATGATTGAACGGCGTGATCGCCGAGATCGCCTTCAACGGCTCGCGGGTGGTGAAGATCTTGCGCGCCTTGCCGTGCGGGGTGAGGTCGCAGGAGAAGATCTGCCCGTCATCCTGGATGCACATCTGCGCCGACAGCGTGAACACGTCATAGGCGCGGCCGACCTCATAGAGCGAGTCCGTCTTGGAGATGCCGAGCTCGAGCGTGATCAGATCGGAGATTTCTTCGCGGCGCGAGGCCAGCGCTTGCGCCGTGCGAAACAGGATCTGCTGGCGCTCGTAGCGGGTCAGCTTCGATTTGTAGCCGGCGGCGATCTCGAACGCCTGGCGGGCGTGATCGGCGCGGCCGGCCGGAACGGTGCCGATGACGGTGTCGTTCCAGGGGTAGCGCACCTCGACGACGCCGTCGGCATCGACTCGTCTGCCGGCGATGCGCATCGGCTCGTGGCGAACTTTGATGGCGGGGTCGAGCTTGGTCATGGGTTCTGCTCCAGCAGATTCTTGGGTACGCCGCGGGGTCGACCCCCACTCCGGCCCTTCGGGCCACCTCTCCCCCGATCGACGGGGGAGAGGAAATCAGGCGAGGTCAGTGCCTCAACGTTTTCAGGCTAAGCCGCGGCTAACCCTGGCGCCTTTCCTCTCCCCCGTCGATCGGGGGAGAGCGACTATCTGGGGTGTCAAGTTGCACTCGCGAACTCGTTGCGCGCATCGCGTGCTTTTGCATTGAGGA
>NZ_JAIUIC010000026.1:0-30651 GCF_020165455.1 Mesorhizobium sp. BR1-1-3
TCACCGACGCCGACGGCGACAGCGCGCCGGCCGGCAACCTGGTCATCAACATCATCGACGACGTGCCGACGGCACATAATGACAGCTGGGCACCAGCAATCACCGCGCCTACGGTGCTGACCGGCCTCTTGAGTAACGATGTCTTCGGCGCCGATGGCGTCGCTACAACCACCGCCGGGGTGATAACAACCACCAACGGCGCTCACGGGACCGTTACCTATAACAACGATGGGACATTCACCTATACACCGACAGGCATCTATGTCGGATCGGACTCGTTCACCTACACCATCAAGGACGGGGATGGCGACACTTCGACGGCCACCGTGACTTTGAATGTGCAAACCAACACCGTTCCGTTAGGGGGCGGCACAGTCTCGCTGACATTGAACGAAGCTGCGCTCGACACCACGCTCGATCTCACTGCGCCCGCGGATATTCAGGCTGGGACTGTGACCGGTACCGATCCGGGCAGCCGCGGCGAGACGGCGCAAGCAAACAGCGGCATCACCTTCACAACGACCGGTGAAGCCATTGTCGTTGCCTTTGCCGACCCGATCGGCCCAAACTGGGTGGCGCCAACGGTTTCGGGCCTGGCTGTGGGTTACTCGATCGACTGGGCGCTAGCCGGCGGTCAGCTAGTCGGCACACTGATGCGAGGTGCCACCAATCTCGGACCGGCGATCTATCTGTCGCTGTCAGGCACCAGTGCTGGCGCCAACAGCTCGTTGACACCAGTCGTTACCGCGACGCTGACCGACCAACTCCAGCATCTTGCCGGCTCAGGCAGTGTCACCATCAACGGGCTTCAGGTGGTGGCGACTGACACCAGCGGCGACCATGTTTCCGGCGCGGTCAACCTGACGGTTCTGGACGATGTTCCGCAGCCATTCGTCGGTGACGGCATCAATCTGCCGGACTCACTGCACTCCACACTGACGGAACATTTGAACTTTGCCGCCGGTGCGGGCGCCGACGGCGTCGGGAACGTCGTGTTCAACGTTATCGAGGGCGCGGCCGTTCACGACGCTAACGGTGCGAATGTCTATCTCAACGGCGAGCAGTTATTCTATCATGTTTCTACCGACGGTCACACGGTCGAAGGACGATCATCGGTGGCGAATGGCAACGATCTTGGGTTCACCGCCACGCTCGATCCGGTAAATGACACCTGGTCGTTCGTATTGAACGGCTCGATATTCAATGGTGCCCAATTCACAACCCAAGGCGCTATAGCATCTGGTGGAAATAACCAAGTAATTACGTTCACGGCACTCAGCAATCCGGATACGCCTAGCGATCTTCTGGTTACGGCAAATGGCAGCAACAGTGTAAATACCAGTACTGGAAACTTTGGTGTTGGTAATGGACAGAGCATAACGAACGGAGAAACAATTCGTTTCGATTTTGTTAAGAATGCATCGACCAATGGAACCCTAGCTGGAACCAGTTACCTTGAGCACTACGAAGTATCTAGCTTCACCCAGGGTATAACCAAAGCGAACGGTGCCGTGGACATTATGATCCGGGCCGTGAATGCTGACAATGACATGGTCCTTGTCGGTGACGGTTCAGGGGAAGGCCCGGCTACGGGGATCACGGTTACAGTTGTGAACGGGTCCGGCGGGGCCATACCGACAGTGACATACAACGCCGTGACCGGCGTTTATACGCTACACGGAATGGACCAGGGCGACACCTTCACCGTCACGGCGAGTTCTGATCCGTTCAGTGCGGTCGAAATATCGGGAGCCTCGTCGGGAACCTTCAAGCTCGGTGCCGCCAGCTTCGCGACTGCCAACGCGGTTGACCCGTTCGACATCAAGATTCCAGTCACGGGATCGGATGGCGACAGCGATACTGCGGCCGGCAGCGTGACCGCGCATCTGTACCCAACGACCTCGACACTCGAGGGCAGCATCAATGCTGACACTCTCGTGGCCACTGCGACGAAGACCGCCTTGCTTGGCCAGGACGGCGACGATCATCTCACCGGTATCAACGGACACGATACGACCCTTTCGGGAGGACAGGGTAACGACATCCTGACCGGTATGGACGGAAACGACACCCTGTACGGCGGCTCAGGTAACGACACGCTTATTGGCGGCGCTGGCAACGACACACTCTACGGCGGTTCGGGACTTAACCACCTGACCGGCGGCGGCGGTAACGACACATTTGTGATCGATCCATCCAAGCTCGCCGCGATCAACATGGTGGATGTCATTGCGGACTATACACCGGGCCAGGACGTTATCGACTTGTCGGATCTGCTCAAATCCCTTGGAGGTAACGCACCGACTACGGATGGGCAGGCAGGCGCCTCGATCGACGTTACTTTCTCAGGCGGCGCGGCCCATGTCATGGTTGACAATAACGGTACTGCCGCCGGCGGTAACTGGGTGGAAGTGGCCTCGTTGACCGGAGTTGGCACCGGCTCCGCGATTGCCATTCTTTATGATCATAACATGCCCACTCATACGGAAACGGTGCCCTGACCATGTCGGCCAACGCTTCCGTGGCAAGCACGATCACGCTGTCCACGACGATGGCGTGATCAGCATCAGACAACCGCAAACCTGGTCTAACGCCATAGCGCACAACCACGCGATTATGTTATACGTCGCTAATATTTAGGGGAGCTCAACATGAAACGTTCTGCAAGACTGCTTGTTTCCGCTGCGACGCTGTTGCTGGCAGTCGGGTCGACGGGGTATGCCGCCGACATCATCGAAGGTCCGACAGGCGATTATTGCCGGGTCGTCGGCACGTCCAATCTGGTCTTGAACGACAACATCGTCGATCTGAAGCAGCAGGTGGTGAAGCTGATGGACGAGTCGGTCGCCGCCGCCAACAGCTCGGAGTGGATCAACTCGTCCCGGCCCGTCTTCGTCTGGGCATCGGAAGCCAAGGTCGCCTGCGGCATGGCTTACGGCTACCTGAAGACGAACTACAAGGACGAAGACACCCTCAACAAATGCGAGTGTTTTCACGATCGCATGGTCGAGTACATGCACTGACCGGATAGGCGAACCGACGCCTGTTGGCCATCATGACAGCCGACGGATCCTTCCTGAAAGCGGTCGCGGTCGCGATCGTGTTGCTTGGCTTTGTCCAAACGATCACGCCGGCCAGTGCCAACTGGCTGGAACGACCGTTCGTGAAACAACAGTTTTCGCCCGGCCTGAAGCAACCAGTGCGCTGTGATCCGACCACGGAGTGGACCCGGCAGGCATTCAAGGCGTTTGCCAGTTGCCAGGCATCGATCTATGGCTTGGAGCCGATGCTGGCGCATGCCGTGATGGAGATCGAAAGCGGCTTCGATCCCGGCGTGCAAGGCGGCGACGGCGAAGTCGGCCTGATGCAGGTGATGCCGGCGACCGCCAGGATGCTCGGCTTTCGAGGTTCCCTCGACGATCTCAGCGCGCCGGCGGCCAACATCGCGCTGGGGGTCAAATATCTTGCACAGGCCAATAGGCTCGCCGCGGGTGATCTCTGCACCACCGTCATGAAGTATCGCGCCGGGCACAATGAAAGCCGGTTCTCGGCCCTTTCAGTCCGCTACTGCCAGCGTGCGCGGGCAATCCTGGCAAGGGAAGGGATCGAAGTGACCGGCCCCTTGCCGGTGGCGACATTCGGCTTTTCCGCGTTTTCGCCAGGCGAGGAGGGTGGAGCCCCTGCCCAGGGAAAGGGCGTTTGCGTGCGCCGCGTGTTCGTGCCCGGGCCGCGATACATGAAATGCGCCGACTATCGAAGTGCCGGGCAAGCAAGGCAGATCAGGGCGCTCAGAGGCAGGCTGTTCGGCGGCTAAAAGAACTACAGACGGCACTGCAAGTCCGCCGTAACATGCGTTGAAGACCAGACCGGGAACAATATCCGGCGGCACATAGGGGTGGAGCATTCATGGAAGCTGGCCGACAGGTCCACCGTCCGCGGACATGGGCAATCGCCTTGGCGCTCGCCGCGATCGTGTCGGGCTGCCAGTCGAAGGGCGGCGTGTCCGAAGTGCTCGATCCGGCGGCGGTTACCGCGCCTGCCGGGCAGAACGGCGCCGCCGGTGCCGGTCCCGTCCAGGCGACCCAGTCGCTGGGCACCGGGTCGACCAAAGTCACGATGCTGCTGCCGCTGTCCGCCCCTGGAACGGCCGGGGAAAACGGCAGGAAGATGCTCGATGCGACCAAGCTGGCGATGACGGATATTGGCAACGGATTGCTGGCGCTGACGGTAGAAGATACCAAAGGCGACAGCGCACTGGCCGGCAAACTGGCGGTTACGGCCATTACGACGGGGTCTAAAGTCGTCATCGGCCCGACCGAGCTGCCGGCGGCCCAGCATATTGCGACGCTGTCGGGGTCGAAGCGGCCACCGGTCCTGGCGCTCGCCGACAATTTCGCCGGCGGCCCCGGGGTCTATGCCGTGCTCCTTGGCGAAGCGGACAGCGCCGCCGCGGGCGCCGCGGGACTGGCCGCGAAAGGCAGCAAGAAGTTCGTACTGCTTGTCGCGGATGGCCCAAACGCCGGCGCCATGGAGAAGCGGGTCGCAAACGGCCTCAGCATCTACGGCGCGGCGCTCGCGGTCACTCTCCGATATTCTGCCGGCGACGGCGCGAAGACGGTCGACGAAATGGGCTCACTCGTGGACGCCCCCGACGCCGTCATCGTCGCCAGCGGCAATGGCAGTCCGTCGCCTGTCCTTGCCGCCCTCAAATCGAAGGGCATTCCGGGAAAGACGATCTCCGTCGTCGGGACGAACCGTTGGCTGGAGCACCCCATGGATCCGCTCTTCGAGGGGGCGTTTATCGCCACGCTCGATCCAAGCGAAACCGGGCCGATCGCCGACCGCTTCAGGACGACATACAACTATCCGGCTGACGTCAATGTGGCCTACGCCTATGATATGGTTGCGCTGACGGCAGGGATTGCCAGCGCGGTCGGGCCCGATGGTTTCAGCAAAAAGGTTCTTGAGAATCCAAACGGCTTTCGGGGGTCGACCGGCCTGTTCCGGTTTCGGGCCGACGGATCCAGCCAACGCTCGATGCCGTTCTATCGGATTGAAAAAGGTGCGCTCAAGCTGGTTGCCAAATCGACGTCGGGTTTCTGACCGGCGCAAATCCCTGGGATCCTGTTCAAGCTGATGGCCAGGCCGGGCCGCAGCCGCTTGGCGATCGCACTTGGAAGCCTCCTGCTCCTGGCCGGGATCCTGCTGATCATTCAGGGCGGGGCGTTGCTTTCGGTCGATCAGCCTGTCCGTGCCCGGTCGCCAGATGTTGACGATACGCAGCCTATCCGGCCGGTTGCCCCGGTTGCCGGCGCACAACGCCTGGAGCCGGCGCGCAAGGTTGCTCAAGACCTGATCGCTCCACCACGGCTTGGTCCCGCTGAGATCGAACGGGCCGAGCCCCGTCCGCCGCTCAGCGAGCTCGGTCTCGCCGTGCCCCCGAAAACGCCGATGCCCAGGGATTGGCGGGAGGTCTTGCTCTACCGCCCGGTTGCCACATCATCGGCGATGTTCGAAGCCATGGGCCGCAAGGTGGTCATCAGCGGAGTGCGAGGCATCGATCTCGACAGCTCCTGCTCGTTTCATGACGTCACCTGGCCTTGCGGCGTGCGCGCCCGCGCCGTTTTCAATTCCTGGCTGAGGGGACGTGCGCTGCACTGTTTCGTACCGCCGGACGTCGAGCGTTTTGCCGTCGCCGCACCGTGCAGGCTGGGCAAGCAGGATGTTGGCGCCTGGCTTGTCTCCAACGGCTGGGCCACGGCGCTGCCGAGCGGCATCTACGGCAAGGCGGAGGCGACAGCCAGAAACGCCGGGATGGGCATATTCGGCCCGGCACAATAGGCTGTCATTCAATCCCTGATGTTTTGTTTGTTAACCGCCACGGGCGCAGCCTTGATGGGGTCATCGCGCAATCGATTAAATTGCAATGTTCCTTGAAACTGAAATTGCAACACACCGGCCTTATACAAGCCCATCCACAGGAGATCGGCCAGTGACAAAGACTATGGCGAGCACCACCGACCAGGCATGGAAAGGCGTCGCTTTGCTGACCTTTCTGGGAACCGCTGCAATCCTGGGCGTTTCCGTCGGTCTCAATTATCTGCTTCTGTTCTCCGAAGCGCTGACGCCATTTGGGCGCAGCATGGTCACGGCAATCCTGTTGCCTGTTGTTCTTGGTGTTCCGCTTTTTCTGTTCGTTGGATTGAAACAGATCGAGCTTCGTCGCTATCGCCGGGAACTCGACAAGTCGGCAACCTTCGACACCACGACCGGCTGCCTGAACGGAGCGGTCTTCACGTCGATGGTCGAAAAAAGAACCGCAAGGCCGTCGGTGCCGGGGCCGAAATCCGGCGCCTTCCTGGTCATCCATTCGGAGCATCTGCGGTCCATCAACCTGCGCTTTGGTCTTGAATGGGGCGATCAAGCCTTGCGGCTCATAGCCTCAACCATACAATCATCAGTGCGCGCGGAGGATCTGGTTGGACGCATGGGGACGTCGATGTTCGGGGTCTTCCTCGCCGGCGCGACCGAAGCAGAAGCCAGGGAAATCGGCGAACGTATCAGGGCGCGCATCGCACAAGTCTATTTCGCGCCAAAAGGCACCGAGGATGCCTTGACGGTCAAGGTCGGCGGCGTGGTGTTCGAGAACCAGGTGGAGTTCGCGGACATGTTCCGGTCCGCCGAGCAGCGCATGGCCGGCGTCCAGGACGGAGCGGCGTTTGAGCTGACGCATCTCCATAGCTGATAGTCGCCGGGAACCGGAGCCAGGGGAATTGTCGGACGCGGACGCCCTCACGCTGCCGGCGGGGTAACCCGTGAAGACGCCGCCCAGGTTTCGGCGATGGCGACGATCGCCGCGTTGATCGGTCCGCTCGGGATCGCCGGCATCACCGAGGCGTCGACGACAAAGGCATTGTCGAAGCCGTTCAGCCGCAAGTCAGGATCGACGACGGCCTCAGTGTCAAGACCCATCCGGCAGGTGCCGGCCGGATGGTGATGGGTGGAAGCAGCCCTGGCGATGAAAGCATCGAGTTCGGCATCGGACCGAACCGGTGCACCTGGCAGGATCTCCGTATCGCGCCATTCGTCCAGGGCCGCATGATGGCCGACCATGCGCGCCCGCTTCAACGCCATCCTGAATGTCGCGCGATCGTGTTCGGTTTCGAGATAATGCGGATCGATGACCGGCGCATCGTTGCGGCCCGGCCCGCTCGGTGTGATGCGCCCGCGGCTTGTCGGATGGGTGACGCCGCAAAGGATGGTAAAGGCCGAGCCATAAAGCGGGGCATTCAGGCCCTCGGCCGCCGACGGAGCGACGACGCAGGCGAGCACGATATCGGGACTTCCCATGGAGCGGGTCGGGTCGTCGCTGTGCAGATACATCAGCGATTCGGAGTGCTGCAGGCGGGAAGGCGGCACCGGCTTTTTGGTGCTGTAGACATTTCCAAGAGCCAGCAGATGATCCTGCAGGTTGCGGCCCACCTCGCTGCGATCGGCAAGGCAGCGTATGTCAGCCTGCTTCAGCGTATCCGGGCAACCAATGCCCGACCGCATGAGGATGAGCGGCGTGGACACGGCGCCGGCGCAAAGGACAATCCGGTCGGCACAGAGCGTTCTGGTCTGGCCCTCGCAGACCACGCTCACGCCCGTGACCTTGTGGCCGTCCAGCACAAGATGCTCGACCTCGTGGCCGGCGAGCAAGGTCAGGTTCGGCCGCGCCATGACCCGCGGCGGCAGATAGGCGTCGGCGACGCTCAGGCGCTTGCCGTCGCGTATGTTGAGTGAATTGGGGCTGGTGCCGACCAGCTCGCCGCTGTTGTGGTCGCTCAGGGCGGGAGCCCCCATGGCCCGCCCGGCGGCGATGTAGGCACGCACGACCGGACTGACCTCGGCGTCCGGCAGATAGACGTCCAGCGGGCCGCTCCTGCCGCGTGTTGGCCCGTCGAAGGCGGTGAAGGCTTCGCTGCGGATGAAGCCCGGCGACAACCCCCGATAGGACCAGCGCTCGCCGCCGGCTTGCACCCAGGGTTCGAAATCATCGGGATGGCCGCGCACATAGGCCATTGCATGCAGGCAGCTCGAGCCGCCGACGATTTTGCCGCGCGGCCACTCATGGACGCGGTTGGCGGTGAAGGGTTGGGGCACGGTCCGGTAGCTCCAGTCGTAGGCGCGGCCCTGGAGCATCGTCCATTTCAGCGGGTCGGCGATGTCGGGATCGGCCGGCATCGTCCCGGCCTCGATGAGGCCGACCTGGCACGACCGGTCTTCACTGAGACGGCTGGCAACAACCGAGCCAGCGGATCCCGCGCCGATGACCAGCACGTCGAAATGACGTTTCAATTTGAAATTCCCCGCACAGGCTCGATGTCAGAGGTGATGCGATCACGCGGCAAAGGCGCCGGCATTCGACCGTTCCATGATCTGTCTCTGCACCGACAAAAGGTGCGCGCGCATTGCGGCCTCTGCCGCTTCGGGGTCGCGCTGCGAGATCGCTTCGGCGATCAGGCGATGCTCGCCGTCGCGGTGGGCGATCCGCTTGGGGCAGGTGGGTGCCGCGGTGCGCGCAACCTTCACCCGCGCATCGACACCGACCTGGCGCAGCATCTTGTAGAATTCCGCGGCGAGGTGGTTGCGGGCCGCGGCAACGATCGCGAGATGGAAAGCGAAATCGACCTCACCCGACGGGGCGTTCTCCGGCGTGGTTGCCGCGTCGAGGATCCGCGCCGTCTCGAAAGAGGAGGCGCGCAGCGACGCCAGTCGGGCAAGGCCCGGCTCCATGATCAGGCGCAATTCCAGGACCTCGATCGGATTGGTTACCCTGACCAGTTCCTCGCCATATCTCGGAAGGGCGGTCGGCGCCCGCCTGGCTCGCGCCGGTTTGAGGTCGCCCGAAAGGCGCAGCACTTCAAGCGCCTTGCGAAGCTGATGGCGCTTGACGCTCAGATGTTCCGCAAGATCGCGCTCGGACGGAAGCTTGCCGCCGCCCTGCTGCAACTGGCGGACCGCAGCGATGATGTCGTCGAGATCAGATGGTCCGACCTGCGGCTCGAATGCGCTCAAAACAAAATCTCCTGTCCGATCGGCAGACCGCCGACTCAACGTCCCGACATCATATTGTGACACGAAAACCTGTTCGACGGCACTCAACCAATTCAACCAATCTACAACTGTACGCAATGGTTGACAACACCAGTTGCGCGATGGTTGACTGCCCATGTCGACGGTTGCCATCGCGGCAGACGTCTTTCTCCCGAGGATCACGCATGCCGGCTGGCGAAACCTTTGACTACGTCATTGTCGGTGCGGGATCGGCCGGCTGCGTGCTGGCGAACCGGCTGAGCGAAGACCCCGCCGTGTCGGTGCTTCTGCTGGAGGCGGGGGATTGGGACCGCGATCCGATGATCCACATCCCGCTCGGCTGGGGCAAGATACTGACGGAGCGCCGCCACGACTGGATGTATTTCTGCGAGCCCGAGGCCAATGTCGGCGGCCGCAAGGTCGAATGCGCGCGCGGCAAGGTCATCGGCGGCTCTTCCTCCACCAACGCCATGGCTTATGTGCGCGGCAATCGCGGCGACTACGATCGCTGGGCGGCAAGCGGCCTGATGGACTGGTCGTTCGACAAGGTGCTGCCCTACTTCAAGAAGCAGGAGCGCTGGGAAGCGGGCGAAAGCCGGTACCGTGGCGGCAGCGGGCCGCTGAACACCCAGTTCTGCCGCTACAAGGACGAACTGATCGATGCCTTCGCCACAGCCAGCCGTGATGCCGGATACCCGCAGACCGATGACTATAACGGCGCCATACAGGAAGGCTTCGGCCGGCTGCAGATGACAATTGCCAACGGCCGCCGCTGCTCGACCGCAACCGCCTATCTGCGGCCCGCCATGCGGCGCGGCAATGTCAAGGTGCTGACCGGCGCGATGGCGACGAAGATCCTGCTCAGGGATGGCCGCGCAGCCGGCATTGCCTACACCAGAGGCGGGGCGAGCCATGAAGTTCTGGCGCGGCGCGAAGTTCTGCTTGCCGGCGGCGTCATCAACACGCCGCAGCTGATGATGCTGTCAGGCATAGGCGACAGCGGCGAGCTGGCGGCGCATGGCATCGAGACGAAGGTCGATCGTGCGCAAGTCGGCAAGAATCTGCAGGACCACGTTTCGGTCATCGTGATGTATCGGCGCAAACAGCCTGGACCGTTTCTCAAGATGATGCGGGCCGATCGTATCGGGCTGGATTTCGTCAGGACTTATCTCACCGGAAAGGGCTTTTCGGGAGATGTGCCTGGCGGCGTCGTGGCATTCCTGAAAAGCGACACAAGCCGGCCGTTGCCGGACGTACAGCTGCTTTTCACCGCCGCGCCGCTTGGGGCATGGCCGTACATGTCGCCGTTCAAGGCGCCGTTCGCCGACGGCTTTGCGACCCGTATCGTTGCGGTGCAGCCGGAGAGCCGCGGCAGCGTCAAGCTGGCGTCGAGCGATCCGGTTGCCGCGCCCCTGATCCATCAGAATTTCCTGTCCTCGCAGCGCGACTGGCAGTCGCTTCGCGCCGGCTTTCGTGTTGCACGCAACCTTGCCAGCCAGCCGTCCATGGCTCCGTTCGTCGGCGCGGAGTTCTTCCCCGGCCCGAAATGCGAGAGCGACGAAGAGATCGACGAGCACATCCGCAAGACCTCGATCACCGTGCATCATCCGGCCGGCACGTGCCGCATGGGCGTCGATGCGGCATCGGTGGTCGATCCGGAATTGCGGGTGCGCGGCATTGCCGGGCTTCGTGTCGTGGACGCCTCGGTCATGCCCGACCTCGTTTGCGGCAACATCAATGCGGCGGTCATCATGATCGCCGAAAAGGCCGCGGATCTGATCCGCAGCCGCGCTCAACAGAGCGTGGCTGCCTGATAAAAGTGGCCGGAATACAACCAAAGTCTTTTGGTTGAGACTAAAAAACTGCGTTGGTTGGACTGTCATGCGCGTCAGCATGGCCGTGACGAAGCGGTTTCACGCCCTGATTGTGAGCTGAATTTCGTGCATTTCTAGGCTATTCCTGCCTATTTCTGGGCATTTGCCTCTCAAAAATGCACCTCAACCAAAAACTTATAAAATTCGCAATTTGGGTATTGTCGAGCAAAACCAATGCGAATACGGTTGAGTTGGTTAGAAGTATTTTCTTCGTGACGAGAGGTGTCCGATATGTCCCTGGCGCAACCAGCTAACGATGTGCTCACCAACAAGAAGGCGGCACTCAAGGGCCTCTATGACGCCCTCTACGCAAAGAACATGTTTCCGTTCTGGGCGACGTCGGAAGGCGTCGACCATGACGAGATCAAGCAGTTGATGGCGACGTCGAAAGCCGTTCCCTTCGTGTGGTCCTATTCGGACATCGAGCCCCTGCTCCAGCGCGCCGCCGAACTGGTGACCATGGACGACAGCGAGCGCCGTTCGCTGATCCTCGTCAATCCCGGTCTTGCACCCAAGCGTGCATCGGTCAGCACCATGTACACCGCCTACCGCTTGAACGATCCCGACGAGATCATGCCGCCGCACAAGCACTCGCCGAGCGCCATCCGCTTCGGCCTGACGGGCAAGGGCAATTTCACCGGCGTCGAGGGCGAAGACGTGGTCTTCGGCCCGGGCGACATGGTGCTGACGCCCAACGACGCCTGGCACAATCATGGCACCGTTGGCGGCGAGCAGGCGGTCAACCTGTCGGTGCTCGACCTGCCGCTGGTCGAAACGCTGCATGCTGTCCATTTCGATCACAAATACACCGAGATGGTCGACGGCAAGGAAGTCGAGAAGAAGGTGCAGACCGCCCGCTATCCCAGCGACTACTCACAGCGCATCTATGGCGAAGGTGGCCTGATGCCGCGTTTCGTCGACCACAAGCGCGGCGGCGGCCTGTCGTCGCCGATGTATGTCTATCGCTGGGAGAAGATGGAAGCGGTTCTCGACGCCCACAAGGATTGGGATGGCGACCCCCATGAAGGCATCGTCATCGACTATGTCGATCCGACGACCGGCGGACCCGTCTTCCACACCATCAATTTCTACGTGCAGATGCTGCGCCCCGGCGAGAAGACCTTGCCGCAGCGTGAGACCGCCAGCCTGCTCTTGGCGCCGTTCCGCGGTAACGGCCATTCGATCATCGACGGCAAGCGCTATGACTGGAACCAGTTCGACACCATCGCCATACCCGGCGGTTCCTGGGTCGAGCATGTCAACGGCTCGTCGAGCGAGCCGGTGATCTTCTTCGGCGCCACCGATGCGCCGACGCAAAGGGCGCTGCTCCTCTACAAGCGCTGGGGCCGCAACCAGGCCGGCGATCTGCTCCGTCTCGTCTAGTTCCGGTCCTCCGGCAGGCAATGTCCGCGCCGCCATTGGCGGCGTGGACATCGAAATGGAATTTCAGCAGCAAGGGCGTATGCATTTGGTTTCGGCGTTCAACACAAAGCAGATCGGCCATGTCGACTGCCCAGGCGGCGGTCAGGTCTGGGTCGACGGCAACATCCTCTATATCGGCCACATGCGGCCGCCGAGCGGCACGACGCTGGTCGACATTTCCGACCCGCGCAATCCGCGCAAAATTACGACGATCGATGTCCCGCCCGGTTGGCACTCGCACAAGGTGCGCGCCAAGGACGGACTGATGATCATCAACCACGAGCGCTTTGGCGACGCCGGCCCGGCTGATTTCGGCGGCGGACTGGCGCTCTACGACACCACCAAGCCGACACAGCCGAAGCTCATCTCGAAATGGATAACCGGCGGCAAGGGCGTCCACCGCTACGATTTCGACGGCCGTTACGCCTACATATCGCCGACCGCCGACGGTTATGTCGGCAATATCGTGATGATCCTCGACCTGATCGATCCCGCGAAGCCGGTCGAGGTCGGACGCTGGTGGATACCGGGCCAGTGGACCGGGGGCGGCGAAGAGTATCCTTGGCACGACTATGTCACGCCGCGCTGTCACCATCCGCTGCGAATGGGCGACAGGCTCTATGTCAGCTACTGGCATCATGGCCTGTTCATCCTCGACATTTCGGACATCACCAAGCCGAAGCTGGTCTCGCACGTCAATTCGAGCCCGAGCTTTCCGCATCCCACGCACACCTGCCTGCCGATTCCACAGCCGCTCAAAGGCCGCAACATCATGGTGGTGGCGGACGAGGATGTCGCCAAGCTTCGGCCATCGCCGCCGGCCTTCACCTGGATTTACGACATCACTGACGAGACCAACCCGTTGCCGATCTCGACCTTCCAGGTGCCGGGCCTCGACACGGACGGTTCACCGCAGCCGCAGATGACCGGCTGCCATCAGCCTTCCGAGCGGTTCAATGGCACCGTCATTCCGTTTGCGTGGTTCGCGCAGGGGCTGCGCCTCGTCGACATCGCCGATCCGTTCGCGCCAAAGGAAGTCGGTCATTTCATGCCCGACGCGCCGGAGGGCGCGGAGCGTTCCTCGTCCAACGACGTGACCATCGACGACCGCGGCATCGTCTACCTGATCGACCGAATCCGCGGCGTCGACATCATCGAAACCAGCGTTCTCTAGGGGGATATGTTGAGCGACAGCACGCGAAAATCCGCCAGCCACTACGCCATCGGCAACAAGAACCCGAACCTGCCGTTTCATCCGGCGGTGCGTGCCGGCGATTTCATCTTCGTCTCGGGCCAGGTGCCGAAAGACGAGAACAACAACATGATCAGCGGCACGATCGAAGAAGAGACGCTGGCGACGCTGAAGACCATCGCGCGCGTCATCGCGCATGAAGGCGCGACGCTGTCGGATGTCGTGCGGATCACCACCTATCTCGAGGATACGCGCGATTTCGGCCGCTACAACAAGGCGTTCCTCGAAGGGATCGGCGACGCCGTTCTGGCGCGCACGACCGTCGAGGCAAAAGCGGTCATCAACACCAAGATCGAAATGGACGCCATCGTCTACAAGCCGCTGCCGGCGAGCAAGTAGGCCCTGGACACTAGCGAGGAGAAGACATGTACAAGCTGTTAGGCCGCCAGACATCAGGCAACGTCCAGAAGGTGCTCTTCATGCTCGAAGAGCTGGGAGCGTCCTACAAGCGCGAGGATTATGGCCGCCAGTTCGAGAACACGCAGACGGCGGAATACAAGGCGCTCAACCCGACCTCCAAGGTGCCGACGCTGGTTGACGGCGACACCGTGATCTGGGAGTCCAACACCATCCTGCGCTATCTCGCGGCATTCGGCGGCGAACAGTTGAATGGCGCTACGCCGGCGGAAAAGACCGAGGTCGAGCGCTGGATGGACTTCCTGCTGGCTGCGGTCAATCCGGGCTACCTGGCGGCCTTCAAAGGCGCCAAGCTCACGCCCGAGGAACAGACCGCCGAATACAAGGAGCAAGTGAAGGACCTTGTCGCGCAGCTCAAGATCGTCGACGGCCACCTGGCCGGCAAGGACTTCCTGGCGCTCGGCAAGCTGACCCTTGCCGACATTGCCTGCGCGCCGATCCTGAAGCGCTGCGTCGACTTCAAGATCGACCGGCCGTCAATGCCCAATCTGGAGCGCTGGGTGGCCGCGATCGCCGCTCGGCCGGCCTTCAAGGCGGCAACCACTGCTGCTCCCGCAAAGGCCGCATGATGATCAAGCGCGCCGCTCTCATCGGACTGGGAACGATGGGTCCAGGCATCGCCGCGCGGCTTTCGCGCGGCGGGCTCGATGTGACGGCGTATGACGTTTCGCCAGGGGCAATCGAGCGCGCCCGCGGCATGCTCGATCTTGCCGGCGGCGTGCTCGACCGTCTCGACATCGAGGCGCCCGGGACTGGTGCCGGCAAAGTGCGTTTCGTCGAGACGATTGCCGAGGCCGTCGATGGCGCCGAACTGGTGATCGAGAACGTGCCCGAGAATATCGACATCAAGGCGCAGACCTATCGTGACATCGATCCGCTGATCGGCCCGTCCGTCATCGTCGCTTCCGACACGTCGGGCATCCCGATCACCAAGCTGCAGGCTCATATCTCGCATCCCGAGCGGATGGTCGGCATGCACTGGTCGAACCCGCCGCACATCATCCCGATGATCGAGGTGATCGGCGGCGAGAAGACCGCGCCTGAAACCGTGGCTGTTATCCGCGATCTCATCCGCTCGATCGGCCTGCTGCCGGTGGTGGTGAAGAAGGACGTTCCAGGCTTCGTCGAGAACCGCGTGCTCTATGCGCTGCTGCGCGAGGCGGTCGATCTTGTCGAGCGCGGCGTCATCGAGCCGGAAGACCTCGACACCTGCGTGTCGTGGGGCATAGGCTACAAGATCGCCGTCATCGGCCCGATGGCGCTGCTCGATATGGCGGGGCTGGATATCTACAAATCCGTCTCGTCCTTCCTGAATGCCGATCTCTCCAACCGCGACGATGTGGCGCCGATGGTTCTGGAGAAGACGGCTGCGTCGAAATTCGGCATCAAGTCGGGCGAGGGCATGTTTGCCTACACGCCCGAGCAGACAAAGGCGCTGCAAGGTGAACGGGCGCGCAAGCTCGTCGCGGTGCGGCGCATCCTGGAAGGCCGGGAGTAGCCAATGTCACATGGTGCGCAGAGGGCCAGCCGGTTTGAGGAGTTCCACCGGTCGGCTGTTTGTGTGAAGGGCGCCTTCGCCATCAAGATGGTGCGGGTGCGGCAGAAAACAGCGCGCGGGGCGACAAGCCATGCGCATTGAAACCATCCGAGCCGCCGGCGACAGGCCGGCCCATATCCGCCATGACGATCTAATCTCCGCCAAGGGCGTTTCGGTGGTCATGGCCCGTCAGCTGATCCTCAGGAACATCGATCTTTCGGTGCCAAAGGGATCATTCGTTTCCCTTATCGGTCCTTCCGGATGTGGCAAGAGCACCTTGCTCAAGGTGCTGGCCGGGCTGGTGCAGCCTACCCAGGGCAGCGTTTCGATCGCCGGGCTCGCGCCGGTCGAGGCGGCGCGCAAGCGGATGATCGGCCTCGTCTTCCAGGACGCCAACCTGCTCCCCTGGAAAAACGCCGTCGACAATGCCTCGATGCTGCTCGGCATCGCCGACAAGTCGCTCTCGCGCTCGGATCTGCGGGCGCGCGGGCAGGAGATGCTGGAACTGGTGGGGCTAGGCGACAGCGCCCACAAGCGGCCAAACGAGCTGTCGGGCGGCATGCGGCAGCGGGTCGCCATTGCACGGGCCCTGGCGCTCGATCCGGCGGTCCTGCTGATGGACGAACCGTTCGGCGCGCTCGATGCCATCACCCGCGATTCGATGGGCCAGTCGCTGCTGGAGATCTGGCAGCGGACCGGCAAGACGATCGTGCTCGTCACCCATTCCATCGACGAGGCCATCCATCTGTCGCGCCATGTTCACGTGCTGGGGATCAAGCCGGGACGGATCACCGAGAGCCTCGACATTGCGCTGCCTTACCCGCGCGACCTGTCGGTCACCGAAGATCCGGAGTTCGTCAGGCTGGTGGTCCAGTTGCGAACGATGCTGCGCTCCAGCCATCAACCGGGAGGCGCGTCTTGAGCGACCAACCCATAATCGACCTTTCCGAGCCGCGCCTCGCCTCCAGCTGGAGTGCGGCGACCGGCAGCTGGCTGCCGGCTGTCATCCTCCTGCTGGTGACGATCGTGCTGTGGGAAGCCGCGGTGCGGATCTTTGCCATATCCGCCTTCATCATTCCCGCCCCGTCCGAGATCGCGAAGTCGCTGGTGGCGCAATGGGGCACGCTGATGCAGGCGACGCTGGTGACGGCGGGCGAGATCCTGTTCGGCTTCCTGGTCTCGGTCGTGGTCGGCATTGCCATTGCGCTGGTCATCGTGCGCTTCGATTGGTTGGGACGCGCGCTGTATCCACTGGTGGTGCTGTTCCAGAACGTGCCGAAAGTCGCCCTCGCGCCGATCTTCATCCTCTGGTTCGGCTATGGGCTGGCGCCCAAAATCGGCCTGATCCTGGTCATCGCCTTCTTTCCGGTGACGCTCTCCATGCTGGCGGGCATGCAATCGGTCGACCGCTCGCTGCTGTCGCTGATGAATTCCGTCGGGGCCAGCCCGACGCAGATCCTGTTCAGGATCCGCGTTCCGCACTCGCTGCCGAACCTGATGGCCGGAACCAAGATCGCCGCCACGTTGAGCGTGATCGGCGCCATCGTCGGTGAGTTCGCCGGGGCGTCGGACGGTCTCGGCTACGTCATCCAGTTCGCGTCGACCCAGCTCGACACGGCGCTGGTCTTCGCAGCGCTGCTGCTCGTTTCCGTGCTTGGCATCGCCTTCTACTACGCCGCCGAAATCCTAGAACGCATCGTGGTGCCGTGGGCGCCGAAATTCAGCCAATCCTAGGCCCGCTCGATCAACCAATTCATAAAAGGGAACAAAAAATGCTGAGACGCTCACTTATCAAGGCCGCTACCTTCGCGGCGTTTGTTGCAGCACTCGGTTTTTCCAACGCGGCTCTGGCGGCGGACAAGGTCAACGTCCAGCTCGACTGGGTCGTGCGCGGCAATCACGCCATGTTCTTCGTCGGCAAGGAAAAGGGCTTCTTCGCCAAGAACGACATCGATGTGGCCGAGATCCGCAAGGGATCCGGCTCGCCGGACGCGATGCGGCTGGTGGGCAATGAGAACGCGGATTTCGGGTTCGGCGATCTTCCCACGCTTGCCGTCGCACGGTCGCAGAATGTCCCGGTCGTGGCGCTGGCAGCCGTCAATCAGCACTCGCCGCTGGGGATCATTTCGCTGGCCAAGACGCTGAAGCTCACCAAGCCGTCCGACCTCAAGGGACTGACCATCGGCATTCATCCGGCCGGTTCCACCTACATCTTCTTCAAAGGCTTCCTGGCCGCCAACGGCCTGACCGAAAAGGACATGACGCTGAACAGCGTCTCGCCTCCCTATGAAAGCTATTTGCTGCTTGGCCGGGTTCAGACGGTCGTCGGCTATATCGATGCGGAGGTTCCCGAACTGGAAGCGAAGGCCGGGGGCCCGGGCTCGCTCAGCATCATGATGGGGGCGGACTATGGGTGGAAAGCCTATGGCTCCGGCCTGTTCACCTCGCAGGCGATGATCAAGGACAAGCCGGAGGTCGTGCGCCGCTTCGTCAAGGCATATAGGGAGGCCTTCGACTATGTCGTGGCTCATCCGGAAGAGGCCGCCGAGATCACGGCCAAGGCAGCGCCCGGCTATGCGGACAAGAAGGACGTACTGCTGGCGCAGATCAACGCCGACATCGCCTCGACGTTCACCAGCCCCGACACCAAGGAACACGGTCTCGGCTGGATGACGAAGACGCAGTGGGAGGAGACCCTGAAGACGCTGACGGACCAGGGCGTGCTCAAGGCGGCTCTGTCGGCGGACGACGTCTTCACCGACGCGTTCCTGGCGAAAGAATAAGAGGCTCGCGATGTTCGAACGGACGCGGGAATGAGCGCCTACCGGCAGGCCAGGCTGTCCTGCGCCATGGCGCAGGACACATCACGCTCGCCTTTCGCCGCATCGGTGCGGTCGAGCGTGATCTGCACGCGGGTGGCATATGTTCGGCTCGCCAGACCGCACCACAGCCGCTCGACGGGCAGGTTCTCGCGCTTGTCGTTGAGGATCGTGAACGTGCCGGTCTTCGCATCGAACCAGAGCTCGACGCGGGTCTTCTTGCCCGGCTCGATCGTTGCGATCCCGGCCGAATACCAGTGGGCGAAGTCGGCGTTGCAGGAGAGGCCTTCGCTGCCCGCATTCGAAATCGTCAACGGAACCATGTCGAGCCCGTCAGTGCCGGTGCGGACGGCGACATGGTGCAACTCAACCGCGTTGGCGAAGGACGATAACGCCAGCATCACCGGAAGGGCATAACGGATCTTCACTTTGCCTGAGCTCCACAATGTAATTTTTCCTAGGCAGTCTATCTCGCTTTCGCGCAATAACAATAAGAATATTGATTGGTGAAACAACAGAGAGGGTAACATGTTAAAGCTTCTTAAGAGCAGTGTAAGTGCAGTTATATTGACCAGTGTCTTGTTGAGCGGCGCGCTTGCCGGCGAGGTCAAGTCGATCGCCATCCTGACGCCCGAAGAAGGCACGGACTATGGCTGGAACCAGCAAGGCATCGATGCCGCCAAGGCGGCTGGCAAGGCCGCCGGCGTCGAAGTGGTCGTGGCCCAGGGCCTCGGCTATGGCGATGTTCGCCCGACCTTGCGGGAACTTGCCTCCGACGGCGCCAGCCTGCTGATCGCGCATGCCAGCGGCTACAACACCTCGGCGCCTGAAATCGCCAAGGAATTGAAAGTTCCGGTGGCAATCGTCGACACGCCAGCCGGCCTGGAGAAGGGCCTTGTCGCCGACTATACGCTGAGCGGCCACGAGGGCGCCTATCTCGCCGGCCGTCTCGCCGCCAAGGTGTCGCGTTCCAAGTCGGTCGGCATCGTCGTCTCGGGCGAACCGCCATCGTGGAATTCGCAGTCGGCGGCGTTCGCGCAAGGCGTGAAGGCGGAGAACCCGGACGTCAAGATCACCTACGCGGTGATCGGCCCGGCCGCCTACAGCGATGCGGCCGGCGGCAAGCGCGTCACCGAAAGCGTGATCGCATCGGGCGCCGACATCATCTTCGGCCAAGGCAACGGTTCGAGCTTCGGCATGCTGCAGGCGGTCGAGACAACCAAGGCAGCCGATGGCGGCAAGGTCTATTTCATCGACGTCATCGGCGACAAGTCACCGATCGACAAGGGCTTCCTGCTGTCGTCGGTGGTGTGGAACATCGAGCCGGTCTATGCGGCGATGATTGCCGACCTGAAGGCGGATACGTTCGGCACCAAACACTATACGATCGGCCTCAAGGACGACTCGGTCAAGTTGCTGAAGACCGCTGCGATCCCGGACAATGTCTGGACGGAAATCCAGGCGCTGCGCGAGGACATCATTTCCGGCAAGATCAAGGTCGAGCCGGTCTATGACGCGGCCGCCGTAAGGGCACTGATGACCAGCGTCGCCCAGTAAGGCGATCATGGTCGGCTGCCGGAGGGGTGATCCGTTCACCCCTCCGGACGATTCCTGTTTTTTGGTGCTGGGCTTCATGAGCGGTTTTTCTTCATCGTCCGTTGCCGGGCGCGACATCGTCGCGCTTGAAGGCGTGACCAAACGGTTCCCCGGCATCGTTGCCAATGACAGCGTCGACCTGTCGATCCGCCCGGGCGAAGTGCATGTGCTGCTGGGCGAGAACGGCGCTGGAAAATCGACATTGATCGGCATGTTGTCCGGCCTGCAGCAGCCTGACGAAGGACGCATACTGGTCGACGGCAAACCGACGCCGATCACCTCGCCACGCCATGCGCTGGCACTCGGCATAGGCACCGTATTCCAGCACATGATGCTGGTGCCGACGCTGACGGTGGCGGAGAACCTCCTGCTTGGCGGGCCGTGGTGGCAGCGCCCCAGGACCGAGGAACTGGCGGCGCGCGTCGCCGAGATCACCGGCACGCTCGGCATCACCGTCAAGCTTCAAGCCAAGGTATCGGAGTTGTCGCTCGGCGAGCAGCAGCAGGTCGAGATCCTGCGCGCGATGCTGCGCAACAGCCGGCTGCTCATCCTTGACGAGTCCACCTCCATGCTGACGCCGAAAGGTATCGACGAACTGGGCGCGCTGATGCGCCGCCTTGTCGAGCAGGGCCTTGCGATCGTCTTCATCACCCACAAGCTCAAGGAGGCGGCTGCCTTCGGCGACCGCATCTCGGTGCTGAAGCTTGGCCGCAAGGTCGGCGAGATTCCACCCGAGCGGTTTCGCACGCTGGGCGAACAGGAGATCGTCTCGGAGATCGTGGAATTGATGTTCGGCAAGCAGAAGGATGACCCGGAAGCCGTCGAGCGTCCTGTCCGCACTGCCCGCGCCGGCGCTGACCCGCTGCTTCAGGTGACGGACCTGGCGGTAGCGGCGACGGACAATGCGCCGGGCCTGTCGTCGATCTCCTTCGACATCCGCCCGGGCGAGATCCTCGGCATAGCCGGCATCGACGGCAACGGCCAGAAGCAGCTGGCGGAAGCGCTGGCCGGCCAGCGTACAGCCACAAGCGGCTCGGTGCGGCTGGACGGCGCCGCCATCGAGACGCTGAGCGTCGGCGAGCGCCGCCGGCGCGGCCTTCGCTACCTGACCGACGACCGACTGGGCGAGGGCACTGTCGGCACCTTCCCGGTCTCGATCAATTTCTTCCTCAAGCAGGTCGGCGCGGCCCCGTTCTGGCGCAACGGCGTCGAGCAGCGCGCGGAGATCGACAAGCGCGCCGCCCAGCTCGTGCGCGAATACGACGTGCGCACGCCGAGCCTGAAGACGCCCGTCGCGCGGCTGTCCGGCGGCAACATCCAGAAGGTGCTTCTGGCAAGGGAACTGGCTGAAGGCGCCAAGGTGGTGATCTTCAACAAGCCGACCTATGGGCTCGATCTCGCCAACACATTGGCGTCGCGCCAGCGCATTCGCGATACGGCGGCGCGTGGCCTTGCCGTGCTGCTGATCTCCACCGACCTCGAGGAATTGCTTGGTATGTGCGACCGCATCGCCGTCATCGCCGACGGCGCTTTGGTCGGCACCGTCGAGAACGTAGACGACGCCCGCACAAAGGTCGGTCGCCTGATGATCGGACTTGCCGCATGAGCATCGACACCGCACCCACGGTCAGCGCCACCGCACTCGATGCCACGAGCGGGGCAGCGACGCGCCGCGACATCCTGCATCGGCTGCTGATGACGCTCGGCCCGATCCTTATCGCGCTGGTCATAGCCGGCTGTATCCTGCTTGCCGTCGGCGTCGACCCGCTGGCCTATTATGGCTTCGTGCTGGAGAAGGGACTGTTCTCGCCGCTCGGCATCCAGCAGACACTGACGCGCATGGCGCCGCTGCTGTTTCTCGCCGCCGGCCTGATCGTCGCCTTTCGCGCCGGCATGTGGAATCTGGGCGGCGACGGCCAGTTCCTGCTTGGCGCGGTGACGGCGGCTGCCAGCGCTCCCGTATTCGTGCAGATCATGCCAGCCTGGCTGGCGCTGGTCTGCTCGTTCCTCATCGCCATGGTGGTGGCGATGATCTGGTCGCTGGTGCCGGCGCTGCTGCGTGCCTATCAGGGCGTCAACGAGATCATCACCACCCTGATGATGACGTTCCTCGGCACCTCGCTCGCCAATGTGCTGGTCAAGCTGGCGTTTCGCGACCCAAGCACGACCGTGCCGCAGACCCGTACGCTGCCGGTGGAGGACCGGCTGCCGCGCCTGTTCGAAACGACCATCACCAGTGGCCTGCTGCTTGGGCTGGCGGCGATCGTCATCGTGCATCTGGTGATGACGCGCACGGCGTTCGGGCTGAAGCTGAGGATCGTCGGCGCCAATCCACGAGCGGCGGTTCACTCGGGGCTCGGCGTTCCCGGCCTGACCGTCGCCGTCTTCGCCATTTCGGCCGGGCTGGCCGGGCTTGCCGGCGCCGTCGACATCATCGGCGTCCAGGGCAATGTCCGCGCCGACTGGAATCCCGCCTACGGGCTTGCCGTGATACCCGCCGTGTTTCTCGCCCGCATGAACGGCTTTGCAGCCATCGGCTTCGTGTTCCTGCTTTCGGTGCTTTCGATCGGCGGCGAGAGCGCGGCGCGCCGGCTCGGCGTGCCCAATCATTTCACGCTGGTGCTGGTTTCCATCGTGCTGATCGTGCTCGCGCTCGCCGAATATTTCGATCACCGATACAACCAGTCGCGGAGGGCCTAGGGCATGACCGGGCTCTTCAGCGAGGTCTTTCTCAGCGCGCTGCTGTTCGGCGCCGTCACCGCAGCGATCCCGCTGCTGCTTGCCGGGCTCGGCGAGCAGATCTCCGAGAAGGCTGGCGTGCTCAATATCGGCATCGAAGGCATGATGCTGGCCGGCGCCTATCTCGGCTTTGTCGGCGCTTTCTATTCCGGGTCGCTGTGGCTGGGCTTTCTCACCGGCGCCGCCGGGGGTGCTGCGGTGGCGCTTGTCATGGCGCTGCTTTGCGTGCGCATCGGGCTCAACCAGATCGTCATCGGCATCGCGCTGACCTTGGGGCTGGAAGGCCTGACGGCACTGCTCCACCATTTCCAGTTCTCGCGCAGCTATCCGCGCCTGCCGGCGGCGGATGCGACTGTCATTCCGCTGCTTTCGGACCTTCCGGTCATCGGGCCTGCATTCTTCAAGCATCATCTGATCGTCTATCTGGCGGTCGCGCTGGTTTTCGGCATGGGCTACATCTACCGGCGCACGCAGCTGGGCCTCAATTTGCAGGCGGCAGGCGACAAGCCGGCCGCGCTCGATGTCGCCGGCATCGATGTCGTGCGGACCCGCACCATCGCCGTGCTGACGACCGGAGCGCTGGCCGGGCTCGGGGGCGCGTATCTCGCCAATGTCGGGGCCGGCCTGTTCATTCCGTTCATCACCAATGGCGCGGGCTTTCTCGGCATCGTGCTGGCCATGCTGGCGCGCGGTCGCCCGATCTGGGTGCTGTTCGGCGCGTTGCTGTTCGGTGTCTGCCTTTCGCTGACGACGGCCATGCAAGTGGCCGGCATCAACATACCGACCGACATCATCCAGATGCTGCCGTTCCTGGCGGTGATGATCATGCTGGTGCTGTTCGGCCGGCGCGCCAGCCTGCCGGCGGCGCTCGGCATTCCATATGAGCGCGGCGCGCGCTGAGGACAATTCATGCGCGGACGGGACCCGCGCCAATAAAGGAGGCAAGAATGTCGGATACCAAGGTCTACCTGCTCGACGGCGGCTCGCTCGTTCTCGACGGCTATCATGTGTTCTGGAACCGCGGCCCTGGCGGCGAAGTGCGCTTCCCCGTCTATTCGATCCTGATCGAACATGCCGAGGGCCGGTTCCTCATCGACACCGGCTACGACTACGATCACGTGATGAAGGTGCTGCCGTTCGAAAAGCCGATCCAGGAAAAGCACCAGACCATTCCCGGTGCGCTGGCGCTGCTCGGCCTCGAGCCGAAGGACATCGACGTCGTCGTCAATTCGCATTTCCACTTCGATCATTGCGGCGGCAACAAGTATTTTCCGCACGCCAAGAAGATCTGCCACCGGACCGAGGTGCCGCAGGCGTGCAATCCCGAACCTTTCGAGCACCTCGGCTATTCCGATCTGAGTTTTTCGGCGGAGGCTGCCGAAGCGCGTGGCGCGACCGGGCAATTGCTTGCGGGAACGACACGGGCGAATTCGACCTTTGAAGGCATCGATGGCGACGTCGAGCTTGCCAGGGGCGTCCGGCTGATCTCGACGCCCGGCCATTCGATCGGCCATTACAGCCTGCTGGTCGAGTTCCCCAAGCGCAAGCCGATCATGTTCACGATCGATGCGGCCTATACGCAGAAGAGCCTCGAGACGCTGTGCCAGGCGGCCTTCCACATCGATCCGGTGGCGGGCGTCAATTCGATGCGCAAGGTGAAGAAACTCGCCGAAGACCATGGCGCCGAGCTGATGTACTCGCACGACATGGACAACTTCAAGACCTACAAGACCGGCACGCAATTCTACGGCTGACCGCCGCCAATCCGGAGACAAGACGATGCGCTATCTCGAACACGCCGATCCGGTCATCACCCTGACCGCGGGACCGGTGAACGCCTATGCCGAAGTGCTGCGCGGCCTCGGACGCACGGTGCTCTACGACTACGACCCGGCGTTCCAGCTTTTCTATGAGGGTGTGGTCGACAAGGCGCAAAAGGCGATGCGGCTGTCGAACAAGCCGGTCATCCTGCATGGCGAGCCGGTGCTTGGCCTGGAGGCCGCCGCGGCCTCGCTGATCACGCCGGACGATGTCGTGCTCAACCTTGCCTCCGGCGTTTACGGCAAGGGGTTCGGCTATTGGGCGAAGCGCTATTCGCCACATCTGCTTGAGATCGAGGTGCCCTACAACGAGGCGATAGATCCGCAGGCGGTCGAGGCAATGCTGAAGGCGCACCCGGAGATCACCGTCGTTTCCGTCTGCCACCACGACACGCCGTCCGGCACCATCAATCCGATCGACGCCATCGGCGCGCTGGTCTCAGCGCATGGCGGCTATCTCATCGTCGACGCCGTCTCGTCCTTTGGCGGCATGCAGACGCACCCGGAGGACTGCAAGGCCGATATCTATGTCACCGGCCCGAACAAATGCCTGGGCGCGCCTCCCGGCCTGACGATGATGGGCGTCAGCGAGCGGGCCTGGGCCAAGATGAAGAGCAACGAGGCAGCCCCCCGCGCGTCGATGCTGAGCATCGTCGATTGGGAGCATGCGTGGTCGCGGGATAAGCCGTTTCCGTTCACGCCGTCGGTCTCGGAGATCAACGGGCTCGATGTCGCGCTCGACCTCTATCTCAATGAGGGGCCGGAGGCGGTATGGGCGCGCCACGCGCTCACCGCCAAGGCCATGCGCGCGGGCATTGCTGCGATGGGCCTGTCGATCTGGGCGGCCAGCGACAGCATCGCGTCGCCGACCACGACCGCTGTCCGCACGCCCGAAGGTGTCGACGAGAAGGCGCTTCGCCAGGCTGCCCGCGCCCGTTACGGGGTGGTGTTTTCGTCTGGCCGCGGCGAGACCTTGGGCAAGCTGACGCGCATCGGCCATATGGGTCCGACCGCCCAGCCGATCTATGCGATCGCGGCGCTGACGGCACTTGGCGGCGCCATGAACGCGGCCGGCCAGAAACTGGCGATCGGCAGGGGTATCGACGCGGCGCTGGCCGTGATCGACGCCGACGCCTGAACAGATATCACCACGGATTGAGGGAGCATTTTCATGACTGAACGGCTTGCGGGGAAGACGGCCCTGGTTACGGGCGCTGCGCAGGGTATCGGCAAGGCGATCGCCGCGCGGCTCGCCGCCGACGGGGCAACCGTCATCGTCAGCGACATCAATGCCGAAGGCGCCAAGGCGGCGGCCGCGGCAATAGGCGGAAGGGCGAGGGCGATTGCCGCCGACATTTCCGATCCGGCCTCCGTCAAGGCACTCTTCGCCGAAATCCAGACCCTGACCGGGGGCATCGACATCCTGGTCAACAATGCCAGCATCGTGCCGTTCGTCGCCTGGGACGATGTCGACCTCGACCATTGGCGCAAGATCATCGACGTCAATTTGACAGGCACCTTCATCGTCAGCCGCGCCGGCACGGACCAGATGCGTGCGGCAGGCAAAGCTGGGCGGGTGATCAGCATCGCATCCAACACCTTCTTTGCCGGCACGCCGAACATGGCGGCCTATGTCGCGGCCAAGGGTGGCGTCATCGGCTTCACCAGGGCGCTCGCCACCGAACTCGGCAAATACAACATCACCGCCAATGCGGTGACGCCCGGCCTGATCGAGAGCGACGGCGTCAAGGCGAGCCCGCACAATGAGGCGTTCGGCTTCGTCGAGATGCTTCAGGCGATGAAAGGCAAGGGGCAGCCGGAACATATCGCCGATGTGGTCTCGTTCCTGGCCTCCGACGATGCGCGCTGGATCACCGGCCAGACGCTCAATGTCGACGCCGGGATGGTGCGCCACTAAAGCATTCCGCACCCCAAACCTCTGTACGCTTTCGGGCGATCTGCACCCAGGTCGCGACGGGCGGACAGGCGCGGCCAAAAATGTATCCGCAAGGCCGCAGTCGGCCAATCAAGGAAAAATCACAGTGGACTTCGGATTCGACACGTCGGTTTTCGACGGGCTGACGATTGCAATGCTGGTCGCCGGTCTGGCCATGACCGGAATGGCCTCCGGCGTGCTCGCCGGTCTGCTGGGGGTCGGCGGCGGCATCGTCATCGTCCCGGTGCTGTTCTGGGTGCTTAGCCTGTTCCACTTTTCGCCTGCTGTGATCAGCCATCTGGCTGTCGCGACGTCGCTTGCGGTCATCATCCCCACCTCGATCTCGTCAATGCGGTCGCACAACAGGCGCAACAATGTCGATCGGCCTCTGCTCACTCTGTGGGGACCGGCCGTTTTCGTGAGTGCCCTGATCGGTGGCATCACGTCGAAGTTCATCCCGGGCGCCGGCTTGCGGCTGGTTTTCGGCGTCGTCGGCCTGCTGGTGGCCCTCAACATGGCGTTGCCGAAGCACCTCGTGATCTCCGATCACCTGCCGCAAAGCGGCTGGATCAACCGCGCGATCGCCTCTGTCATCGGCTTTGTCTCTTCGCTCATGGGAATCGGTGGCGGCACACTCTCGGTGCCGACGCTTTCCAGCTTTTCCTTTCCTGTGCACCGGGCCGTCGGCACATCGTCGGCGCTTGGCCTGCTTATTGCGCTTCCGGCAGTGGCTGGCTTCATCTGGTCGGGTCTCGCAATCGCAGGCAGGCCTCCGCTCAGCCTGGGTTACGTCAGCCTGCCGGCGGTTGCCATCATAGCGCCCGTGAGCTTCCTCTTCGCACCCTTGGGCGCAAGGCTCGCCCACGCGCTCAACCCGCGCTACCTGAAACTTGCCTTTGCATTCTTCCTGGCGATCACGGCCGGGCGAATGCTGCTGTCTTGAATTTCGCTGGGCGGCGTACGGCTATTTTTCCCGCATGGCTCGGCGGAAGTTCTGCGTGATCGGCTCGGCGAGATAAGAGAGAACGGTGCGAGCCCCCGTCCGGATCATCGTCTCGCTCGACATGCCGGGCAGCAGCTTGCGGCCCTCCAGCTTGCCGAGTTCGCTTTTGTCGATCACAACCGTCGCGGCGAAATACGGTGCGCCGCTGCGCTCCTCAACCATGCGGTCAGCCGACACGATCTCCACGACACCCTCGAGCGGCGGCAGGTTGTAGCGGGCGAAGGCCGGGAAGCTGACGCGCGCGGGCTGTCCGGGTGCGATCGTCTCGACATCCTCCGGTTTGACCATGGCTTCGACCACGAGTTGTTGTCCGAGCGGTACGATCGTCATCAATGTATCGCCGGGTTTCACGACACCGCCCGCGGTGTGGACCTTCAGATCCATGACGATGCCGTCAACCGGTGCGACGACATCGGTACGGGTAAGCACGTCCCTGGCGGCACGCTCCTCCTGTCTCAGGTCGAACAGTTCCGCCTCGACCTTGCTCAACTCATCGACGGACTCGTTGAGCCGCACCGTATCGAGGTTCAGGATCTGCATGTCGATCTCGGCCATGGCGCTTCTGGCGCGGGCGATTGCGGCGATATTGGTAGCGCGCTCGCCCTCGATCTCCTGCTGCTGGCGTCTGAGCAACAGGTTCCGCTCGCGGGTGGTCAACCCCTTCTTGAGGAGACTCTCGAGGTCTTTGGTCTCACCCTCGATTGCCTCGATCTGTTTGTCCTTGGTGACGATAAGCTCTTCCAGTCCCTTTATCTCCTCCTCGGTCTGGTGGCGGCGCTGGCTGAGGATTTCCCGCTCGTCCGCCAGATTGTGGTGCTTCGCAGCGAACACGTCACGCTGTGCGGCCACCGCGTCCCTTGCGGCGGTGGCGGGGTTGGCGAGCAACGCCGGATCGAACTCGATCTCGGCCCTGCCGTCACGCTCGGCCCTGAGACGCGCGGCCAGCGCCTCGCGCGTTGCTATCCGGTTCTGAATCAGGTCGAGCTGCGCCTTTGCCTGCGTGTCGTCGAGCCGGACGAGGATCTTGCCGGCCTTGACGACATCACCGTTGGCTGCGTTCAACTCCGCGATGATGCCGCCCTCGAGGTGCTGGATCAGCTTGCGGTCGCCGGCGACCTTGATAACGCCCGGCGCCACAGCGGCGCTGTCCAACGGTGCCAGGGCCGCCCAACCTCCCGCGACGCCGAAGAACAGGAACATGATCGCGAACCCGGTGCAGGTCACGCCTGTGAGACGCAGCGGCATCGGTTGCAGCAGGGTGGGCGGCGGAAGGGGCAGCGGCACGACGTTCAATTCCGGGGGGCGGCTCATGCTTCCTTGACCTCTTTGGTTTCCTTGACCACTTCGAGGGCAGGCAACTGGGTAGCCTTGGGCAGATGGGCCACCTTGCTGACGCGGCTGGCGAGTTCGTTGAAGACATGGTCGCGCGGCCCGAAGAGATCTTGCTGACCCCTGTTGAGGACCAGTATCTTGTCTACCTTCTCCAAGATGTTGGCGCGGTGCGCGATCAGGATAACGGTTGTGTTCGTCGCCTTGGCCACGCCGAGAGCGGCAATCAATGCCTCCTCGCCCTCCCTGTCGAGGTTGGAATTGGGTTCGTCGAGGATAAGCAGCGTGGGGTCGCCGTAGAGTGCCCGCGCCAGCCCGATGCGTTGGCGCTGCCCGCCCGACAGTATCGCACCCGCCTCGCCGATCTCGGTGCCGTAGGCCTTCGGCAGCCCCTTGATGAGTTCGTGGACGCCGGCCAACTGCGCTGCCTTGATCACGTGCTGGAAGACCGCCGGATTGACCGTCGCAAAGCGGGCGATGTTGTCGGATACGGTGCCGGCGAAGAGTTCGATGTCCTGCGGCAAATAGCCGACATAACGGCCACGGTCTTCCGCCGCCCATTGGGCAACATCCGTTCCGTCCAGCAAGGCACGCCCCCCCGACGGGCGCCAGGCACCGGCAAGTATGCGCGCCAGGCTCGTCTTGCCGGCCCCGCTCGGACCGATCAGGGCCATCGCTTCACCCGGCTCGAGACGGAAGCTGATGCCTTTCAGGATGTGCTCGCCACCCTGTCGGGCAAGCACAAGGTTGTCGGCCTCAAACCTGCCTTTCGGACGGGGCAGTGGCAGGACCGGTGTGGCTTCCCGGTGCTGTCCGGCGACCGCGGTGAGGCGTTTGTAAGCGGCACGCGCTCCCACCGTCGCCTTCCATGTGCCGATCGCTTGCTCGACCGGTGACAAGGCGCGACCCATCAGGATCGAGGCGGAGATCATGATGCCGGGTGAAGCCTCGTTGCGAAGAACCAGATAGGCGCCGAGGCCGAGTATGGCCATTTGCAGGGCCAGCCGGTGACAACGCGCGATAGCTGCGATGACGCCGCCACGGTTGGCGGCAAGAACCTGTCCCTTGTTGGCCTCGTCCTGTTGGGCCTTCCAGCCTTCCAGCAATGGCTTCAACATGCCCATCGCCTGGACGACCTCGGCGTTGCGGATCGCCGCCTCGGCTTGCACATAGGCCCGCGACTGTGCGCTTGCGGCCTCGGTCAACGGCTTGCGTGTGAGGTATTCGTTGAGCAGCGCCAAAGCAAACAGCACGATCCCGCCGCCCAGCGCTAGCCAACCCAGCCAAGGGTGCATGACGAATATGGCGGCGAAAAACAGCGGCGCCCAAGGCGCGTCGAGGATCGGGAAGATGCTCGGACTGGTACAGAAATTCCGCACCTGGTCCAGATCGCGCAGCGGACGGGCGTTGGCCTGGCCAGGCGCCGAGGCGGCGTATTCCACCGATGCGGTCAGCAGAACCGGTCCCAGGCGCGCGTTCATCCACGATCCGACCTTGGCCAGGAGACGCCCGCGCACCACCTCCAGCCCAGCCATCGTCGCGAGTGCGGCAGCCGCCATCAGCGACAGCATCACCAGCGTCTCCAGGCTGTGGCTGGACAGTACGCGGTGATAGACCTGGAGCATGTATAACGCCCCGGTCAGCATCAGCACGTTGATGCCGCCGCTGAACCAGATCAGCGGGCGGATAGCGCGCCTGACCTCTTTCATCACCACCTGCAGGGCAGGGGGCTGTTGCCTGGTTTTCATCGTTATTTCTCTGGTGTGCGGGATGACATCTCGTGCGAGAAGTGGGGGGCGCCCGGGGGGGCCCCCCGGGGGGAGTGTGAG
>NZ_JAIUIC010000027.1:0-29922 GCF_020165455.1 Mesorhizobium sp. BR1-1-3
GGAATAGGGGAATAGGGGAATAGGGGAATAGGGGGCGACGGGTCATTGGTGTCCTTGCCGTCGCCGCGCTGGCGTCAGCGGCACCCCACAAAAAATCTCCTCCACCTATCGAACCTTTTGCTGCGCCGCGCCGACTGATGGTCAGAGGCGAATGGGTCGCCTCGATCAAAAGATCCAGGAGATCATCATGTTCAAGCGCACTCTTACCTCGGGCCTCGTCGCCATCTTCGTCGCCACCGGCGCGCTCGCCGGCACTGTCGGCACGTCGTCAGCCCACGGCATGCATGGCCATCATCATCACCACCACAACCATCACAAGAAGCACTTCAAGAAGTTCTGGTGGAAGCACTACAACCACCACCACAACCATCACCACAGGCACGGCAGGGTGATCATTTTCCTTTGATGGAGGGACCCAATTCCCCAAGAGGGCGGCTTCGGCCGCCCTTTTTGCGTTCGGCGATCACCTTGTGAAGTAGGGCGGCAAAGCTGCTGATCCCCGCAAGCTACGGCATGCACACATTTCCAAGCAACTGCTCTTTGGCGATAGAGTGCATGGCTGCTTGGCGCATGCATTGCCTATGCGGCGCTGGTCCCGCTCCGTCTCGGCTTCGCCGAGCCACCGCTCGCCCAGCAACGCTCCTTACCTTTCCCTCCGGAGGGGGGGAAAGGTAGCGCTGCGAAGCAGCGACGGATTGGGGGACCCACGCGGCAATCGGGCCTCGGGCCGATCAGTCACCCCAGTCATAGCGGGTATGTGCATGGCGTAGCCCCAGCAAATGGGGGAGATTGGCCGCATCAACGTCCTCTCCAACCTCTTCCAGTCGCCGTCAGCGTGGACCTCGGTCCATCCGATTTCCCGGATCTCAGAAAAATCAAAAAAAGTTCGAACCTTTTTCCTGGCTGCGACGACAGATGATCAAGAGGCGGATGGATCGCCTCGGTCAACGAAGCAAGGAGATCGTCATGTTCAAGAACACACTCGTTTCCGGCCTTATCGCCACCGCCGTCGCCGCCGCCACGCTGGCCGGCACCGTGCAGCCTTCGGCCGCCCACAGCCATCACCACAACCGCGAAATCGGCATCGGCATTGCTGCCGGCGTCGGCGGCTTCGTCCTCGGCAGCCTGCTCGCCCAGCCGCGCACCGTCTATGTCGACGAAGGCGGTGGCTCGTGGCATGTCCGCCGCTGCTACGATCGCTATGCCAGCTACGACGCGGGCTCCGATACCTATCTCGGCCACGACGGATACCGCCACTATTGCCGTCTCTGAGGGGAGGACCCGTTCAGCAACAGAGGGGCCCATGCGAGCCCCTCTTCTGTTGTCTGGATGGTAGCGGTGCGTGCTCCATCGGCCGCTTCAGCGCAGAACTGAAGGGATTGGTCCGGCGACAGATCGGACAGTGTACAGAGATTTTCCGAGCGTCTATTCTGGACCGCGAACGCGGGGAGAGACCCTTGGACGAGCAGGACCCCAGGGAAGACCTGGTCGAAACGGTTTTCCGCAACGGCACCGTCACCACCGTCGGCATCCTGCTGGCGTTTTCGCTGGGCTTCATCACCCATTGGGCCGCCAACCCGATCCCGTGGCAGACCTACCATCTTGTCGCCGTCCTGCCGATCCTGGCCGGCATTGCCTTGCAGATGCGGGCGCTCTCGCTGCTGCTCGACACGAAATGCCTGCAGCGGCGCATCTATGAACGCGCCAACCGCATCTTCATGGCCGGCCTGATATTCACCGCCTGCGGCGTCGGCATGGCCATCCTTCTCGATTTCTTCGATATCGCGACCAGGAGCGCGCTGCCCGGGGCGGGCTGATCAGCCGGCTCGCACGCCGCCGATCATCCTGGTCACCTCGGCTGCTGCATCGCGCACCAGCGGGCCGATCTCGGCCAGCCGCTCCGGCGTCACCCGCACCGTCGGCCCCGACACGGAAACGCCGCCGATCGGCTCGCCGAATTCGTTGAAGATGGCGGCTGCCACGCAACGCATGCCGGGGTGCCGCTCCTCGTCGTCGACCGACCAGCCGCGCTGCTTGATCCGCGCCAGATCGTGGGCAAGCGCCGAAATGTCGGACAGCGTCCTGTCGGTGAAGCGCTGCAGGCCTGCCTTGCGCAGCATGGTTCCGACGCGCTCCGGCTCGAGATGCGCCAGCACCGCCTTGCCGATGCCGGACGCATGGAAGGGGCTGCGCGTGCCCGGCCGGAAGAAGGCGCGGATCGCCTGATGCGTCTCGACCTGGCTGACGAAGACCACGCAATCGTCCTCGGCGACGCCGAGATTGGCGGTCTCGCCGGTTCTCTCCATCAGCTCCTGCATGACGACACGCGCGCGGTCGACCAGCTTGCGGCGGCGCAGGAAGGCCGCGCCCATACGGTAGGTCTCGACGCCGATCGACCACAACTGGTCTGATGTGTCGAATTCGACCATTCCGTGGTTTTGCAGCGTCGTCAGCATGCGGTAGGCGGTGGAGGCGGCAAGCCCGCTCTGTGCCGATATTTCGCTCAGCGACAGGCCGCTGCCTTCGGCGACAATGGCCAGGATTCTCAGCGCCCGATCGAGCGACTGCACCGAACTGGCCTCCGAGGGCCCGTTGAAAGCGCGC
The DNA here is from genome assembly GCF_020165455.1 of Mesorhizobium sp. BR1-1-3. Lineage (NCBI taxonomy): Bacteria > Pseudomonadati > Pseudomonadota > Alphaproteobacteria > Hyphomicrobiales > Phyllobacteriaceae > Mesorhizobium > Mesorhizobium sp. BR1-1-3. The sequence goes on from NZ_JAIUIC010000027.1 coordinate 2,605, forward strand.
GGCCGGCCGCGCTGGCGTTTTTCCGTGGTTTCCATGGCGTCATTCTCGACCGATTTCGCCAAATGCACAATGAAAAAATTTTTCACTGATATCGCCGGCCGAATTGCTGGAAAACGGAAAATCCAACAAAATCAGGGTATAGCCGTCGTTTTCTAGAAATGAAAAAATATTCTGAAAAAATTGAAAAATAGCCGGCGTGCTGGCATCCTCAGCCAATCCAACAATGACAAACCCCGTGGAGGGCTGGAAAATGGCCAGGATGCGCGCTGTCGATGCCGCGGTTCTCGTTCTCGAAAAGGAAGGCATTTCCTGCGCTTTCGGCGTGCCGGGCGCGGCGATCAATCCGTTCTATTCGGCGCTGAAGGCGAGGGGAACGATCCGCCACGTGCTTGCCCGTCACGTCGAGGGCGCCTCGCACATGGCGGAAGGCTTTACCCGGGCCAAGGCAGGCAATATCGGCCTGTGCATCGGCACTTCGGGTCCGGCCGGCACCGACATGATCACCGGGCTCTATTCGGCCGCCGCTGATTCCATTCCGATCCTGTGCATCACCGGCCAGGCGCCGCGGGCGCGGCTGAACAAGGAGGATTTCCAGGCCGTCGACATATCAGCCATTGCCGCGCCGGTCGCCAAATGGGCGGTCACGGTCATGGAGCCCTATCTCGTCCCCATGGCGCTGCAGAAGGCCTTTCACCTGATGCGCTCGTCGCGGCCGGGTCCGGTGCTGATCGACCTGCCGGTCGACGTCCAGCTGGCCGAGATCGAATTCGACATCGATGCCTATGAGCCGTTGACGCCGTTCAAGCCGGCCATGACGCGCGCCCAGGCCGAAAAGGCGTTGACGATGCTCAACGCCGCCGAAAAGCCGCTGATCGTCGCCGGCGGCGGCATCATAAACGCCGATGCGTCGGACCTGCTGATCGAATTCGCGGAAATTTCAGGCGTGCCGGTCATCCCGACCTTGATGGGCTGGGGCGCGATCCCCGACGACCACCGGCTGATGGCCGGCATGTGCGGGCTGCAGACCTCGCACCGCTATGGCAATGCGACGATGCTGGAAGCCGATTTCGTCTTCGGCATCGGCAACCGCTGGGCCAACCGTCACACCGGCTCCGTCGATGTCTATACCAAGGGCAAAAAATTCGTCCATGTCGACATCGAGCCGACGCAGATCGGCCGCGTCTTCGCGCCGGATCTCGGCGTCGTTTCGGATGCTGGTGCTGCGCTGAAGATGCTGCTCGACGTCGCCACCGAGTGGAAGACGGCAGGCAGACTGCGCGACTGGTCCGGCTGGGCGAAGGAATGCCAGGCTCGCAAGAAGACGATGAAGCGCAAGACGCATTTCGACCAGGTGCCGCTGAAGCCGCAGCGTGTCTATGAGGAGATGAACAAGGCGTTCGGCCGCGACGTCACCTACGTCACCACGATCGGCCTGTCGCAGATCGCCGGCGCGCAGTTCCTGCATGTCTACAAGCCGCGCAACTGGATCAATTGCGGCCAGGCCGGCCCGCTCGGCTGGACCTTGCCGGCTGCCCTTGGCGTGCGCGCCGCCGATCCCGACCGGACCATCGTGGCGCTGTCGGGCGACTATGATTTCCAGTTCATGATCGAGGAACTGGCGGTCGGCGCCCAGCACAAGCTGCCCTATCTCCATGTCGTCGTGAACAACGCCTATCTCGGCCTGATCCGCCAGGCGCAGCGGGGTTTCTCGATGGACTTCGAGGTCGACCTTGCCTTCGAGAACATCAACCGGGCAGGCGATCCCGAGGCCGGCTACGGCGTCGACCATGTTGCCGTCGCCGAGGCGATGGGCTGCAAGGCGGTCAGGGTGCGCAAGCCGGAAGAGTTCGCCGGTGCCTTCAAGGAGGCGCAGCGGTTGATGAAAGAACACCGGGTTCCGGTTGTCCTCGAATTCATCCTCGAACGCGTCACCAACATCTCGATGGGCACCGAGATCGACAAGATCACCGAATTCGAGGACCTTGCCGAGAGCCACGAAGATGCGCCGACGTCGATCGTCATGCTGGATTAGGCTTGGCGGAGAAAAGGAGAAAAAGAATGCCGCGTTTTTCAGCCAATCTTTCGATGCTCTTTGGCGAGCATGAGTTCCTCGACCGTTTCGATGCCGCCGCCCGCGCCGGCTTCAAGGGCGTCGAATATATCGGCCCCTATGACCATGCGCCCGATGTCGTCGCCGCCCGGCTGAAGAAGAACGGCCTGACCCAGGTGCTGTTCAACCTGCCGGCCGGCGACTGGGGCAAGGGCGAACGCGGCATTGCCGTGCTGCCGGACCGCGTGCCGGAATTCCGCCAGGGCATCGCCAAGGCGGTCACCTATGCGCAGGCGCTCGGCTGCCAGCAGGTCAATTGCCTGGCCGGCATCGCGCCCACCGGCGCCGACCGCAAGGTGCTGGAGGACGTCTTTGCCGAAAACCTCGCCTTCGCGGCGGAAAAGCTGGAGCAGGCCGGCATCAGGCTGCTGATCGAGCCGATCAACACGCGCGATATCCCGGGCTTCTTTCTCAACTATTCCGATCAGGCGCTGGCGCTTATCGACCGTGTCGGGTCGAAGAACCTGTTCCTGCAATACGACATCTATCACATGCAGATCATGGAGGGGGATCTCGCCCGTACCATCGAGGTAAACCTCGACCGCATCGCGCATATCCAGCTTGCGGACAATCCAGGCCGTCACGAGCCGGGGACGGGCGAGATCAATTTTCCCTTCCTGTACGAGCACATCGACCGCATCGGCTATTCCGGGTGGATCGGGGCGGAATACAAGCCGAAGGCCGGGACGGAGGCTGGGCTGGGGTGGTTTCAAGCATTAGCCGGGCAGGGAAGTGCTGCGGCCTAGCCAACGCCGCGCCCCCTCATCCGGACCTTCGGGCCACCTTCTCCCCGGTGGGGAGAAGAGACAGGCACCAACGTCGGCATTCTCTTCTCCCCTCGGGGGAAGATGGCCGCGCTAGCGGCCGGATGAGGGGGGCGTTTCACACAAGCAACTGGAGAACCAAAATGGAAACCATCGGCTTCATCGGCCTCGGCATCATGGGCGCACCGATGGCGGGGCACCTGTTGGACGCGGGCTACAGGGTCATAGCCAGCGACCATCGATCGAAACTCTCAGCCGATCTCGTCGCCAAGGGCCTAACGTCAGTCACCGGCCATGCTGCCGTGGCGAAGGCCGCCGACATCATCATTCTGATGGTGCCCGACACACCGCAGGTCGCCGATGTGCTGTTTCACGAGAACGGCGTCGCGTCCGGTCTGACCAAAGGCAAGCTGGTCATCGACATGAGCTCGATCTCACCGATCGAGACCAAGATTTTTGCCAGGAAAATCAATGATCTAGGCTGCGACTATCTCGACGCGCCGGTCTCGGGCGGCGAGGTTGGCGCCAAGGCGGCGTCGCTCACCATCATGGTCGGCGGCGAGGAGAAACCCTTCGAGCGCGCCAAGCCCGTGTTCGAGAAGATGGGCAAGAACATCACCCTGGTCGGGCCCAACGGCGTTGGCCAGACCACCAAGGTGGCCAACCAGATCGTCGTCGCGCTGACTATTGAAGCCGTCGCCGAAGCGCTTGTTTTTGCTTCGAAAGCCGGCGCGGATCCGGCCAAGGTCAGGCAGGCGCTGATGGGCGGGCTGGCGGCTTCGCGCATTCTGGAAGTGCATGGCGAGCGTATGGTCAAGCGCACCTTCGCCCCGGGTTTTCGGATCGAACTGCACCAGAAGGATCTGAACCTCGCGCTGGAGGGCGCGAAAGCGCTCGGCGTGTCGCTGCCCAACACGTCGACCACGCAGCAACTGTTCAACGCCTGCGCGGCCAATGGCGGCGCCAAGGAGGATCATTCGGCACTGGTCAGGGCGCTTGAGAGGATGGCCGATTTCGAGGTCGGCAGCGAGGCAGCCGGCACCCGGGGCAAAGCGGCATAGGTCAGGAGAGGGCGGCGCAACGTTCCCAAGCCGCCAACTCCTGGCCCATCGAAGAACGGGTTCCGACGTCTGTCGGGACCCGTTTCTCGTCGAGATGTTTTTTGGCTTAGCCGCGCTTCAAAAATGCCCGTGCCACGTAAAGGCTGATCGCCGCGGCATTCGATACGTTGAGCGAATGGATGGCGCCGGGCATGTCGAGCCGCGCCAGCGTGGTCACCGTCTCGCGGGTCTTCTGGCGCAGGCCTTTGCCTTCGGCGCCCAGCACCAGGGCGATCTTTTCTCCGGCAAAGCTCTTTTCGAGTTCGGCCGGCGCGTCCGAATCAAGTCCGATGGTGCGAAAGCCGGCCTCGTGCAGCTGGCCGAGCGCTTCGGCGAGGTTCTTCACCTCGATCTGGTCGATGTGCTCCAGCGCGCCGGAGGCGGATTTCGCCAGCACGCCCGATTCCTGCGGGCTGTGGCGGGCGGTGGTGATCAGCGCGCCGGCGCCGAAGGCGACCGCCGAGCGCAGGATGGCGCCGACATTGTGCGGGTCGGTGATCTGGTCGAGCACCAGCACCAGCTTCGCGTCACCAAGCGCATCGAGCCGCTTGGCTTTAAGCGGCTCGGCCTCGATCAGCACACCCTGATGCACGGCATCCGACCCTGTGATCTTGTCGATATCCCTGGGTTCGACCAGTTCCGTCTTGAAGGGCAGGGCGGCGAGATCGGCGATTTCGAGGCGCTCGGCCGCATTGCGCGTCACCAGCATCTTCCTGATCTTGCGGCGCGGATTGTCGAGTGCGGCGCGAACCGTGTGCAGGCCGTAGAGCCGCACCAGTCCGTCCGCGGCATTTTCGCCCGGCGGAACCGGCTGTCGAGGCCGGAACGCCGGCGCGCCGCCGCTTTTCTCGTCGCGATAGGCGCGGCGCAGCTTGGCGTAATGGGTGTCTTTGGGGGTGTTGGTTTTATCGCTCATGGCTGGCTTCTATAGCGGTGTCCTCCGGCCAAGGATATGGCCCGCCGTCACAGCCGGCGAACAACATCGAAAAACGCTGGCTGCGCGGTTGACACCCAATGGCCTTGCCGCCATAAGGCGCTGCGCTGGTTTCGGAGAACACATAACTCGGGTCCGGATCGGCGCGAATGCCTCGTTGCATGGCTCCGGCGGCAGACTGGAGAGGTGCCCGAGTGGTTAAAGGGGACGGACTGTAAATCCGTTAGCTTAGCTTACGTTGGTTCGAATCCAACCCTCTCCACCACTGCCGGCCCGGAAGCCCTGAAACGCGACAAGAATCGGACCGAAAAGTGCATGGCGCTTTTCGGATGAATCCGGTACTTCAGGTAAGGCGCGGGTATAGCTCAGTGGTAGAGCAGCAGCCTTCCAAGCTGAATATGCGGGTTCGATTCCCGCTACCCGCTCCAGACACTCATCCCATCACCGGCAAGCCGAAGCACTGCGCACGAAGCGCAGCGCTCCAATTGTCGTGGCTGCGCCGCGTCAGCTGTTGAACGCGGATGCGACCTGGTGCTGCTGCGGCACCTGGCCGTTCGGCGTCAGCTTGTCGACGATGCCGGGCAGGGCGGTGGACAGTTGCTTGAGCAGTTCCTGCTCGTCCAGTCCGGTCCGTTGCGCGATCTCGCGGATGATCTGCGGTCCGATCGCGGCGCCAAGATCGTTGGCGTTGATCGACTGGTTCTGGCCGGTTCCGACCCAGGAGTCCGCGGTGTTGCCGTGACCGGCGTCCCGGAGCTTTTCGAGCAGTCCGCCCAGGCCGCCCAGCAGGCCACCGTCGGCGGATGTGGTTTCCGTCGGGACGGGGGCGGTCGGAGCGGGCGCGGGAGACTGTTCCGGCTCTTCGGCACTTCTGCCGCTCAGCATCTTGCCGACCAGCAATGCGCCGAGTGCGATCATCAGAGGTTTGGTGATGTTGCCGCCGGGAACGGCGTTGTCAAAAAGTCCCATCGTGGATCCTCCATAGCGACCAAGGCCCGACCCCTCCTCAACAATGAAGCATTCGGGCGGAATTTCAAGCTGGCTTGAGGTTTTGACAATCATATGAAAATGTTCGGCTGGCGAGGGGATGGAGAGGAAAAAATGGGTATCATCAGCTGGATCATTCTCGGCGTGGTCGCCGGCTTCATAGGCAGCAAGATCGTCAACAAGACCGGCCAGGGTGTCATAATGGATATCGTGCTGGGCATCGTCGGCGCCATTGTCGGCGGGCTGATCTTCAGTGCCTTCGGCGCATCGGGCGTCACCGGTCTCAACATCTACAGCCTGATCGTTGCCGTCATCGGGGCGGTGGTTGTTCTGTGGGCCTACCATCAGTTCAGCGCAAGGCGGACGCTTTAGGCGCCTGCGGATCGTCTGAGGTTTCGAGTTTCTGAAGGCAAGACCGGCTTCAGGCCGGTATGCCCGGCAGTGGCTTGCCTATGGCATCGGGGCGCCGAAAACAAAGATCGGCGTTCCCGCAATGAAACGAGGCTAGGCGACGACGGCCAACCGGCGCTGGCGCTGATCCAGCGACACGATGGTCAGCCCGCTGCCGACGACCAGCAGGATGCCACAGATCGCCAGTGTGTTGGGGAATTGCCCGAACACCAGCAGGCCCGAAATGACCGCCCAGACGGTGAAGCAATAGTAGAACGGCGCCACGGCGCTGGTCGGTCCGACGCGATAGGCCATGAAGATGAAGAAATGGCCGAAGATCAGGAAAAATCCAGCACCTGCCATCAGCAGCAGGTGATGCGCCCCGGGCATGACCCAGCGCTCGGAAACAAGATGCGCGGCGCCGGCGCCGATCAGCACCACCACGACGGCGGAAATCGCCACGATCATCCCCGGCACCTCGGCCGAGACCCGCCGGCCGGCTAGGTCGCGCGCCGCTGCAAGGGCTGCGTTGCCGAGTGCCAGCAGGGCATAGACCGAAATGCCTTGCATGGTCGGCTGCGCCACCATCAGCGCGCCGACGAAGCCGAGCCCGATCAGCGCCATGCGCCGGCCGCCGATCCGCTCCCCAAACAGGATCGAGGAGCCAACCAGCATCAAGAGCGGCGTGATCTGGCCGAGCGCGGTGGAATCGGCGATCTGCATGTTGGCGAGCGCGACCACATAGCAAAGGATCGCCGCCAGCTCGAGCACGTTCCGGCTCAGGACGCGCTTGTCGAAGATCAGCGGGATCTGCTTGCCGTAGCCCAGCGCGAACAGCAGCGGGAAGCCCCAGAGGGCCGCCGCGGCACCCCGCAGAAACAGCACCTCATAAGACGGCAGGCCCGCCGTCGCGAGCTTCATCATTGTATCGTTGACGAGATACGACCCCGTCGAGACGATCATGAACAGCGGGCCGCGGACAGAGGCAGGAATGAAATGCATCCGGCCACAAGATCAGAGGCGGATGGCGGCGGCAATGGTCCATGGCCTGGCCATGATTCAGACAGGGCCGGGCAAGCAAGCCGGCGCTTTCGCGGCCTCGATCGGTCGGCCCGCTACCCCTTCATTTTGCCCGGAGCCTTCCTATATCAGCGCCACATCCCCGCAATCGGATCGATGGTTCGGACTGAGTGAGACGGCACCCGGCCAAAAGACGCTTGTGTTTTTTGGCCTTTGTCGCTAATCGCCCCGCATTCGACTGAACTGAAGGTCTTCGACCGAACTGAAGATCCGGGCCGTCCAAGGAAAGAGACAATGGCAAAAGGTAAATTCGAGCGTAACAAGCCTCACGTGAACATCGGCACGATTGGCCACGTCGACCATGGCAAGACGTCGCTGACGGCGGCGATCACCAAGTATTTTGGCGAATACAAGCGCTACGACCAGATCGACGCTGCCCCTGAAGAGAAGGCGCGCGGCATCACGATCTCGACGGCTCACGTCGAATACGAGACGGCCAACCGCCACTACGCTCACGTCGACTGCCCCGGCCACGCCGACTATGTGAAGAACATGATCACCGGCGCCGCGCAGATGGACGGCGCGATCCTGGTCGTGTCGGCTGCCGACGGCCCGATGCCGCAGACCCGCGAGCACATCCTGCTGGCCCGTCAGGTCGGCGTGCCGTCGATCGTGGTGTTCCTGAACAAGGTCGACCAGGTCGACGACGCCGAGCTGCTCGAACTGGTCGAGCTCGAGGTTCGCGAGCTTCTGACCAAGAACGAATTCCCCGGGGACGACATTCCGATCGTCAAGGGTTCGGCTCTGGCTGCTCTCGAAGACTCGGACAAGAAGATCGGTGAAGACGCGATCCGCGAGCTGATGGCTGCGGTCGATGCCTACATCCCGACGCCGGTCCGTCCGCTCGACAAGCCGTTCCTGATGCCGATCGAAGACGTGTTCTCGATCTCGGGCCGCGGCACGGTCGTGACCGGCCGCGTCGAGCGCGGCGTGGTCAAGGTCGGCGAGGAACTCGAGATCATCGGCATCCGTCCGACGACCAAGACGACCTGCACGGGCGTGGAAATGTTCCGCAAGCTGCTCGATCAGGGCCAGGCTGGCGACAACATCGGCGCGCTGCTGCGCGGCGTTGACCGTGAAGGTGTCGAGCGCGGCCAGGTTCTGGCCAAGCCGGGCACGGTGAAGCCGCACAAGAAGTTCGTGGCCGAAGCCTACATCCTGACCAAGGACGAAGGTGGCCGTCACACGCCGTTCTTCACCAACTACCGTCCGCAGTTCTACTTCCGCACGACCGACGTGACCGGCATCGTGTCGCTGCCGGAAGGCACCGAGATGGTGATGCCGGGCGACAACATCACGGTCGATGTCGAGCTGATCGTGCCGATCGCCATGGAAGAGAAGCTGCGCTTCGCTATCCGTGAAGGCGGCCGCACCGTCGGTGCCGGCATCGTCGTCACCATCAAGGAATAACCGAGCCCGGCATTCGCCGGATCGACAAGAAAGGGCGGTCTTCGGGCCGCCCTTTTTGTTTGCCGGGCTATCGGCTGCCGCCCCGTCGGCCGAACCCTGTTGCAAGGCTCTGGACCTCGTCTAGTATAGGTTGCATCAAGGGGCTTTTTCCAAATGGTTCCAAGGCGGTATTTTCATCGTCGGGCATTGTGGCCGCTGGCTCTGACCTGGCTGATTGCGTTGCTTGCCACAGGCCCGGCAGCCTTCGCGGCGGATGCGGCGCCGGATCTTGGGCCGACGATGCGGTTCGGCATTGTCCGCAGCAACGCAGCGGGGTGCGAGCCGATCTGCCCGGAATGGATATCGGCCGAGGGCTCCATAGAAGCCGGAACTCCGGCGCTCTTCAAACGCATGCTGAAGACGCTTGGCGGGCGGAAACTGCCTGTTGTCGTGGATTCTCCCGGCGGCAATGTCGAGGCGGCGCTGACGCTTGGCCGGCTGATCCGCAAGAACAAGCTCGATATCGCCATCGGCAAGACGGTGTTTTCCAGCTGCCAGCCCGACGCGAAGGGGTGCCAGGACCGTGACGCCCGCTACTTCGGCGATGTCATCGACTATGGCGCCATGTGCAATTCCGCCTGTCCTCTGATGTTTGCCGGCGGTATCAGGCGAGTGGCCGGCGAATGGGCCTATCTCGGCGTCCATCAGATCACCACGACCTACATCCGCACGAAATTGCAATACCGGACCACCTACCGGATCGTCGGGGGCAAGAAGAAGATCCTCAACACGAAGATCGTCAGCCGCAAGAACGCCGGCAGCTACAAGACCTACGAAATGAGCAAGTCGGTGGAGAAAAAGCTGGCGGCCTACCTGGATCAGATGGGCATCGAACAAAGCATGCTCGAAACGATGAAGGGCACCCCGGCCAGCGAAATCCACCAGATCGCCCTCGATGACATGCTGGCGATGAAGCTGGTCACCAGCACGGACGCCGTGGGACTGTTGACCGCGGCGAGCCTGTGCGAACCCGGCCGCCTGGCCACGAATTGCCGGGAGGTGCCGGGGAACAAGCCTGATGGCCTGATGGCGACCGCGGCCAGGCCTACTCCGCCAGCGATCGAACCCGAGGCGGCGCGGCGCGATGAAGACATGCGCTTCGTTGTCGTTCGCGGCACCAATCCGCTCTGCAATCCAGACTGCCCGGAATGGATCTCGGCGGAAGGCGCGATCACCCCCCAGACCCCGCAGAAGCTGCGCCAGCTGCTCGCCACGCTCGGCAAACGGCAACTGCCTGTCGTGATCAGCTCGAAGGGAGGCGACCTGTTCAGCGCCCTGGCGGCGGGACGGCTTATCCATGAAAAGAATCTCGACGTCGCCGTTGGCCGCACCGATTTCGTCGGCTGTGACCCAGGAGCGTGGAATTGCCTGGCCAAGGAGGGCGCCTATGCCGGGCTGAGCATCGATGCGGGCGTGGAGTGCGATTCGGCCTGCGCGTTCATGCTTGCCGGCGGCATCAGGCGGCTTGTCGGTCCCCAGGCGCGACTTAGCCTCTACCCGATGGGGCAAAAGCTGATGGTCAAGGCCTACCTGGAGGAGATGGCGATCAGTTCCGCCCTGTTCGCGGCGATCGAGCGGCGCTCGGTCGAGCGCCGGCTGGAACCCGACATGATGCTGAAGGTTGGCCTGACGACGAGCCTGCAATCGGTCGACGCGCTGACCGGCGCCACCATTTGCGAGGCGGTGCCAAGACCCGAGAATTGCCGGATCCGGCCTTCCGCCAATGCCGAGGCTGACGCGCCGGCCAAATTGTAGTGGGCGACGGAGCCCGAAACTGGCCATCGAGGCAGGTTGAGCCGCTTTCGATTTTTCCGCTATCGTCGCTGCTGGCGGCTTCAGGCAGGCGGAGGATCGAGAATGGGCCAGGATATCCCGACACTCTACGAATGGGCCGGCGGCAGCGAGGCTTTGAACCGGCTCACCCAGACCTTCTATGACAAGGTGGCGCAGGACCCGATCGTCGGGCCGGTGTTCAAGACCATGTCGCCGGATCACCCCGCCCATGTCGCGGCCTTCATCGGCGAGGTTTTCGGCGGACCGAAGACCTACAGCGAGCAGTTCGGCGGCCACCGCGAGATGGTCATGCACCATCTGGGCAAGCATCTCACCGAGGAGCAGCGCCGCCGCTGGATCAGCCTCCTGGCCGATGCCGCCGACGCGGTCGGCCTGCCTGACGATCCGGAATTCCGTTCGGCCTTCATGGGCTATGTCGAATGGGGATCGCGCCTGGCCAAGATGAACTCCAATCTCGGCGAAACCTGCGATCCGCAGACGGAACCGATGCCGGCCTGGGGCTGGGGTGTGCCGGGCGGCCCCTATCAGCCACCGGGTACAAACTAGCGTCCAGTCGCCATGGAGGTGTTGGGCTGATGCCGGAAGATGTGAAGATCATACGTTGGCGCGAGTGGGACGGACCGGGTCTCGAACATTTGGTGCTGCAGGAGCGGGCAGGGGAGGTCTCGGCCGACTCTGTCGCAGTCTGCTCCGGGCAAACGCCTTTTGCCGTCCGTTACCGCATCGTTTGCGATGTCGGCTGGCACGCCAGGCGTGTCGTTGTCGATATGATCGGTAGCGGCCGCACGCTTGTTCTTTCCGCCGATGGCGATGGTCGCTGGACCAGGGACGGCCTGCCGATGCCGGAGCTCGACGGCATTTTCGATCCCGACCTGACCATCACGCCGTTCACCAACACGCTGCCGATCCGGCGATTGCAACTTTCCGCCGGGCAGAGTGCCGAGATAACCACTGCCTTCATCGACTTCCCCGCCCTCACGGTCGTCGCCAACCCGCAGCGCTACACATGCCTCGAAGAGGGCAGGCGATATCTCTATGAATCGCGCGCCAGCGACTTCAGGCGGGAACTTGAAATCGACCGCAACGGGCTGGTTGTCGACTATCCCGATTTCTGGCGCAGAGGTTAAGGCGTGTTTGCTTGCAAACCGCTCTTTACAGAGCGTGCGGAAGCTTTTAGGAAGCGCCTGCTGCGCCGACATGCGCACGTACGGGCATAGCTCAGTTGGTAGAGCGGCGGTCTCCAAAACCGCAGGTCGTAGGTTCGAGCCCTGCTGCCCGTGCCATTCCCTGAATGGCATTCAACCCAAAGTCTCGCCGTTTCGGAATGGCGTTCAAAACGATATTTCCATGGTCCGGCCTTTGAAAATCGGCGACCCGCTTGCCATATAGGGTAGATTAGGGCATAAGAGCGCCATAGCCGGGACGGAACGACTGGATGGTTCCGAGGCGGTGTTTGGTCATAAAGCGGAGACTTGCCACTTGCGTGGATCAAGAATCGGTTTTATGTAGACGAAACAGACACGCGACGCGTGGAGCTGGGAAACCGGCTTTACGCGTCTGATTTGCATGGGCGAAATGATTGCGCTGATTCGGCGCGAAATTCGCTCAGGCGGCACGTCCCGGCCAGCGGGATCATCCAGGAGACCCGGCCAACGGGTCTTGAAGACAGAGCGGCATATGGCTTCGAAAACCACAAATCCTTTCGTCTTTCTCCAGCAGGTTCGCGCGGAGACCGCCAAGGTGACTTGGCCGTCGCGGCGCGAAACGATGATCTCGACGGTGATGGTTCTGGCCTTCGCAGTGATCGCGATGATCTTTTTCTTCACCGCTGATCAGCTCATGGGCCTCGCGGTCGAACAGATTCTGGGCATCGGACGCTAAGTCCGGCGATTACGGAGAAGTCTTGAAATGACCGCGCGCTGGTACATCGTCCACGCCTATTCGAACTTTGAAAAGAAGGTCGCCGAGGATATCGAGAACAAGGCCAAGCAGAAGGGCCTGTCTGCCGACATCCACCAGATCGTGGTTCCGACCGAGAAGGTCGTCGAAGTTCGCCGCGGCCGCAAGGTCGATGCCGAGCGCAAGTTCTTCCCGGGCTATGTGCTGCTGAAGGCCAATCTGACCGACGCCGTGTTCTCGCTGGTCAAGAACACGCCGAAGGTCACCGGCTTCCTGGGTGACTCCAAGCCGGTGCCGATCACCGAGGCGGAAGCGCAGCGCATCCTGAACCAGGTGCAGGAAGGCGTCGAGCGGCCCAAGCCCTCGGTCACGTTCGAGATCGGCGAAGCGATCCGCGTTTCGGATGGTCCCTTCGCGTCGTTCAACGGTTTCGTCCAGGAAGTGGACGAGGAGCGGGCGCGGCTCAAGGTGGAAGTTTCGATCTTCGGGCGCGCCGTGCCTGTCGATCTGGAATTCGGGCAGGTCGAAAAGGGCTGATCCGAAATCCCTGAAGCCGGTTTGGCGATCAGGGGAGGCGGCGCGGAAGCGCGGCCTGAGAACGGTGGGAGACGAATGCGGCTTTAGCCGGCCGCATGGATCGCACCACCAGACTGCAACCGCCGGCATGACCGGCATAGACAAAGGCAGGAAAAGAGATGGCTAAGAAAATTGCAGGCCAGCTCAAGCTCCAGGTGAAAGCGGGATCGGCTACGCCGTCTCCCCCGATCGGCCCGGCGCTTGGTCAGCGTGGCATCAACATCATGGAGTTCTGCAAGGCGTTCAACGCGCAGACCCAGGAAATGGAAAAGGGATCGCCGGTTCCGGTTGTCATCACCTACTATCAGGACAAGTCCTTCACCTTCGTCATGAAGACGGCGCCGGTGAGCTACTTCCTGAAGAAGGCGGCGAACCTGACCTCTGGTTCCAAGGAGCCGGGCAAGGTCAAGGCCGGTACGGTTTCGCGTGACAAGGTCCGCGAGATTGCCACCGCGAAGATGAAAGACCTGAACGCAAACGACGTCGAAGCGGCCATGCGCATGGTCGAGGGCTCCGCCCGCTCGATGGGTCTGGAAGTGGTGGGCTAAGATCATGGCAAAGATTGCAAAGCGTGTATCGAAGACCCGCGAAGGCATCGATCCCAACAAGGCTTATGCCCTGGGTGATGCGCTGAAGCTGCTCAAGGACCGTTCCTCGGTGAAGTTCGATGAGACCATCGAAGTCGCCATGAACCTCGGCGTCGACCCGCGCCATGCCGACCAGATGGTCCGCGGCGTGGTCAACCTGCCGAACGGCACCGGCCGCTCGGTACGTGTCGCCGTGTTCGCCCGTGGCGACAAGGCCGACGAAGCGCGCGCTGCCGGCGCCGACATCGTTGGTGCCGAGGATCTGGTCGACATCGTCCAGAAGGGCACGATCGATTTCGATCGCTGCATCGCCACGCCGGACATGATGCCGCTGGTCGGCCGTCTGGGCAAGGTGCTCGGCCCGCGCGGCATGATGCCGAACCCGAAGGTCGGAACCGTCACCACCGACGTTGCCGCCGCCGTCAAGGCGTCCAAGGGCGGCGCCGTCGAGTTCCGTGTCGAGAAGGCTGGCATCGTCCATGCCGGCGTCGGCAAGGTCTCGTTCGACGTCAAGGCCCTGGAAGAGAACATCCGCGCCTTCGCCGATGCGGTGACCAAGGCAAAGCCGACTGGCGCCAAGGGCAACTACGTCAAGAAGGTGTCGGTCACCTCGACGATGGGCCCGGGCCTCAAGCTCGACGTCGCGACGCTTAACGCGTCCTGATACGAACATTTGGATCGGCCGCCAAGCGGCTGATCCGCAAGTGAATTCCGGACCTCCGACTTGTCGGCGGCCCGGTACCGGAAGCCGAAAGGTTTCCGGACATCCTGTCCGAGATTGCAGGCGGCCCAGAAGCCTTAATTCGATTTGGGCCTGCATGAGACGGGTGAAGACCGGACAACGGAGCGATTGCTCCAATGAAAGGTTCGAACCGTGTTTGCCTTTTGTCTGCGCATCGCCGGCTTGACTGTCGATGTGGCGAAAGGGGGCAGGATCCTCGAGCGTCGTTCGGGAGATCCGTTACTGGATGGCCCGGCCGACAAAAGGCAACCCGACGCCTGTCCTCGTCAATGGGATGTTCCCGTTAACAGGATTGGGGTCAACTGGAGATAGGCAGTGGACAGAGCGGAAAAACGCGAACTCGTCACGGGCCTGAACGGTGCGTTCTCGAACGCAGGTTCAGTGGTCGTGGCCCACTACGCCGGTATCACCGTCGCGCAAATGAACGACCTTCGGTCGAAAATGCGCGCTGCCGGTGGCACCGTCAAAGTCGCGAAGAACCGTCTCGCCAAAATCGCTCTTCAGGGCACGGACTCCGCATCGATCATCGAGCTGTTCAAGGGACAGACGCTGATTGCTTATTCGGAGGATCCGATTGCGGCGCCGAAGGTCGCGTCCGATTTCGCCAAGGGAAATGACAAGCTCGTCATTCTCGGCGGCGCAATGGGCACCACCTCGCTCAATGCCGACGGTGTGAAGGCACTCGCCACACTTCCGTCGCTCGATGAGCTGCGCGCCAGGCTGGTTGGCATGATCGCCACGCCGGCAACCCGGATCGCCCAGATCGTCAATGCGCCAGCGGCCTCGGTCGCGCGCGTCATCGGCGCTTACGCCCGGAAGGACGAGGCGGCATGAGGCCGTTCCTCGCTATCACAAACACACGTTCGAACCTTATGAAGGAACACAACAATGGCTGATCTCGCAAAGATCGTAGACGACCTTTCGAAGCTGACCGTCCTCGAGGCGGCCGAGCTGTCGAAGCTTCTGGAAGAAAAGTGGGGCGTTTCGGCTGCTGCTCCGGTGGCGGTTGCCGCTGCTGGCGGCGCTGCGGCCGCTGCTGCTCCGGCCGAGGAAAAGACGGAATTCGACGTCGTCCTCACCGACGCAGGCGCTCAGAAGATCAACGTCATCAAGGAAGTCCGCGCCATCACCGGTCTTGGCCTCAAGGAAGCCAAGGATCTGGTTGAAGCGGCTCCGAAGCCGGTCAAGGAAGCCGTTTCCAAGGCCGACGCTGACAAGTTCAAGGCCCAGCTGGAAGCAGCCGGCGCCAAGGTCGAACTGAAGTAAGCGTAAAAGCGGCGGGCGGCCTCGCGCCGTCCGCCACTCCCTTCGCCCGAAGGGAGAGCGCGTAACGCGAGATCTGCGAGAACCTCTTTCCTGAGGGCCGAAAACCGGCCTTCAGGAAACGGGTTTTCTCCCGTTCTAGCCGGCCGCCGACAGGCGCCGGGAAAACAGACAGAGGGTTGCCGCCAAGGTGGCCCAGTATGCAAGGCGAGCCGCGGCGAGGCTCGTCCCGAGTTTAGAGCTAAGGAGCGACGATGGCCCAGACCCAGACTTTCAATGGCCGCAGACGCGTACGCAAGTTCTTCGGAAAGATTCCGGAAGTTGCGGAGATGCCGAACCTGATCGAGGTTCAGAAGGCATCCTATGACCAGTTCCTGATGGTGGCGGAGCCCAAGGGTGGGCGTCCGGACGAGGGGCTGCAGGCCGTTTTCAAGTCGGTCTTCCCGATCTCCGATTTTTCCGGCTCCTCCATGCTGGAGTTCGTGAAGTACGAGTTCGAAGGACCGAAATTCGACGTTGACGAATGCCGTCAGCGCGACCTCACCTATGCCGCGCCGCTCAAAGTGACGCTGCGCCTCATCGTGTTCGATATCGACGAGGACACCGGCGCCAAGTCCATCAAGGACATCAAGGAGCAGGACGTCTACATGGGCGACATGCCGCTCATGACCTTGAACGGCACCTTTATCGTCAACGGCACCGAGCGCGTCATCGTTTCGCAGATGCACCGTTCGCCGGGCGTCTTCTTCGACCATGACAAGGGCAAGTCGCACTCGTCGGGCAAGCTTCTGTTTGCCGCGCGCGTCATCCCGTATCGCGGTTCGTGGCTCGACATCGAGTTCGATTCCAAGGACGTCGTGCACGCCCGCATCGATCGCCGCCGCAAGATTCCGGTGACGTCGCTGCTGATGGCGCTCGGCATGGACGGCGAAGAGATCCTGTCGACCTTCTACAACAAGATCACCTACAAGCGTGCCGGCGACCATTGGCGCATTCCGTTCAACGTCGAGCGTTTCCGCGGCCTCAAGGCTGTCGGCGACCTGGTCGATGCCGATACCGGCGAAGTCGTCGTCGAGGCCGGCAAGAAGATCACCGCACGCCAGGCACGGGCGCTTGGCGAAAAGGGTCTGAAGGCGATCAAGGCGACCGACGAGGACCTGCTCGGCAACTATCTGGCCGAGGACATCGTCAACTACGCCACCGGCGAGATCTTCCTCGAGGCCGGTGACGAGATCGACGAGAAGACGCTGAAGGTGCTGCTCGGCACCGGCGAAGAGGAGATCAAGGTTCTCGACATCGACCACGTCAATGTCGGCGCCTATATCCGCAACACGCTCAACGTCGACAAGAACGAGAGCCGCCAGGACGCGCTGTTCGACATCTATCGTGTCATGCGCCCCGGCGAGCCGCCGACGCTTGAAACCGCCGAAGCCATGTTCAACTCGCTGTTCTTCGATAGCGAGCGCTACGATCTGTCGGCCGTCGGCCGTGTCAAGATGAACATGCGCCTCGAGCTCAAGGCCGAGGACACCGTGCGCGTGCTGCGCAAGGACGACATCCTGGCCGTGGTCAGGACGCTGGTTGAACTGCGCGACGGCAAGGGCGAGATCGACGACATCGACAATCTCGGCAACCGCCGCGTGCGTTCGGTCGGCGAGCTGATGGAAAACCAGTACCGCGTCGGCCTGCTGCGCATGGAGCGCGCGATCAAGGAGCGTATGTCCTCGATCGAGATCGACACGGTCATGCCGCAGGATCTGATCAACGCCAAGCCGGCGGCTGCCGCCGTGCGCGAGTTCTTCGGTTCCTCGCAGCTGTCGCAGTTCATGGACCAGACCAACCCGCTGTCGGAGATCACCCACAAGCGCCGCCTCTCGGCGCTTGGACCGGGCGGTCTGACCCGCGAGCGCGCCGGCTTCGAAGTGCGCGACGTGCACCCGACGCATTACGGCCGCATCTGCCCGATCGAGACGCCGGAAGGCCCGAATATCGGTCTGATCAACTCGCTGGCCACCTTCGCACGCGTCAACAAGTACGGCTTCATCGAGAGCCCGTACCGCAAGATCGTCGACGGCAAGCTGACCAATGACGTCGTCTATCTCTCGGCGATGGAAGAGGCCAAGCACCATGTTGCGCAGGCCAACGCCGAGCTCGACAAGAACGGTGGTTTCGTCGACGAATTCGTCATTTGCCGCAGTGCCGGCGAAGTGATGATGGCGCCGCGCGAAAACGTCGATCTGATGGACGTGTCGCCGAAGCAGATGGTGTCGGTGGCCGCGGCCCTGATCCCGTTCCTGGAAAACGACGACGCCAACCGCGCTCTGATGGGTTCGAACATGCAGCGTCAGGCCGTGCCGCTGGTGCGCGCCGAGGCGCCGTTCGTCGGCACCGGCATGGAGCCGATCGTCGCCCGTGACTCGGGCGCCGCCATCGGCGCCCGCCGCGGCGGCATCGTCGACCAGGTGGACGCGACGCGTATCGTTATCCGCGCCACCGAAGATCTCGATCCGGGCAAGTCCGGCGTCGACATCTACCGGTTGATGAAGTTCCAGCGTTCGAACCAGAACACCTGCATCAACCAGCGCCCGCTGGTTCGCATGGGCGACCGGGTCAACAAGGGCGACATCATCGCCGACGGTCCGTCGACCGAGCTCGGCGATCTGGCGCTCGGCCGCAACGTGCTGGTCGCGTTCATGCCGTGGAACGGCTACAACTACGAGGACTCGATCCTCCTGTCCGAACGCATCGTCGCCGACGACGTCTTCACCTCGATCCACATCGAGGAGTTCGAGGTCATGGCGCGCGATACCAAGCTTGGACCGGAGGAAATCACGCGCGATATCCCGAACGTCTCGGAAGAAGCGCTGAAGAACCTCGACGAAGCCGGCATCGTCTACATCGGTGCGGAAGTTCAGCCGGGCGACATCCTGGTCGGCAAGATCACGCCGAAGGGCGAAAGCCCGATGACGCCGGAAGAGAAGCTTCTGCGCGCCATCTTCGGCGAAAAGGCGTCCGATGTGCGCGACACCTCGATGCGCATGCCTCCGGGCACATTCGGCACCGTCGTCGAGGTGCGCGTCTTCAATCGCCACGGTGTGGAGAAGGACGAGCGCGCCATGGCGATCGAGCGCGAGGAGATCGAACGCCTCGCCAAGGACCGCGACGACGAGCAGGCCATTCTGGACCGTAACGTCTACGCGCGTCTTTCCGACGTGCTCGTCGGCAAGGAAGCGATCGCTGGACCGAAGGGCTTCAAGAAGGGCTCGACGCTGTCCAAGGATACGCTCGACGAGTATCCGCGTTCGCAGTGGTGGCAGTTTGCCGTGGAGAACGAAAAGCTCCAGAGCGAGCTGGAAGCGCTGCGTGGCCAGTATGACGATTCCAAGAAGGCGCTTGAACAGCGTTTCATGGACAAGGTCGAGAAGGTCCAGCGCGGCGACGAAATGCCTCCGGGCGTCATGAAGATGGTCAAGGTCTTCGTGGCCGTGAAGCGCAAGATGCAGCCCGGCGACAAGATGGCCGGCCGTCACGGCAACAAGGGTGTCGTGTCGCGGATCGTTCCGGTCGAGGACATGCCTTTCCTCGAGGACGGCACGCATGCCGATATCGTGCTCAACCCGCTGGGTGTGCCGAGCCGCATGAATGTCGGCCAGATCCTGGAAACGCATCTGGGCTGGGCATGTGCGGGCATGGGCAGGAAGATCGGCGAGCTGATCGACACGTACAAGGCAGCGGGCGACATCAAGCCGCTGCGCAAGACGCTCGAGAGCTTCATCCCGGCCAACGACCGCAACGAGCCGGTTCGCGACTATGACGACGAGAGCATCGTTCGCCTCAGCGAGCAGATGCGCCGCGGCGTCTCGATCGCGACCCCGGTGTTCGACGGCGCGCATGAGGCTGACATCAACATCATGCTGGAGCAGGCGGGCCTGCACAGCAGCGGTCAGTCGCAGCTCTATGACGGACGCACGGGCGAGCCGTTCGATCGCAAGGTGACGATGGGCTACATCTACATGCTCAAGCTTCACCATCTCGTGGACGACAAGATCCACGCGCGTTCGATCGGTCCGTACTCGCTCGTCACCCAGCAGCCGCTGGGCGGCAAGGCGCAGTTCGGTGGCCAGCGCTTCGGCGAGATGGAGGTCTGGGCGCTGGAAGCGTACGGCGCCGCCTACACGCTGCAGGAAATGCTGACGGTGAAGTCCGACGACGTCGCCGGCCGTACCAAGGTCTACGAGGCGATCGTGCGTGGCGACGACACCTTCGAGGCCGGCATCCCGGAGAGCTTCAACGTTCTCGTCAAGGAAATGCGGTCTCTCGGCCTCAATGTCGAGCTGGAGAACACCAAGCTCGACGACAACCCTGTCCGGCTGCCCGACGCGGCCGAGTAAGGCAATGGCGCGCCACGGCTGTCCGCGGCGCGCCTCGAGCATGATCCCGACCGGTTTTCGACAGGATCATGCTCAACCAGGAAGAATTCGACGGCCAGTGGCCGACAAAGACGGCGGGCGTTTGGCTCGCGACTAGATGCAAGGGATCTTCGAGGATCCCGAAAAGGAGAACGGCATGAACCAAGAGGTCATGAATCTCTTCAATCCGCAGGCGCCTGCGCAGGTGTTCGATTCCATCCGGATATCGCTTGCCAGCCCTGAGAAGATTCTGTCCTGGTCTTTCGGCGAGATCAAGAAGCCGGAGACCATCAACTACCGCACCTTCAAGCCGGAGCGTGACGGTCTGTTCTGCGCGCGCATTTTTGGCCCGATCAAGGACTACGAGTGCCTGTGCGGCAAGTACAAGCGCATGAAGTACAAGGGCGTCATCTGCGAGAAGTGCGGCGTCGAAGTCACGCTGTCGCGCGTTCGCCGCGAGCGCATGGGCCATATCGAGCTGGCGGCACCGGTCGCCCATATCTGGTTCCTGAAGTCGCTGCCGTCGCGCATCGGCACGCTGCTCGACATGACCCTGAAGGACATCGAGCGCGTCCTCTACTTCGAGAACTACATCGTCACCGAACCTGGCCTCACCGCGCTGAAGGAGCACCAGCTGCTCAGCGAGGAAGAGTACATGATCGCCGTCGACGAGTATGGCGAGGATTCTTTCACCGCCATGATCGGCGCCGAGGCCATTCATGACCTCCTGGCCGGCATGGACCTGGAGAAGATCGCCGGCGACCTGCGTTCGGAACTGGCGTCGACCACCTCCGAGCTGAAGCAGAAGAAGTATCTGAAGCGGCTCAAGGTCGTCGAGAACTTCATGGAATCCGGCAATCGTCCGGAATGGATGATCATGAAGGTGGTTCCGGTGATCCCGCCGGACCTGCGTCCGCTCGTCCCGCTGGACGGCGGCCGTTTCGCCACGTCGGATCTGAACGATCTCTATCGCCGCGTCATCAACCGCAACAACCGTCTGAAGCGGCTGATCGAGCTGCGCGCCCCCGGCATCATCGTGCGCAATGAAAAGCGCATGCTGCAGGAAGCCGTCGATGCGCTGTTCGACAACGGCCGTCGCGGCCGCGTCATCACCGGCGCCAACAAGCGCCCGCTGAAGTCGCTGTCCGACATGCTCAAGGGCAAGCAGGGCCGGTTCCGTCAGAACCTGCTCGGCAAGCGCGTCGACTATTCCGGCCGCTCGGTCATCGTGACCGGTCCGGAGCTCAAGCTGCACCAGTGCGGCCTGCCCAAGAAGATGGCGCTCGAACTGTTCAAGCCCTTCATCTACGCCCGTCTCGACGCCAAGGGTTACTCCTCGACCGTCAAGCAGGCGAAGAAGCTGGTCGAAAAGGAGCGTCCGGAAGTCTGGGATATCCTCGACGAGGTCATCCGCGAGCATCCGGTGCTGCTGAACCGTGCGCCGACGCTGCACCGTCTCGGCATCCAGGCGTTCGAGCCGATCCTGATCGAAGGCAAGGCGATTCAGCTGCACCCGCTGGTCTGCACGGCCTTCAACGCCGACTTCGACGGCGACCAGATGGCCGTTCACGTGCCGCTGTCGCTGGAAGCGCAGCTTGAAGCCCGCGTGCTGATGATGTCGACCAACAACATCCTGCACCCGGCTTCGGGCGCGCCGATCATCGTGCCGTCGCAGGACATGGTTCTGGGTCTCTACTATCTCTCGATCGTCAACCAGAACGAGCCGGGCGAGGGCATGGTGTTTGCCGATATGGGCGAACTCCAGCACGCGCTCGAGACCAAGGCGGTGACGCTGCACTCCAAGATCAAGGGTCGTTTCCGCACGGTCGACGCCGAAGGCAAGGTCGTGTCGAAGATCCATGACACCACGCCTGGCCGCATGATCATCGGCGAGCTTCTGCCGAAGAACGTCAACGTGCCTTACGAGACCGCCAACCAGGAGATGACTAAGAAGAACATCTCCAAGATGATCGACACCGTCTACCGCCATTGCGGTCAGAAGGAGACGGTCATTTTCTGCGATCGCATCATGGCGCTCGGCTTCAGCCATGCCTGCCGCGCCGGCATTTCGTTCGGCAAGGACGACATGCTGATCCCGGATGCCAAGATCAAGCTGGTCTCCGACACCGAGGCTTTGGCCAAGGAATACGAGCAGCAGTACAATGACGGTCTGATCACGCAGGGCGAGAAGTACAACAAGGTCGTCGACGCCTGGGCCAAGTGCTCGGAAAAGGTCGCCGACGAGATGATGGCCCGCATCAAGGCGGTCGAGTTCGAGGACAATGGCCGTCAGAAGCCGATGAACTCGATCTACATGATGTCGCACTCCGGTGCGCGTGGCTCGCCCACCCAGATGCGCCAGCTTGCCGGCATGCGCGGCCTTATGGCCAAGCCGTCGGGTGAAATCATCGAGACGCCGATCATCTCGAACTTCAAGGAAGGCCTGACCGTGCTCGAGTACTTCAACTCGACCCACGGCGCCCGCAAGGGTCTGGCCGACACCGCCTTGAAGACGGCGAACTCGGGTTACCTCACCCGTCGTCTGGTCGACGTGGCGCAGGACTGCATCGTCAACTCCGTCGACTGCGGCACCGACAAGGGCCTCACCATGCAGCCGATCGTCGATGCCGGTCAGGTCGTTGCTTCGGTCGGCCAGCGCGTGCTGGGCCGTACGTCGCTCGACGACATCACCCATCCGGTGTCGGGCGAGATCCTGGTCAAGGCCGGAACGCTGATGGACGAGCGTGACGTGGAACAGATCGAAAAGGCCGGCGTCCAGTCGGTCCGCATCCGCTCGGCACTGACTTGCGAAGTCAGGGTTGGCGTCTGCGCGGTCTGCTACGGTCGCGATCTGGCCCGCGGCACCCCGGTCAACCAGGGCGAAGCCGTCGGCGTCATCGCGGCGCAGTCGATCGGCGAGCCGGGCACCCAGCTCACCATGCGTACCTTCCACATGGGCGGTACCGCGCAGGTGGTGGACAGCTCGTTCCTTGAAGCCTCGTATGAGGGCAAGGTCGAGATCCGCAACCGCAACGTGGTGCGCAACTCCGACGGCCAGCAGATGGTCATGGGCCGCAACATGGCGGTGCTGATCCTCGACGAAGCCGGCAAGGAGCGCGCCTCGCACCGTCTCACCTATGGTTCGCGCATCTTCGTGGACGATGGTGACAAGGTGAAGCGCGGCCAGCGTATCGCCGAGTGGGATCCCTACACGCGTCCGGTCCTCACCGAAATCGAGGGCAGGGTGTCGTACGAGGATCTGGTCGACGGCATTTCCGTTCAGGAAACGGCCGACGAGTCGACCGGCATCACCAAGCGTGAGGTCATCGACTGGCGCTCGACGCCACGTGGCAACGACCTGAAGCCGGCGATCGCGATCCAGGACGCCAAGGGCAAGGTCGGCAAGCTGTCCAAGGGCGGCGACGCCCGCTTCCTGCTCTCGGTCGAGGCCATTCTTTCGGTCGAGCCGGGTTCGCAGGTTCGCCCCGGCGACGTTTTGGCGCGTATTCCGATGGAAAGCGCCAAGACCAAGGACATCACCGGCGGTCTGCCGCGTGTTGCCGAGCTGTTCGAGGCACGTCGTCCGAAGGATCACGCCATCATCGCCGAGATCGACGGCACGATCCGCTTCGGCCGCGACTACAAGAACAAGCGTCGCATCATCATCGAGCCGCATGACTCGACGCTTGAGCCGGTCGAATACCTGATCCCGAAGGGCAAGCCGTTCCATCTCCAGGACGGCGACGTCATCGAGAAGGGCGACTACATCCTCGACGGCAACCCGGCGCCGCACGACATCCTGGCGATCAAGGGCGTGGAGGCACTTGCTTCCTACCTCGTCAACGAGATCCAGGAAGTCTACCGTCTGCAGGGCGTGTCGATCAACGACAAGCACATCGAGGTGATCGTTCGCCAGATGCTGCAGAAGGTCGAGATCACGGTGCAGGGCGACTCGACCTACATCCCGGGCGATCATGTCGACGTGATCGAACTGGAAGAGGTCAACGAGCGTCTGGTCGAGGACGGCAAGAAGCCGGCCGAAGGCCTGCCGGTGCTGCTCGGCATCACCAAGGCATCGCTGCAGACGCCGTCCTTCATCTCGGCCGCCTCCTTCCAGGAGACGACGCGAGTGCTGACGGAAGCTGCCGTTGCCGGCAAGACCGACATGCTGCAGGGCTTGAAGGAAAACGTCATCGTCGGCCGGTTGATCCCGGCCGGTACCGGCGGCACGATGAGCCAGATCCGGCGCATCGCCACCTCGCGCGACGAACTGATCATCGACGAGCGCCGCAAGGCCTCGGGTGCGGAAGTCGCCGAGCCGATGCTGGCCGACATGACCACCGCCGCGCAGTAAGCGCGGACGGCAACGATCTCAGGCAATAAGGCCGTCGGGGCAACCCGGCGGCCTATTTCTTTGTGCTATTCGGACACCCTCTCGAAGCGAAGCAGATCGCCCGGCTGACAGTCGAGATAGTCGCAGATGCGCTCCAGCGTGTCGAACCGGATACCCTTGACCTTTCCCTGCTTCAAAAGAGAAAGATTGGCCTCGGTGATGCCGACATATTCGGCCAGGTCCTTTGACTTCACGTTTCGTTCGGCGAGGACGACATTGAGCCTGACCCTTATGGGCATGAGCTGATCCTCATCAGATGAATTGCGCGTTTTCTTCGGCGAGTGCCGATGCCTCGGCCATGACCCAGGTGATGACAGCGACGATGCAAGCTGCCAGCAAGGTCAGCATCGTGTCGCTGTCGAGACCGAGCGTCAGCCGGTGCTGGCCGGCAGGCGCGTCCCAGCTGAGCAGAACGGACAATGCCGCCGCCGAAACCGGTTTCAGCAAGGCGGATGCCAGCAGGCCGAGGCCAAAGTATCGCAAATTGCTGATGGCGCCCTGACCGAAGAAGTTGCCGGACGCGAAAGCGCCGAAGCAGCGCCTTGCGGCCATGAGCGCGAAGACGAGGCAGGCAAGCGGCACGAACGAGATCGCGAACCCGACCAGTCTTCGACCGAGGCCGAGCTCGCTCAGCCATTCCTGCGGGATTTGCGCATCGGCCGCGATCGAACTGGCGGAGACGCTGAGCCAGTAGAACAGCAGACCGATGGTCAGCAATATGGCGAGGACGACAAAACACCTCGCCAGCACTAGGCTGAAAAGTCGGATGCGTCTCAATCTAAGCTGGCGGGCAGGATCGGCGGGGACAGCCGTGATGACAGGTTCAATCATCGCCGTTATCACTCCATTGTAATGAATTATCGTTTTACAATAATTTATTTATGCGCAATGATGATTCTTGTCAATTCCACATCACAGGAGAAACCTATGCCTTCGTTCAAACGCCGGATTGCCGTGGCAGCCATCGCGATTGTCGCCGCGTCCATAACGCCTTTTGCTGCCATCGCCCTCCCGTCGACAGCGACAGGCCGGATATCGGTGGGGCAGGTGATGGAAATGCTCGACAAGGCCGACACGAGCCCGGTCGCCAGGCAAACGCTGGTCGCCTATGTCGCCGGGGTTGGCGAAGCCGCCGGCGTGATCGCCGACACGATCGGCAATGGCGGCCTTGTTTCCTGCAAGAGTTCTTTCAGCCTGGATACACGAGCGGTGCGCGCCGCCCTTGAAGCGGGCGCCCCTCGTCAGGGTAACTGGTCTCAGACACCGGCGACGCCACTGATCATTGCCGACATGGTCAAGCGTGCCGGTTGCAGGACCAGGAATTGAGCCTGGCGATCCGCTGGTTCTCAGTCGCGCGACAATCCTGTCGCGCGACTATTCCCAACCTGCGACCCCCGCGCGCGATCAGCGAGTGCGGTTCCAGAGCTCAATCGAAAAACGCCTCGACTACGTTGCGCTTGCCGAGCATGAAGGCGTCAGCGACATGCTGGAGCGGGGCCAGATCGACATCGGAAACGCCGGCGCGCACGATCTCGGCGAAGCGCTTGTAGAGCATCGGATATTCCGCTTCCGGCTCTTCGTGAATGAGCTTGCCATCGATGGCGAGCTTCGAGCCGCCGCCCGACAGCACCATGGCGCCCTTGTCGGTGTCGGCCAGGATGTCCCAGCTTTGCGGGCCTGTCTGCAGCCAGTCGAGGTCCATCGTCACCGGCAGGCCATTCGAGGTGCGGAAGGTGACGCGCGCGGCAACCGGGGAGGCGCGGTTTTCGGGAAAGTCGAGCACCGCCGAGGTGATGAACATGGCCGGCAGGATATGGGTGGCAATCGACAGCGCGTTGATGCCGGGATCGAAGACGCCAAAACCGCCGGGAGCCCAGATCCATTCCTGGTTCGGGTGCCAGCGGCGCACATCCTCTTTCCAGTTGATGGCGGCCGAGCGGATGCGGGCTGAACTTAGAAAAGCACGTGCGGCCTCGACGGCCGGCGCATAGCGCGAGTGCCAGCTGGCGAACAGCGAGACGCCGTTGTGCGCAGCCAATGTCTTGAGGTCTTCGACCTCGCTGACAGTAGCGCCCGGCGGCTTCTCCAGGAAGACATGCTTCTTTGCCGTCAGCGCCGTCCGCGCCGCGTCGTAGCGGAATTGCGGCGGCATGCAGAGCGAGACGGCCTCGAGCTCGGCTACGGCGTCGAGCATGGCTTCGATGGTGGGGAAATTCGGGATGTCATCCACCTTGCCGTGACGGCTGGCGGCCGCGACGAGGCGATAGTCCTGGTCTTTCGCCAGGGCCGGCAGGTGCTGGTCGCGGACGATCTTGCCGACGCCGACGATGCCTATCTTGATGGGCTGGGACACGGCCGCTCCGTCTGTTTGATGATGGTGATGGCTTCTTATCAGAACACTTGCCTCGGGCAAGCCGAAGCCGAGCAGCCAAGCTCAGCCTTCCCTTAGCGGCAGCACATTTGTCGGCTGGGAAGGCCTCGGTCGCCGATTCGGTTCGGCAGTCGATTCGAAAGCTGGACCGGGGTCAGATCGGCACGTCGAAGGTAACGATCGACACTTCGCCTTCGAGCGCGCCCTGGAAGGCGGAAATATGCGGCTCTTCGTCGGGGATGCCGTCCATGTCGCCGATCTGGTCGAGCTCGGCCTCGGCGTAACCTTCGGCGGCAAGCGATTCGAGCGCCCGGCGCACCGCCGAATCGTCGTCGGGCGCAACCAGCATGACGTGGACGCCTTCCGGTTTGCCGCCTTTTTTCTTCCACACCCGGCCGGTGATGATGGTGACCGGGCGTTCTTCGTTGTCGTTCACGGGCCGATTCCTCTTGGCAGCGGGTGGGCGGGCG
>NZ_JAIUIC010000028.1:0-28140 GCF_020165455.1 Mesorhizobium sp. BR1-1-3
CTACTCCCCTACTCCCCTACTCCCCTACTATCTTACCACCCTCACCACCGTCCGGTCCGACAGCAGCGGCAGCAGCCGCGCCATGGTTTGCGCCGTGACAGCCACACAGCCTTGCGTCGGCGTGAAGCCGGGGCGCGCCAGATGGAAGAAGATGGCGCTGCCGCGTCCGCGCCGGCGCGGCGACAGGTTCCAGTCGAGCACCAGGCAGGCGTCGTAGAGCCTGTCGTCGCGCCGCATGCGTTCGTGGCTGGCGCCATAGGGAATCCTGACCGGCCTGTTGTAGTTGCGGTCGTCAGGCACTTCGCACCAGCCCAGATCGGGCCCGATCGGCGTCATCGCCAGCCGGGTCCTGCGGCCGCTGGAGAACTGATCCCCCCGGAAATACCCCGACAGGATCCGCATCGCGGCTAGCGGCGTGGCGCCATCGCCTTCGCGCTTGTCGGCCGAGATGCCGCCGCGCCCCAGCGCACAGGCAAACACCGTTTTCCCGGCCTGCAGCAGGCCCTGGCTTGGATGCCCAGGCCTCGCCCGCACGGTCAGCACACGCAGCCCTTTTCGCAAAATTGCGCCGGCTGCATTGCGATCGTGTTTTTTCTTGTATGATCGTGCCACGGAACAAATCACTGTGAACGGCTGTTACGCCGGTCAGCTTCCGCATAAACAGGCAGCGGTCAACTGAATTTTCTTTTCAAAACAACGGATTGATCCATGACTTCACGCACCATACTGATCGTCGACGACGATGATGACCTGCGCGGCACGCTGGTCGAGCAATTATCCCTTTACGAGGAATTCGACGTGCTGCAGGAATCGACTGCGGCAAAAGGTGTCGCCGCAGCGCGCGGCGGCCTCATCGATCTGCTCATCATGGATGTCGGGCTGCCCGACATGGATGGCCGCGAAGCGGTGAAGATCCTGCGCAAGGGCGGCTACAAGGCGCCCATCATCATGCTGACCGGTCACGACACCGATTCGGATACGATTCTTGGTCTCGAGGCCGGCGCCAACGACTACGTGACGAAGCCGTTCCGCTTCGCCGTGCTGCTGGCGCGCATTCGGGCGCAGTTGCGCCAGCATGAGCAGAGCGAGGATGCCACCTTCTCGGTCGGGCCCTATACTTTCAAGCCCAGCCAGAAACTGCTGCTCGACCCGCGCGGCGGCAAGGTGCGGCTGACGGAGAAGGAGGCCTCGATCATCAAATATCTCTATCGCGCCGACCAGAAGGTGGTGACGCGCGACGTGCTGCTCGAGGAGGTGTGGGGCTACAATTCCGGCGTCACCACGCACACGCTGGAAACCCATGTCTACCGGCTGCGCCAGAAGATCGAGCGCGATCCTTCCAATGCGGAAATTCTTGTGACAGAAAGCGGCGGCTACAAGCTGGTTCCTTAAACATTTTCATTATCCAATGAGCGGCCGGGCGGGGCCGCTTTCGGGTACGATCCAGTTGGAGGGTGGTTTGGATCGAACTCGCAGAGGAGGAGTCGGACTGTCGGTTCGGGGACATAGCTAGATGGCGCTGGATGACGACATCCGCGTTCTGTCCGCCGTGAGGCTCTTCGAGGGCTTCACGCAGGAACAACTGCGCCTGCTCGCCTTTGGCGCCGAGAACACCAGGCTGATTGCCAACCACAAGCTCTATCGCGAGGACGACGAGGCCGATTCCGCCTATATCGTTGTCAGCGGGCGCATCGTGCTCTACCGGGAGCAGAATGGTGAGCGAATCCCGATTGGCACGGCAGACCCCGGCACGATCCTGAGCGAACTGGCATTGATCGCCGACACCAACCGGTTGACCAGCGCCTCGGCCGAGATCGATTCGGAAGTGATGCGCCTCAGCCGCAAGATGTTCCGCCGCATCCTGGAGGAATATCCCGAGATCGCGGTCAAGCTGCACCAGCGCATCTCGGAGGAATTTCAGGCGATGATCCGCCGCATCGAGGAACTGGCGCCGCGCTTCTCCGGCTAAATCTAGCGTACCCACGAAGCTGCTGGCTTCGCGGCCGAAGGCAGAAGCGTTTTCAACGACAGCGATGAACTGGTCGTGGCGCACTGCGGCCATCCGGACGCCCGGATCCAGCGGCAAGGCTCCGTTGACAGGCAAGAGGTGAAATCCTAAAGCACCTCGAAGGCGGCCGGCGCAGCAGGCGCCATCACCACCAGGCTCCTGGGAGGAGCGAGCCATGCCATCAGGGCGGTACGAGACCATTATCTTGTATTCCCGCAATGACGCGTTCGGCGACGGGTTGATCCGGATTCCGGCTTTGCGCGCCGCCAGAACGGCATTCCCCGACAGTTTCATCGTCTACGGAACCACCCGGTCGTCGTCCCTTGAACATAGCCTCAATCGCCATGCCCGCCATTTGGTCGATGCGATCAATGTGCGGACGCCCCTGGCGCGCCTGATCGCCGGTCACAGCAAGGGCAAGGGGCAATTGGCCGTCGTCGATTTCCGCATCTCGGCGCGTTGGCTGCTTCAAGCCTCGGCATCACTGCTCGGCCGCGGCATCGCCTATGAGGCAAACTTTCCGGCTTTCGCCCTTTCCTGGCGCCTGGGTCACAGGCCTGAAGCACGACCCGGGCACAATGCCTGGCGCTACCATCGCCTCATCGAACGCCTTGCCGGCAAGCGGCTGCCTTTCGATCATCGGCTGGAGCCTAGCCCGGCCGCACGAGCGGCGGCCAGGAGCCTTGCGGACGACAAGCATGCTCCCTTGATCATTATCGCGGCGCATGGCAGCGCCAGCAAGCGCATGTCGGCGGATCAGGTTGCCGCAATCGCCGACAGCCTGATCGCCGACGGGGCGAACCTTCTCTATGTGAAAACCCCCGGCGACGGTCCCGATATGGCTGAGCTGGCTCAGCGCGTGCCGAAGCTGCGGCTTGTCGATTCCGCCGCGATCGGAGGTGTCGATATCGGTGACATCTTGCTGGCGCTCGGCGAGTTTGCCGATCTTTACATCGGCGCCGAAGGCGGTACCGCACATCTCATGGCAACGGTGATGACGCCGATGGTTATCCTCAATGGCGGCGCCAACATGGCCCGTTGGAGGCCGCTTTCGAACTGCGTGGACGTGATCGCGACCCGCCATGCCAGCCCGACCGGCCTGGTCGCCGATGTCCCGGCGCCGACAATCATCGAAGCGGCGCAACGGATGCTGGCGACACGCCGCCGCGACCATCCCCATCTGCCGGATCTCGCAGGCCTGTCAGCGCAGCAGCCCTGGAGCAACGACATGCGTGAAGACGTGAAGCGCGCCGTTTGAGTTCGAATTTATTTGGACGCGCTTCGAAGCGTGTTGGATTCAGGTCGGGCATTTGCAGGCCGGCCTCCCCTGAACATCGGCGCCATGGTACAATGGGTTCGGTAGAGCGAAGCGCTGCAACCGTTCGATGCTGACCACCGGCACAATGCAGGCGGAGTTCTCGGCGCGGCAGAGCTGGCAGCCATCGCACTGGATTAGGCATAGGTCAGCACTTCTTGATCTTTGATTCCAATGGAGTTCCTCTCAGTCCTCTATGAGAATAGCAAATGCCAGAGAACAGCGCGCCGAACACAAAGCATGGCGGCGAATGGACAATAGCCTGGCGCTTGGTCGTGGTGGCGGCGGCGGCGATCAACGTTGCGATGCTCTTGGCCGCGCTGTTCGTCGCGCAAATTCGTGGTCTGGACGCGTGGATCTTTTATCGAGATCCATCCGCAGCCGCCGGAGTCGGTTTCTATACGGGGTGGATTTCGTCCCTGGGTGCTTCGCTATGGATCGGCTCCGGCGCCGCAACCCTGTTTGCTGGCCTGCTCACGCGCCGATGGGATTGCACGTTTCTCGGCGGCCTTACCCTCCTCTTGGGCCTCGATGACCTGTTGTTGATCCATGAGGACGTGCTGCCCATTGTTGGGATACCAGAGATCGTTCCGATGATTGCCTACGCCGCCGCCGGGTTGTTCTGGTTCTTCCGGCTGCGACGAAAAAGATTCGACGGCACGATCATCTTTGTGGCCGCAGGCTTCCTGCTGGCGATGTCAGCATCGATCGACCAGCTCGGAGAGCTGTTTCCTACCCCCGGTTCTGCGGCCGCCATCGCCGAGGACGTCGTCAAAGAGCTTGGCATCTTCCTTTGGGCGGCAGGTGCCGTTGGGTACGCGGCGATGGTGACACGATTGGGCCGTCCGTGGGTGGATCCAGCCGGTCCCAACTCTACAGACTGACTGCCGCACGCGGGCATTTTCGACCAGACTAGTCCAGATCGAACCGCGCGATGACAGGCACATGGTCCGACGGGCGCTCCCAGCCGCGCGCCAGACGCAGGATCTCGTAGCCGGAAAAGCTAGGCACAAGGTTCGGCGACGACCAGACGTGGTCGAGGCGGCGGCCGCGATTGGACAGCTCCCAATCCTGCGCACGATAGCTCCACCAGGTATAGAGCTTCTGCTCATCCGGCACGTTGAGCCGCATCAGGTCGACCCAGTTGCCGGCGCGACGCATCGCCTCGAAATTTTCCGTCTCGACCGGCGTGTGGCTGACCACGTTGAGCAATTGCTTGTGCGACCAGACGTCATGTTCGAGCGGGGCGATGTTGAGGTCGCCGACCAGCACCGAGCCGGACACCTCGTCATGTTCTGCCCGGATGGCATTCATCTCGGCAACGAAATCGAGCTTGTGCTTGAACTTCCTGTTGATGACGGGATCCGGTTCGTCGCCGCCCGCCGGGACGTAGAAATTATGCAGCAGGATCGCCTTGCCGCCGGCCCGCACCGTCACCGAGAGGTGCCGGCTGTCCTCGATTTCGCAAAAGCGTCGCTTTTCAACCAATTCGATCGGCCGCCGCGCCACGGTTGCTACGCCGTGGTAGCCCTTCTGGCCATGGAAGGCGATGTGCTCGTAGCCGAGCTTGCGGAAAGCCTTCTCGGGGAACAGTTCGTCGGGAACCTTGGTTTCCTGCAGGCACAGCACGTCGGGCGCATGCTCGACGAGCAGGCGCTCGACGATCGGCATGCGAAGGCGAACGGAGTTGATGTTCCAGGTGGCGATGGAGAAGGGCATTTGGCAATCCAGGACAGCGTGCAACCGGCCAGAACCGATGGGTCCCGGCGGGGAAGACGCCTTTTGACGGAGTCGGTCCGGGAAATTGCCAGCCGCAAGCCGCAAAGACAAGCCGGGCAACGCTCGACGAGGCGCGGCCCGGTGCTTTCCACAGCTATTGGAGCGTTTGAAGCTAGCGCGCCTTGTTGGTGTTGAGCTCGCGGTTCGCCGTGTAGTCGATGGCGAAAGTATCCGGCGCGAAGCTGACGCCTTCCTTGGTGTTGAAGATCATCACCGTCGTATCCTTGCCCTGCGCGTCGGTGATCGTCCACTGCCGCAAGTCGAAGGTTTTCGGATCGAACATCATGGTGATCTTCGAATTGCCGAACACCGATTTGTCGGCGAGCTGGATGGTTGTGAGGTCGTCCTCCTGCTTGACGCTTTTGACGCGGTCGCCGGAGAGGTCGATCCTGTTGTCGAGCAGCAGCTTCAAGGGTGTCTTCGACAGCGGATAGAGATCGGACGTGTTGAGCCTCTTGTTCAGGATGACCACCGACTGGCCGTCTGAAATCACCCGGAAGTTCGAAGAGCCGTCGTAGTTGAAGCGGATCTTGCCTGGCCGTTCGAGGAAGAACTTGCCGCCGGTCTGCTCGCCCTTGGGGCCGAACTGCACGAATTCGCCGCTCATCGATTTGACCGAGGAAAAGTGGTCGGCGATCTTCTGCGCAGCGGCCGGCACAGCCGCCTGCGCCGAGGCCAGCACCTGGAAGCCGGGCACCGCGTTGAAGGCTGCCGCCCCCGCAAACGCCAGGCCGAGGCCCAGCAACTGACGCCGGGAGGGAGCAAATGTGCTGAGCGCTGAAAGATCGTTTTTCATGTCGGTCACTCTCGTCTGATTCCTGAGTTGTTCTGTGCTTGGACCCCCAGTTGGGCTGAAATTTGGCGGGTCGGGCGTCCCTCCGTCGCTTCAACGCCTTGAAAGGTTCAAGGTTGCCGGACCGGGATGTCACAAGGGTCAGGCTTTCTGGTCAGAACTTGTCCTCTTCGGTCGGCACCAGGATCTCGCGCTTGCCGGCATGGTTGGCCGGGCCGACGATACCTTCCTTCTCCATCTTCTCGATGATCGAGGCAGCGCGGTTATAGCCGATGCCCAGCCGGCGCTGGATATAGCTGGTCGAGGCCTTGCCATCGCGCAGCACCACGGAGACCGCCTGATCGTAAGGATCGTCGGAATCCTCGAAATTGCTGTTGCCGCCACCGCCGCTCGCTCCACCCTTGCCTGACGGCTCGTCGTCATCCTCGCCATCATCCTCGGTGATGGCGTCGAGATACTCCGGCACGCCCTGCAGCTTCAGATGCGCGACGATCTTCTCGACCTCTTCATCGGCGACGAACGGGCCGTGCACGCGCTGGATACGGCCGCCGCCGGCCATGTAGAGCATGTCGCCCATGCCGAGCAGCTGCTCGGCGCCCTGCTCGCCCAGAATGGTGCGGCTGTCGATCTTCGACGTCACCTGGAAGGAGATGCGGGTCGGGAAATTGGCCTTGATGGTGCCGGTGATGACGTCAACCGACGGCCGCTGCGTTGCCATGATGACATGAATGCCGGCGGCGCGCGCCATCTGCGCCAGGCGCTGCACGGCACCTTCGATGTCCTTGCCGGCGACCATCATCAGGTCGGCCATCTCGTCGATGATGACGACGATATAAGGCATCGGCTCGAGATCGAGGTTCTCGGTCTCGTAGATCGCCTCGCCGGTCTGGCGGTCGAAGCCGGTCTGAACGGTGCGCGAGATCTTCTCACCCTTCTTGTCCGCCTGGCTGACGCGGGCGTTGAAGCCGTCGATGTTGCGCACGCCGACCTTGGACATCTTGCGGTAGCGGTCCTCCATCTCGCGCACGGTCCATTTCAGCGCCACCACCGCCTTCTTCGGATCGGTGACGACGGGCGTCAGCAGATGCGGGATGCCGTCATAGACCGAGAGTTCCAGCATCTTCGGATCGATCATGATCAAGCGGCAATCCTGCGGCGTCAGCCGGTAGAGCAGCGACAGGATCATGGTGTTGATGGCGACCGACTTGCCCGAGCCGGTGGTGCCGGCGACCAGCACGTGCGGCATCTTGGCGATGTCGACGATGACCGCCTCGCCATTGATGGTCTTGCCCAGCGCCAGTGCCAGCTTGGCCTTCGTCGTCTCGAAGTCGCGGCTGGCCAGGATCTCCCTGAGATAGACGGTTTCGCGCTTGGCGTTCGGCAGTTCGATGCCGATGGCGTTGCGGCCGGGCACCACCGCGACGCGGCAGGCGATGGCGCTCATCGAGCGGGCGATGTCGTCGGACAGGCCGATGACGCGCGACGATTTGATGCCGGGCGCCGGTTCGAGCTCATAGAGCGTGACGACCGGACCCGGACGGACGGCGATGATCTCGCCCTTGACGCCGAAATCCTCCAGCACGCCTTCGAGCAGGCGCGCGTTCTGTTCCAGCGCGTCCTTGGACAGGCTGGCGTCGCGCACCACGTTCTTCGGCTCGGAGAGGAAGTGCAGCGACGGCATTTCGAATTTTTCAGAGCCGATCAGTGATGTCTGCGCCTCGCGCTGCACACGGGCGCCTGGCACGGGGCGCGCCGCCGGCGCCTCGACGCGCGTGGCGGCATCGGAACGGAACGGCTGTACCTTGGCGGTCGGCGCGCCGCGGCGTTGCACGACAGGCTCATCGTCGAAATCGGCATCCTCGCCCGCATTGTCGAAGCGGTCGTCGAAGATATCGGCATCGTCGGGGTCGAGCGAGGCGCTGCGGTCATTGACCATGGCGGCGAAGAATTCCGGCTCGACGCGGGCGCGGCCATCCTGGCTCATCCGCTGCTCGGCGAACTCGGCCGATTCGACCCGTTCGGCCGCGCGGCGCCAGGCGGTGGAGCGCTGCTCCATCTCCGGCTCGTACTCGTACTCGTCCCGCTCCTGCCTGCGGCGCACGGCGCGGCGGTGCATCCACGCGCGCAGCGACAGCCACCAATGGGTGATGGCGCCGAGCGCCAGGATGCCCTCGTCGCCTTCGTCCTCGTCATTGTCGAACAAAAGGTCGTCCTCGCGCGGATCGACGGCGGGCTCGTCCTCCATCACCGCAAAGCCGTTCTTGCGTCCGATCAGCGCCGAGCCATGGGCAAAGAGCCACAGTGCGGGCGCCGAAAGCAGGATGGCGATGATGCTGGCGATCAGCCCGGTCGGATAGCCGCCGATGACGACACCGGGGATCTTCAGCACCATGTCGCCGAACACGCCGCCGAGGCCGGTGGGCAGCGGCCAGGTCTTGGGCGGCACCACGCAGCCGACCATCGCAGCGGCCAGCAGCGCGAAGCCGAACCAGGACAACCCGCGCTTGGGCAGCCTGTCGACGCCGCGCGCGGAAAACAGCAGGAAGCCCCAGATGACCGTCGGAACCAGGGCGGCGACGGCGGCGAGGCCGAAGAACTGCATGGCGAGGTCGGAGAACACGGCACCCGCATAGCCCATGGCGTTGGTGACGGTGTTGTTCGTCGCGTGGGAAAAACTCGGATCGGCGACATTCCAGGTGGCAAGGCTGGCAACGCCAAAGGCGGCCAGCGCGAACAGGCCGACGCCAACCAGCCGCCCCACCTGACGCCGCGCGAACGCCTGGATGCCGTGCCCCGTATCGGCCAGCGCGAGCGGTGCTGAAGCCCCTGAACGCATGCTCTTCCCCGTCTGTCGTGGACTCGCCGGGTGCGTGGCGCACTCCGGCAGATTCGGGTCTCAGACTATCGGTGGGAAGGTTAAGGGCGCATTAACTATAAGAGGTTGAGACGCTCAAACCTCATTACCGCCGGTTGAGGCGTATGAGGCAATGTTGGACGACGGACCGATGGAGCTCCATCGAACGAAACAATGGCGGGCTGCCGGCCCGCCATTGGTCGTCTGAACAGAGATCGGGTCTCGGCCCGATCGCGGCAAATCAGTTGGCGCCGCCGAGCGCCTGCACATTGGCGCAGAATTCCGCATGCGGCTTGCTCATCGCCGCATCCTGGCATTCCTTCTTCATCGCTTCCTGCTTTTCCATCGGCATGGCCATGAAAGCTGTCTTGAAGTCCGCCATCGGCTTCATGGTTTTCATGCCGGAATCCGTGAAGAACGGCGCCATGTTGTCGGGCTCGTCCAGAGCACCGGCAAACGCCACGCCGCCGATCATGGAAAGAGCAAGCGCTCCGAGACAGATGTTCTTGAGGTTCATGAGATGGTTTCCTTCCCTGTTGTTTGGCACGAGCGTCAGAACGACGATCGTCCCCACGGTTCGGAACCAGAGCGGTCGTTGTTTCCTCAAAAAACATGATCACGCGAACGTGATTGCGTGAAGCCGGGCATTGCCGGAATGGCTTGCCAAAAAAAGAGGCCCGGATGCGATCCGGGCCTCAATGCGTGAACTCCTTTCGGGAGCGTCACGACGGGATCTTTCAAAGCAATTCCAGGAGAACTGTGCAGCGCTTTCCATTCGGAATTGCGTGGAGATATGGGGCCGGCGGGAGGAGGGTTCCGCCGGCCCCTTGGCCAAGCTGGCCTTACGGCACCACTTCGCCATGCTGGGAGATGTCGAGGCCTTCGACCTCTTCCTGGGTCGTCGGGCGCAGGCCGACAAGCGCCTTGACGATGTAGAGGAGCACGAAGGTGGCAATGCCGGTCCACACGATAGTGACGGCAACGCCGTAGATCTGCTTGCCGAGCGAAGCACCTGCGCCGAGGCTGTTGATCGCCGGGTCGGCGAGCACGCCGGTGAGCAGAGCGCCGACCACACCGCCGACGCCATGCACGCCGAAGGCGTCGAGCGAGTCGTCATAGCCGAACATGTGCTTGACCTTGACCGCCGAGAGGTAGCAGACGACGCCTGCGACGATGCCGACGATGAAGGCACCGGTCGGGTTGACGAAGCCGGAAGCCGGCGTCACCGCGACCAGGCCGGCAACCGCACCCGAGATGATGCCGAGCACGGAAGGCTTCTTGGCGACGATCCATTCGGCGAACATCCAGGCCAGTGCCGCCGCAGCGGTGGCAACCTGGGTGTTGAGCATGGCAGCGCCGGCAAGACCGTCGGCTGCCAGTTCCGAACCGGCGTTGAAGCCGAACCAGCCAACCCACAGCAGCGAAGCGCCGATCACCGAATAGACCAGGTTATGCGGCGCCATGTTGGTGGTGCCATAGCCTTCGCGCTTGCCGAGAACCAGCGCACAGACCAGACCGGCGACACCGGCATTGATGTGAACGACCGTACCGCCGGCAAAGTCGAGCACGCCCGCCGATCCGAGGAAGCCGCCACCCCAGACCCAATGCGCGATCGGCACGTAGACGACCAGCAGCCACAACGCCATGAAGATCAGCAGCGCCGAGAACTTCATGCGTTCGGCGAAGGCGCCGGCAATGAGCGCCGGCGTGATGATGGCGAACGTCATCTGGAACATCGAGAACACGAATTCAGGAATGTTGGCGACGCCCGGCAGCCACAGCGAGGCCGTGGTGATGCCGTGATGGAAGAACTTCGAGGTGCCGCCGATATAGCTGTTCACGCCGCCGCCGTCCGAGAAGGCCAGCGAATAGCCGAACATGAACCACAGCACCGTCACCAGGCAGGTGATGGCGAAGCTCTGCATGACGGTGGCGAGCACGTTCTTCTTGCGCACCATGCCGCCGTAGAACAGCGCAAGGCCCGGAATGGTCATCATCAGCACCAGCGCCGTCGAGGTCAGCATCCAGGCGGTGTTGCCGGTGTCGAGCACCGGGGTCGGGGCAGCAGCCGGCGCGGCCGCGGCTGCGGCCGGTGCCGCTTCCTGTGCGAAGGCGGCGACCGTGCCCAATGCTGCGAGAGCAAGCGAACCCAAAAGGGCAGCTCGTCCCGTCGTCTTCAAGGTGGAAGGAATATTCATTGAACTCTCCATTGGAATACGTGATCGCCGCTCAGAGCGCGTCGGTGTCTGTTTCGCCGGTGCGGATGCGCACCGCCTGATCGATGCCGAAAACGAAGATCTTGCCGTCGCCGATCTGGCCGGTCTTGGCGGCTGCGGTGATGGCTTCGACGGCCTTGTCGACCATGTCGGCACTGACCGCGACTTCGATCTTGATCTTCGGCAGGAAGCTGACCGCGTATTCCGCCCCGCGATAGATCTCCGTATGCCCTTTCTGACGCCCGTAGCCTTTGACTTCGGTGACGGTCAGGCCCTGGATGCCGACGGCGGTGAGCGCTTCGCGTACCTCGTCGAGCTTGAACGGCTTGATGATTGCCATCACGATTTTCATAAGGTTTCACCCTTTGCTGTTGCGGTCCCCCGCGTTTGCACACCTTCACCGATCCCAAAGAGCCGGAGAGTGCCCACAAGGATTCAAGCTCCGTGCCAAGTGCCGAAGCAGGGTGTTAACCCACTGTAAACAAAGAGATTAGGGAGTGCGCCGACGCAACCTGCCCACAGCTGCGGCGATACACCTGCTTAAAAATTAGGCAAATTTTGAAAAATGCCTACTCTGCAGGCGATCGCTTGAGCCGGATCAGCCCTTCCTGCGCAACCGAGGCAATCAGCGTACCGTCGCGGGCAAACAGCGAGCCGCGTGTAAAGCCGCGCGAGCCCTGCGTCGAAGGGCTGTCCTGCGTGTAGAGCATCCAGTCGTCGAGCGCATGGCTGCGGTGGAACCACATGGCGTGGTCGAGGCTCGCCGCCTGGATATCGCGATCGAAAATGGCGCGGCCATGCGCGAAGGTCGATGTGTCGAGCAGCGTCATGTCGGAGAGATAGGCGAGCACCGCTGCCTGGATGGCGCGGTCCGCCGGCACCGGACCGGTGGTGCGGATCCAGATGTTCTGCTTTGGCTCCAGCTTTTCGCGGCTGGTGTAATGCTTCAGCATCACCGGCTTCATCTCGATCGGCCGGTCGCGCTCCCAGTAGCGTTTGATGCCATCGGGCACCGCCTCGCCGAATTTGCCCAGCAATTCGCGTTGCGACAGCAATGTGTCCGGCCCCGGAACGTCCTGCGGCATCGGCACCTGGTGCTCCAGGCCGACCTCATCCTGCTGGAACGAGGCTTCGAGCGAAAAGATCGCCTGGCCGTGCTGGACCGCCACCACGCGCCGCGTGGTGAAGGAGCCGCCGTCGCGAATGCGGTCGACCTCGTAGACGATCGGCACCTTGGTGTCGCCGGGCCGCATGAAATAGCCGTGCAGCGAATGCACGTACCGGTCGGGATCCACTGTCCGCTGCGCCGCCACCAGCGCCTGGGCGATGGTCTGGCCGCCGAACACGCGCTGCCAGTCGAGCAGCGGGCTGCGACCACGATACAGATTGTGTTCCAGCTTCTCGAGGTCGAGAATGCCGAGAAGCTCGTCCATGGCTGCCGTCATATTTCGCGCCCTCGCCGCAGAAGTGTTATGGCGGTTTCCGACAGGACGGACAGGCAGTCAAGGGCGCAAGACCCGGCCGGCGCGCAGGAGCGAAGATGATGGAACGCAAGGCGGACACGAAAAACAGATCCGGGCTCGATGTCCTGGTCGCCGGCGCCGGCTATGTCGGCCTGGCCGCCGCCGTATCGCTGAAACAGGCGCGACCGGGCCTCGCCATCGCTCTCGTCGATGCGGCACCTGCTGGCGCCTGGCAAAGGGATGGCCGCGCCTCGGCGGTTGCCGCTGCCGCCTGCCGCATGCTCGACCAGCTCGGCGTGTGGGCCGAGATCGCACCCCAGGCGCAGGCGATCACTGAGATGATCATCACCGATTCGCGCACCGCCGATCCGGTGCGTCCGGTCTTCCTGACCTTCGGCGGCGAAGTGGCGCCGGGCGAGCCCTTTGCGCATATGGTCGCCAACAAGGTGCTGAACGGCGCCTTGCGGGCCAGCGCCGAAAGGCTCGGCATCGATATCATCGAAGGCGTCGCGGTGCAGGGCTTCGAGACCAACGGCAGTGGCATCACCGTGCATCTCGCCGACGGCGCGGCGCTGAAGGCGCGGCTGCTGGTCGCCGCCGACGGCGTCAACTCGAAGCTGCGCGACATGGCCGGCATCAAGACGGTGAAGTGGGAATATGGCCAGTCCGGCATCGTCTGCACGGTAGCGCATGAACGCCCGCACAATGGTCGCGCCGAAGAGCATTTCCTGCCGGCCGGGCCTTTCGCCACATTGCCGCTCAAACCCGGTGAGGACGGCACCAACCGCTCGTCGATCGTCTGGGTCGAGCGTACGCCCGATGCCGAGAAGCTGGTGGCCGGTGACGATCTCCTGTTCGAACACGAACTCGAGCAGCGTTTTGGCCTGAAGCTTGGCGAGATCCGCGTTAATGATGCGCCGCGCGCCTGGCCGCTCGGCTTGACCATTGCGCGTGCCTTCGTCGCGCCCCGCATCGCACTCGCCGGCGATGCCGCCCACGGCATACACCCGATCGCCGGCCAGGGCCTCAATCTCGGCTTCAAGGATGTCGCAGCCCTTGCCGAGGTGATCGTCGAGGCCGACCGACTCGGCCAGGACATCGGCGCGCTCGACGTCCTCGAGCGCTACCAGCAGTGGCGCCGCTTCGACACGGTGCAGATGGGCATCACCACGGACGCGCTGAACCGGCTGTTTTCCAACGATATCGGCCCGCTGCGAACCGTCCGCGACATCGGCCTCGGCCTTGTCGAACGCATGCCGCGCCTGAAGGATTTTTTTATCCGGCAGGCGTCGGGGTTGTCCGCCAGCACGCCGCGATTGTTGAAGGGCGAGGCGATCTGAGCGCTATCGCTCAGTTGACCTCGAAACCCAGCTTCTGCCGCAGCCGCAATATCCTCTGGTCGGATATTTCGAGGCGTTTCTCGCCGCCCTGGGCGGCGCGGTTGACCATCTGCAGCAGATCGTTCCGCTCGGCGACATCGAGGCGTTCGCGCAGGAACGGCGCCAGCTTGTCGATGGCGACGGTGGTGTCGTCGACCTGCGCCGCCGCCCATTTGGCGTAGATCACCGCCTCGTCGGTCTTCTTCTTGTCGGCGATCTCGGAAATCACCGCGCGGATGACAGCCTCGCGCTGCGGCAGGATGGGCCCATCCTCGGAGACGATTGATGTGATCAGCGTAGCCGCCGCTACGACCGGATCATCGATCGCCGTCAGAGGCGACAGAGCCGCCTGCTTGCGCAGCTTCTTGCGACGGATGTTGCCCTGCACGCGCCCGACAACGTCCGCAACCTCGCGAGCCGCGTCGTTCATCGCCTTCATCCGGTACCACCAGAACGCCGCCGCGCCCATCACGCCAAGGATAGCAATCAGGAAAGGCATGTCGAAATCCCCAAGAACCCCGACGACGATAGGAGAACTCTCGCCTTGCTTCAACACGCAAAAGTTGCGCACCAAATGAACCGGGACGATCGTTCAATCGAACGCCTTGGTTTCCGCGTGGCTGTAGCACATGGCGGGGGCTATGACCCCGGCACATTGTAGATCGCCCGCACCTCGATGGTGCCGATTTCGGCCAGCGGGATCTCGCCGGCGATCTCCAGCGCCTGGTCGAGATTGTCGGCCTCGATCATGACGAAGCCAAGCAACTGCTCCTTGGTTTCGGCGAACGGGCCGTCGGTGATCAGCCGCTTGCCCTGGCGTCGCCGCACCGTCTTCGACGTTTTCACCGATTGCAGCGCCTGCGCGACGATCAGCACCCCACGATGATCCAATGACCGGTCATGAGCCATCGAATCGGCATCGAGCTTGGCCAGACGCTCCGGCGTCATGGCATGGAGGTCGTTCTCCTCGCCATAGACCAGACAGACATATTTCATTTCCAGCTCCCTTGCTGTGACGAACCATAGGCGATCACGGTATCGGTTGAGTTCTTGCCGGCAGCGACATGGTCGAGAAGGCTGACCGCAATGCCGATGATTGCAACTGCCGCAAGCAGCCGGCCGAAGCCGGAGGGCGGCACATGCAGCGGGTCGCTTTTCCCTGGATCGGCCGTTCGGCAGGTGCTTGTCCAATGGGCAGAAAACAGATTGTTCATGCGAACCTCCATCCGCCACGAGAATCCGTGGCCGCCCGCAGGACGGTCGGGGCCGATGCAAGTCGACATTCTTGCACGTACATTTTTTCAGAAAAGATTCGGTGCGGCTCGCGGGTGCTGCATGCGCGCGCAAACAGCGCGGTGGCCTTCCCTCGCGCCCGCGCTATAGTTGGGAGGAACGCCGCCTGGCCGGCGCCACCGCTGTAATAAGGAGGAATTCATGGACCGCACCGCAAACGCCGTCTGGAAAGGCAATCTGAAAGAGGGCACGGGCACGCTCGACACCCAGAGCGGAACCCTGAAGGGCACGCCCTATTCGTTCAAAGCCCGCTTCGAGGACGAGAGCGGCAAATCCGGCACCAACCCTGAAGAGCTGATCGCGGCGGCGCACGCCGGCTGCTTTGCCATGCAGTTTTCGCATTTCCTGGCCGAGAACGGCACGCCGGCCACCGAACTCGACGCCAACGCCGTGGTGACGCTGGTTCCCGGCACCGGGATCACCGGCAGCGCCCTCACAGTGGTCGGCAAGGTCCCGGGCATCGACGCGGCGAAGTTCAAGGAATTGGCCGAAAAGGCCAAGGCCGGCTGCCCGGTCTCGAAGGCGCTCGGCGCCATAAACGTATCGCTCGACGCCAAGCTCGGCTGAAGGCCCGAACGGCAAATTCATCCAGAAACCGCCGGCCCTTGGGCCGGCGTTTTCGTTTGCGGTCAGCCCTTCAACGCGGCCGCCCGCACATCCGATGGCGTCGCGCCGTAGCGCCGCCGGAACGCCCGGTTGAAATAGGAGAGGTCGTTGAAGCCTGCCTCGAAGGCGATCGCCGTGATGCTGCGTCCGGCATGACGAGGATTGCTGAGCATCCGATGCGCGCGCAACAGGCGCTGGCACAGCATGAAATCCGACAGCGACGTGCCTTCGCTCTCGAACAGTTTTCTGATGTAGCGGGCCGAAAGGCGGTGACGGCGGGCGATGTCTTCGGCCGACAGGTCGCCGCCATGGGCTGTTATTTCGGCCTTGATGGCACGCAGCCGCGCCACGCGCACGCCTCGGCCCCGGGCGATTTCTGCCGCGTCTCGGGTGGCACCCATGGCCAGAGCGACGAGATCGAAAATATGCGTCGTCGCCAGATGCCAGGCCTCCGGGGTCAGCACGTCGCCGGCATCCTGGATCGACCTGACATAGTCGAGCAGCAGCCGCATCGCCCCGCCGGAGGTTGGCAGCGGCTGCATCAGCGCCGGCGCCGGGTCGCCGATCAGCGGTGACAGTGCCTTGAGCGAGAAGCTCATATTGACGAAGCGAAGACCGCCTGGCTGGATGACATTGAGGCCGACCTCCTCGCCGCTCATCATCAGCGCCTGGCCGTTGCCGACCGGCTCCTCGCGGCCGCGATGCTTCATCACGCTTGCGCCATCGAGGGCGACCAGGAGGACGAGATCGTCGCTGTCGATCAGCGACGTCGAATGATGGACGCGAAATTCCGAACACGTGCCCGTGGCGATGCCGAGTCCAGGCAACGCGCGCACCTGCATATCGACATGCGTCGGGCCGAGTGGATCGAGATCGACCTTGAGCACCGTGCGGCCATAGACCTCGCGCATGACCTCGACGCGATCCCGCTCCGGAAGCGCGTCCGTCATCAGTCGGAACGAGGCGGTTGGCCCCATCGTCGCCGTCAC
The DNA here is from genome assembly GCF_020165455.1 of Mesorhizobium sp. BR1-1-3. NCBI lineage: Bacteria > Pseudomonadati > Pseudomonadota > Alphaproteobacteria > Hyphomicrobiales > Phyllobacteriaceae > Mesorhizobium > Mesorhizobium sp. BR1-1-3. The sequence goes on from NZ_JAIUIC010000028.1 coordinate 16,696, forward strand.
CGGCATCCCCCATGCCTCAGGTCAATTAGAAGCGGCGTGATATGCGCCGCGCCTCCGAAAACGTCAATACAGGGCCGTTTGGGCCGTTTTTAGGGCCGCTGCGTCCAAGCTGCCCGCTTTTGCCGGACCTAGTTTGCAGCGCGTTTCCGATCAGGAAGCGCATCGCAAACAGCCACAAGGGGGTTCGATGTATCATTTGCAATTGTTCAGGACACTGTCGGGGCTCGCCTCGGCAGGCTTCAATCCACGCGTCTATCTGTTGTCCATCGCTCTCGGCGGAACCGTCGCCGACCATCGCGATCCGAACCGGCCGTGTGGGGAGCGACGGCCATGAGCGTCCGGCATACAGTCCTGGCGGCACCGGTCCTGTGCCTCGGCCTATCGGGCTGCGTCGGCATCAACCCGGTTTCTGCGGTCGTCGGCATGGCCGGCATGGCGGCGGCCAACTCCGCCGGCATGGCGCAATCGAGCGTCATCAGCCCGCAGGAGCAGGCGAAGTACGCCTCGATGTCCTGTGCGGATCTGCGGCAATTGATGGCAGGTTACGAAGAGGCGAAGAACCATGGGCCGTCGGTCAAGAAATACGGCGGCATGGCGCCGGCCGGCAAGACGGCGATCGTCAACAATGTCATCGGCACGCGGCTTGTCTATCTCCGGCAGCTTGTTGCGAGCAAAGGATGTTGAGGGCCTCGTCACACCACGCCTGCCGGGCGGCACTTGTCGGGCTTGCCGGCTGGCTGGCCTTCAGCGCCGGCGGCGCTTACGGCCAGGGCAAGGGACCGACGACACGCTCGCGCCTCGGTGCGATGCCGGCAGCGCTTGTCGGCAAGTGGGGTTTTGCAGTTGCCAGCGGCAATTATTGCGACACATTCAGCAACTGCGATCCAGGCAGCGGCGGCAGCGTCACCTTTACCTTCGGGGCTGACGGGCGCACCTATTACGCGCTGTTCCAATCGTCTCTGGTCGACGGCTGCGGTCAGGTCCGGTCGCTGACCCTGAAAACCGGCAAGGCCTCCGTGCGCGGTTCGACCCTGGTTTTCACGCCGACGGCAGGAACCTACAAATCCGTCAATGGTTGCCGGCCCGACCTCACGGGCCTCTGGAAATTCAAGCCCGGTGACCTGAAGCCGGTCTCCTTGCGTTGGCAACTGGACGGCAACCAGTTGCGGCTGATCGACCCCGACGGCGAAGCGAGCGGCGTTTACTCGAGGAGGTGAGCCTAGCGCTCGCCGGTCAGCGCGTCGATGCGGGCGCGTAACATTGCAATCTCCTCCTCGAGGGCGCTGACGCGCTCCTCGAGGCCGGAGGCAGATGAAGCAGCCGACGCAGCCTGCATGGCGATGGGGGCGATCTGCGGAGTCCCGCTCAGCAGATGGACGTAACGCTCCTCGCGCTGGCCCGGTCCGCGTGGGATTTCCTGGATGAGTGGCGGTCGGCGGCCGATCAGCATGTCGAGCTCGGCGCGCAGATCTTCGATCGACGAAAACCGTGCCATGCGCTCGGTGCGCGCCGACAATTCATGGGCCGTCTGCGGCCCGCGCAGCAACAGCAAGCCGATCAAGGCGGTCTGCGGTGTGGTCAGCGAGAAGCGCTGCGCCATCTGGTGCTCGTAGCGCTCGACACGCGAACCGAACATCTGCCGCACCAGCCCCTTTTGTTCGAGCAGCTTCAGCCCCCGGTGCACCTCGCTCTGCTCCAGCGCCATCACCGGCTCGCGCGCCGTCTTCTGGTTGGCGGCGGCCAGTGCCGCGTTGAGCGTCAGCGGATAGACATCCGGCGTCAGCTCCTTCTTCTCGATCAGGCAGCCGAGAATGCGAGCTTCCACAGGGGAAAGGATGGGAAGGTCATCGCTCATTGGATTACTCTCGCCGGCAACCAACCAACCGCCTAAACCCTTCTCTCCACCATCATCTTCTTGATCTCCGCGATCGCCTTGGCCGGGTTGAGGCCTTTGGGGCAGGTCTGCGCGCAGTTCATGATGGTGTGGCAGCGATAGAGCCGGAACGGGTCTTCGAGATTGTCGAGCCGCTCGCCGGTGGCCTCGTCGCGGCTATCGATCAGCCAGCGATAGGCCTGCAGAAGCGTTGCCGGGCCGAGATAGCGGTCGCCGTTCCACCAATAGCTCGGGCACGAGGTCGAGCAGCAGGCGCACAATATGCATTCATAGAGCCCGTCGAGCTTCTCGCGGTCCTCATGGCTCTGCAGCCACTCCTTGGCCGGCTCCGGCGACACCGTCTTCAGCCAGGGCTGGATCGACGCGTGCTGGGCGTAGAAATTGGTGAGGTCGGGCACCAGGTCCTTGACCACCTGCATATGCGGCAGCGGGTAGACTTTTACCGCGCCGGAAATGTCGTCGCAGCCCTTGGTGCAGGCGAGCGTGTTGGAACCGTCGATGTTCATGGCGCAGGAGCCGCAAATGCCTTCGCGGCAGGAACGCCGCAAGGTCAGCGTCGGGTCGATCTTGTTCTTGATCCACAGCAGCGCGTCGAGCACCATCGGCCCGCAATCGTCCATGTCGACGAAATAGGTATCGATGCGCGGGTTCTCGTCGTCGTCCGGCGACCAGCGATAGATGCGGTATTCCCGCAGATTGGTGGCGCCCTCCGGCTTCGGCCAGGTCTTGCCCGGCTTGATCTGCGAATTCTTGGGGAGCGTGAGTTCAACCATGTTCGATCCTCAATACACTCTGGCCTTGGGCGCGATCTTGGCGAGGCTGATGCCGCCGTCCTTTTCAGCCAGCTGCGGCTCGGTGTGCACCGGCCGGTAGGAGAGTGCCACCTTGCCGTCTTCGCTCAGCCTGGCCAGCGTATGCTTGCGCCAGACCGCGTCGTCGCGCGCCGAAAAGTCCTCGCGTGCGTGCGCGCCACGGCTCTCCTTGCGCGCCTCGGCGCTGTAGACCGTGGTGATGGCATTGGCCATCAGGTTTTCCAGCTCCAGCGTTTCGACCAGATCGGAGTTCCAGATCATCGAGCGGTCGGACACTTTGATGTCCTTCAACTCGCCCCAGATCTGCGAAATGCGCTTACAGCCATTTTCGAGCGACTCCTGCGTGCGGAATACGGCCGCGTCTTCCTGCATCGCCTTCTGCATCTTTTCACGCAGCACCGCCGTCGGCGTCGAGCCGTTGGCGTGGCGCAGCCGGTCGAAGCGGTCCATGATCTTTTCGACCGAGGCTTCGTTGGGCGAAGGGATCGCCGACTTGCGGTCGATGACCTGGCCGGCGCGGATCGCCGCCGCGCGGCCGAACACCACAAGATCGATCAGCGAATTCGAACCGAGCCTGTTGGCGCCGTGCACGGAGGCGCAGCCGGCTTCGCCGACAGCCATCAATCCGGGCGACACCTGGTCTGGATTGAGCGCCGTCGGATTGAGCACCTCGCCCCAGTAATTGGTCGGCACGCCGCCCATATTGTAGTGGACCGTGGGCAGCACCGGGATCGGCTCCTTGGTCAGGTCGACACCGGCAAAGATCTTGGCCGATTCCGAAATCCCTGGCAGCCGCTCATGCAGGACGGCGGGATCGAGATGGTCGAGATGCAGGAAGATGTGGTCCTTGTTCTTGCCGACGCCGCGGCCCTCACGGATCTCCAGCGTCATGCAGCGCGAGACGACGTCGCGCGAGGCAAGGTCCTTGGCTGACGGCGCGTAGCGCTCCATGAAGCGCTCGCCCTCGGAATTGACGAGATAGCCGCCCTCGCCGCGCGCACCCTCGGTGATCAGGCAGCCGGCGCCATAGATGCCGGTCGGGTGGAATTGCACGAACTCCATGTCCTGCAGCGGAAAGCCGGCACGCGCGGCCATGCCGCCGCCGTCGCCGGTGCAGGTGTGCGCCGAGGTGGCCGAGAAATAGGCGCGGCCATAGCCGCCGGTCGCCAGCACCACCATCTTGGCCAAGAAGCGGTGGATGGTGCCGTCATCCAGGTTCCAGGCGACGACACCGGTGCAGGTGCCGTCCGGCTCCATGATCAGGTCGAGCGCGAAATACTCGATGAAGAACTGCGCATTGTTCTTCAGCGACTGGCCGTAAAGCGTGTGCAGGATGGCATGCCCGGTGCGGTCGGCGGCGGCACAGGTGCGCTGCACCGGGGGACCTTCGCCATAGTTCATCATGTGGCCGCCGAACGGCCGCTGGTAGATCTTGCCCTCTTCGGTGCGCGAAAACGGCACGCCGTAATGTTCGAGCTCGTAGACCGCGGCCGGCGCCTCGCGCACCAGATATTCCATGGCGTCGACATCGCCCAGCCAGTCCGAGCCCTTGACGGTGTCGTACATGTGCCATTGCCAGGAATCGGGACCCATGTTGGACAGCGAGGCGGCAATGCCGCCTTGCGCCGCCACCGTGTGCGAGCGGGTCGGGAACACCTTGCTGATGCAGGCGGTGCGCAGCCCCTGTTCGGCCATGCCGAGCGTGGCGCGCAGGCCGGCGCCGCCGGCGCCAACGACCACCACGTCGAACTTGTGGTCGACAAAGGTATAGCCTGCCGTGTTGGCTTGTTTCGCGTCCTTGGCCAACTCAGCCTCCGAATGCCAGCTTGAGCAGGGCGAAGATCGAGGCGACGCCGACCGCTATGGTGAAAAATGTATTGAGCGCGATCAGCGCCAGCTTCATGCCTTCGCCATGCACGTAATCCTCGATGATCACCTGCATGCCGATCCGCATATGGGTGAGACCGGAGATGAGCACCAGGGCCATCACCAGCGCCACGAACGGGTTGGCAAGGGCTGCCCGCACATGCTCGTGGTCGGCGCCGTTGAGCGCGATCAGGAAACCGACGAAGAACAGGATCAGCGGGATGTTGGCGATCGCGGTCAGGCGCTGGCGCCAGAAATGCCCGGTGCCCTCGCGGGCGGAGCCGAGGCCGCGGACCCTCGCCAGCGGCGTGCGCATGTCGGTGTTTTTGCCGCTCATGATCAAGCTCCCCGCGCCATGGTGCCGGCGATCCATATCAGCAGCGTGAGCAGGATCGAGCCGGCCAGCGTCGCCCAGGCGATCTTCGAGGCGGTATGCTTTTCCAGGCCCGCGCCCGTGTCCCAGATGAGGTGCCGTACGCCGCCCAGCATATGATGCATCAGCGCCCAGGTGTAGCCGAACAGGATGATCCGGCCGAGCCAGGTGCCGAAGGCCCAATTGGCCCAATCGAAGGTCGCCTGCGAGCTTGCCGCCGCCATCAGCCACAGGGCGACCAGCAGCGTGCCGAAATACAGCGCGCCGCCGGTGATGCGGTGAATGATCGACATCGTCATGGTGATCGGCGGCCGGTACACGGTGAGGTGCGGCGAAATCGGCCGTTCACGTCTGGCAAATTCGCGGGTGGCTGGTGATTTGCTCATGGCTCCCCCAGTTCGGCGTCTCTCTGGAGCCTCAGGTGGAAATGCGGCATTGCCGCTTCCGGTTGCGACTTCGGACAGCCGGTTTCTAATGCTCTTTTTGCACCGCGTCAAAGCCAGAAAACCGTTTCGAAAACGTAATTTAGTCTGACTAAAAGGCGGGCTTTGGCTTCAATCGATTAGGCCGGGAAGGCCTGAAGCCGGCTCGATATCGCTGCAGTGCAACATATCTGGCCCCAGGGCCCAGCGGTGGTGAGACTGGCGTCAGCGTTTGCAGGTCTGCGGCGTCGATCCCTTCTTCATCACCAGCGCCTCGCGCCCGTCGATCACGATTGCGTCATGCGTGGCCGCCTGGTAGCGGCTGCTCTGGTTGGCAGGCGACGCCGCAAACTCCTCGGTCGCGCCGTCGGACCCGACCACACGCAACGACGTGCCTAGATTTTGGATGGAAATCATACCGTTGTTGCCGCATCTGTAGGTGGCCGTGCCTGTGCCTGGTCGCGGCGCGGTAAGGTCGGTGATGATCTTGGTTGCAGCTGCCGGAGGCACCGCGGCTGCGACGGACTGCTGGGCCGGCGCAGGTGAGACGACGACGGTATTGGCTGCCTTCGGCGCGCTGTCTTGCGGCACACAGGCAGCGACGACACCGAGCAACGGGAAAACGGACACCCAAATCGGCCGGCGTAGCGCCATATGCTGTCCTCCCGCGCGGCAAGCGGCCACGATGCTTTGTCCAGATCACGATCGTCCCGACGCCAAGGCGGACGCCGCCGCGATGGTGCGGCCAAGCATGGCCGAATGATGGCCACCGGGTTTTCCATCCAGTCGGATATTAACGGATATTAACCATGTTTACCGAGACATCGCCGCCAAACGCGCCGGCCTCTTAACAAAGGTTAAGAAACCGTTAATTTCTGATTCGAGGAGGCTTTCCCTCAAGACACGGAGGACGCCATGCGTTCGAATTCGGGCAAATCGCGCCTTGCGGCGCTCGTCGTAGCAGCCTCGGTCGCCGGCCTTGCAGCGCCAGCGCTTGCCGGCGCACGGCATCAGGATCGCGTCTACGCCGATTCCTTCGGCAACCTCGTCGTCGACAGCGCCGCCGGCTACAAGCGCATCATCGTCGGCCAAGGCAGGCTGGCCAAGCAGCTCTCCGACTACACCAGCGCCGGCCAGCCCAAGGTGATCTACGAGAACGAAGCCGACGAAATCGGCGGTTATAGCGATTGCTACCGGCCGCCGGTGCTGGTGAAGGGCCGCTCCTATATGTACGGCCTCTCCGACGGCGAGATGCCCGAACTCAGCCCCTGCCGCTAGCTTCCGTTCCGGCTGACGAACAGTTGCCGGCAGGCCCGACGGAGACGCGCACGCAATCGCGCCCGGCATTCTTCGCCTGATAGAGCGCCTGGTCGGCCCGCCGCATCAGATCGGCAAAGTCTTCGCTCGCATGGAGTTCGGCGACGCCGAAGCTCGCAGTGCAGCGGTTGTCAGCCGGCAGTCCGTCTATGGGCAGCGCGCCGAAGGCGCTGCGCGTTCCCTCGGCGAACAGCCGCGCCGCGGCAAGGTTGGTTCCCGGCAGGATGATGGCGAACTCCTCGCCGCCAATGCGGCCGGCAACGTGATGCGCGGCGGCGGCTTCACGCAGGAAGCCTGCAAAAGTCTCGATCACCCGGTCGCCGGACGCATGGCCGAAGCTGTCGTTGACGCTCTTGAAATGATCGAGATCGGCTATGACCAGCGCGACCGGCACGCCTTGCCGCAGGGCGCCAAGCACCGCCAGTTCGGCATGGCGGGTGAAGCCGCCGCGATTGAGCAGGCGCGAAAGCGTGTCCGTCTCCGACTTCGACGTCACTTCGGCAAGCACGTCGCGAACCAGGATGGCCAGCATCAGCAGCGCCAGCGCCAGCGCAAAGACAGTGCCGAGCGATTGCGACACCAGCGCGTAGTTGCTTTGCAGATAGGCTTGCGGATTGGCGCCCCAGCCGCCGAGCGCATGGGCGATGAATGGCTTGGAGGCAAACTGCAGGCCGCTCGCCGCCAGCACGGCCATCAATATGCGATCGAGACGGTCAAGCTTTTGCCTCGATGACCAGACGATGGCGAGCCCGATGAACTGCATGACCGCATAGGGAAGCTGATAAGCCATGATGCGGATCAGCGACTGGCGGGGCAGGTCCTGTACGAAATACACAGCTATGGTGGTGGCCAACAGGAAAAACAGCATCGCCTTCCAGGGCGGTGCCACGCCGTATTTGCGGGCAAGCCCGCCATTGAACGCAATGGTGGCGGCAAGGAAGACCGCGAAGGCGGCAACGACCGGGAGCCGCGCGTCGGCAAAAGCGGGAATGGAGAATTCGATGGCCGAATAGGCCATGCCCAGCAGATAGCCAAATGCCAGCCAGCGCGCCGGCGCCCGGCCGACATCGTGGAAGGCGACCGCCATGAAGCAGGCCGCCAGCAGGCCGGCAACCGACAGATTGATCAACAGGATGAAGTTGGCGCCGCTCATGTTCTCCCGCACCCGCGCCGACAGCTAATCATCGACGGGCGAAGAAGACGTTAACGTCCTGGCCGGCCAGGATTCAGCCGGTCTTGAGCGGCTCCGGCAGGAACGCCGTTTCCGGCCGCTCATAGGACAGGCGTACACTGTCGCGGCCGTTCTTCTTGGCCTTGTAGAGCGCATCGTCGGCACGGCGCATCAGCGGCTCCAGCGCCTCGTCACCGCTGCGGGCCGCCACGCCGAAGCTTGCCGTCACCTTCGTTCCCTGGGGAAGCCCGTCGACATGGCCGGCCGAATAGACCGTGCGCACCGCTTCGGCGAACAGCCGTGCCGCGGCAAGATCGCTGAGTGGCAGCAGCACGGCGAATTCCTCGCCGCCGATACGCCCGGCAACACCGCGCGCGCCGGCCGCCGACCGAAGCTTGGCGGCGAAATCGGCAATCACGCGATCGCCCGCCCCATGCCCATGCACATCGTTGAGCGCCTTGAAATGATCGAGGTCGGCCAGCACCAACGCGACCGGGAACCGCGCCGAGGCGCAGTGCCGCAAGAGCAGCATGCCGCGCTCCTCGAAGCCACGCCGGTTGAGCAGGCCCGACAGGGGGTCGGTAAAGGTCTCGGTCTTCAACGCCTTCAACACGTCGAGTGCCGCGGCGGAAAACAGGCACAGCGCGATAAGCAGCGACAGCAGCGCGTGCGACAGCAGCGCCGTCGTCCAGTAGGACGAGCCATAGAACCCGTCATAGCTCGTGAAGGGCCCGTGCGCGATGACGACGATAAGGGTGCGCACGAAGAAGTTGACGCCCGACAGCAGCGACAGCACGAACAGGATTTTCTCGGTCGGGCCGTTGTTGCGCACCGGGCGCAGTTCGGCGGCAACCAGAAGGCTGATACCGCCGAAAGCGAAGTTCATCGCCAGGATGCGCCAGGTGAGATCCGGCGCGATGAACAGGAACCAGCAGAACGACGCCAGTCCCCCCCAGGCCAGCGCGCCGATCCCCACATAGGGCACCTTGCGGCCATAGCGGTGGACGATGGCGCCGGCCAGGCAGCAGCCGGCGATGCTGAAGCAGATGTTCGACACCAGCTTGGTCAGCGGCATGCCGATCGGCAAGGTGAAATACTGGAGCAGGAAGCCGATCGCCGAGAGACTGTAGCTGAGCGCCAGCACGGCCAGATAGGGGCGGTGGCGCTGATAGGACCATAGCACGAGGAATGCCGCGCCGAGCGCCAGCGCGATCGTCGGGTTGAGCAGCGCTATGAGCAGACCCGTGTCCAAACGACTATGACTTCCCCTCGCTTACGTCGGGGAAGAGCTTAGAGGGCAAGCCCAAACAAGCGGTTAAGCCTCGCCGCAAGCAGAACCGCCATCTCAAAATAATGTCAGGGAACCGCCGTCTCCGGTCAGCGTTCCTTCGTTGACAATCTGGAGCGACCGATGGCCGACACAATAACACTGACCGACCACGATGCGATCCGCTCGTGGGCTGCCGGGCGCGCCGGCTTTCCCGCAATCGTCGACATCTCGCCCGAAGCGGGGACGCAGCCCATGTTGAGGCTGGTCTTCGGCCAGCACGCCTATCAGGATCAGGACCAGCCTGAACGGCCGCTCAATGCGGGAGGCTATGAACTCGTCGAATGGGACGAATGGTTCAAGCTCTTCGAGGAACAACAGCTTGCGCTTGTGGTCGCGGCCGAACAGCCCGGACGCCGCGAGGAGTTCCACGAACTCGTCCGCCGTGACGGGAAGCGTTGACCCGAGCCGGGTGCGGCTCGGGTCCGTTCAAGTCCGGACTACTTCCACTCGCGAATGTCGACGAAATGGCCGGCGATCGCCGCCGCGGCCGCCATCGCCGGCGACACCAGATGGGTGCGGCCCTTGAAGCCTTGCCGGCCCTCGAAATTGCGGTTCGAAGTCGAGGCGCAGCGTTCATGCGGCTTCAGCCGGTCGTCGTTCATGGCCAGGCACATCGAGCAGCCCGGCTCGCGCCAATCGAAACCGGCGGCGACAAAGATCTTGTCGAGGCCTTCGGCTTCCGCCTGTTCCTTGACCAGGCCGGAGCCCGGCACGATCATCGCATCGACATGCGGGCTGACCGTCTTGCCTTCGACCACCTTGGCGACGGCGCGCAGATCCTCGATGCGGCCATTGGTGCAGGAACCGATGAAGACGCGGTCGAGCGTGATGTCGGTGATCCTGGTGCCCGGCGTCAGACCCATATAGTCGAGCGCGCGCTGCTTGGAGGTGCGCTTGTTCTCATCGGTGATGTCGTCCGGGTTCGGCACGATGCCTTGCACCGACACGACGTCCTCGGGCGAGGAGCCCCAGGAGACGATCGGCGGCAGCTTGGCCGCGTCGAGCACGATCACCTTGTCGAAATGCGCGCCCTCGTCGGACTGTAGCGTCTTCCAGTATTCGAGTGCCGCATCCCAGGCCGCGCCCTTCGGCGCGCGCGGCTTGTCCTTGACATAGGCGAAGGTCGTCTCGTCCGCGGCGATCAGGCCGGCGCGCGCGCCGCCTTCGATCGACATGTTGCAGATCGTCATGCGGCCCTCCATCGACAGCGCACGGATCGCCTCGCCGGCATATTCGATGACATAGCCGGTGCCACCGGCAGTGCCGATCTCGCCGATGATGGCCAGGATGATGTCCTTGGCGGTGACACCTTCCGGCAATTGGCCGTCGACACGCACCAGCATGTTCTTGGCCTTGCGCTGGATCAGCGTCTGCGTCGCCAGAACATGCTCGACCTCGGATGTGCCGATGCCATGCGCCAGCGCGCCGAAAGCGCCGTGCGTCGAGGTGTGGCTGTCGCCGCAGACGATGGTCATGCCGGGCAATGTAAAGCCCTGCTCCGGACCGATGATGTGGACGATGCCCTGGCGGATATCGTTCTCGGAATAATATTCGACGCCGAAATCCCTGGCGTTCTTGGCCAGCGCCTCGACCTGGATGCGGCTTTCCTCGTTCTTGATGCCGAACTTGCGCTCGGGCGAAGTCGAGACATTGTGATCGACCACGGCCAGCGTCTTTTCCGGATGCCGGACTTTACGGCCGGTCATGCGCAGGCCTTCGAAGGCCTGCGGGCTGGTCACTTCATGGACCAGGTGGCGGTCGATGTAGAGCAGGCAGGTGCCGTCGTCCTGGCGATCGACGACATGGTCGTCGAAAATCTTGTCGTAGAGGGTGCGCGGTGCGCTCATGTGCGTAAATCCGTCGATATGAGAATGGGAAAGAGCAGGTGCCGGACCTCCGGCCCGGCGAAACGACCCCGATGGGTCGGCCTAGGGTAGTCGGCTGGTCAGCGCCCCGGACACGCGCGCGGAGAAGCGCGACGGCAGGCGTTTTCTGTCCTGCAGCACGAACCCCTTGTAGGCCGGATCGCCAAAAAGCTCTTCCATGGCGTGGCTCATATCAATGTTTTGGGTTTTCGGCAATTGGAAGCTGCCTTCGCAGAACTCGGGTTCCTCGTCCTCACTTCCACACCTTCAGGGGGAGAGGAAGGGAGCCGACCTTACTTAAGCTAGCGCCTTCCTCTACCCCGTCGATCGGGGGAGAGCGACTATCTGGGGTGTCAAGTTGCACTCGCGAACTCGTTGCGCGCATCGCGTGCTTT
>NZ_JAIUIC010000029.1:0-20936 GCF_020165455.1 Mesorhizobium sp. BR1-1-3
GGGGTGGAACAGGGGTGGGACGGCCTAGCTGGTATTGAGGCTGCTGCCCCTCACCCGGATTGCCATCCGGGAAAAGCAATTCGGGGCAATCCGACCTCTCCCCGAGGGCAGAGGTCGGAGCCGGAACCGAGGAAAGATCACTGCCCCGGCGGAATCAGCCTGAAATCCGGCAGCTCACGCAAAACCAGTTCAGGTCCTGCCGGCGAATAGACGACGAACAGCTGCATCGGCCCGTCGCCGGTGTTGAGCGTCGAATGAAAGCGGCTTTCCGGCACGTAGATGGTGCAGCCGGGGCCGACCTTCTCGACCATCGGATTGCCCTTCTCGTCCTCGACCATCTGTTCGCCATGGCCTGAGATGACGAAGATGATTTCTTCCGCGCCCGGATGGTTGTGGCGCGTGTGGCCCTTGCCGGAAGGCAGGTCGACGACGCCGCCGGAAAAGCGGGTTGCGCCATTCACTTCGGGTGCCACCGTCAGCGCCAATTTTCCCCAGTCGAAGCCGAAGGCGCTGACGTCCTTCGGGTACACGAACACTTTGCTCTTGTCGGTCATCTCACTCATCCCTTCTTTTTCTTGAATGTGGTCTTCTGGCCGCCGAGCGCGACGGCCTTGAAATCGGCCGTCTGCTTGGCGATCGCGGCTTCCGCCGGCAGCCGTTCCATCGAGCTGGCGCCATAGAAGCCGTGCAGGCCCTTGGCCTGGGAGAGAATGTAACGGGCGTCGTCGGGCATCGAAATCGGGCCGCCATGGCAAAGCAGGATGACATCCTTGCGCACCGAGCGCGCGGCGTTGGCGATGGCGTCGATCTCCTGAACGCAGTCGTCGAGCGACTTGGCCGACGTGGCGCCGATCGAGCCACCTGTCGTCACACCCATATGGGCGACGACGATGTCGGCACCGGCCTTGGTCATGGCGCGGGCCTCGTCGGGGTTGAAGACGTAGGGCGTGGTCAAGAGGTCGAGCTTGTGCGCCTCGGCGATCATGTCGACCTCGAGGCCGAAGCCCATGCCGGTCTCCTCGAAGCTCTGCCGCATGCTGCCGTCGAACAGGCCGATGGTGGGAAAATTCTGCACGCCGGAAAAGCCCATCGTCTTCAGCTCTGCCAGCAGCAGCGGCATGATGACGAAGGGGTCGGTGCCGTTGACGCCGGCCAGCACCGGCGTGTGTCTGACCACCGGCAGCACCTCATAGGCCATTTCCTTGACGATCTCGTTGGCATTGCCATAGGCGAGCAGGCCGGCGGCCGAGCCGCGCCCGGCCATGCGGTAGCGGCCGGAATTGTAGATGATGATGAGGTCGATGCCGCCGGCCTCCTCGGCCTTCGCCGACAGGCCGGTGCCGGCGCCGCCGCCGACGATCGGCACGCCCTTGTCGATCATTCCCCTGAATTTCTTCAAGATGTCCTTGCGCGGTATGGCGGGCATTTTTTGAGGTCTCTCACTGTCTGGCGATGGCGAGGAAGGCCGCTGTTGCAGCCCTTGCGAATTCCGGGTCGTTGATATGCAGCGGCAGGCGCGTCACGCGGCGCTTGCCGTTGGGCTTGATGGTGCGCTCGATGGCATCGAACAGAACGGCGTCGGCTTCCGGGTCGAAGAAGGCGCTGCCTTCGATGTCGAGCGCCGAGACGCCTTTTTCCGGGATGAGAAAATGCACCGGTCCCCCGCAGCGGGCGAGCCTGGTGCCGATCCACTCGCCGATCGCACGGCATTCGTCCGCCGTGGTGCGCATCAGCGTGACATTGGGATTGTGTTCGTAGAACAGCCGGTCGCGATAGTGCTCCGGGATGGTCGAAGGCGCCCAGAAGTTCACCATATCGAGCGCGCCGACGGAGCCGACATAGGGCAGCCCCGTGCGTGCGACGGCGCCGAAACGATCCTCCGTCGCCGGCAGCACGCCGCCGAACAGAAGATCGCAGACTTCGGTCGTGGTGATGTCGACGACGCCGGACAGCAAGCCGCTGTCGGCCAGCTTTTCCATGCTGCGGCCGCCAGTGCCGGTGGCGTGGAAGACCATGCAGTCATATCCGGAACGGAGCTGGTCGGCGATGGCGGTCACGCAAGGCGTGGTGACGCCGAACATGGTGAGGCCGATCGACGGTTTGCCGTCGGGTGGTGGCGCCGGGCTGGCCGCCATGCCTGATATGGCTTGAGCCGCGTTGTGCAACACGACACGGGAGAGCCGGTTCAGTCCGGCCATGTCGGTCACAGAAGGCATCATGATGATGTCGGAGACATCGACGTAGGGAGCGGTGTCGCCGGAGGCGAGCGTCGAGACCATGATCTTGGGCAGGCCGAGCGGCAGGGCGCGCATGCCCGACGTGACGATCGATGTGCCGCCACCGCCGCCAATGCCGATCATGGCCGCGATGTCGTTGCGCGATTGGGCAAAGCGGGCGAAGGCGATGCCCATTGCGGCGACCGCGGCGCCGCGATCATTGCCGCCGAGCACGGTTTCACTGCCGCCGGGATGATGGTCGGCGATTTCCCTCGCGCTGATATCGACGGGGATGGTTGCGTCGCGCGTTCCGACATCGACACGACAGACGAGGGCGCCCGCAGCCGTGATCGCATCGGCCAGGAAGGCGAGTTCCTCGCCCTTGGTGTCCGCGGTCCCCACCACATAGATACGCTTCATTGCGCTCTCCCAATCCTGGCAGGCGCGATGCCGCCCCCATCGCTCATTGCCCGGGCCACTCGACGATGCGGACGCCATTGCAAATTTTTGAGACGCGCGTATCGTATTGGTATGAATGTCTCACGTCAACAATCCGCTGCGAGCGACGAGGCTGAACGGGCAACCGGCCCAGTGCCCGAACGTGGGCCGCGCGCGCGGACCAAACGGCTGATGCTGGAGACGGCAACAAGGCTGATGCAGGCGGGCGTCACGCCCTCGGTCAGCGAGGTCGCCGAGGCGGCCGAGGTTTCCCGCGCCACCGCCTATCGTTACTTCCCGAGCCAGTCGGCACTGGTGCAGGCCGTCGTCGACGAGGGGCTGGGGCCAATCCTCACCTGGCAATCGACCTCCGCCGATGCCGAGCGCCGGGTCGCCGAGCTGTTCGACACGGCCATGCCGCGCATCGAGGCCTTCGAGGCTACGTTCAAGGCAGCACTGAAGCTGTCGCTCGATCAATGGGCGCGGCGTCAGGCCGGCACGCTGGGCGGTGAGCCCGCCTTTACGCGTGGCCACCGCATCGACCTGCTGAAGGATGCGATCGCGCCGCTCAAGGGCCGTTTGCCGCCGCGCGACTTCAAGCGGCTGGCACAGGCGCTGTCGCTTATCTTCGGCGTCGAGGTGCTGATCGTGCTCAAGGATATCTGGGGGCTGGACAGCCGCCGGACGATGTCGGTCGCACAGTGGGCGGCCGGGGCGCTGGTGCGTGCGGCAGTGGCGGAATCGGTCGATGAAGGAGGCAGTCTCGATCCGAAGGCAGTCGTGAAATAGAGCCTAACTGGTTCGACCAGATTGGCATGCACACTACTGATCTTAGCGGTTGGGTGGGGTATTGGACAATACCCGATCATATCACTGAGTAGGAAAATCTTGGTAAAACAGGCAGATAAAGCGGTAATCCGATGGAAATGGCCGCGTCAAGCTGCCAAGAAAGGGCTTGACGCGCATGCAAAATTGGTAATACCAGATTGGATCAGAAAAGCGGATCGAAAGTGAGGGCTGCGATCCATTTTCCGGCGGGGCGAGGAGGCTCGAAACCGGAAAGGTGCGATCACGGGAGGAACTACCAGGGCCGGCCACGTTGCCGGCTCGCACGATAAGGTAGAACGCGCACAAGGGAGGAAATCATTATGCGCAAGTTAGTGACCAGCGTACTTGCTGGTATCGGCTTAACGCTTGCCTGCGGAACGTCCGTTTACGCGCAGGAAAAGTCACTCACCATCTTCTGGGCTGAATGGGATCCCGCAAACTATCTGCAGGAGCTCGGCAACGAGTACGAGAAGCAAACCGGCGTCAAGATCACGGTGGAAACCACCCCGTGGGCCGATTTCCAGACCAAGGCCTTTACCGAGTTCAACGCCAAGGGCAGCGCCTATGACCTGGTCGTCGGCGACTCGCAATGGCTTGGTGCCGCCTCCGAGGGCGGTCACTATGTCGACCTCACCGACTTCGTCAAAGAGAACAAGGTTCTCGACAAGATGGCTCCGGCGACGGTCAAGTTCTACTCCGAATATCCCGGCAACAGCGGCAAATACTGGTCGATCCCGGCCGAGGGCGACGCCGTGGGCTGGGCCTACCGCAAGGACTGGTTCGAGGATCCGAAGGAAATGGAAGCGTTCAAGGCCAAGTATGGCTACGACCTTGCCGTTCCGAAGACCTTCAAGGAAATGACCGACATCGCGGAGTTCTTCAACAGGCCCGACCAGAACCGCTACGGCATCGCCATCTACACACAGAACCAGTATGACGGCCTGGCGATGGGCTTCGAGAACGCGCTGTTCTCGTATGGCGGTGAGCTCGGCGACTTCGGCACCTACAAGGTCGACGGCATCATCAACTCGGACAAGGCGGTGGCCGCGGCGGAAAACTACCGCAAGCTGTTCGGCTTCACGCCTCCGGGCTGGACCAACGCCTTTTTCGTCGAGAACAACCAGGCCATCACCGAAGGCCTGGCGGCGATGAGCATGAACTACTTCGCCTTCTTCCCCTCGTTGATCAACGAGGCGTCGAACCCGAACGCCAAGAACACCGGCTTCTTCGCCAACCCGGCAGGTCCAGGTGGCGAGCAGTTCGCCGCGCTCGGCGGCCAGGGCATTTCCGTCGTCTCCTATTCCAACAACAAGGAAGAGGCGATGAAATTCCTGAAGTGGTTCATCCAGGACGATACGCAGAAGAAGTGGGCGGCCCTCGGTG
Organism: Mesorhizobium sp. BR1-1-3; assembly: GCF_020165455.1. Taxonomy (NCBI): domain Bacteria; kingdom Pseudomonadati; phylum Pseudomonadota; class Alphaproteobacteria; order Hyphomicrobiales; family Phyllobacteriaceae; genus Mesorhizobium; species Mesorhizobium sp. BR1-1-3. The sequence goes on from NZ_JAIUIC010000029.1 coordinate 4,866, forward strand.
GCTACACCTGCAACAAGGCCGTGCTGGAATCGGCCGAGTTCCAGAACGCCACGCCCTACAACAAGGCCTTCTACGACACGATGTTCAAGGTCAAGGACTTCTGGGCGGTGCCGGAGTATGCGGAACTGCTGCAGCAGCTCAACCAGCGTGTCTATCCGTACATCGTAAACGGCGATGGTACGGCCAAGGAAATGCTGGATGCGCTGGCGAAGGATTGGGACGCCACGTTCAAGAAATACGGCCGCGGCCAATAACCGACATGTAGTGCGGAGGAGGCCTGCGCCTCCTCCGTTTTCTTTTTCAGGAATGGGAGCAGGTCTTGGCGACCACAATGATCACACCGCTGAATACCTCCTCCAGAGCCGCCTCTCGCGGCCTCAGCGACATTTCGATACGCAACCTCTTCATCATCCCGACGATCGTGTTCCTGATCGTCTTCAACATCTTTCCGCTGATCTATTCGCTCGGCTATTCCTTCACCGACTTCCGCGCATCGACCAATGCGCCGGCCAATTTCGTCGGACTGAAGAACTATCGCGAGCTCCTCAGCGACCCTTATATCTGGAACAATTTCGCGGTGACCGCGAAATACGTCATCGTCTCGGTCGTCGGTCAGGTTGTCGTCGGCTTTGGAACGGCAATGCTGCTCAATCGCACCATTCCGCTCAAGGGCCTGATCACGACATTGCTGCTCTTGCCGATGATGCTCTCGATGGCGGTGGTCGGCCTGTTCTGGAAGCTGCTCTACGATCCGTCCTGGGGTGTCATCAACTACGTGCTCGACCTCGGCAAATTCCAATGGCTCGGCGACCCGAAGATGGCGCTCTACGCGGTCGCGTTCACGGACATCTGGATGTGGTCACCCTTCGTCATGCTGTTATCGCTCGCCGGGCTTTCGGCGGTGCCGAAGCATCTTTACGAAGCTGCCGCGATCGACCGCGCCGGGCCGTTCTATACCTTCTTCCGCATCACGCTGCCGCTGGTCGCGCCGATCCTGATGATCGCGGTCATCTTCCGCACCATGGAAGCCTTCAAGACTTTCGATCTTGCCTATGTGCTGTCGACGCAGCCGAGCACCGAGGTGATTTCCATCCGTCTCTACAAGATGGCTTTCCAGGAATGGCAGACGGGGCGCTCCTGCGCGCTTGCCTATATCGTGCTGATCATGGTGCTGGCGATCACCAACATCTATGTGAAATACCTCAACAAAGTTAAGGAGCGCTGAGATGGCGGCCGTCCAGACTTCGGGTGAACGGGCGCTCAACAAGGTCGCTATTGTCGCCGTCCTCTTGGTGACGATCATCTTCCTGGCGCCGATCTACTGGATCGTGGCGACCTCGTTCAAGCCACGCAACCTGGCCACGACGATCCCGCCGACGGTGATGTTCGAGCCGACCATCTCGCCTTTCGTCAAACTTTTCACAAAGCGCTCACAGTTGCGCAGCCCGCCGTCGGCCGAAGAATATGCCGCCGCCCCGTGGTGGGAACGCGTCGTGTTCGACGGCGGCGAGAAGATCGTGCGCGACGGCAAGGGCCAGGTGCAATGGTCGGGATATCCGAGCCGCTTCCTGAACTCGCTCATCATCGCCATCACCTCGACGGTGTTGGCGGTCGGCATGGGGACATTCACCGCCTATGGCTTCTCGCGCTTCAAGGTGAAGGGGGAAGCGGACCTGCTCTTCTTCATCCTGTCGACGCGCATGTTGCCGGCGGTGGTGGTCGCCATCCCGATGTTCCTGATGTACCGGGCAGTCGGGCTCAACGATACGCATCTGGGCCTGATCATTCTCTACACCGCCTTCAACCTGTCCTTCTCCGTGTGGCTGATGAAGGGTTTCATGGACGAGATTCCGAAGGAATATGAGGAGGCCGCGCTTGTCGACGGCTACACGCGCATGGAGGCGTTCTTCAAGATCGTGCTGCCGGAGGCCGCCACGGGCATCGCCGCCACCGCCGTGTTCTGTTTCATCACCGCATGGAACGAATACGCCTTTGCGCTGATCATGACCAACCGCCGCGCCCAGACCGCGCCTCCCTTCATCCCGAGCCAGGTCGGTTCGGGCCTGCCGGACTGGACGGTGATCGCCTCCGGAACCTTCCTGTTCCTGCTGCCGGTCGCCATCTTCACCTTCCTGCTTCGCAATCATCTGCTGCGCGGCATGTCCTTCGGAGCGATCCGCAAATGAGTTTTCGCGCCTTCAACCAGAAATACCTTGAGCCTGGGTCGCAGATACTGATGGTGCTCGGCATCGTCGCGCTCTGCCAGCCCTGGAACATGCTGCTGCACAGCTATGGCCTGACCATCATCCTGATCGGGCTCGTCGGCTTCAACGTAACCTCCAAGATCGCGCCCGAGGAGAAGGCCGGCACCGGCCAGGTGCGCAATCCGGGAGCACAGCATTGACCCAGATCGAGCTTCGCGGCGTCCAGAAATTCTTCGGCGCCGTCCAGGTCATCAAGGACCTGAATCTCAAGATCGCCGACAACGAGTTCATCGTGCTGCTCGGTCAGTCGGGCTGCGGCAAGACGACGACGCTGCGCGCCATCGCCGGGCTGGAAACCATCGACGAGGGCGACATCTTCATCGACGGCAAGCCGGTGCAGCATTTGAAGGCCGCCGACCGCGACATCGCCATGGTGTTCCAGTCGTTCTCGCTCTATCCGCATATGAGCGTCTACGAGAACATCGCCTTCCCCTTGCGCGCCACGCGCAAGAGCAAGACGGAGATCGACAGCGAGGTGCGTTCGGTCGCCAAGACGCTGCAGATCACCGACCTGCTGGACAAGAAGCCGTCGGCGCTCTCGGGTGGCGACATGCAGCGCGTCGCCATTGGCCGCGCTCTGGTGCGGCGACCGAAGGCCATGCTGATGGATGAGCCGATCGGCGCGCTCGACGCCAAGCTGCGCGAGGAGATGCGCGCGGAAATCAAGCGGCTGCACATCAAGCAGGGCTCGACCACCATCTATGTCACGCACGACCAGATCGAGGCCATGAGCCTGGCCGACCGCATCGTCATCATGCACGCAGGCGTCTTGCAGCAGGTCGGCACGCCCGACGAGGTCTATTCGCAGCCGGCAAATCTGTTCGTGGCGCAATTCGTCGGCAGCCCGGTGATGAATGTCACCGATGCGGCGGTGGCCGAGACGGCGTCCTCGGTTTCGGTGACAGTCGGTGGAGCCGCCGCCGGCTTCGAGTTCCCGCGAGCGCTGCTGTCGAAGCTCAACGGCCATGCCGGCGGCCAGTTGGCGCTTGGCATACGGCCGGAAGGCGTGCTCATCCGGCGCGAGGCGACCGAGGGCTTCGTGCCTGTCGACACACATATCGTCGAGCCGCTCGGCTCCTTCGACATCGTCGATCTCAAGGTCGGAACCGAGTTGCTGCGGGCCCGCACCAAGAGCGGCTTCGTTGCCGGACCCGGTGAAAGGGTCTTCGCCAGGATCGACCCGACCCAGGCGCATTTCTTCGACAAGGCAAGCGGCAAGTCGCTTGAGGTGAGACTCTGATGGCCCATATCCAGCTCAAGAACATCTCGAAGACCTTCGGCAACCACACGGCGCTCACCGGGCTCGATCTCGATATTGCCGATGGCGAGTTCTTCGTGCTGCTGGGCGAGACGGGCGCCGGCAAGACGACGACGCTGCGGCTTATCGCCGGCCTGGAAAAGCCCAGCGAAGGCCAGGTCTTCATCGACGGCGTCGACGTCGCCGACTGGGGTGCGGCCGAGCGTGACGTGGCGCTGGTGCTGCAGCAATATTCGCTCTATCCGCGCTACACGGTGCGCGAAAATCTCGAATTCCCGCTGAAGCCGAAAATTCGCCGGCTGCCCGACGCCGAGATCAAGGACCGTGTCGACCGTGCCGCCCGTACGCTGCGGATCGAGCATCTGCTCGACCGCAAGACGGATCGGCTGTCCGGCGGCGAGATGCAGCGCGTCTCGATCGGCCGCGCCATCGTGCGCAAGCCGCGTGTGTTCCTGATGGACGAGCCGCTGTCTGCGCTCGACGCCAAGCTGCGCGAGGCGCTGCGGACTGAACTGAAGAACCTGCAGATACAGCTCGGCGCCACCTTCCTGTTCGTCACCCACGACCAGATCGAGGCGATGTCGATGGGTGACAAGGTCGGCGTGCTCAACCATGGCCGAATCGTCCAGACCGGCACACCGCATGAGATCTACAACAATCCACGCGACACCTATGTGGCGAGCTTCGTCGGTTCGCCGCCGATGAACCTCATCGACGGCAAGCTCGTGAACGGCCGCGCGGTGATGGCGCCGCTGAATTTCGAATTGCCTTTTTCAGGGGGAGCCAAAGCGGGCGGGGCGACCGATGGTCGCCCGCTCGTCTTCGGCATTCGTCCCGAGGACGTCTATCTCGAGAGCGGCGCGCCGGTCGAGGCGCGTGTCCACGACGTCGAGAACCACGGCGTCGAAAAGATCCTGACGCTGCGCGTCGGCGACGCGACACTGCGTGCAACCGTGCCGGCCAGGACCGACGTCGCCATCGAGCAGGCGGTGCGCTTTGCCTGGAACCCCGACAAGGTGGTGCTGTTCGACAAGGGCAGCGGCGTCAGCTTGCGTCACGCCTCGTAGCCGCATCCCAGCCTATTTCTGGAAGTAGGTTTCGTAGGGCGTGTCGTTGATCAGCAGGATCACGCATTCCGTGTCGGAGACGCAGGCGTCGTCATGCATCTCATTGGCTTTCTGGGTCCAGTAGGATCCAGGAGGCAGTTCGACCTTGGTCGCCTCGCCGCCATCCATCTGCCAGTGCGCCCACATCCCCTTTATGACCACCGCACGGTAATCCGCGGTGTGCGCATGGACCGGTGCGCGCCAGTTGCCGGGAACCTTCAGCAACGTGCCTGCCGGACCCTTGGCCCGCTCGCCCCACAATGGGCCAAGACGATGCGGCTGGTCGGGTACTTCCGCCACATAGGGGATCTTGTCGGCCGGCAGGTAGCTGTCCTCGAGGGCAAAGGCGCGCCCGGGAACCGCAAGCATGACGGCGAGTGCGATGAGCTTCGGATGATTTGGCATTGGTTCTCCTCTTCGGGCCGACTGGACGCCGGCCTCTCGCTGCCTGGTTCTGGCAAGCTATTGCATGCGGGTGGCCCGGCAATGGCATTGCGTCCGGAAGGCTTGGCAATTCATCCAGACCCGGCAATCCACGGCCACGCTGCGGCTGGTGCCGATGCGATTGATGCCGCGCGCCATGTCGATCATCCTGACCGGCGTTTCGCTGGCGACCGTCTGTGCGGCGCCGGTCGGCGCCTATGTCGGTGACATCTGGGGCTGGCGCACGGCCTTCATGATTGCGACCGTGGTCGCCGCCCTGGCGCTGCTGGTGCAGCTGGCCACCATTCCGAAATTGCCCCCCGTGGGTGTGGCAAGCTTCCGCACCTTGCTCGACGTGCTGAAGCGTCCGTCGATCAGGGTGGCGCTGCTGGTCGCTTCGTGACACTTTGCCGGCTTCACCTATGTCCGTCCCTTCCTCGAGAAGGTCCCCGTGCTCGACATCGAGACGATCTCGCTGGTGCTGCTGGCCTATGGCATTGGCGGCTTCTTCGGCAATGTCGCCGGCGGCATCCTGGCCGAGCGCAGCCTCAAGGCAGCCGTTGGGCTGGCGCCCTTGCTGATCGCACCGGCCGCCGCCTCGATGCTGGTTTTCGGAGCTTCGCCGACGATCGCCGCTGCCGCCGTTGCGGTCTGGGGCTTTGCTTTCGGCGCGGTTCCGGTCGGGCTGCAGAGCTGGCTGGTGCGGGCAGCACCCGACCAGGCAGAAGCGCCGGCGGACTGATGGTGGCGACGTTCCAGGTGGCGATCGCGCTCGGCGCCGTCTTCGGCGGCCTGCTGGTCGACCACACCGGCGTCGCCAGTGCCTTCGCCTATTGCGGCGCGGCGACATTGCTGGCGGCCAGCGTGGTGTTCCTGCGGCCCGAAGCAGGCCGAGTAGCCTCGCCGCAATCAGGCTTCCCTGACACCTGCGCGTCGGCCCGAGAACCATCACGGTTTTCGGGCCGACGCCGTTGTGACGGCAGCGACGAACGAACTCAGGCCGACCGCCCATCGAAATCGAAGACCGACAGGGTCGAGGGGTCGAGATCGGCCACGCAGTTGATGTTGATGTAGGCGCTGCGTTCACGGCCCTCGCGGACATCCTCCGCAAAGGGATGGATACCGCAGGCCCGGCAGAACCGGTGCGCGATGGCATGATTGCCGAATGTGTAGGTGCCCAAATCGTCGCCCCAGGCCAGGACCCGCAAGGTCTCGTGCGGGATGGCACACAACAGGGCGCCCTTGCGCGAGCAGATCGAGCAATCGCACCTGATGGCGCCGGTCGGTTCGGCCTTGAATTCGAAGGCGACCTTGCCGCAGTGGCAACTGCCTTTGTAGAGCATCGGATTTTCCTCGCATTCGACAGGGTGCAAAACCGTCTGCGCCGGGTTAAGTCTCGGCAAGCCAGGCACTGGCCGCTATCCCTTAAGACGTTCAAGGCGTCCGGAGTCCGACACCGAAAATGCAATCCGTCCGTGATCATCTGGAAATCATCCTTGCGCGCCTCGCCGCCCGTGCCGGCGAAGAGCGTGTGTTCACGAAGCTCTATGCCGAAGCCGCGAGGGCCGCGGCCGATGCCAGCGATGCGCGCAGCCAAGCCGGCGTGACGCTCGGGCCGCTCGACGGCACCATCGTCTCGATCAAGGATTTGTTCGATGTCGCCGGCGAGCCAACCACGGCCGGCTCGCTGATGCTCAAGACCGCAGCACCTCCGCTGCGCGATGCCGCGATCGTCAGCCGGCTGCGGCAGGCCGGCGCGGTTATCACCGGCAAGACCAACATGACCGAATTCGCCTTCACCGCGATCGGCGACAACCAGCATTTCGGCACGCCTGGCAATGCCGTGGACACCAATCGCATTCCGGGTGGTTCTTCCTCAGGCGCCGGCGTTTCCGTCGGCGAGCGCACGAGCGAAATATCGATCGGTTCCGACACCGGCGGTTCGATACGCATTCCGGCTTCACTCAACGGTGTCGTCGGCTTCAAGCCGACGGCGCGACGTGTGCCGCTCGCCGGCGCGTTCCCACTGTCGGCCACGCTGGACTCGATCGGTCCGCTTGCCCGAACCGTCGCCCAGTGTGCCGCCGCCGACGCCGTGATGGCCGGTGAGGTGCCGACCGCGCTGACGCCGATTGCCCTGGCAGGGCTTCGCATAGGCATTCCGCGCGGCGTCCTTTTCGAAGAGACGGAAGACGAGGTGGCGACCGCGTTCGACCGCTGCCTTGGCAAGATCGAGCAGACGGGCGCGCGGATCGCGGAACTGTCGATCGACGATCTGCTTGCCGATTTGCGCGCGGCCACCAAGCGTGGTTCGATCGCAGCGATGGAAGGGGCCGAAGTGCATGCCGACTGGCTGGCGACAGGAGCTTCGGTACCGGTCGACCCGCATGTCAGCGGACCTTTGTCGCGGGCAGCCATGCTGCCGACGCCTGTCTACATCCGGGCAATGCGCCGTCGTACAGCGCTCGCCGCCGCCATGGACGAGCGGCTGTCCTCGGTCGATGTGCTGGCCTTGCCGACCACACCGGTGACGGCGCCGACTATCGTCTCTATGGCTGACGACGCCGGGTTGCGTGACCGAACCGAAGGCCTGCTGCTGCGCAACACGCAGGTCGCCAACCAGTTCGATCTCTGCGCGATCTCGCTGCCGATGCCGGGCACTCCGCTGCCTGCCGGATTGATGCTGGTGGCGCGCAACGGCCATGACCAACGCCTGCTGCGCATAGCAGCAGAGGTGGTGCAGTTGCTTGGCGCGTGAGCAGGGCTGAACCGCCCATCAGCGCGACGAACAGTGCTTGCGTTCGCTGTCCTTGGCGGTCCGTACGATACGGGTCGCGACCAGCCAGGGCAAATTGTACTCCTTGCCGGTGATCGTCTGGGTGCGGTGCTCGATCGAGCCCCTGACGACGATCTTGCCTGCATAAAGCGCGTCGGAAAGATCGGTTATGGCCTTGTCGGCCTGCGGCAATCCGCTGGGGTCGATCGACACGCCCTTGATGATCGCCCCGGTGGCAAGGTCGAGTGCGCTGTTGGACGGGCAGGGCGCCTTGAAGCAGCGCAGCCCGTTGTCGCAATAGACATAACTTCTCTCGGCCGCGAATGCCGGCATGGCACAGAGCGAACAGCCAGCGACAAAGAGGAAGGCGAGGCGAGGACCGGACATGGCTCTCAACGTCGCGGAGAATTGGGGCGAAACCGCGATGTGTTACAGGCGCGCCGGAAACCGCCGCCGATAGTGATCGACCACTTCTGGATTGCGCAGATTGACCGGCAGCTTGCCCGCCAGCACCAGCAGGGCTTCGCCCGCCGCGCCGACGCCCATGCGCATCATCGATTCCTCGGTGATCCCCGCCATGTGCGGCGTGACGATGACATTGTCGAAGCCGAAATAGGGATGGTTCGACGGCAGCGGCTGCGTCGCAAACACGTCGAGCGCGGCGCCGCCGATGCGCCGTTTCTGCAAGGCCTCGATCAGCGCGTCGTCGTCGACGACCGGTCCGCGCGACACGTTGATCAGCAACGCCTGCGGCTTCATGCGGGCGATCCGCTCACGGTTGATCAGGCCGCGCGTTTCCGGCGTCAGCGGGCAGCACAGAACGATGATGTCGCTCTGCTCGACGAGAGCGTCGATCGACAGGAAGCCGACCTTGTCCGGCGCCGGCTGCATGCTGCGCGTCGTTGCCACCACTTTCAGGTCGAAGCCGTGCGCGGCGATATGGCCGACCGCCTGGCCGACGGCGCCGAGGCCGACAATGCCGATCGTCTTGCCGGCAAGCTCGCTGTTGGCGTTGGCGTGCTCGCGGCCGGCGAGCCAGCCTTTGGCGCGCAGGTCGCGGTCGACGACGCGGAAGTTGCGCAGCAAGGCGAGGGCCACGAACATGACGTGTTCGGCAACCGAGCGGGCATTGACCGCCGGCACATTCGCCACCAGCACGCCGGCGGCCGTCGCTGCTTCCATCGGGATCATGTCGAGCCCGGCGCCATGACGGATTGCCGCCCGCAGCAGCTTTGCGCCGTCGAAAAGCTGTGGGGGCAGCGGCGCACGCACGATGACGATGTCGGCATTCCTGGCCTCGGCGATCAGCGTGACTGGATCGATGGCGGAGGCGACGACGAGCTCTCCGGCGCCGGAGAGCATAGCCGAGGCGCGCGGGTGCAGGGCGTGGGTCGTGAGGATACGGGCCATGTCGGTCAAGCTTTTTCGAGCGCCGGGCTTTGCGGCTCCTCGCCATGGCCCTCGATCAGGCCCTTCCAGTAGCTCTCAGCGCCCTGCAGATGGGCGCTCATCAGCGCCTGTGCGAGATTGCCGTCGCGGCGCAGCAGCGCCTCATAGATCTGGATGTGCTCGGCATGCGAGCGCACGTTGCGCTCGGGGTCGTTGAAATAGATCGGCAGGCGCTGCTCGCCCATCATGTAGTAGACGCTGCAGACATTGTGGAAGACGCTGTTCTTGGTGGCGCGCACGATTTCGAGGTGGAATTCGCGGTCTTCCCTGGCAAGCCCTTCGCCGGCGGCGATGCGCTCTTCCGAAGCCTTCAGGATTTCGCGCAGCCGCTCGAAATTTTCCTCTGTGGCACGCGAACAGGCAAGTTCGGCCGCCTTGATCTCGTGGATCTTGCGCAGTTCGACCGTCTCGTAGATCTGGATCGGGTCGAGCGGCAGGCCCGCGCGGGCAAAGAGCGCCATGGCCTCCACACTGGCCTGCTTGGTGTCGATGTAGATGCCGGACTTGGCCCGGCGCTCAACGATGCGCATGGCCTCCAGGATGGCCAGCGCCTCGCGGATCTGACCGCGGCTGACGGCGAAATGCTCCGCCAGTTCGCGCTCCGATGGCGTTCGGCCGCTCTCCTTGTCCGAATGGGAGAACAGGTAGGCAGCGAGTTCCGCGAGAAGGTTCTTTTCTTTCATCGTCAACCGCGTTGCGCGTGCGCCTCCAGGAACCGCTCCGAAATGGTGAATCCCAGACCCGGTTTTTCCGGGATCGCTATCATACCGTCCCTGGCTTCGACAGTCTCTTCGACCAGATCATGGATCATCGGGTTGGCGCCGAGCGAATATTCGACGGTGAAACTCGACGGCGAGGCGGCGCAGACATGCAAGCCTGCGAAAAAACAGGGCGCGCCGGCCCACAAATGCGGCGCAAAGCGCAGATTGAAGGCGCTGGCGATGGTGCCGATCTTCATCGCCTCGCTGATGCCGCCGCAGAAGGCGGGATCGGGCTGGAAGATGTCGGCGGCTTTGAGCACGGCAAGGTCGCGGAAGGCGTAGCGGGTTGCCTCGCTTTCGCCGGTGGCGATCGGAACGGCGCCACTTGCCCGCACTTCGGCCATGCCCGGCTTATCGTCGGCGATGATAGGTTCCTCGAACCAGGCGAGGTCCAAATCGTTGACAAGGTGGATGAAGCGCTTGGCTTCAGCCACCGTGTAGGTGCCGTGCGCGTCGACCATCAGTTCGACATCGGGGCCGAGCGCCTGCCGTGCGGCGCGCACGCGGGTGGCGGAAATGTGCGCCGCGCCGTCCATGGCGCCAACCCGCATCTTCAGTGCCTTGAAACCGCCCTTGGCGATATAGGATTTCAACTGCTCGCCGATGGCGTCGGCGGCCGCCCAGCCGCCGGACGCGTAAGCCGGCATGCGATCGAGCTTGCGGCCGCCGAGCAGCCGCCAGACCGGAACGCCAAGCGATTTGCCAAGAATGTCCCACAGGGCGATGTCGACGGCGCTGATCGCGGCGATGCTCATGCCGCGCCGCGCCAGCTGCGGCATGGCGTGGCCGCCGCGTGCGGCGCTGTCGTGGCGCACGCCATTGTAGAGCATCTCCCAGATGACGCCGATGTCGGCCGGATCGCGGCCAACCAGCTGCGGCCCGACCTCATGGTTCAGCATATGGACGAGCGCGCCGTAGCTGCCGGCACTGCCGGCGGCGTTCTTGCCTTCGCCCCAGCCGACCAGCCCGTCATCGGTCTCGATGCGCAGGATGGCGGCGTCGAAGGTCGTCACCTGACCGAAGTCGCTGCGGTGCTGCCGAGCGGCTTCGATCGGAACGCGGATCCACCAGGCTTGGACGGACTTGATACGCATATTCTTCCCCAGCCCTGCGCCGGTCAGGGCGGAAGGGCGAATTTCCCTGAGGCAGTCGACTACTTGATCAGCGGCAGCAACGTTTCAGCGTTGATGCGCATCTGGTCGGTGTAGAATTTCTCGGTGAGCACGCTGGAGCCGTGGTCCTGGATGAACTTCAGCTGTTCGGGCGAGATATCGACCGGATTTCGCTCGACCATGTCGGGATAGGGGGCCGCCGGCGTCCGGTCGACGGGCGCGACGAACTCGTTGGTCAGCGCACCGTCGTAGCCGATCTCGCGCAAGGTGGCGACGATCTTCGGCCAGTCGATCTGGCCGAGACCGGCGGCGAAGCGGTTGTTGTCGGCGACATGGAAGTCGAACAGGCGCTTTCCGGCCTGCCGGATCGCGTCATAGACGTTAAATTCTTCCATATGGAGGTGGTAGGCGTCGAGGCAGACACCGCATTCGGGGCTGACCGCGTCGGCCAAAGCCAGCGCCTGGGCGCCGCGATTGAACAGATAGGTCTCGAAGCGGTTGAGCGGTTCAACAGCGATCTTGACACCGACCTTCTTGGCGTGGGTGAAGCATTCGCGGGTGGCGTCGACGACCCACTTCCATTCCTCTTCCTCGGTGCCGTCAGGCACGACCTTGCCGACGGTCGCGGGAACCAGCGTGATGATCTCGCCATCGAGTTCGCTGACCATGGTCAGCACGTCCTTGACATACTGAACGGAACGCTCGCGCTGGCCCTGGTTCCTGGCTGCGAGGTTGCGCTCGCCCAGCATCAGGGTCACCGCGCCCCAGCAACGAATGCCATGCTCCTTCAGCAGCGCCCGGGTCTCCCTGGTCTTGTACTGCTCGGGTTCGCCGGAAATCTCGATCGACTCATAGCCGAATTTCTTGATGCGCTTGAGCGTCGTTTCCAAGGGTTCCGCGCGCATCCAGTTGTGCGTCGAAAGATGCATGGTCTGTCCTTCCCAACTCGTCTCTATGGTTCGCCTGCGACATGCATCGCCAAAAGGCGACACAAAGGTTCCTCCCCAAGGCGTTCCCAGCCTTTTCTCGCAAACTGGTTCGACCAATTGGGCCTGAAGCGAGGTCTACAGCAAATTATCCGGATCGGCAAGAAGCGCCGGGATGCAACTTTCGCTGTGGAGTATTTCCTTGATTATATTGAGATATATATGCCTGCGCCGGGTGGTTTTGGGGTCATGATGGCGCATTGCAAGGCTTGACCAAAATTCCACATTTGGTAATACCAGAATGGTGGTGCGTGCAAGCGCCCGTTGAGAAAAGACCAAAGTGGCTGGCCCTGTTTCCAATCGGCGCTATGCTCGGTCGCGAGAGAAATGAGGGAGGATGCCGATGCCGACGACAATGAAGGGCCCGGGGCTGTTTCTGGCGCAGTTCGCGGGCGACGCCGCGCCGTTCAACTCACTGGCGTCGATCACCAAATGGGCGGCCGGTCTCGGCTACAAGGGCGTGCAGATCCCGACCTGGGACGCGCGGCTGTTCGATCTCAAGAAGGCGGCCTCTTCCAAGGCCTATTGCGACGAGGTGAAAGGCATTTGCGCCGACGCCGGCGTCGAGATCACGGAATTGTCGACGCATCTGCAGGGGCAATTGGTGGCGGTGCATCCTGCCTATGACGCGCAGATGGATGGCTTTGCGCCGCCATCGGTGCACAACAATCCCGCAGCCCGGCAGAAGTGGGCTGTCGAGCAGATGAAGTTCGGCGCTAAAGCATCGCGTAATCTAGGCCTGAATGCTTCAGTGTCGTTTACCGGCTCGCTGGCTTTCCCTTACCTCTATCCGTTCCCGCAGCGGCCGGCTGGACTCATTGAGGAAGCGTTTGGCGAACTCGGCAAACGCTGGAAGCCGATTCTCGACGTGTACGAGGACAACGGCGTCGATGTCGGCTATGAAATTCACCCGTCTGAAGACGTTTTCGACGGCGCCACTTTCGAGATGTTCCTCGACGCGGTCGGCGGCCACAAGCGCTGCAACATCAATTACGATCCGTCGCATTTCCTGCTGCAGCAGCTCGACTATCTCGAATTCATCGACATCTATCACGAGCGCATCAAGGCGTTCCACGTCAAGGACGCCGAGTTCAACCCGACCGGCCGGCAAGGCGTCTATTCCGGCTATCAGAGCTGGACCAACCGCGCCGGGCGCTTCCGTTCGCTGGGCGATGGACAGGTGGATTTCGGCGGCATCTTCTCCAAGCTGACGCAGTACAATTATGATTCCTGGGCGGTGCTGGAGTGGGAGTGCTGCCTGAAGCATCCGGAGGATGGTGCGGCCGAAGGCGCGCCTTTCATCGAGCACCACATCATCCGGGTGACGGAAAAGGCATTCGACGACTTCGCCGCTGGCACCACCGACAAGAAGTTGCTGCGCGCCATGATGGGAATCTAGCTCGATTTTCCCTCCCCTTCGCGGGGAGGGTGGCCCAAAGGCCGGGTGGGTCGGTTCACACCGCGCTCTGCCTCAACGACCCCACCCGATCCGCTGCGCGGATCGACCTCCCCTCAAGGGGGGTAAGCAACAGCGAGGAGCAAGATATGGTCGGCGCATCGAAGTCGGAAACGGGAGGCGGCCCGATCCGCTACGGCATGGTCGGCGGCGGGCAAGGCGCCTTCATCGGCGCGGTGCATCGGATCGCGGCGCGGCTGGACAACGAGTTCGTGCTGGTTGCCGGCGCTTTGTCAGCCGACCCGGCCCGTGCCAAGGCCTCGGCCGCCGAACTGGGGCTCGACCCCGCACGCAGCTACGCATCCTATGCCGAGATGGCCAAGGCCGAGGCGAAGCGCCCCGACGGCATTGAGGCGGTGGCCATCGTCACGCCCAACAATGTGCATATGCCAGCGGCAAAAGCTTTCCTCGAGGCCGGCATCCACGTCATCTGCGACAAGCCGCTGGCGACGACGCTGGCCGAAGCGAAAAAGCTTGCGGCGATAGTCGAGAAGACCGGCAAGGTGTTCGTGCTGACGCACAACTACACCGCCTATCCGATGGTGCGGCAAGCACGCGAAATGGTCGCCAAGGGCGTGCTCGGCGACATCCGCATCGTGCAGTCCGAATATCCGCAGGACTGGCTGACCGAGGATTTGGCGGCGACAGGCCAGAAGCAGGCGGCGTGGCGCTCCGACCCCAAGCAGGCAGGTGCCGGCGGTGCGCTGGGCGATATCGGCACGCATGCCTACAACCTCGCCCGCTTCGTCTCGGGGCTGGAACTGGACTCCCTGTCGGCAGATCTCGACGCCTTCGTGCCGGGACGGCTACTGGATGATAACGTCAACGTCATGCTGCGCTTCAAGCCTACCGGCAAGACGCACCCGGCCAAGGGCATGATCTGGGCAAGCCAGGTGGCGCCCGGTCATGAGAACGGGCTGAAGCTGCGCATCTATGGCTCGAAGGGTGGGCTGGAATGGGTGCAGGCCGACCCGAACTATCTCTGGTACACGCCGTTCGGCCAGCCAAAGCAACTGATCACCCGCAATGGCGCCGGCGCGCTGCCGGTGGCGGGCCGTGTCAGCCGCGTGCCGTCAGGCCATCCGGAAGGCTACCTCGAAGGCTTCGCCAACATCTACCAGGAGGCCGCACGCGCCATCCGGGCGGCACGCCGCAAGGGCGGCAAGCCGGCAAAGGATGTCGTCTTCCCGACCATACAGGACGGCGTCGAGGGCATGGCCTTCATCGAGGCTTGCGTGAAGTCGTCGAAGAAAAACGGGGCGTGGACGAAGCTTTAGTGGCGCGGCGGGTAACGAAGGCCCCCCCCACCCGGATTGCCAGCCGAATTGCGAAGGGCAATTCGGGGCAATCCGACCTCTCCCCGAGGGGAGAGGAGGAGGAGATGGCGCGACGCCAAGTCTCTTCTCCCCAGCGGGGAGAAGGTGGCCGCGAAGCGGCCGGATGAGGGGGCATGGCGCGAAGCGGCGGAACAGCCAGTGCGCCGTCAAAGGGAGGGGGCTTCGATGAAAATCGGCATGTGCATGTTCTTGTGGACGACGGCGGTGTCGAAGAAACACGAGCCGCTGCTGCGCGACATCAAGGCGACCGGTTTCGATGGCGTCGAGATACCGATCTTCGCCGGCACGCCGGACGATTATAGAAAGCTCGGCGATCTGCTCGACCGCATCGGGCTGGAGCGGACTGCGGTTTCGGCCATGGGCGATCCGGCGATGAATTTGATCTCGGCCGACGCGGCAACCCGCAAGGCCGGTGTCGACTACATGAAATGGGCGATCGACTGCGCGCAGGCGCTTGGCGCCAGCACGCTGAGCGGCCCTCTGCATTCGACGCTCGGGTCCTTTTCCGGCTCTGGGCCGACGGCCGCGGAGAAGAAGCGCTCCGTCGGCTCGCAGCGCGCCATCGGCGACCATGCCGGCAACAAGGGCGTCACCATCGGGCTCGAGGCGCTGAACCGCTTCGAATGCTACCTGCTCAACACGATGGCGGACCTGTCGGAGCATATCGACGCCATCGACCGGCCGCACATCAAGGCGATGTACGACACCTTCCACGCCAATATCGAGGAGGCCGACCCGATCGGCGCCTACACGAAACACCGCAGGAATGTCGTGCATATCCATATTTCGGAGAATGATCGCGGCGTGCCGGGGCGCGGCAACATTCCCTGGACCGAAACATTTTCCGCCATCCGCAAGAGCGGCTATGACGATTGGCTGACGATCGAGGCGTTCGGCCGCTCACTCAAGGATTTGGCGGCGGCGACCAAGGTGTGGCGGGATTTTTCAGAGACCCCGGAAGCGGTCTATCGGGAGGGGTATAGGCATATCAAGAGCGGGTGGAAGAAGGCGGCTTAGGCGCCCTGGCCCATTTTCTATTTGCGTTCGCGGCGGTTGCCAGGTGGTTCCCCACTCCGTCTCGGCTTCGCCGAGCCACCTTGTATCTACACGAGAGAGATTTCGTGGGATTAGAGCGATTGAGCC
>NZ_JAIUIC010000003.1:0-603256 GCF_020165455.1 Mesorhizobium sp. BR1-1-3
ACTCCCCTACTCCCCTACTCCCCTCTAACCAATCTTGTTCGGGATCCTGGCCTCTATCCTGCTGAAGGCGAAGACCAGAATGCCGGTTATCGTCATGTAGATCAGCGCCAGCAGCAGCAAGGGCTCGTAGGTGAGGTAGGTGTCCTGCCGTACTTTGGACGAAACGGCGAAGATGTCGATGACGCTGATCGTCGCCACCAGCGGCGTCGACTTCAATTGCAGCACGGTCTCGCCGGTCAGCGTCGGCAGCGCCCGGTAGATGGCTTGCGGCAGCCAGATCCGCCGGAACGCCTTCCAGCGGCTCATGCCGAAGGCGCGGGCGGCTTCGAGTTGCCCCTTGGGCACGCCGGCGAAGGCGCCGCGCATCACCTCGCCCTCATAACCGGCGAACGACAGGGTCAGCGCCAGCACGCCATAGGGCCAGGCTTGCCGCAGATATGGCCACATCCAGGATTCGCGGATCCACGGATATTGCGGGAACAGCGAACCCAGGCCGTAATAGAGCAGCCAGAGCTGGATCAGCAGCGGCGTGCCCCGGATCACCGTGCAGAACACCTTGGCGGGTGCGGCGAACCAGAACGAGCCGGCAGCCTGCGCCAGGCCAAGCGGGACGGCCAGCAGGAAGCCCAGCACGCAGGTGACGGCCAGGATCCACAGCGAGCGCCAGAGGCCGATCAAGCCCATTTCATAATATTGCGGCAGCCAGTCCCAGCGCATGAAAAAGGCGGCCGACAGAACCAGGCCGAGTGCGATCAGGATCAGCACGATGCGGTGCGGCTGCAGCCACAGCGACGTTCGCGCGACGACGTCGATGATGGTCGCCTCGTTGGCCATCAGCGCGCCTCCTTGAGCGAAGGCATGCCGCGCCGCGACCAGGTCTCGACACGGCCGATGACAAGGTTGGAGAACAGCGACAAAAGCAGATAGAGCACGCCCGCCGCGAAAAAGAAGGTGAAATAGGCCTTGGTGACGCCCGCTGCCTGCCGCGTTGCCAGCGCCAGCTCATAGAAGCCGACAACAGCCAATAGCGCTGTGTCCTTGGTGGCGATCAGCCAGAGATTGGCGAGGCCCGGAATAGCGAAGGGCAGCATTGACGGCAAGGTGATGCGCCGCAACATCAGGCCCGGAGACATTCCATAGGCGCGGGCGGCTTCGATCTGGCCCTGCGGAATGGCCAGGATCGCGCCGCGTATCACCTCTGTCGAATAGGCGCCCTGGACGAAGCCGAGCACGGCGATGCCGGCGGCAAGGCCGCTCACGTCGACGCGCTGATAACCCATGGCCGTCAGCGCCTGATTGATCAGGTCGGTGCCGGCGTAATAGAGCAGCAGGATCAGCACCAGTTCGGGCACGGCGCGCACGATGGTGGTGTAAACCGCCAGGAGATCGCGCACCACCGGCCCGCCATAAAGCTTGCCATAGGCGCCGCCGGTGCCGATCAGAAGGCCGAGGCACGTGGCGCCCAGCGCGATCTCGATCGAATGCAGCAGCCCAACCAGAAGCGCCCCGCCCCAGCCTGGCGGGTAGGGCGAGAGAAGCTCGGTGATGCCGGCCGCGGAGGCCGAAAGAAGTGCGTCGATCAGCGTCGCCCCCGAAGTGCTGACTAACCGCCGACGGTTGCGTCGGCGGCAAACATGCCTGGGAAAGATCGAGCAGGTGGGGCATGGCGCGACGCCACACCCCACAGCTCATACGAGGATCGTCAGTTCGACTGCGCGCCGCCGCCGCCGTAAATGTCGAAATCGAAGTATTTCTTCGAGATCTCGTCATATTTGCCGTTGGCGCGGATCGCCTTGATGCCGGCGTTGATTTTGCCCTTCAGTTCGGTGTCTTCCTTGCGCACGCCGGCGCCGACGCCCGGTCCGAGCACTTCGTCATCGGGAGCGACCATGCCCTTCAGGTCGCAGCAGGCTTTGCCCTGGTCGGATTTGAGGAATTCGCCAAGCGCGATGGAATCGGCCTGCACCGCGTCGAGACGGCCGGCGGCCAGATCGTTGTTGGCCTCGTCCTGGGTCTGGTATTCCTTGATCTCGGAGGCTGTGCTGCCAAAGTGCTTCTTGGCGTAGACAGCGTGCACCGTCGACACTTGCACGCCGACGATCTTGCCCTTGAGGTCGTCCGGAGCGGAGCCGAATTTCTGGTCCTTCGGGCCGATGATCGCGGTCGGCGTGTTATAGTACTTGTCCGAGAAATCGATCGTCTTCGCGCGTTCGGCGGTGATCGACATCGAGGAGACGATGAGGTCGATCTTCTTGGTCGTCAGAGCCGGGATGATGCCGTCCCAGGCAACCGGGGTGATGACGCAATCGAGCTTCTCCTCGGCGCAGACGGCGTCGATGAAGTCGATCTCCCAGCCGATCCATTTGCCCGAAGCATCGGGCGAGGTGAAGGGCGGATAAGGCTCGGCGGCGACGCCGATCTTGACCGGATCGGCCTTGGCCACGCCCATGGCGGCGACGCCGAGCAGCAGCGCTGCGGCAAATGTCTTCAGAACGGTCTTCATTTCATGACTCCCAGTTTGTTGTTGGTTCCCGGTTTTCTTCCGTCCCGGCTTGCCTAGCCGATGTTGCGGATGAACTGCTTCAGCCTTTCGGATTTCGGTGCGCCGAAGATCTGCTCCGGCGGCCCTTCTTCCTCGACCAGCCCGTTGTAGAGGTAGACGACATGGGTCGCGACCTCGCGGGCGAACTTCATCTCGTGGGTGACCAGCACCATGGTGCGGCCTTCGCGCGCCAGGTCGCCGATCACCTTCAGCACCTCGCCGACCAGTTCGGGATCGAGCGCGGAGGTGGGCTCGTCGAACAGCATGACGCGCGGATTGATGGCCAGCGCCCGGGCGATCGCGGCGCGCTGCTGCTGGCCGCCCGACAGATAGGCCGGATAGACGTCGCGCTTTTCAGCCAGACCGACACGGGCGAGCAGCTTCTCGGCCTCGCCGATCGCCACATCGCGCTTGACGCCAAGCACATGCACCGGAACCTCGATGACGTTTTCGATCAGCGTCATGTGGCTCCACAGGTTGAAGTTTTGGAACACCATGCCGAGCTTGGAGCGGATGCGCTCGATCTGCTTGCGGTCGGCCGGAATGGTGTGGCCGTGGCTGTCGGCCTTGAGCTTGATCTCCTCGCCATTGACGCGAATGATGCCGCTGGTCGGGTTTTCCAGGCAGTTGATGCAGCGCAGCAGGGTCGACTTGCCGGAGCCCGAGCCACCGATGATGGCGATGACCTCGCCGTCGCGCGCTGACAGCGAGACGCCCTTCAGCACATGCAGCTCACCGAACTTCTTGTGCAGGTTCTCGACATGGATGGCTTCGGCGGCGCCGTCCTGCGCCTTGCCGGATCGGACTGCGGCAGCTTCCACCACGCTCACCGGGTGACCTCTATCGGGTCGGCTGCGGTTCGTCGAACGTGTATCCGGCTAATCAACATATACGCTGTACTGCCCCGCTCCAGACTTCAGCATGGACCCAACGGAGAGAGCCCGTCAATCCTGCATATTACGGCACTTGCGAGCTTGTTGTGCAAGTGTATAAATAGCCTTCCATGAAATTTTCTCGATTTTTTTCAGCGAAAAAGGACTTCGATGAGCGCTTTCGGATCACAGTCCATGGCGGCGCCGCTGCGCCGCGTGCTGATGCGGTCGGCGGCCAACGCCATGCGCAATGCCGACAGGGTTGCCTGGCACTATGGCCCGGGATTCAATCCGGCGAAAGCGGCATCGCAGCACGCGCTCCTTGCTGAACTGGTGGCGGCTTCCGGTGCCGAAATCGAATGGATCGAGGACACGGCGGATGGACTTTCGGACTCGGTGTTCACGCACGACCCGTCGCTGATGACCGATCGCGGCGCGCTGATTCTGTCCATGGGCAAGCCGTTGCGCGCCAGGGAGCCCTCGCTGCATGAGGAAACCTACCGAAGGCTGGGCATTCCAATCCTGGGCCGCGTCGAGGTTCCTGGCCAGGTCGAAGGCGGTGATTGCGTATGGCTCGATGCCCGTACGCTGGTGATCGGGCGCGGTGTCCGCTCCAACCAGGAAGGCATCCAGCAGGTTTCCAACCTGCTGACGCCGCTGGGCGTTTCCGTCTACGGCTTTGATCTTCCGCTGTGGCAAGGCGAAGAAGCGTGCCTGCATCTGATGTCGGTGATCAGCCCGCTGGCCGACGACCTCGCATTGGTCCATTCACCGCTTTTGCCGGCCCCATTCTATCAGATGCTGAAGGCGCGTAACATCCGGCTGGTCGAAGGCGACGCCGAAGAGTTCGCGGCTTCCAACGGCCTTAGCCTGAACGTGCTGCCGACCAGCCCACACAAGATCATTGCCGTCGCGGGCTTTCCAAAGACCAAAGCCGCGATGGAAGCCGCCGGCTGCACGGTCGAAATCTTCGAGGCGGATGCGCTCTGCATCGCCTGCGAGGGCGGGCCGACATGCCTGACGCGACCGATCCTGCGCCAATGAATATGCCATCCCGCCGCAGGTTCCGTCGCGAGGGCGAGGAGCGGCGGCGGCAGGATCTGATCGAGGCCACTCTGGACAGCGTGGCGGAACATGGCCTGCAGGGCGCCACCTTGCGCACCATCGCATTGCGTGCCGGCGTCACCGCCGGGCTGATCCGGCACTATTTTCCCGGCAAGGAAGAATTGCTGCAGGAAGCCTATGCAGCGCTGATGGGCCGCATGACCGAGCAGGCGAAAGCGGCTTTGGTCATGGAGAATGCCTCGCCTCGCCAGCGCCTTGCGGCTTTCGTCACCGCCAACCTCAATGCGCCGATTATCGACGCGCGGGTGTTTTCGCTCTGGGCAACCTTCATCGGCCGCGCCAGAGCGGATCCGACCCTGGCCCACGCCCACCGCGAAGGCTACCTTGGTTTTCGCAATGAGGTGGAAGCGGTTGTGGCCGAGGTGCTCGCCGCCGAACGGCGCAAATCGGACGCAAGCCAATTGCGCCACCATGCCATCGCGATTAATGCGATCATCGACGGACTCTGGATCGAAGGCTGCCTGGCCGGCGAGATGTTCTCGCCCGGCGAATTGGCGGCGATCGGCATCAAGGCCGTCGAGGCCGAACTAGGCCTCGCGCCGGAAGGGGAGGAAAACCAATGACGACACTCGGCGAAGCGCTCATTTCGCTGCTCGAAGCCCATGGCGTCGACACGGTCTTCGGGATTCCCGGCGTCCACACGGTAGAACTCTACCGCGGGCTAGCGCGCTCCAAGATCCGCCACGTCACGCCGCGTCACGAACAGGGCGCCGGCTTCATGGCCGATGGCTATGCGCGCGCCAGCGGCAGGCCGGGCGTCGCCTTCGTCATCACCGGACCGGGGCTGACCAACACCATCACCGCCATGGGGCAGGCACGCGCCGATTCGGTGCCGATGCTGGTGATCTCAGGCGTCAACGCCACGCCGACGCTGGGCAAGGGGCTGGGCCATCTGCACGAATTGCCGGATCAGCGCGGCATGATGGAGAAGGTGGCGCTGTTTTCGCAGCGCGTTACCGAGGCTGGCGAATTGCCCGGCGCGCTGGCGCAGGCCTTCGCCCTGTTTTCATCGGCCCGGCCCGGCCCGGTACATATCGAGATCCCGACCGACGTCATGGTCAAGCCGGCGGATGGCATCGCTGCCATGCTGAGCAATGTGACGCCGCCCTTGCCGGAAGGTGTCGCAATTGCCAACGCGGCAAAACTCATCAGTGCCGCGCGCCGCCCGCTGATCCTGGTCGGCGGCGGCGCCAAACGCGCCGAAGCGCCACTGCGGCGTCTGGCCGAACGGCTGGGGGCGCCGGTCGTCCAGACCACCAATGCGCGCGGCCTGCTGCATGGTCATCCGCTTTGCGTGCCGGCCAGTCCCAGCCTGAAGACAGTACGGGCGCTGATGGCCGACGCCGACCTGGTCATTGCCGCCGGCACCGAGTTCGGCCCGACCGACTATGACGGCTACAGCGATGGCGGCTTCGTCCTGCCCGCCAACCTGATCCGCATCGATATCGGAGCGGACCAGCTTGCCCGCCGCCCGGCGACGGTTTCGATCCAGGCCGATTGCGCCGAGGCGCTCGAAACACTACTTCTGGAAACCCGCCATGTCCGGGCAAGCGAGGGCGGTTCGTCGCGCGCCGCTACTACACGCAAAGCAGCCTTTGCCGAGCTCAATCCGACACTGCAGGGGCAGGTGCGCGCCGTCGAGATGATCCGCGACGCTTTGCCGGGCGCGCTCATCGTCGGCGATTCGACGCAGCCGATCTATGCGGCCAACCTCTATTACGACCATGATCGGCCAGGCGGTTGGTTCAATGCCGCCACCGGCTTCGGCGCGCTTGGCTACGGCCCGCCGGCTGCAATTGGCGCGGCCCTTGCGATACCCGATGCGCCGGTCGTCTGCCTCACGGGTGACGGCGGTTTCCAGTTCACGCTGCCGGAACTGGGCGCCGCGCTCGACGCGCGGGTACCGGTCATCTTCGTCGTCTGGAACAACAGAGGCTACCGCGAGATCGAAACCTCGATGCTCGATGTCGGCGTCGAGCCGGTTGGCGTATCGCCGGCGCCGCCGGATTTCTGCAAGCTGGCCGAGGCTTATGGCATCGGCGCCGAACGGCTTGCCGATATCGACGCTCTCGCGGACGCGCTGAAGCGCGCCCGGGCCACCGGACTGCCGCGCGTCATCGAAATCACAGTTGACTGAAGCGCGGGTTTCCCGTCTTGGCGGGCCACGGCTGAAGTGTCGGACGCATGCAAAGACGCGACAACTGCCATGTCGAGATGTCAATTGAGTGATGGCGCAAAAGGCGCGACGCTTCGCGTCGGCGGCACAGAAACGACCTAACGACAAAAAAATGACAGGAGCGTCCAAGATGACGGAAACACTTGAAGGCAAGCATATCGTCGTGACTGGTGGGACCGGTGCGCTCGGCGGTGCGGTTGTCGGCAAACTGCTGAGCGACGGCGCGATCTGCCATGTGCCCAATGCTCATGCCGCCGCCCCTACGCATTTCCCCTTTACCTCGCATGACCGTGTCCAGCTGGTGCACAACGTCGATCTCTCGGATACCGCGAAGGTCGAAGCGTTCTATAGCCAGGTTCCGGGCCTTTGGGGCTCGATCCATCTGGCTGGCGGCTTCACCTCGGCGCCTGTTGAAAAGATCGAGTCGGCGTCCTTTGCCGAGATGATGGACACCAATGCGCGCACCGCCTTCCTGTGCTGCCGCGCCGCGATCCGCTCGATGCTGTCGTCGGACACGGCGGGCCGCATCGTCAACGTCACCGCGCGCGCCGGGCTCGATCCGCGGCGCGGCGCCGGCATGGTCGCTTACGCCGCCAGCAAGGCGGCGGTGGCAGCCATGACGGTGGCGATGGCCGAAGAGCTGAAGCACAAGGGCATCCTGGTCAATGCCGTGGCGCCGTCGACGCTAGATACGCCGGCAAACCGCGCCGATATGCCGGATGCCGATGTCACAAGATGGGTCAGCCTCGAAGCCGCCGCCGAGGCCATCGCCTATCTCGCCTCGCCGGCCAATCAGGCGATGAGCGGCACGCTGGTGCCGCTTTACGGCAGGGCGTAACTTTCCAACCTTTACCTAGGTCAAAGAAAAACCCCGCCGGATCGCTCCGGCGGGGTTTTGTTTTGGAGCCTGTGCGAAGGCTTCGCGGTGCGAAGACTTAGCTGCCCTGCTTCTTCAGCGCGGCACCCAGGATGTCGCCCAGCGAAGCGCCGGAGTCGGTCGAGCCGTACTGAGCGACCGCTTCCTTCTCTTCGGCGATTTCCAGCGCCTTGATCGAGACCTGCAGCTTGCGGGTCTTCTTGTCGAAGGCGATGACGCGGGCATCGACTTTCTGGCCGACGGTGAAGCGCTCGGGGCGCTGCTCGTCGCGGTCACGGCTCAGGTCGGAGCGCTTGATGAAGGTTTCGATGCCGCTGTCGACCAGCCGCACTTCCAGACCGCCATCCTTGACGCCGATGACTTCGCAGGTAACGACCGCGTTCTTGCGCAGTTCGCCTGAAGTCGCCGCTTCGCCGACCGTATCCTTGGCCAGCTGCTTGATGCCGAGCGAGATGCGCTCCTTGTCGATGTCGACGTCGAGCACCTGCGCCTTGACCATGTCGCCGCGATTGTACTCTTCGATGACCTGCTCGCCCGGACGGGTCCAGTCGAGGTCGGAAAGGTGCACCATGCCGTCCACGTCGCCTTCGAGGCCGATGAACAGGCCGAACTCGGTCTTGTTCTTGACCTCGCCCTCGACCTGGCTGCCGACCGGATGGCTAGAGGCGAAAGCCTGCCACGGATTCTCGAGCGTCTGCTTGAGGCCGAGCGAGATGCGGCGCTTGGCCGGATCGACTTCGAGCACCACCACGTCGACTTCCTGGGTCGTCGACAGGATCTTGCCGGGATGCACGTTCTTCTTCGTCCACGACATTTCCGAAACGTGGATGAGACCCTCGATGCCCGGCTCCAGCTCGACGAACGCGCCGTAGTCGGTGATGTTGGTGACGGTGCCCTTGATCTTCTTGCCGATCGGGAACTTGGTGCCGATCTCGGACCACGGATCGCTCTCGAGCTGCTTCATGCCGAGCGAGATACGGTGGGTTTCCTGGTTGATGCGGATGATCTGCACCTTGACCGTCTGACCGATGTTGAGGATTTCGGTCGGATGGTTGACGCGGCGCCATGCCATGTCGGTGACATGCAGCAGGCCGTCGATGCCGCCGAGGTCGACGAACGCACCGTAATCGGTGATGTTCTTGACGACGCCTTCGACAACCTGGCCTTCTTCGAGGTTCTGCACGATTTCCGAACGCTGTTCGGCGCGGCTCTCTTCGAGCACGGTACGGCGAGACACCACGATGTTGCCGCGGCGGCGATCCATCTTGAGGATCTCGAAGGGCTGCGGGTTGTGCATCAGCGGGGAGACGTCGCGGATCGGGCGGATATCGACCTGGCTGCGCGGCAGGAAGGCCACGGCGCCGTCGAGGTCGACCGTGAAGCCGCCCTTGACCTGGTTGAAGATAACACCTTCGACGCGCTCACCCTTGGTGAACTTCTCTTCGAGGCGGACCCAGCTCTCTTCGCGACGGGCCTTCTCACGGGAAAGCATTGCTTCGCCAAGCGCGTTTTCAATGCGCTCGACATAGACCTCGACGGTGTCACCAACCTTGAGGGTAGTGTCCTTGCCCTTGACGCCGAATTCCTTCAGCGGCACGCGGCCTTCGACCTTGAGGCCGACGTCGATGATGGCCATGTCCTTTTCGATCGCCGTGATCGTGCCCTTGACGACCTGGCCTTCGCCGGAGTGACCGGTGGTGAATGATTCTTCGAGCAGGCTCGCGAAATCATCGCGAGTGGGATTTGCAGCTGACATTGTTTCTCCTGGAGTGCCCCGCATCTGGAAGCGGGACGGGCGCCGTGGGTTAGCGTTGCGTTGGCCTGCCGGCGTTCCGGGCTACAAAAGCCCTGGGCCGCTCTTTAAGCGGCAATTCCGGCGCATGAAGAATGCTGGCAGGCTGGTTCGTGCCCGATATGGGTATTTTCTTCGCCTCCGACAACGGAAAGACGAGGGAAAAACCCGGATCAGGCCTAGTCTCTCTTGGCCAAGACGTCATCGATGATCGCCATGGCTGCAAGAAACGCGGCTTCTATAGCCATTTCGCTGGTATCAAGCAAGTGCGCGTCGGCGGCCGGCTTCAAAGGTGAGTCGGCACGGCCCATGTCGCGCTCGTCGCGGCGCATGATATCGGCGAGGATCTCGGTGAAATCGGCGGTCCCGCCGATGCTCTCGATCTCGGCCAGCCGGCGCTGTGCCCGCACCTCGGCGCTCGCCGTCACATAGAGTTTGATGTCGGCGTCGGGGCACACCACGGTGCCGATGTCGCGCCCATCGAGCACCGCACCCGGCGGCGTCTTGGCGAAGTCGCGCTGCTTTTCGACGAGGATGCGCCGCACGGTCGGGTACACCGCGACCTTGGAGGCCGCCTCGCCGACCGCATGCGCCGACAAGACCGTCCGGTCGAGCTTTGCCAAATCGACCTGGCGGGCAGCGGTTTCAGCCGCCGAGACATTGTCGAGCGGCAGCGCGTGCTGGATGAGCGCATAGGCCACGGCACGGTAGGTGAGGCCGGTGTCGAGCAGGTTGAGGCGGTAGTGGTCGGCCAGCCGGCGGGCGAGGGTGCCCTTGCCGGCGCCGGCGGGGCCGTCGATGGCGATGGTGAAGACGTGTGTCATTGGCAGACCGCCGAAAGGGTTGGGCGCTGGCCTGCCAACGTACCAAGGCTATTGGTTGCCACGACCGTCACCCGATCTCCGCGCCCAGCGCCGTCATCAGCCCCATGAACTCCGGAAAGCTGGTCGCGATCATGGCGGCGTCGTCAATGGTCACCGGCTTTTCCGTCGCCAGCCCCATGACCAGAAAGCTCATGGCGATGCGGTGATCGAGGTGGGTCTGCACGGTGGTGTCCTTGCCATTGGGATGGCCGCCAAGGCCTTTGCCGCCCGGTTTGCCGCGCACGGCAAGCGAAGCTTCGCCCTCGGTGCAGTCGACGCCGTTGAGCGTCAGCCCGTTGGCGACGGCCGACAGCCGGTCGGATTCCTTCACCCGCAACTCCTCCAGCCCCTGCATCAGCGTTTCGCCCTCGGCGAAGCTCGCAGCGACCGCCAGCACCGGATACTCGTCGATCATCGACGGCGCCCGCTCGGGCGGCACGATGACGCCCTTGAGCTCGGAGTAACGTACCCGCAGGTCGGCGACATCCTCGCCGCCGGCATTGCGCGGGTTGAGGATGTCGATGTTGCCGCCCATCTCCTGCAGCGTCAAAAGCAGGCCGGTGCGGGTCGGGTTCATCAGTACGTTTTCGATCGTGATGTCCGAACCCGGCACGATCAGGGCGGCCACCAGCGGGAAACCGGCCGAGGACGGGTCGCCCGGCACGGCGATGGTCTGGCCGGTCAGCTTGCCCTGGCCTTCGATGAAAATGTGGCGCACGCCACGCTCGTCGGTTTCGACCGACAGATTGGCGCCAAACCCCTTCAGCATCTTTTCGGTGTGGTCGCGTGTCATCACCGGCTCGATCACCGTGGTGATGCCGGGCGTGTTGAGGCCGGCGAGCAGCACTGCGGACTTCACCTGCGCCGAGGCCATCGGCACGCGATAGGTGATCGGTGCGGCATGCTTGGGTCCATGCAGTGTGATCGGCATGCGGTCGCCCGGCGTCGCCTTCAGCACCTGCACGCCCATCTGGCGCAAGGGTTCCAGCACACGGCCCATCGGCCGGCCCGACAGCGAGGCATCGCCGATGAAGGTCGTCTCCATGTCATAGGTGCCGACAAGGCCCATGGTCAGCCGCGAGCCGGTGCCGGCATTGCCGAAATCGAGCGGGCCTTCCGGCTGCAGCAGCGCGCCGTTGCCGGTGCCGCGGATCACCCACTCGTCGCCGTTCTTCTCGATATGCGCGCCCATTGCCTTCATGGCCGCGCCCGTGCGCATCACGTCCTCGCCTTCGAGCAGGCCGGTGATGCGGGTCTCGCCGGAGGCGAGGCCGCCGAACATGAAGGAACGGTGCGAGATCGACTTGTCGCCCGGCACGCGCGCGATGCCGGAAAGGGCTGGGGATTGGCGGGCGGTGGCCGGCTTGGGGGCGGCGGCGTGAGACATGGAATTTCCCTGGACGGAATGCCGGCGGGCCGGCGCTTTTCATTTGTTGCGGCGGTCTCGTACCACGGTGGGCCGAAATGGTCATCCCCATGGTCGTCACTTCACGCGAGGCCTTTCAATGCATGGTTTTGTGACGCCGGCTTTTCGCTTTGACAGCGCTGCAAACTGTGGTTAAGGGGACCACTCTTTTATTGACGAGGCTTGCCGTGGCAAAAACCGAACTTGGCACAAAACGTATCGACCCGGAGACGGGCCGAAAATTCTACGACCTGAACAAGGACCCGATCGTCTCGCCCTACACCGGCAAGACCTATCCGCGTTCCTATTTCGAGGAAGGCAAGATTGCCGCTCTCGAGGAGGAAGAGGAAGTGGCCGAGAAGGAAGTGGACGCCGAGGAAGAAGAAGGCGTTGAGGTCGTCTCGCTCGAAGAGGCCGATGAGGACGTCAAGGGCGACGACCTGCCGGATCTTGGCGACGATGAGGACGACGTCGATCTCGGCGACGACGAGGACGACACCTTCCTCGCCGACGAAGAGGAAGAAGATGACGACGTTGCCGACATGATCGGCGTTGGCGACGACGACGACGAGGTCTGATCGGCCTTGAAAGCGGGCGTTTGCGGGCTTTCGAGGTCTGTGAAGAAAAAGCGACTCTCGAAGGCTTGATATCTGAGAAGGGCGGGGTTAGAAGCCGCCTGCACTAACGGCGCGGTCTCCAACCCGCGCCGGATCTCTTCGCCGGAAACGGCGCCGGTTGACTGCCGGAAGTGGGGCCATAGCTCAGTTGGGAGAGCGCTTGAATGGCATTCAAGAGGTCGTCGGTTCGATCCCGATTGGCTCCACCAAACAGTCCCTCTGCAATTCGCAGCCGATGAATGTGCCGCACTGCGGTCATCTGCGTTTGATGGTCAATTCAGGCAATGCCGCTGAAAGCCCCTCGATCAAACGGAACGAACGAGCCATTTCTCGAGAACTGCTCGCCGGACAAAGTCTTCACTATTCCTGGAGTGCTTGGAGTCTGAAAGCCAGCCCGGATCACCACTCGGCGAAGGAACCGTCCTTGTGGCGCCAGATCGGGTTGCGCCAGCGGTGGCCTTCCCTGGCGCGTTCCTTGACATAATCCTCGTCGATCTCGACACCCAGGCCCGGGCCGTCGGGAATGGCGACATAACCATCCTCGTAGCGGAAGACATCCTTGTTGGCGGCATAGTCGAGCAGGTCGTTGGCGGCGTTGTAGTGGATGCCGAGGCTCTGCTCCTGGATGAAGCAGTTGTAGCTGACCGCGTCGAGCTGCAGGCACGCGGCAAGCGCGATCGGCCCGAGCGGGCAATGCGGCGCGACCGCGACATCATAGGCTTCCGCCATCGCCGCGATCTTGCGGCATTCTGTGATGCCGCCGGCATGCGACAGGTCGGGCTGGATGATGTCGACGACGCCTTCCTCGAACACGGACTTGAAGTCCCAGCGGCTATAGAGCCGCTCGCCGAGCGCGATCGGTGTCGAGCCAAGCGCGGCGATCTCCTTCAGCGCCTCGCGGTTTTCGCTGAGCACCGGCTCTTCGATGAACATCAGCCTATAGGGTTCGAGTTCCTTGACGAGCGCACGCGCCATCGGCCGGTGCACGCGGCCATGAAAATCGACAGCGATGCCGATGTTGGGCCCGACGGCCTCGCGCACCATGGCGACGCGTTCGACAGCGGCGTCGATCTTGTCATGGCTGTCGACGATCTGCAGTTCTTCGGTACCGTTCATCTTGAGCGCCAGGAAACCGCGCGCAACCATTTCCCTGGCGCCGGCCGCGACCTCCGCCGGGCGGTCGCCGCCGATCCAGGAATAGAGCTTGATCGAGTCGCGCAGCTTGCCGCCGAGCAGTTCGTGCACGGGCACGCCGAGCGCCTTGCCCTTGATGTCCCACAGTGCCTGGTCGATCCCGGCAATGGCGCTCATCAGGATCGGGCCGCCGCGGTAGAAACCGCCGCGGTGCATCACCGTCCAGTGATCCTCGATCAGCCGGGGATCCTTGCCGATGAGATAATCGCCAAGCTCCTTGACCGCCGCCTCGACGGTCAGCGCCCGGCCTTCGACGACCGGCTCGCCCCAGCCGGTGACGCCGGCATCGGTTTCGATCTTCAGGAACAGCCAGCGCGGCGGAACGATGTAGGTGGTGAGCGAGATGATTTTCATGCGCAGTCTCAGTTGCTTTTGAGTTTCTTGGCGCTGACGAGGTCGCGCGCCGCGAGGTCGAGGATCTTGTTTGCCGCCCCACGCGCGGCATCGGCATTGCGCATACGCAGCGCCTCGACCACCTCGCGGTGCGCCGCCACGGCCTCCATGCGCCGGTCGAGCGAAATCACCGCCGTCGCCTCCAGCGAAAATTTCAGCCCGGTGTCGATGAGATTACCGATCTGGCGAAAGATCGGGTTGTGGCTCGCGGCATAGACGATCTGGTGGAAAGCGATGTCGCTGCGCGAGAAGGCGGCGAGATCCTCGCCGGCGCCGGCCATGCCGCGCCAGGTGGCTTCGAGATCGGCGATCTCCTGCAGCGTCGCGCGCGTGGCGGCGAGTTCGGCAACCAGCGGCTCGATGGCCCGGCGAGTCTCAAGAATGGCGTCGAAGAGCTTGTCGTCCAGTGCATGCGGCGCGTGCCAGGCCAGCACCTGCGGGTCGATGATGTTCCAGTCGTCCTCGTTGCAGACGATCGTGCCGACGCGTGGCCGCGACAGCACCAGCCCTTTTGCCGCCAACACTTTCAGGGCCTCACGGATGACGGTGCGGCTGACGCTGTATTCGACGCCGAGCTCGTTTTCGGTCGGCAGTGAGGAGCCGGCCGGATAGCGCCCGGAAAAGATGTCCGAGGCAATCGCCTTGGTCACGTCGGGCATGACGCGCGGGCGGCGAGTGGTTGTGTCGCCTTGCGGTTTCTTCAAAGTCCCGGTCACCTCAGCCCTCCTCCAAGGCGGCGAACCGCTGGTTTCGCACAATCGGTCCGGCCTTAACGGATGCGGATCAATTGCGCCAGCGATCGCTGGTCAGAGCATGTACATTAATTATCATACCAGATCAATTGACGAGTATGATAAAAGCGATTAGAGACTCCGGCATCCGGGCTGAGCGCCCGGTCTATCGCTGGGAGGTAATCATGCGACTTTTGAAGACCGCGCTCGTCGCGGGCGCGCTTGCCGTGCTGTCCGTCACGACCATCGCTGCATATGCTCAGGACACCAAGATCGGCTTCATCGTCAAACAGCCCGAGGAGCCGTGGTTCCAGGACGAATGGAAGTTCGCTGACCAGGCCGCCAAGGAAAAGGGCTTTACCCTGGTCAAGATCGGCGCCGAAGACGGTGAGAAGCTGATGTCGGCCATCGACAATCTCGGCGCCCAGGGCGCGCAGGGTTTCATCGTCTGCACGCCCGACGTGAAGCTCGGCCCCGGCATCGTCGCCAAGGCCGCCGCCAACAATCTCAAGCTGATGACTGTCGATGACCGCCTGGTCGGCGCCGACGGCAAGGCGCTGGAAGACGTGCCGCATATGGGCATCTCGGCAACCAAGATCGGCGAGGCGGTCGGCCAGGCGATCGTCGACGAGATGAAGGCGCGCGGCTGGAAGGCCGACGAGGTCGGCGCCATCCGCGTCTCCTATGACCAACTGCCGACCGCCGTCGACCGCGTCGAAGGCGCCATCTCGGTGCTCAAGGCAAACGGCTTCAAGGCCGAGAACATTTTTGACGCCCCTCAGGCCAAGACTGATACGGAAGCTGCCCTCAATGCGGCGACCGTCGTGCTCAACGCCCATGCCGAGATCAAGAAGTGGGTTTCTTTCGGCCTCAACGACGAAGCGGTGCTGGGTGCGGTGCGTGCTTCCGAAAGCGTCGGCATCCCCGCTGATAGCGTGATCGGCGTTGGCATTGGCGGCGCGGATTCGGCGATCAACGAGTTCAAGAAGCCGACGGCCACCGGCTTCGTCGGCACCGTGATCATCTCGCCGAAGCGTCATGGCTACGAAACGGCGCTCAACATGTATGACTGGGTTGCCAGCAACAAGGAGCCGGAGAAGCTGATCCTGACTTCCGGTGCACTCGCCAAGCGCGACGACTACCAGAAGGTCCGCCAGGGCCTCGGCATCGAATAATCCTCCCTGTACAAACAGGCGGCGGCTCATCCCGCCGCCTGTTTGCCATTCCACAAGAGGATCGCTGCCCGTGTCCTTTCTCGACTTCTCGCACATCACCAAGACCTATCCGGGCGTCAAGGCGCTGTCGGACATCTCGTTCGGCGTCGACAAAGGCGCCGTGCACGGCCTGATGGGCGAGAACGGCGCCGGCAAATCCACCCTGATCAAGATACTGTCCGGCGACCAGCATGCCGATCAGGGCGAGATCCGCATCGACGGCAGGGTTCAGGCCTATACGTCGACCCGGGATGCCTTCGACAATGGCGTCATCGTCATTCATCAGGAACTGCAGCTGGTTCCTGAACTCACCGTTGCCGAAAATCTCAGCCTCGGTCGTTTCCCTGCCAACGCCGGCATCATCGCCGGCCGCCGGATGCTGGACGACGTCGGCGCCAAGCTGAAATCGGCCGGCATCGACATCGACATGCGCCGCAAGGTCAAGACGCTGTCCATCGGCGAACGCCAGATGGTCGAGATCGCCAAGGCGATCATGCTCGACGCACGCGTTATCGCGCTGGACGAACCGACCTCGTCGCTGTCCTCGCGCGAAAGCGAAATCCTGTTTGCCCTGATCGACCGCCTGCGCGGCGAGGGCAAGGTCATCATCTACGTCTCGCACAGGCTCGACGAAGTGTTCCGGCTCTGCGACAGCCTGACCGTGCTGCGCGACGGCAAGCTGGCGGCGCACCATGCGTCGCTGAAAAGTGTCACCCGCGACCAGGTCGTCGCCGAAATGGTCGGCCGCGAAATCTCCGACATCTGGGGTTTTCGCGCACGAAAAACGGGCGATGTCCGCCTGAAGGTCGACGCTCTCAGCGGCCCCAAACTGGAGACGCCGGCCAGTTTCGAGGCGAAGGCAGGTGAGATCGTCGGCTTCTTCGGCCTGATCGGCGCCGGGCGCTCGGAACTGATGCGGCTGGTCTATGGCGCCGATCCGCGCTCGGGCGGCACCATCACCGTCGACGGCAAGCTGGTCCCTGCCACCGATCCGCGTGGTACGATCCGGGCCGGCATCGTGCTGTGTTCGGAGGATCGCAAGCATGACGGCATCATCCAGGGCCGCTCGGTCGAGGAGAACATCAACATCTCGTCGCGGCGCCATCACACGCGCTTCGGTGTTTTGAACCGCGCCAGCGAGATCGCCACCGCCGAAACCTTCATCAAGAAGCTCAAGGTGCGCACGCCGTCGCGCAAGCAGGACATCATCAACCTCTCCGGCGGCAACCAGCAGAAGGTCATTCTTGGCCGCTGGCTGTCCGAACAAGGGGTGCGGGTTCTCATTGTCGACGAGCCGACGCGCGGCATCGACGTCGGTGCCAAATCGGAAATCTATGAACTGCTCTACCAGCTTGCGCAGGACGGCATGGCGATCGTTGTCGTCTCGTCCGAACTGCCGGAGGTGATGGGCATCTGCGATCGCATTCTGGTGATGTGCGGCGGCCGCGTCAGCGCCGAGCTCACCCGCGACCAGTTCGCCGAAAGGGCGATCCTGGCCGCCGCTCTCCCCGATCAGAAAACCCCCGACGCGATCGCATCTTGAGGACTTTTGGCATGACCGACCAGTTGAAAAAAATCCTGCTCGGCGAACAGGGCCTCGTCGTCATCTTTGTCGTCGCCTTCGCGCTGGTCTCGGCTCTGGTGCCGAATTTCCTCACCGACCGCAACATGCTCGGCCTGCTGCAGTCGGTGGTCACCGTCGGTATCGTCGCCTGCACCATGATGTTCTGCCTTGCCGCACGCGACTTCGACCTGTCGGTCGGCTCCATCGTCGCCTTTGCCGGCATGGTCGCTGTGATGGCGTCGAATTACACCGGCTCGATCCTGCTTGGCCTCTTGGCGGCAATTGCCAGCGGCGCCTTCGTCGGCTTCATCAACGGCATCGTCATCGCCAAATTCCGCATCAACGCGCTGATCACGACGCTGGCCACCATGCAGATCGTGCGCGGGTTTGCGCTGATTGCGTCCGACGGCCGCGCCGTCGGCATCAACAGCCCGGATTTCTACCAGCTCGCGCTGTCCAAACTGCTCGGCATTCCGACGCCGGTCTGGGTGCTCGCCATCCTGTTTTGCATCTTCGGCTTCGTCCTCAACCGCACCGTCTTCGGCAAGAACACATTGGCCATCGGCGGCAATCCGGAGGCTTCGCGCCTTGCCGGCGTCAATGTCGACCGGACGCGCATCTGGATTTTTGCGCTGCAAGGCGTCGTCTGCGGCATCGCCGGCATCCTGCTGGCGTCGCGCATCACCTCGGGCCAGCCCAACGCGGCGGTCGGACTGGAACTCTCGGTCATCTCGGCCTGCGTGCTCGGCGGCGTCTCGCTTGCCGGCGGCCGCGCCACCATGTCGGGCGTCATCGTCGGCGTGCTGATCATGGGCATCGCCGAGAACGCCATGAACCTGCTCAACATCCCGGCCTTTTACCAGTACATCGTGCGCGGCGTTATTTTGCTCCTGGCCGTGCTGCTCGACAATCTGCGCTCGTCGGCTTTGGGCCGGCGTTGAGTCGGGGCAGGGCATGTCGGCTGGAATACTACTGGAAAGCAATCGGCTGTGCGTCGAGATCAGCCCCTCTGGCAGCGCAATCGTCAACGGCCATACGGCCGACGGGGTGCCATTCCTGCGTCCCTACCAAGGCGAGGCCGAGTTCGACGTTGTGCACTGCGCTTGCTTTCCGATGGTGCCGATCGGCAATCGCGTCGAGGGCAATGCGTTTTCCTGCGGCGGTCAAAACTTTACGCTGGCGCCCAACACGACTGATCCTTTCTATATTCACGGTGACGGCTGGCAGGCGAACTGGAAGGTCGAGGAGCATCGCGTCGACCGCCTCGATTTGGCCTTCGATCATCCGCGCCGCGTCGACTCGCCCTATGTCTACCATGCGCGACAGTCGTTCCGGCTCGCCGGCGCGCGGCTGGAACTCCGGCTTGCCGTCGAAAATACCGGCGTCATTCCACTGCCATTCGGCCTCGGTTTCCATCCATTCTTTCCGCGCACGCCGCGGACGACCTTGTTTGCGCCGGCCGAAACCTGGTGGACAGAGCGCGACGGGCACCTTCCAGCGTCCAGGAGCGCCATTGCCGACGATGTCGATTTCTCAACGCCGCGCCATTTGCCCGACCGTTGGCTGAACAATGGCTTCGAAGGGTGGAGCGGCATCGCGCGCATCATCTGGCCGGAGCATTGTCTGGGGATCGACATCGAGGCGGACGCGGAGCTCGACCGCTACATGCTCTTTGCGCCGGACACGGACCGAAGCTTCTTCTGCCTGGAGCCGATGAGCCATACCCCAAATGCGTTGAAGCATTTCGATGCCGACCCAATGGGGATCAAGGTACTTTCCCCCGGCGAGGTTCTCAGAGCAAGATTCGCAATGACCGTCTTCGACTGGAGCGACAACCATGGCTGAGCGCCTTTCCGGCAAACGCATCTTCCTGACCGGCGCCGCGCAAGGCATCGGGCTGGCGATCGCCGAGGCCTGCCTTGCCGAAGGCGCAAGACTGTTCCTGGTCGACCGCGACGGCGCACTGCTGGACAAGACCGTCGCGGGCCTCGCCGTGCCGCGCGGCCATGTCGGGCATGCGGCAGCCGACATCAGCGACGGTGCCGCGATTGCCGCTGTCGTCAGCCAAGCGGCCGCCGAGATCGGCCCCATCAACGCGCTGATCAACAATGCCGGGGTCAATGTGTTCTCGACGCCGCTCGAGGCGACCGAGGAGGAATGGAACCGCAACTTCGACGTCAACGTCAAGGGCGCCTGGAATTGCAGCAAGGCGGTGTTGCCGGGCATGATCGCGAGCGGCGGCGGCGCCATCCTCAACATCGCCTCGACGCACAGCTTCACCATCATCCCACACACCTTTCCCTATCCGGTCGCCAAGCACGCGCTGCTCGGCCTGACCAAATCGCTGGCGCTCGAATATGCGGTGCAAGGCGTGCGCGTGAACGCGCTGGCGCCCGGCTATGTCGAAACCCAGAAGGC
Organism: Mesorhizobium sp. BR1-1-3; assembly: GCF_020165455.1. NCBI lineage: Bacteria > Pseudomonadati > Pseudomonadota > Alphaproteobacteria > Hyphomicrobiales > Phyllobacteriaceae > Mesorhizobium > Mesorhizobium sp. BR1-1-3. Next base: position 19,784 of record NZ_JAIUIC010000003.1, read on the forward strand.
GATCGACTACTGGAACAGCTTTGCCGATCCGGCCACAGCACGCGCCAACACCATGGCGCTACATCCTGGCGGCCGCATCGCCACGGCGCGCGAGATTGCGCTGGCTGCGGTGTTCATGATTTCCGACGAGTGCCCGTTCATGAATGCGGCCACGCTCGTCGTAGATGGTGGGCTGAGCCAGCTCCAGCATCCAGCCTGAATTCCGGGAAAACCATGACCAAGAGACGATCGCAGCACTGGTTCGGCGGGCAGGGCAAGGACGCCTTCATTCACCGCAGCTGGATGAAGAACAACGGCCTGCCCGACGATGCCTTCGACGGCCGCCCGGTGATCGGCATCTGCAACACCTTCTCCGAATTCACGCCTTGCCACGTGCATTTCCGTGGCCTGATCGAGCACATCAAGGCGGGCGTGCTGGAAGCCGGCGGCCTGCCGCTGGAATTCCCGGTCTTCTCCTGCGGCGAATCCAATCTGCGCCCGACGGCGATGCTGTTCCGCAATCTCGCCTCGATGGATGTCGAGGAAGCGATCCGCGGCAATCCGATGGACGGTGTCGTGCTGATGGCAGGCTGCGACAAGACCACCCCGTCGCTGGTCATGGGCGCGGCCTCCTGCGACCTGCCGTCGATCGTCATTTCCGGCGGGCCGATGCTCAATGGCCGTTTCCAGGGCCGCGAGATAGGTTCCGGCACCGATGTCTGGAAATTCTCCGAGGATGTCCGCGCCGGCGTGATGAGCGAGCAGGATTTCGCTAATGCCGAGAGTGCCATGTCACGCTCGCCGGGTCATTGCATGACCATGGGCACGGCCTCGACCATGGCCTCAATGGTCGAAGCGCTCGGCCTGGCGCTGCCGGGCAACGCTGCCTATCCGGCGGTCGACGCGCGCCGCAGCCGCATCGCCCGCATGACGGGGCGGCGCATCGTCGAGATGGTCAATGAGAATCTCCGCCCGTCCGCCATCCTCAAGAAAGAAGCTTTCGCCAACGCCATCCGTGTCAATGGTGCCATCGGCGGCTCGACCAATGCGGTCGTGCATCTGCTGGCGATTGCCGGCCGCGTCGGCACCGAACTGACACTGGACGATTGGGATCGGTATGGCCGCGATGTACCGACCATCCTCGACCTGATGCCGTCAGGCCGCTTCCTGATGGAGGACTTCTGCTACGCAGGCGGCATTCCGGCGGTCATCAAGGAGATCGGCGATCTGCTCGATCTCGACGTGCTGACCGTCACCGGCAAGACCGTGCGCGACAACATCCGTGACGCTGAAAACTACAATCCCGAGGTGATCCGCCCGCGCGACAAGGCGCTTACTCCCAATGGCGGTATCGCGGTGCTGCGTGGCAATCTGGCGCCCGACGGCGCCATCATCAAGCCGTCAGCCGCGTCACCGGCCCTGATGAAGCATCGCGGCCGCGCCGTCGTCTTCGAGGACATCGACGACTACAAGGCGCGCGTCGACGATCCCGCGCTCGACGTCGACGAAGCGTCGATCATGGTGCTGAAGAATTGCGGCCCCAAGGGCTATCCGGGGATGGCCGAGGTCGGCAACATGGCGCTGCCCCGGAAGCTGTTGAAGCAGGGTGTCCGCGACATGATCCGCATCTCCGATGCCCGCATGTCCGGCACCGCCTTCGGCACCGTCGTGCTGCATGCCGCACCCGAAGCCGCCATCGGCGGCCCGCTGGCGCTGGTCAGGAGCGGGGACTTCATCGAGCTCGACGTCGAAGCAAGGAAGCTGCATCTCGACGTGTCGGCACAGGAGTTGGCGCGGCGTCGTGAATCCTGGCTACCGCCCGTCCCGGCGATGCGCGGCGGCTATCAGGGCCTCTACGTCGACCGTGTCCTGCAGGCGGACCGCGGCGCCGATCTCGACTTTCTCGTCGGATGCCGTGGCCACGCCATTCCACGCGAAAGCCATTGAGGCCGACCAGCATGCCCAATTTCCGGCCTGACGATTTCCACGGCATTCACGCCATTCTCTACGCGCTCTTTGACGCGAACGAACAACTGGACCGCGCGGCGATGCGTCGGCAGGTCGAGATCTGCCTGGCGACGGGCGTGCACGGCATGGCGGCGCTCGGCCTGGCGACGGAAGTCGCCAAGCTGACCGAGGCCGAGCGCCGGACGATCATGGACTGGACGGCGGAAGATACGGCTGGAAAAGTGCCGCTTGCCTTCACCATCTTCGGCGCTTCGGTGGCTGAGCAGGTGGCACAGCTGCGCCATGCTGAAAGCGTGGGAGCGGATTGGGTGATCCTGCAGCCGCCGCCGGTCGGATCCTATGGTGCGCTGGAATACACCAGGTTCTTCGGCCGCGTCGCCGAGGCAACCGACCTGCCGGTGGCGATCCAGAACGCGCCGGCGTTTTTCGGGCGCGGCCTGTCATCGGACGAGATCCGCGAACTTGTCACGCTTCATCCCAACATAAGGCTGATCAAGGGCGAAGGCCCTGTCACCGACATTGCCGGATTGATCGAACGCACCGAAGGCCGGATACCCGTTTTCAACGGACGCGGCGGCCTTGAACTGATCGACAATTTCCGCATCGGTTGCCGCGGCATGATCCTGGCGCCTGATGGCATCGACCTCGCCGTGCGCGCCTACAATGCGTTTCGGATCGGTGACGAAGCGACGGCCGAGGCCGAGTATGCAAGAATGCTGCCGGCAGCGGTCTTCGTCATGCAGGGCATCGAGAACCTGATCTGCTACGGCAAGCGGTTGTTCGGCGCCCGTGCCGGCATCCCGATACACGACCGGGCTCCGGCGATGCGGCCCAACGAGACCGGCGTGGCGATGGTGGCGCGCTTTGCGGCTGGCCCCGGTCGGTTACCTGGCTGAACGGCAACTGCCCTTCAATAGGTCGTCCGCCCACCCGACAGGTCGAACGTGGAGGCGGTCGTGAAACTGTTCTCCTTGGAGACGAGCCAGGCGACCATCGCCGCGGCTTCGTCGACCTCCAGCAGGCGGCCGCGCGGAATGCGCGAGCGCATATATTCGATGTGCTCCGGCGTCAGCTGTTCGAGGATGCGCGTCTGTGCCGTGGCCGGCGAGATGCAGTTCACGGCGATGTCGTACTGCGCCAGTTCCTTGCCGAGCGACTTGGTCAAGCCGATGACCGCCGCCTTCGAGGCTGAATAGGCGGAGGCGTTGGGGTTGCCCTCCTTGCCGGCGACCGAAGCGATGTTGACGATCCGTCCGTAATTGCGCTCCTTCATTCCGGGAACCACGGCGCGATTGACGTAGAACGTACCGTTTACGTTGACGTCGATGACCTTCTTCCACGTCTCGATGTCGTAGACGTCGAGCGGGGCGGCAGGGCCGGCAATTCCGGCGGAATTGACCAGAATGGAAATCTTGCCGGCCAGATCTTCGGTCCTGGCGCGCGCCGCGTCCACCGACGTCCAATCGGCGACGTCCACGATCTCTGTCGTGGCAGCGTTGCCGAGTTCCTTCTTGGCGGTTTCGAGGCGGGCCTCATCGAGATCCCACAAGCTGACCGTCGCGCCGGAAGCGACGAAACGCCTGGCCATCGCAAAGCCGAGGCCTTGGGCGCCACCGGTGACCACAGCGTGCTGGCCGTCAAGATCGATCCTGTTCATGTCGAGCGGTTCTTTCCGTTTGAGCTACTTCCGGGATAAAGGCCGGCCTGTGCAGGCCGGCGATCGCTACATGGTCGCGCCAAGGCTCCATGGCACGAACTCGTTGTCGCCATAGCCGAGCGCTTCCGACCTGGTGCGCCCGCCGGAAGCGACGCGCAGGATCTCGGCAAAGATCTCCTCGCCCTTCTCGGCCAGCGAGACGCCGTCCAGTATGTCTCCGCAATTGATATCCATGTCCTCGCGCATCTGCTCGAAGATGAAGGTGTTGGAGGCAAGCTTGATCGAGGGCGTCGGCTTGCAGCCGAAGGCCGAACCGCGGCCGGTGGTGAAGCACAATATGTTGGCGCCGCCGGCGACCTGCCCGGTGGCCGAGACCGGGTCGTAGCCGGGCGTATCCATGAAGACGAGGCCGCGCTCGTTGATCGGCTCGGCATATTCCAGCACCGCCCGCAGATTGGTGGTGCCGCCCTTGGCGGAAGCGCCGAGCGATTTCTCCAGGATGGTCGTCAACCCACCCAGCTTGTTGCCGGGCGAAGGGTTGTTGTTCATCTCCATGTCGTGCCTGGCGGTATAATCCTCCCACCAGCGGATGCGTTCGATCAGCTTTTCGCCCACCGCGCGGCTCTCGGCGCGCAAGGCGAGGAGATGTTCGGCGCCATAGATCTCGGGCGTCTCCGAGAGCACCGCCGTACCGCCTTGCCCGACAAGCAGGTCCACCGCAGCACCTAGTGCCGGATTGGCGCTGATGCCGGAGTAACCGTCCGATCCGCCGCATTGCAGCGCAAGCACCAGTTCGGAGGCTGGTTGCGGCGTCCTTTCGGCGGCGTTCACCGTAGGCAGCATGTCGACGATCGCCTTCACGCCAGCCTCGACCGTCTTTCGCGTACCGCCGGTTTCCTGGATGGTCATCGTGCGGAAAATCGTGCTCTCCTCGATGTTGTACGACTGCATCCAGCGTGGGATCTGGAACGCTTCGCAGCCGAGTCCGACCATCAGCACGCCGCCGATATTGGGGTTCGTGGCAAAGCCCCATTGCGTCCTTTTCAACAGGTCGTAAGCGGGACCCTTGGTGTCGATGCCGCAGCCAGTGCCGTGGACGAGTGCGATGATCCCGTCGACATTGGGATAGTCGCGCAGGATGCCAGACCGGTTGACCTCGTCGGTGATGAACCGGGCGACGCTGGCAGAGCAGTTCACCGAGGTCAGGACGGCAATGAAGTTGCGCGTGCCCACCTTGCCGCTCGGCCGGCGGTAACCCATGAAAGTAGCGCGCTCGGCCTCGGCAACGATCTCGGTTTGCCTGGTATTCGTGCCGAAGACGTAGTCGCGTTCGAAATTTCGCAGATACACATTGTGCTCGTGAACCCAGTCGCCGGCGACGATTGGTTCCCGCGCAAAACCGATGGTCTGGCCGTATTTCACGATCGGCTCGTCCGAGCCGATGTCGCGCAAGGCCATTTTGTGCCCGCGCGGTATGCGTGCCCTGGCAGCCACGTCACCGGCTTTTTCGCCGATCTTCAACGGATCGACCGCCAGAAGAATGTTGTCGGCCCCCGAAAGCTTGATGAACCGCGCCATGACCCAAACTCTGAAAAAGTTCCCCGCGACAGGAGGTCGAGAGACAAGAAATGATTTGGAATACTAATATAATAGAATGTCAGAGGTCAAGGCCGGAGACTGCATGAGGTCGTCGTGAAAGACGGACCGGTCGCCACGTCGTTGGGGCATATCCGGGAGAGAAAGCGACTGCCCGACAACGTTCTGGTCAATCGAGATGGAAGACCTCTTCCATGGCCGCCCACCATTCGCCGTCGGCGCGCGTCGGCAGCGGCGTCTGCATGGGGTCGCACCGTTCCCACCATTTGCGCATGGCCGGCGACTCGCTCATCCGCGCTGCATCCTTGGCGAAGTCGCTGCCGTGATACTCCCAGCAGGCGAACAGAAGGTTCTCCGGTTCGCGCAGGAAGATCGAATAGTTGCGGATGTTGGCGCGGCTGATGACGTCGAGCACTTCGGGCCAGACGGCGGCGTGGACGCGCTTATAGTCCGCGATCGCCTCGGCTTTCACGCCGATACAAAGTCCCATTCTTTGCATGCTGGTTGCTCGCGGGGCTTCAGCCGAGAAGGTCGGCGGCGACTTCGAGCGTGTTGCGGAACGACGTCTCGAGATGATGTTCCATGGCCCGTGCCGCACCCTCGGCGTCGTGGCGCTTCAGCGCGTCGAAAATGGCCTCGTGCTGCTCGATCGTCTGTTCGCCATAACCCGGTCTTGGGATAGCGAGATAGCGCCCGCGATCCATCTGTGCCTTCGAGATGTCGACGGCTCTCCAGATCATCGGCAGGCCGCAGATCTCGGCTATGGTGCGGTGGAAGACATCGTCGAGTTGTATCGCGGTGGCATATCTGCCGCGGGATATGGCAAGCCGGTGCGCCGCCATGTTGTCTTCCAGCAATTCGCTGGCTGCCGCTGTGAACTTGGCGGCCGCGCGTCGGGCGCTTTCCATCTCCAGTGCCCGCCGGATGACATAGGCTTCTTCCAGGTCGGCCCGGCTGATCGGAGCAACATAGGTGCCGGTCTGCGCCAGGATCTTGACCAGGCCCTCGTCGCTGATGCGCTTGACCGCTTCGCGAACGGGGGTGCGAGACACCCCCAGGGCCTCCGCGATGGCGACCTCGTTGATGACCTCTCCCGGCTTCAACTGCCCGACGACGATCAGGTTGCGGATCTTGTGGTAGATCTGATCGCGGAGCGGAAGAGCCCGATTGAGCGTCGAAGGATCCAGGTCCATTGCAAATCCGTGTCTTCGTTCACCAGAAATGGCCAGATAATACTAGAATGTCAATTGGAACGCATCCAATACAAGCGTCGGGGGTCGGGGACGCACGACGTCATGACGACCCGCCGGAATCCAGCTTGCCAGAACTGTTATATTAGTGCAATAGTGAGGATGAACGATGGAAAATTCAGTCCGGGACTGAGGCTTGGATCTTCAACAGCGCAGGCCATTCAAGCTTGTTCGAAGAGGCCCGAACTGCGTTTGCAGTGCTATTATACTAACATATCGAAGGCCGATGTAGCGCACCGGCCGGCCGCCAGGAGGAACCTAGCCAGATATGACCGTCGCCGCCGATTGCGCCTTGGATATGCGAGGCATCAGCAAGAACTTTCCAGGCGTGAAGGCTCTGTCCAACGTCAATTTTGCCGTGAAATTCGGCACCGTTCATGCGGTCGTGGGTGAGAACGGCGCCGGCAAATCGACGCTCATGAAGATCCTCAACGGATCCTACGCGCCCACCAGCGGCACGATCAAAGTCGGTGACGCCGAGGTGCGCATGCGCCGGCCCGCCGACGCCCAGGCGCTCGGCATCCGCATGGTGCACCAGGAAATCAATCTTGTCCCCGACCTGACCGTCGCCGAGAACGTCTATCTCGGCCGCATGCCCGGCAAATGGACCTTTCTGCGCAAGCGCGAGATGGTCAGGGCGGCGGCTGCCGTCCTCGACGAGCTCGGAGCGGCCATTAATCCGCGTGAACGGCTCGGCAACCTTTCTATCAGCCAGCAGCAGCTCGTCGAGATCGCCAAGGCCTATGCGGCGCAGCTGAGGATCATCGTGCTGGACGAGCCGACATCCAGCCTCAGCGAGCATGAGACGGCGGCGCTGTTCCGGATCCTGCGCAAGATGCGCGATGACGGCATCGCCATCGTCTACATCAGCCATCGGCTGAAGGAGGTGCTCGAAATCGCCGATGAGGTGACGGTGCTGCGCGATGGCTCAATGATCGAGACGCGTCCGATCAAGGGCATAAAGGCTGCCGATATGATCAGGCTGATGGTCGGTCGCGAAGTTAGCAATGTCTTCCCGAAAAGTCCGGCCGCGATCGGCAAGTCCGTGTTGCGCGTGGAGCATATCAGCGACGGACAGCGCTTCCGCGATGTCAGCTTCGAAGTGCGCGCCGGCGAGATACTGGGCTTGACCGGCTTGGTGGGCGCTGGCCGCACCGAGGTTGCCCGCGCAATCTTCGGCCTGTCGCGGCTTGTCGAGGGCACGGTCAGCGTCAACGGACGCGAGGTCTCGATCAACTCGCCATCCCAGGCGGTCAGGGCAGGCATTGCCTATGTTCCGGAAGATCGCAAGGGCGATGGCGTCGTGCCTGGAATGTCGGTCCGGGAAAACATCAGCCTGCCCATCCTGCGCCGCCTGACCCGTTTCGGACGCATCAGCCGCAGCGCCGATCGCGCGCTTGCCCGGGATTCGGTCAAGCAGTTTTCGATTTCACCGCCCGACGGCGAACGGCGCATCAGCCTTCTGTCGGGCGGCAACCAGCAGAAGGCGGTCATCGCCAAATGGCTTGCCGCCAAACCTTCGGCCTTGATCCTCGACGAGCCGACGCGGGGCGTCGACGTCGGCGCCAAGGCCGAGATCCACCACATCATCGGCCAACTCGTCGCCGGCGGCATGGCGGTCGTGATGATCTCGTCGGAACTGCCCGAAATCCTCGGAGTCTGCGACCGCGTGGTGGTGATGCGCGATGGCTATGCCTCCGAGCCTCTCTTGCGCAGCGAATTGAGCGAGGAGCGCATCATGGCGCTGGCCACCGGGGAGGAGATGGCTTGAGCGAAGCGGCCATGGAGATCGGTGGCGTGAACCGCAAAGACCGCTTTACGCGTGGCAGCAGGCTTGTCGATGTCCTGTCGAAGGCGGGGCTCGCCTTCGCCATCGTCGTCGTGATGCTCTACGGCTCCCTCGTCAGCCCCGCCTTCTTCACGTCAGGCAATTTGCTCAACGTCCTGACCTCGATGTCTATCGTTGGCATCGTCGTCGTCGGCATGACCTTCGTGCTCGTGGTCGGCGGCCTGGCCGACCTGTCGGTGCCGGCCACCATCGCCTGTGGCGCCATCCTGTCGCTCGGGCTGCAGCCGATGATCGGGCCGCTGCCGGCGTTCCTGCTGGCGGTGGGTCTCGCGGGCCTCATAGGCCTGCTCAACGGGGGCCTGGTCGGATATGTCGGCATCAATCCCATCATTGCCACGCTCGGCGTTGGCACGATCGGACTGGGCATCGTCCAGGCGGCTGTCGGCGGGGTCATCGTCTATGGCAGCAATCCCGCCTCAGCCGAATTCGCCAAGGGCCGGCTGTTCGGCATTCCGGTCGTGGTGTTGATCTTCCTGGTCATCGCCCTTGTCGGCCATTTCGTCCTGTCCCGCTCCTTCTGGGGCAGATGGACGCTCGCCACCGGCGGCAATTACAGCGCCGCCGAGGCTAGTGCGGTTCCGGTGCGGGCCGTGAAGGCTGGCGCCTTCGTGATCACCGCACTGGCTTCCGGCATCAGCGGCGGCCTGCTCGGGCTGACGCTGCAGAGCGCGCGGCCGCTCATCGGCGGCGGCTACGAATTCAGCGCCATCACGGCGGTGGTGGTCGGCGGCGTGTCGATCGTCGGCGGCTTCGGATCGGTGCCGCGGGCCATTGCCGGCCTCATCTTCGTGCAACTGCTGACCAACGTCATGGTGCTCGACGGTGTGCGCACGCCAATCCAGGGTTTCGTGCTCGGCATCCTGATCGTCGGTGCCGTCGGCATGGATGCGGCGCTGCGCAAGCGGGGCGTGGCGTGATGCGTTTTCTTTCGCTTGTCTCGCAGCATCGCGTCGTCATCATTCTCGGCCTGACGCTCGTCATTTCCGCGCTGTTGGTCCCCGGCTACCTCTCGGCATCGACGCTCGGCCTCGGTCTCGACCGGGCGGCGACGATCGGCCTGATCGCGGTCGGCTTGACGGTGCTTTTGATATCGGGCCAGATCGACCTCTCCGGTGGCGCCGTGTTTGCCCTGGCCGGCATCGTATCGGTCATCCTGCAGCGAGAGATCGGCATCCTGCCCGCCGCGATCGCCGGCATCCTGGTCGGTACCCTGGCAGGCGCCATCAACGGCATGCTGGTCGTCGGCCTGAAGGTGAATTCGCTCGTGCTGACGCTCGCGACGATGCTGATCTTCCGCTCACTCGCGCACTGGATCACCAACAGCCAGCCGGTGACCGGAACCGACATCATGCTCTCCCTGGCGCTGGCCAAGATCTATCTCGATGTCTTCACCCTCCGCAGCGTGCTGTTCATCGCCCTGATCGTGCTGCTGCATTTCTGGCTGACGCGCACCATACCTGGGCGCAACGTCTTTGCGGTGGGGTCCAACCCGGCGGCTGCCAAGGAAAGCGGTATCGCCTCGGACCGTATCGTCTTTCTCGGCTTTGTCTTTGCCGGCACGCTTGCCGGCCTGGCGGGGGTTCTCCAGAGCCTCGTCACCAACACCGGCTCGCCTGTCTTCGGCTCGGAACTGACGGTCGCCGTCATTGCCGCGGTCGTTGTCGGCGGGACTCGTCTCGAAGGCGGCAAGGGATCCGCGCTCGGCACGCTCGGCGGCGTGCTGACGATCGGCTCGCTGACCATCGCGATGGAGTTCCAGTCCGTTCCCGCATACGTCCAGCAGGTCGTGTCCGGGCTTATCCTGATCCTGCTCGTCGTGCTCGATCGGGCCGTTACCACCAAGGGGAGGGCTCCGGGCACGCGCCCGGCGCTCGTTCGCGACAATCCAATCACTCAAGGAGGAACCACATGATTGGGAGGAAACACATGATTGGCAAGAAAAGCATGCTTCACGTCGCCGCCATGGCGGCTGTGCTGGCATCGACGGGCTGGGCCAGCGCCAAGACGGTCTGCTACGTGACGGCAGCGGATTCGCATGCCTACGCGACGCCGGCCAACAAGGCGCTTCAGGCGCGCGCTGCGGAACTCGGCATCGAGATCCTGAGCCTCAGCCAGGATTTTGATGTCCAGAAAGGCACCGAGCAGCTCAACACCTGCGTTGCGCGCAAGGTCGATGGCATCATCCTGTGGCCGCTCGACCCGCAGGCATACATACCGGGGCTGGCGCGCGCGCAGCAGGCGAACATTCCGGCGATCCTCATCAATTCGCCGATGAGCGACGATGCCAAGCCGTTCATCAAGTCGTTCACCGGGCCTGATGTCTATGAGGAAGGCAAGCTGGCGGCGGACTCGCTGAGCAAGGCGCTGGGCGGCAAGGGCTCCGTCGTCATCATCGCCGGCCAGGCCGGCAACGGCACCACGATCGGCCGCGTCAGCGGATTTACCGACCGTCTCAAGGAAACCAATGCCGAGATCAACGTGCTCGACACGGTCAACGCCGACTTCGACCAGCAAAAGGCGCTGGTGGTGAGCCGCGATCTGATCACACGCTTCGGCGACCAGATCAGCGGTGTCTACGCCAATGACGACACGATGGCCCGCGGCTTCATCGACGCATGGAAAGAGGCGAACCCCTCCAAGGCCGCACCGCCGATCGTCGGCATCAATGGCCAGAAGGATGCGTTCGAATCGATCCGCACCAATGAGATGTACTCGACCATCGTCCAGTCGCCCGTCGAGGATGGCCGCCTGGCGATCAACACGATGGCCGAGATCATCGAGGGCAAGGAGGTCAAGGACCGGCTGCCGATCCCGCTGACAGTTGTCACCAAGGACAACGTCAACGCGGTCGAACCAGCGTTCTGATGCAGGAAGGCCGGCCCGCTGCACTCGGGTCGGCCTCGCCGCCGATTTCTTGGGGAGAGAAATTCTAATAGCGGCAACGGAATTGGAATAAACTAACTCTACAGAGTTTATGGAATAAGCAATCTGCACTGGCGATCTGGTTTCCACCCGGACAGGACCACGCCATGCCTACCTTTTTGCGCTCGCCGTCAACCAAAGCAGGCATCTCCGGCCGCCTCCGTCAGGCGACGGGAGACAGGCCATGAGCAAGCACATTCCAGACCGTATCAAGGTGCTCTGGTTTCTGCCGACGCATGGCGACAGCCGCTATCTCGGCACGGCCGAGGGCGGCAGATCGGTCGATCTGCCCTATCTGACGCAAGTGGCGAAGGCGGCCGACACGCTCGGCTACTATGGCGTGCTGTTGCCGACCGGCCGCTCGTGCGAGGATTCCTGGGTGATCGCATCGGCTCTTGTGCCGATGACCGAACGCTTGCGTTTCCTTGTCGCCGTGCGGCCCGGTTTGCAGTCGCCGACGCTGGCCGCGCGCATGACTGCGACGCTGGACCGCATCTCAAATGGCCGCCTGCTGATCAACGTCGTCACCGGCGGCGATCCGCTGGAGAACAAGGGCGACGGCATTTTCCTGTCGCATGCCGAACGCTATGAGGTGACGCAGGAGTTCCTGCGCATATACAAGCGGGTGCTGAGCGGCGAGACGGTCGAGCATGACGGCAAGCATTTCCACATCGAGGACGGAAGGCTGCTGTTTCCGCCGGTGCAGACGCCTTACCCGCCGCTGTATTTCGGCGGTTCGTCCGATGCCGGGTCGACGGTGGCGGCGCAGGAGATCGACAAATATTTGACCTGGGGCGAGCCGCCTGCCGATGTCGACCGCAAGCTGGACGGCGTGCGTGAACTGGCGCAGAAGGCCGGCCGCAAGCTCTCCTTCGGCATTAGGCTGCATGTCATCGCCCGCGAAACCACCGAGGAGGCCTGGGCCGCTGCCGACAGGCTGATCAGCCGCCTCGACGACGCGACGATTGCCTCGGCCCAAAAGGTCTTTGCGCGCATGGATTCGGTCGGGCAGGCGCGGATGAGCGCATTGCATGGCGGCGATCGTGCCAAGCTCGAGATCGCGCCCAATTTGTGGGCCGGCGTCGGCCTGGTGCGCGGCGGTGCCGGTACTGCCCTTGTCGGCGACCCCGACACGATCGCCGAGCGTATCGACGAGTACCGGCGCCTCGGCATCGATACCTTTATCCTGTCCGGCTATCCGCATCTGGAAGAAGCCTATCGCTTCGGCGAACTGGTGCTGCCGAAACTGCCGACCGACCATCCGGTCAAAGCCGCTGGCTCGTCCGTCAACACCGGTCCGTTCGGCGAGACCATCGCCGGCGACCACCGGCCGAAATCGCTCGCCAGCGCCTCGTGAACGCGCTCCCTCCGGCCCGCCGGTTGCGCGTCGCCATCCTTGGCGGCGGCTTTTCCGGCGCGGCGGTGGCCTGGCATCTGGCGCGGGCACCTCAATCGGAGCGCCTGTCGATTTCCGTCATCGAGCCGCGACCAGCGCTCGGCGGCGGCCTGGCCTATTCCAGCGAGGAACCGTCGCACCGGGTCAATGTCCCCGCAGTCAGGATGAGCATGGCTCCCGATGATCCGCAGCATTTTGCACGCTGGTTGGCCGGCAGCGGAGAACTCGAACACGACCCGGATGCCATCTGGAAGAACGGCGACGCTTTTCCGCGCCGTCGCGTGTTCGGCCGCTACGTCGCCGAGCATCTGGCGCCGTATCTCGGTTCCGGCCTTGTCCATCATGTCGAAGGTTCCGCCACACGCGTGACACGCGATGCCAGTGGCGCGGGCTGGACCGTGCACACCTCTGCCGGACCGGTCGTCGCCGATATCCTCGTCCTGGCAGCGACGCATCCGCGGCCCGGAATTCCCAACGCGCTGGCCTCGCTGACGGAAGCGCCAGGTTTCGTCGCCGATCCGTACGCTTCCGCCGCGCTTTCAGGGATCGGGCCGGAGGCGTCGGTGCTGATCGTCGGCTCCGGGTTGACCTCGGCCGACATGGTCGCCGAACTCGACCGCCGTGGCCATCGCGGCCGTATCCTCGCGCTGTCGCGCCGCGGCCTGCGCTCGCGCGGCCACCCGGATATCAGGGGCGAGCCTTTTGGCGACTTTGCATCCGCGCCGGCCACGACGGCGCTCGGCATGCTCAAGACCATTCGCGCGACGCTGGCGGCCGCGCGCGCCGCCAATGTCAACTGGCAGTCGGTCTTCGATCAGCTGCGCCTCCAGGGGCCGGTGCTGTGGGCTGCACTTGCGCCGCCGGAGCGGGCAAGGCTGGTGCGCCAGCTGCGCGTGTTCTGGGACGTGCATCGTTTCAGGATCGCGCCGCAGGTCGCCGCCGTGCTCGACCGGCGTCATGCCGCCGGTACAGTCGACACCATTGCCGCCAGGCTTGTCGCGTCGAACGACGAGGACGGCAGCCTGGCTGTCAGCTTTCAACGGCGCGGGCAGACCCGGATCGAGACGATGCGCTTCGCTGCCGTCATCAACACCACCGGTCCGGCCCATGGGCAGGCGCTGCAGCTGAACCCGGCGCTAAGCTCGCTGGCGGAAGCCGGCTTGATCAGGACGGACCAATATGGGCTTGGCATCGAGACAGGTCTCGACAGCCGCGCGATCGGCCGGGACGGCGCGGCGGTCGCGACACTCCTGGTCGCCGGCCCGCTGGCACGAGGGACTTTCGGCGAGCTCATGGGTCTGCCGGAAGTCGCCCGCCATGCCCAGGCGGTCGCGGTTGAAATTGCCAGGCTGCTGGTAACCCTGCCGTCAGCGCAGGCCATTGGCGTCAATGCCGCGCACCGTCCACGCGTGAGCTGACGCCTGCGGGCCGGGTCGGCAGCGAAAATTGGTATTTCCGTCTCAAGAGCGCCCCAAAAAGGGGAAATCCTTCTTTGTATATATATTCTATAAACATAATAAATATCGGAGCCGGCGCGACCGGAGCGATCAACGACACGGCCTGAATGGGAGACAGTTCATGGCACATGCAGAAGCCGATCCGATCAAATTCGCCTACTGGGTGCCGAATGTTTCGGGCGGCCTGGTGATTTCCAACATCGAGCAGCGCACCAACCATTCTGCCGAGTACAATCGCAAGCTGGCGCAGATCGCCGAGAAGGCCGGCTTCGATTACGCGCTCAGCCAGATACGTTTCACCGCCGGCTACGGCGCCGACGAACAGCATGAATCGGTGGCGTTCAGCCATGATCTGCTGGCGGCGACCACGACGCTCAAGGTCATCGCGGCGATCCTGCCAGGACCATGGAACCCGGCGCTGGCGGCCAAGCAGATCGCCACCATCAGCTACCTGACCAACGGCCGCGTCGCGATCAACCTCGTCTCCGGCTGGTTCCGTGGCGAGTTCCATGCCATCGGCGAGCATTGGCTCGATCATGACGAGCGCTATCGCCGCTCGGAGGAATTCATCCGTGCGCTGCGCGGAATATGGACTGAAGACAGCTTCACCTTCCGTGGCGATTTCTACCGCTTCAATGAGTATTCTCTGAAGCCGAAACCGCCGCAAGTACCCGAAATCTTCCAGGGCGGCTCGTCGCGCGCCGCGCGCGACATGGCATCGCGCGTCTCGGACTGGTACTTCACCAACGGCAACACGCCGGCCGAGATCGCCAAGCAGGTCGATGATATCAGAGTCAAGGCGAAGGCCAATAACCATTCCGTCAAAGTTGGCGTCAACGCCTTCGCGGTCGTTCGCGAGACCGAGGACGAGGCCAGGGCGGTGCTCGCCGAAATCATCGCCGAGGCCAATCCCGACGCGGTCAATGCTTTTGGCCATGAGGTCAAGAATGCCGGCAAGGCCTCGCCGGAAGGTGAGGGCAATTGGGCGAAATCGTCCTTCGACGATCTGGTCCAGTACAATGACGGTTTCCGCTCGAACCTGATCGGCACCCCCAGGCAGGTCGCTCAACGCGTCGTCGACCTGAAGCGCGCGGGTGCGGATCTCATCCTGCTCGGTTTCCTGCACTTCCAGGAAGAGGTCGAGTATTTCGGCAAGCATGTCATCCCGCTCGTTCGCGAACTGGAAGACGCCGAGGCGGCGGCGTCGCTGGCGGCGGAATAGTCACCCCATAGGCACGCCGGACACGCGCCGGCCTGCACACATGGAGCTTGCCCGGCGCGCTGATCCGTCGGGCGGCAATAGGTCTTTGCGCGCCTAATCGAGGACGATTGGAATGCCGTTGCCCAGTTATACGCTCGGAGTGATGGAGGCTTCCGCCTATGCACCGGAGGTCTTTGCGCGCGGCCTGCCGTCAGGTCCACGGCCGGAGCAGTCGTTCGAAGATGTCGCCAAGTCGGCAGGGGCCGTTGCCGGCGATGCCTCAGCGTTGCTTTCGCTTCAGGGCATCAGCCTGTCCTTTGGCGGCGTCGTGGCACTGGCCGATATCGACCTATCGGTCCGCCAAGGCGAGATCCGTGCCATCATCGGCCCGAACGGCGCCGGCAAGAGTTCGCTGATCAACGTCATCAGCGGCGTCTACCGGCCGGATCGCGGCCATGTCCAGCTCGACGGTACCTCCTATGCCCAGGTCCCGACGCAGCGGCTGGCCCATCTCGGCGTCGCCAGAACCTTCCAGAATCTCGCACTGTTCAAGGGCCTAAGCGTCCTCGACAATGTCGCCTCTGGCCTTGCCTACAAGGTTCGCTCCAACTTTGCCGGCCAGGTGCTCGGCATCGGCCGCTCGCGTGGCGAGCAGCGCGATTCACGCAGCCGTGCCGAACAGATCCTTGAATTCCTCCATCTCACCGCCATTCGCGACCGTCTTGTCGGCACCTTGCCTTACGGGCTGCAGAAGCGTGTCGAACTGGCCCGCGCGCTGGTGGCCGAGCCGCGCCTGCTTTTGCTCGACGAGCCGATGGCCGGCATGACAGCGAGCGAAAAGAGCGAGATGGCGTCTTTCGTCCGTGCCGCGCGCGATCGTTTCGCCACCACCGCGGTGTTGATCGAGCACGATGTCGGCGTCGTCATGGGTCTGTCCGATCGCATCGCCGTTCTCGACTACGGCCGCAAGATCGCCGACGCCACGCCCGATGAAGTCAGGAACGACCAACGCGTCATCGATGCCTATCTCGGCGTCGCCTCGGACAATGAGGACGGGGCAGGCATATGATCGCCGATTTCGACTACCAATTCTTCATCGAAGTGCTCGTCGGCGGCCTGCTCTCAGGCGTCATGTATTCGCTTGTCGCGATCGGCTTCGTGCTCATCTACAAGACCTCGGGCGTGCTCAATTTCGCGCAAGGCGCGATGCTGCTGTTTGCGGCACTCACCTTCGTCAGCCTCGTCGAGCGCGGTATTCCGTTCGCGCTGGCGCTGGCGGTCACCTTCGCCATCATGGTGGCGATGGGTGTCGCCATCGAGCGCACGGTGCTGCGGCCACTGACCAACAAGCCGCCGATCACACTGTTCATGGCGACGCTCGGCCTGTCCTACATCATCGAGGGCGCCGCCCAGCTGATCTGGGGCACGCAGGTCCATGGCCTCGATCTCGGCATCGAGGACGTGCCGCTGGAAATCGGCGGCGTGCTGATCAGCCAGTTCGACATTTTTGCCGCGGTGGTTGCCGCCGGCATGGTCCTCCTGCTGTCGCTGTTCTTCCGCTACACCCGCATCGGCCTCTCCTTCCGCGCCGTTGCCGACGACCAGTTCGCGGCCCTCGCGGTCGGCCTCAGGCTGCCGCTGATCTGGGCCACCGTGTGGGCTGCCGCCGGCCTTGTCGCCCTGGTGGCGGGACTGCTCTGGGGCGCACGCCTCGGCGTGCAGTTCTCGCTGTCGCTGGTGGTGCTCAAGGCGCTGCCGGTGCTGGTGCTCGGCGGCTTCGATTCCATCCTCGGCGCCATCGTCGGCGGGCTTCTGATCGGCGCCAGTGAGAAGCTCGCCGAGGTCTATATCGGCGATTATTTCGGCGGCGGCATCGAGAGCTGGTTTGCCTATGTCGTCGCGCTCGTCTTCCTGCTGATCCGCCCTTCCGGCCTGTTCGGCCAGAAGCTCGTTGAGAGGATCTGAACGATGACCGCGATAACAAGCGATTTCGTCGCCGCGCCGGTGCTGCCGAAATGGGTCGTACCGGTCCTGCTGCTCGCCTTCGCCTATGGTGTCGTGCCGCTGATCGGCTCAAGCTATCTGTTAGAGGCCATCCTGCTGCCGTTCCTGGCGCTCAGCCTCGCCGGCGTGGGCTTGAACATTCTCACCGGCTATGCCGGCCAGGTCTCGCTGGGCAGTGCCGCCTTCATGGCGGCGGGCGCCTTCGCCGCCTATAATTTCAACCTGCGCGTCGAGGGCCTGCCGCTGATCGGCAGCATCTTCCTGGCCGGCATCGTCGCCGCCGCGATCGGCATCGTTTTCGGCCTGCCCAGCCTGCGGCTGAGGGGTTTTTATCTCGCAGTATCGACGCTTGCCGCGCAGTTCTTCGTGCAATGGGCGCTGACCAAGTTCAGCTGGTTCTCCAACAACTCGGCGTCAGGCGTCATCGACGCGCCGAGACTGTCGATCTCAGGTTTCGCGCTCGATAGCGCCATCGGTCGCTATCTCTTCGCGCTGACAATCGTCACCGTCCTGACCTTCCTCGCCCATCGGCTGGTCTCGTCGCAGACCGGGCGCAACTTCATCGCCATCCGCGACAATGAAACCGCCGCCCGCATCATCGGCATCCCGGTGCTGAAGACCAAGCTGCTGGCCTTCGCCATCTCGTCCTTCATCATCGGCGTCGCAGGCGTCATCTGGGCCTTCGCCTACCTGAGGACCGTCGAGCCGGACGGCTTCGATCTCGACCGGTCGTTCCAGATACTGTTCATCATCATCATCGGCGGCCTGGCTTCGATCCGCGGCGCGTTTTTCGGCGCCGCCCTCATCGTGGTCTTTCCACTCGCTCTGTCGCGTCTCGGCGGCTTCCTGCTCGGCGATCTCTTCGATTCGGGCGTGCTCGATATGAGCCAGCGCATCGTTCTGGGCGCGCTCATCATCCTGTTTCTGATCCTTGAACCCGACGGGCTGGTGGCGCTGTGGGACAGGGTCCGAAGACGGCTCCTGTTCGCCTGGCAGTCGACCTGAGCTGACGCATCCGAAAATGAACAAGGGGCCGAACAAGACGGCCCATACCGGGAGTACCTCGACCATGACTTTCCTCAGCACAATCAAGGCGGCGGCGTTGTCCGCGGCGATGATCGTGTCGGTGGCCTTGCCCGCCGCGCACGCCGACGAACAATATTTCCCGCTGCAAAGCTATCGCGTCGGGCCTTACGCGGCCGGCGGCACCGGCTTCTTCGGCGGCTTCATCGACTATCTCAACCTCATCAACATCCGCGACGGCGGCGTCAACGGCGTCAAGCTGACCTGGGACGAATGCGAGACCCAGTACGAGGTCGAGCGCGGCGTCGAATGCTACGAGCGGCAGAAGAGCCATGCCGGCGCCGCCGCCTGGAACCCGCTCTCGGTCGGCATCGCCTATGCCATGATTGACCGCATCACCGCCGACAAGGTGCCGCTGATCACCGTCAACCACGGCCGCACCGATTCCACCGACGGGCGTGTCTTCCCCTACGTCTTCCCGCTGCTGCTCAATCCCTACAGCGAGACATCAGGCATCGTGAACTACATCGCCTCCAAGGAAGGCGGCATCGACAAGCTGAAGGGAAAGAAGATCGTCGTGCTCTATCACGGCTCGCCCTACGGCAAGGAGACCATCCCGATCTATGAGCTGCTGGCGCAGAAATACGGCTTCACCGTGCAGCAGATCGAGGTGCCGCATCCCGGCAACGAGCAGCAGTCGCAGTGGCTGACCATCCGCCGCGCCAAGCCGGATTTCGTCGTCCTGCGCGGCTGGGGTGTGATGAACCCGGTGGCGCTGAAGACGGCGGTCAAGGTCGGCTATCCCGTCGATCACATCGTCGGCAATGTCTGGTCGAATTCTGAAGAGGATGTCATCCCTGCCGGCGACGCCGCCAAGGGTTACACCGCCATCACCACGCAGGCTTCCGGCAACTCCTACCCGGTGGTTCAGGAGATCGTGAAGACGGTCTACGGCGCCGGCAAGGGTAACCTTGAAGACAAGGCGCGCATCGGCTCGGTCTACCACAATCTCGGCATCGTCAACGGCATCCTCAATGTCGAGGCGATCCGGGTCGCGCAGGAGAAGTTCGGCCACCGCACGCTGACCGGCGACGAGGTCCGCTGGGGCTTCGAGCATCTCAAGCTTGATCCGGCCAAGGTCGAGGCGCTCGGCGCCAAGGACCTGTTCCACTCGATCAATGTCAGCTGGGACAACCATGAAGGCGAAGGCTACGTGACCTTCCAGCAGTGGGACGGCAAGAAGTGGAACGTCGTCTCCGACTGGATCGCGCCGGACTGGGCGCTTCTGCGGCCAATCATCGAGAAGTCCGCCGAGGCCTACGCCGCCGAGAAGGGCATCAAGCTGCGCACCGCCGACGATGCCAATGCTGTGACCACCAACTGATCAGTCAGTGCCGGGCGTCGCGGACCAAGTTTCCGTGGCGCCCGACCTGTTCGGTTTTCGAACCGCGAAAGAACAGCCTATGCCGAACGATGACGTCATTCTTGCTGTGGACACGGTCCATGCCACCTACAACCACGCCATCACGGCGCTGCATGGTGTCAGTTTCGAGCTCAGGCGCGGCCAGATACTGGCATTGCTCGGTGCCAATGGTGCCGGCAAGACCACGACGCTGAAGGCCGTCTCCAACCTGCTGCCGGCCGAACGCGGCCAGGTCAATGCCGGCACCATCCGCTATGACGGCTCGGATGTCTCGCGCCGCAAACCGGGTGATCTGGTGCGCGCCGGGCTGGTTCAGGTGCTGGAAGGCCGCCACTGCTTCAAAAGCCTCACCGTCGAGGAGAATCTGATCGCCGGCGGCATCGGCCGCAGCGGCAGCCGCGCCGAGATCAACGGGGATCTCGAACGGATCTACGGCTATTTCCCGAGGCTTCGGGAAAAACGCCGGACATTGTCCGGCCTGACCTCCGGCGGCGAACAGCAGATGACCGCCATCGGCAGGGCGCTGATGTCGCGGCCGCGGCTGCTCGTCCTGGACGAACCGTCGATGGGGCTCGCGCCAATCATCGTCCAGGACATCTTCCAGAGCTTGAAAAAACTCAACCGCGAGACTGGCCTATCCATCCTGGTCGCCGAGCAGAACTCCGCAGTGGCGCTGCGATATGCCGATCATGCCACGGTGCTGGAGAACGGCGTTTCCGTTCTCGCCGGCGCGGCCCCCGAGCTTCGCCAGCGCGAGGACATCAGGGCCTTCTATCTCGGTCAATCGAACCCCGGGCAACAGGCGTCACCCGCCACCAAACCCGCCCATCTCCACGCCGTTGCCTGAATCGAAATCCCAAGGAGCAGTGAAATGACCGTTTCGACCGTCAAGACCGACAAGGCTTCCGCCGCCGTGCCGCCAGTCGCAAGGCCGACCGCCCCGGCGCACATCATCAAGGACGACGCCGAGGCGATTGCGGTTGCCCATGCGCTCGCCGCCGAATTCGTCAAGGACTCCTCCCGGCGCGACCGTGAACGGATCTGGCCGGTCGCCGAACTCGATGCCTTTTCGCAAAGCGGCCTGTGGTCGATCAATGTACCCAAGGCATTCGGTGGGCCGGAGGTGTCCTATGCGACGCTGGCGAAGGTGATCGAGATCATCTCGGCGGCGGATTCCTCGATCGGCCAGGTTGCGCAGAACCATCTCGGCGTCGTCGCTGCCATCCGCACCGTCTCCGACGCGGACCAGCAGAAGCTGCTGTTCGCCGAAGCGCTGAAGGGCACCCGGTTCGGCAACGCCTTTTCCGAGTTCGGCTCCAAGCGCGCCGCCGATTTTGAGACCCGCTTCACCGATGCCGGCGATCATGTGGTCGTCAACGGCCGGAAATTCTATTCGTCCGGCGCGCTGCTCGCCCATCTGGTGCCGATCGTGGCGCTCGATGACGAGGGCCGCGCCTGGTATGCGATCGCCGACCGCGGCGCACCCGGCCTGACCGTCATCGACGACTGGTCGAGCTTCGGCCAGCGCACGACCCTGTCCGGCACCGTCATCATCGACAACGTCAAGGTGCCGAAGACGCATCTGGTACCCGGCTACAAGGGCTACGACAAACCGACCGCCGACGGCGCCATCTTCCAGATCATCCAGGTGGCCGTGGACACCGGCATCGCCCAGGCGGCGATCGACGAGACGGTCGATTTCGTCAGGACCAAAAGCCGCGCCTGGATCGACAGCGGCGTCGACAACGCCTGGGACGATCCCTACACCATTCAGGCCATCGGCGACCTGACGCTGCGCCTGCACGCGGCGCAGGCGCTGCTCGAAAAGGCCGGTCATGCAATCGACCGGGCAGTGGCCGAGCCGACAGCCGAGACGGTGGCGCACGCCCAGATCGTCACTGCCGAGGCAAAAATCCTGTCGACAGAGATCGCCATCGCCGCCACCAACAAGCTGTTCGAACTGGCAGGGACCCGCTCAACCCTGGCCGAGCACAATCTCGACCGGCATTGGCGCAACGCTCGCACGCACACGCTGCACGATCCGGTGCGCTGGAAGTACTCGATCCTCGGCAAATATTTCCTCAACGGCGAAAATCCGCCGCTGCACGCCTGGAGCTGATTTTCCACCGGCGGGCGGGCGGCCCGCCACGTCAAACTTTCGACCATCCAAGAGGCCCACTGCCATGTCAAATCCAACAGTCGTCGGCTTTTCCGGCAACATCACCAGGCCGTCAAAGACGCGCGCCTTCGTCGATCTGGTCGCCAGGGACATCGCCGCCAGCCACGGCCTATCGGCGAGCACCTATGATATCGAGGATCTCGGGCCGTCGCTGGGAACGGCGAAATGGGCCCGCGATCTCGACGGCCAGGCGCACGCGATCCTGGAACAAATCCTCGCCGCCGACGTGCTTGTCGTGGGCTCGCCGACCTACAAGGGCAGCTATACCGGCCTGTTCAAGCATTTCTTCGATCTGATCGATCCGGCGGCATTGCGGGGAAAGCCCATCGTGCTGACGGCGACCGGCGGTGGCGAGCGCCATGCCTTGATCGTCGAGCATCAGCTGCGGCCGCTGTTCGGCTTCTTCGAGGCCTTTGCGCTGCCCACCGCCGTCTACGCCACCGACAAGGATTTCACCGACGGCGTGCTGCGCTCCGAGGCGATCCTTAAGCGTGCGGCGCAGGCGGTCGACGAGGTCGGCTTTGTGCTGGCCAATCGTTCGGCAGGCCGGATCGCCGCTGAATAGCCTGTCGTCAGCCAGATTGAACTGAACGAAATCCGTGAGGGCAGCGCCCCCGCTTACGCGCAATTTACGACCGACCGCTAAAACCGTTCCTGTCTGATTCGTCTGGGACAGGAACGTCATGAGCAAAGCCCTCACATCCTTCGCATTGGTCGCCGTGCTGACCGCCTTGCTCATGGCGTTGAGCCTGGCTGTCGCCAGGCACGGCTATCCCTATGGCGCGATCGGCGTCAGGCGCCTTGACGGCATTGCCGACGCCGGCGTGTTCATCCCGATTGCCGCCGTCTATTTCTTCAGCGCGATGCTGATGATGATCCTGCCGATAAGGGCGGCCGGTATCGTCCTGACCCATGCCGCCGATGCCCTTTTCTGGACCGTGATCGCACTGTTTGCGACCATCGTCGGCTGTCTGGTCGCCAGATGGGCGTTCGGGCAGGGCAGCGCCGTGTGGACATTGCTGAACTGGCGGTTCCTGTTTGCCGCGGCGATCGTCGGTTGTCACTTTGTCATGAACGAGCTGCGCCGCAACGTGCTGCTGCGCAGCCTGTTCTTCGTCGTCTTTGCCGCCGCGACGCTGGCCTGCCTGTTCTGGTCGTTCACACTCTGACCAGCCGTAACCGGCTACTTCGCTGATCCTGCGGCGATGTTGCCGGCGGCAATTTCCATCCATGTCCAGAGATAGGCGGCAAGACCGCGATCGACATGGATGCGCAGCTTGGCGTCATGGCGATAGACGACGGCGCTGATGCCTGCGAATGAGAGCGCTGCACTGGCGCTCGCTTGGCTGGGATCGAGCGTCGTTCCACGCGCGATGAAAGCATCGAGCGCCGTGCCCTCGGCCTCGAACATTTGCAGCCCGGCGCTGATCGCCGTCACCGCGAACCCGTCTGTGTGCCAGCCCGAGGCGATGGCGAGGACGCTGTTCGAGACGACGAGCAACCGGTCGCGCGCCAGCCGCGCCGCATAGCGGTCACCTTGTGCGGTGCCAAAGGCTCCGACTCCGTTCCCGTCGGCGCTCGAAGCCCGCGCCCACGCGTCGAGGTCGCCGCTGACCAGCAACTGGTTGAGGCCGCAGACCGCGCGTACCACAAGGCCGGGCACCTTGATCACCGCCGATTGCCAATCCGGTGCAACGGACCATTTTTCCGCGAGATCACGCATGCAGCCGGTCTCCTGCCGGGTCGAAGACGCAAGGGGCGGTAATCGTCGCCTTGCTGATCTTGCCGAGATGCTGGATGTCGATCGTCTCGCCGTGCCGCGTCGCGCCGCGCTCTATCAGCCCAAGCGCAACCGGGCGGCCAAGCGTCGGGCTCTGGTAGCTCGAGGTGACAAAGCCCTGGCTGTGCAATCTGCCGTCGATCCGTTTGATGCCATGCGCGCCGGTCGGCAGCGGTGCTTCGCCTTGCGGCACTGCCAGCCCGACAAGCTGCATGCGATTGTCACGCGACGCCTCCTCGGTGAACAATGAGCGGCGGCCGACGAACTCGGTCTTGCGTTTGGCCCGCGGACCGTGGACGCCGAGATCATGCGGCAATGTGGTGCCGTCGGTGTCCTTGCCGATGACGATAAAACCCTTTTCGGCACGCAGGATCATCAGCGCCTCCAGGCCGATGACGATGGCGTCGAGCGCCTGGCCGGCCTCGCGCAGATGCGCCCATAGCGGCTCGGCGTGGTCGGCCCGGATCGAAATCTCGTAGCTCCTGTCGCCGGTGAAACTGACGCGGGCGATGCGGACTTCGTCGCCGGCATAAGTGCCATGACCGATCGCCATATGCGGCAGGTCGGCATCGTCGAGCGAGAGGCCAAGATGCAGCTTTTCCAGCAGCTTGCGGGCATTTGGCCCCGAAACGGTCAGTGTCGCCATGTCCGGTGTGGCGTTGTGGATGTAAACGGCGCTGCGGCCAAAACGGTCCTGGCGCCATTCCTCCAGCCGCGCATGGACGGCGGCGACATGCGAGGACGAGCACGACACGATGAAGCGATGCTCGTCCAGCCGCACCAGCACGCCGTCGTCGAAGACCACGCCGTTCTCAGACAGCATGAAGCCATAGCGGCAGCGGCCCGGTTTCAGTGTTGACATGGTGTTGTAGTAGAGGAAATCGACGAACGCCGTCGCCTGCGGCCCGATCACCTCGATCTTGCCGAGCGTCGAACCATCGAACAGCGCGACCGACTGGCGCGCACGTCGCGCCTCGTCCGCGATCGAACGTTCCGCGTCCGCGTTGCCGCCATAGTGGGCAGGCCGCAGCCAGCCGCCATATTCCTGGAAAACAGCGCCGCTGGCGCGATGGACGTTTTCGAGCGGCAGTCGCCGTACCGGCGCCATCAATTCACCGACGCGCGCGCCGGCAAAGCTTGCCAGCGGCACCGGCGTGAACGGCGGCCGGTAGGTGGTGGTGCCGACCTCCGGCACCGTGCGGCCGGCAATCCCTGCCATCAGCGCCAGCCCGGGCAGGTTGGAGGTCTTGCCCTGGTCGGTCGCCATGCCGAGCGTGGTGTAGCGCTTCAGATGTTCGACCGAGACGAAGTTTTCGCGTGCGGCCAGCTCGACGTCCTTCACCGTCACGTCGTTCTGGTAGTCGATCCAGATGCGACCTTTCGAGCCCGGCATCGGCCAGGCCGGGAGAATGCCGTCCGTCGCCTCCGGCCCGGTGCTGCGTGGTGTTGCCGCGTTCTCCTTGCCGGCGAATGCCTTTTCCACGCCGGCAAACACCTCCGATAAGGAGACCGCGCCGGCTGCGGCGCCGACCACGGCGATACCGCCGACCGGTTCGCCCGGCAGGAAGGCCGCGCGCGCATCGCTCCAGGCGAGCTTGCCCTTGGCCTGGCCGAAGAGATGAATGGTCGGCGTCCAGCCGCCCGAGACCACAACGCAATCGGCATCGAACCTCGTGCCGTCGTCGAGCGTCACGCCGTCGACGCGCAGCTTGCCGCTGGCGGAAGCCAGCGCACGGCCTTTGATCAGGCGCACATTGGCCGGCGCGGCAGGCGTGCCGTCACGCCGGATATCGACAAGCCTGACTTCGGCGCCGACCTCGGCAAGCGCCCCCGCCACCTCATAGGCGCTGTCATTGTTGGTGGCGACGATGATGCGGCGGCCGACCAGCACAGCGTGGCGCCGGAGATAGGCGAACGCCGCATCCGCCGACATGATGCCCGGCAGATCGTTGTTGGCGAAAGGCAGCGGCCGTTCGATGGCGCCGGTCGCCAGCACGATCTGGCGCGGCCTGACCCGCCACAGCGTATCCGGCCGGCCGTCGAGATGACGTTGGTTCAGCCCGACCAGATTGTGGTCGTAAATGCCGAAGGCGGTGGTCGAAGGCAGGATGAGGTGACCGCCAGCGGCAAGCTCGGCAATCGTCTCCTTGACCCATACGGCCGCCGGCTTGCCGTCGATCTCCGCGGCACGATGGCCGAGCGATCCGCCGGGACTCTGCTGGTCGTCGACCAGTGCGACGGTCAGGCCAGCACCGGACGCCAGCCCTGCCGCCGCCAGCCCGGCCGGTCCCGCGCCTACAACCAGCACATCGCAATGATGGTTGATCTGGTCAGCCTTGCCGGGCGAGGTCCAGTCGGCGTCGACTGTGCCCAATCCCGCCATGGCGCGGATGCGCGGCTCGAACCTGTGCCAGTCCGGCCACATGAAGGTCTTGTAGTAGAACGCCGCTGGAATGAAGCGCGCGAAACGGTCGAGGAAGGCGTTGCGGTCGGCCAGCGCGCTGGGCGTGGCGTTGACGCTTTTCGCCACCAGTCCGTCCCGCGCCGGCTCGGTCGTGGCGCGGGTGTTCGGCGTTGCCCGCGTGCCGCCGAGATCGACCAGCGCATTTGGCTCCTCGACGCCGGCGCCCCATATGCCGCGCGGCCGGTGGTATTTGAAGCTGCGGCCGACGACCGCGACGTCACCCGCCAGCAGCGCCGAGGCGATGGTGTCACCGGCAAAGCCTTGCACGATGGTTCCGTCGAAGCTGAAGCGGATCGGGCGCGAGCGGTCGATGGCGCTGCCGCCGGTGGCAAGACGTGAGGCGGTCACGCGACGTGCTCCCCGCCGAGTGCGGCCGAGGACAGCACCTTGTGGGTGACGGTGTCGCGCACCATGACGAAGAACTCGCCGCAGTTCATGTGAACCCAGATCTCGCGCGCCGCTCCTTTCGGATTGGTGCGCAGATAGAGATAGTTTGCCCAGCGATCGATCGGCACATCGGCGCCATCCGGCCTGATGTTGCCGGCATCGCCGCCATAGTGGAATTCGGTTTCGTCGCGCGGACCACAGAATGGGCAAGGAAAGAGCTGCATAGGATCCTCAATCTTCGTCTTTATGCATGTCGTTCTCCCAAAACCGCTGCGCACTTTTGGGCGACATGCATCAGTGCGCGATGCCGGAGCCGGCCGCTTCGTCGATCAGCCGCCCGCTGGCGAAGCGATCAAGGTCGAATGGACGGCTGATGTGGTTGTGTTCGCCAGTCGCCAGCAGGTTCGCCAGCAGCGTGCCGCCTGCGGGAATGGCCTTGAAGCCGCCCGTGCCCCAGCCGCAATTGAGGAACAGGCCGGGCAGCGGCGAGGGGCCGATGATCGGCGAGGAGTCCGGCACGACATCGACGATCCCAGCCCATTGCCGCATCAGCTTGAGCTGGCCGAAGATCGGGAACATCTCCAGCAGGCCGGCAATCACCCCCTCCAGCGTCGGCAGATTGCCGCGCTGCACGTAGGAGGGGATGCGGTCGAGCCCGCCGCCGATGACGATCTCGCCCTTGTCCGACTGGCTGACATAGACGCCGCAGCCGGGCGACAGCACCACCGTGTCGAGGATCGGCTTGACCGGTTCGGACACGCAGGCCTGCAGCGCATAGGAATTGATCGGCAGGCGGAAGCCGGCCTTGGCCGCCAGCACCGAAGAATGCCCGGCCACCGCCATGCCGATACGCTCGGCACGGATCGCGCCACGCGAGGTCTGGACGCCACGGCAGCGGCCGCCCTCGATGATGAAATCGGTGATCTCGCAGTTCTGGATGATGTCGACGCCGAGTCGGCTTGCGGCCCGCGCATAGCCCCAGGCGACCGCATCATGGCGTGCCGTTCCGGCCCTGCCTTGCCAGATACCGCCGAACACCGGGAAGCGTGCGTCCGGTGAAAAATTGTAGATCGGCGCCACCCGGCGCACATCGTCAGGCGAAAACAGCTCTGCATCGATGCCGTTGATCTGCATGGCGTTGACGGTGCGGGCGCCGATCTCCATCTCGCCGGTCGAGTGGCAGAGATTGACCATGCCGCGTTGCGACAGCATGACGTTGTAGTTGAGCTCTTTCGACAATCCCTCATAGAGCCGGTGCGCCAGCCCGTATAGCTCGACGCTCTCCGGATAATAGTAGTTGGAGCGCACCACGGTGGTGTTGCGGCCGGTGTTGCCGCCGCCGATCCAGCCTTTTTCCAGCACCGCTACGCTGGTGATGTTGTGGTTCTTGGCCAGGTAATAGGCCGTTGCCAGCCCATGGCCGCCGCCACCGATGACGATCACATCATAGGACAGTTTCGGCTTGGGCGAGCGCCACGCCGGTTGCCAGCCGGTTTGGCCGGCCAGGCCCTCCTTGAACAGCGAAAAGGCGGAATAGCGTGTGGTCATGACGTGCCGGACAGGCCTGATGTTCGGAAAGAAACGTGGATCATCGCATGGTCTTCCGCACCGACGTCACCGGTTCGATCGGTCATGCCCGCATCGCCTTGCCCAGTGGATCGTATGGCGACGAGGCGATGACGCGCGCACCTCTTTCGACGCCGACGATGTGGGTTGTCAACTGCGTATCGATATCAGCCACCTCGCGCTCGACCAGCGCCATGGCGAGGCTCTTGCCGACCGTATGGCCGTAGCCGCCCGAGGTGACGAAGCCAGCAAGCTTGCCTCTATACCAGACCGGCTCGTAACCGCTGGCATCGGCGTCCGCCGCGTCGATTTCGAGCGTCACCAGCGTGCGCCTCGATGAAGCCTTCAGCTCCTTCCGGGCCGCCTCGCGGCCGATGAAATCGCCCTTGTCGAAAGCGATCCAGCGGTCCATCCCGGTCTCATCGGGCGTATAGTCCTGCGTGAACTCGCGCGACCAGATACCAAAGCTCTTTTCGAGCCGCAGCGAATTGACCGCGCCGAAGCCGTATTCGGTGACGCCCAGATACTTGCCTGCCGTCAGCAGAGCGCGGCGCAGGCCCGCGTGCTCATTGGCCTGGCAATGGATCTCGTAGCCGAGTTCGCCGATGACCGAGAGCCGCCCGACCTTGGCCCGCACCAGCCCGACATCCAATGTCTTGCAGGCTAGAAAGCCAAAGGCCTCGTGCGAAACGTCCTGATGTGTGAGGCGCTCAAGCAACATTCGCGCATTGGGACCAGCCAGCGAGAAACCGACGACCGCGTCTGAAATGTCGCGGACGGTGACGCCGTCGCTCATATGCTGCTCGAACCAGCGCATATGCCACTGGCGCAGATAGTAGGATCCCATGATCCACCAGGAGCCATCGCCCCAGTTGAAGACGGTGAGGTCGCCCTTGAGCTTGCCGTTTTCGCCGAGCATAGGCGCGAGCTTGGCGCGACCCGGCTTGGGCAGCGCACAGGCAAGCAGCCGGTCGAGCCAAGCTTCCGCCTGCGGCCCGGCGATTTCGTAGCGCGAGAAGGCAGTGATATCGAGCAGACCGACGCCCTCGCGCACCTTGCGGCATTCCTGTGCGACGATGTCGAAGGCGTTGGAGCGCTTCAGCGTCGGTGTCTCGACGAAGCCATGCGGCGCGAAATAGAGCGGCACTTCCATGCCCCATGAGTTGCCCCAGCGCGCGCCGGCGGCATCCATCGCGTCATGCGCGCCGGCTGTCTTCAAGGGCCGCCCCGCCGGCAACTGCTCGTTGGGATAGCTCATGACAAAGCGGCGCGAATAGAACTGCCCGGTGGTCTGCCTGATGTATTCGCGGTTGGAGGCGAAATCGCCATAGCGGGCGATGTCCATGCCGTAGACATCGGCTTCCGGCTCGCCATGGATCATCCATTCGGCAAGCGACTTGCCGACCCCGCCGCCTTGCAGGAAACCGGCCATGACGCCGCACGCCACCCAGTAGTTGGGAACCCCGCGCACCGGGCCGACCAGCGGATTGCCGTCCGGCGAGAAGGTGAAGGCGCCGTTCACCCAGCGCTTGATGCCGGCATTCTCCAGGCAGGGGTATCGGCTGAAGCCGAGGGCCAACTCGTCGGCGATGCGGTCGGTGTCTTCCTGGATCAGTTCAATGCCGTAATCCCACGGCGCCCCATCCATGTTCCAGTGCTTGTGGTTGATCTCGTAGATGCCGAGCAGCAGGCCCTTCTGTTCCTGGCGCATGTAGGTGAAGCCTTCGAGATCGACGATCAGCGGCAATTCCTTTTCCAGCGCCTGGATTTCGGGCAGCGCCTCGGTGACGAGATAATGGTGCTCCATCGGCGACACCGGCAGGTCGATGCCGGCCATCCGGCCGACCTGCTTGGCCCACAGCCCGCCGGCATTGACGACGTGTTCGGCAATGACCGTGCCCTTCTCGGTGACTACGTCCCAGCCGCCGTCCGCGCGGCGGTTGAGTGCCAGCACGCGGTTGTGCTCGATGATATCGGCGCCGCGCAGCCTGGCTGCCTTGGCATAGGCGTGCACGACGCCCGAGGGATCGATATGGCCTTCGCGCGCAGCATAGAGTCCACCCAGCATGCCGTCGGTGTTGAGGATCGGGCAGCGCTGCTTGATCTCATCGACTCCGACCAGGTGGACATCGTCGATGCCCATGGTCTGGAAGATGCGGTAGGAAGCCTTGAGCCATTCCCAGCGCTCCGGCGCGGAGGCGACCGAAATACCGCCGGTCATGTGCATGCCGATGCTCTGGCCCGATTCCTTCTCGACCTCGGAGAGCAGGTCGATCGTGTAGGCCTGCAGGGCGGCGATATTGGGATCGGCGTTCAGCGCATGGAACCCGCCGGCCGCATGCCAACTCGACCCTGCGGTCAGCACCTCGCGTTCGATCAGCGCGACGTCGCTCCAGCCGAACTTCGCCAGGTGATAGAGCACCGAGGCTCCAACCACTCCGCCGCCGATGACGATCACCCGATATTGGGATTTCATCCTGTCGCACTCCACCCAGCCAGTGTGGCGTACCCTATCGGTATTGTACATATGTGTCTAGAGCTTGGCGAGCAGCGGAATGAGCGCCCGTGACGCCGCTCTGCGCCCATACGGCAGAGGGCTCCTCTGCTGCTGTCGGCAGCAACCGTGCTTGCTATTGGGCCGATGCGCGAAGCGAAATCGTCAGGCCGCGGCGACCGGGCGGGCCGTACTATCGGTTGCGCGAAAGCGTCTTCTCGACATAGCGCGAGAAGTCCTCGACATCCTCCGCCGGAGGCTCCTGGCCGGTGAAGCTGCGCAGATAACCGGCGACGTGAGGGAGGCGGCTGCTCATCGGCTCGTTGAGCTCAAGCGAGTAATAGCCGATCTGCATGAAATACAGCACGCGGGCCCGCACGAAGGCATCCTCCTCGTCGTAGCCGTGACGCATGAACATGTCGCGTATGGCGTTGACACGCTCCTCGTCGGCCTCGTCTAACGCGCGCCTGATGGCGGGCGAGCGACGGGCCCAGGCCCTGATCGCGAAATCCAGCTGGGGGTCGAACAGCCTTTCGTCCACCCAGCATTCGAAAATGCTCATCACCCCACGTATGACGGTGGCGGAAGGCCGCCTGGCGCGTTCCACGATGAATTTGGTATTCGTCTGCCGCCAGTAGTCCAGCAACTGATCGAGCAGATCCTGCCGGCTCTTGAAATACCAGTAGAAGCTGGAGCGCGACACATCGAGCTTCTGGCCAAGCGTCAGCACGCGGACGCGTTCGACTCCGTCAGAGATCAACGTTTCAAGCGCAAGCTTCAGCCAGTCTTCGCGAGTGGCCTTGATGTTGCCGGTGGCGCCGGCGCGCTGAATCGTCGTTTCGAGAGCTGCCATCGACACGACGCATGACATGCTGCCTCAGGCAAATCAAGGCTATGGACATAATTGTACAGGATGAATCGGCCCAAGCCGATTGATGCACGATGGAGGTTGGCTGCATCGAGGCTCGATGGGGAATCGTCGTCGCCCGCCATCCGCGCGGCGCAGGCACGGGGATTTTTGTCGCGGCTGGCGGTTCACTGTTTGCTTTCCCGCGAGGCAATTGTCTGGCAAATACCAGTTCAGACAGATGCCCGCGCGGCCAACAAGCAGGAACACACGATATGACGCTGTTTCGAAAGAACCTCATCGATGGCGAGTGGGTCGGCGATGCCGGTTCGCGCAACATCAACCCCTCGGATACCGGCGACGTCGTCGGCGACTATGCCTCGGCGGGTGTCGAACAGGCCCAGCAGGCGATCGCCGCGGCCAAGGCAGCGTTCCCGGCTTGGTCCCGCTCCGGTCCGCTGGCGCGTCACGCGGTGTTGAAAAAGGCCTCCGACGAGATTCTGGCGCGCAAGGACGAGATCGGCCGCAACCTGGCGCGAGAGGAAGGCAAGACGCTGGCCGAAGGCATCGGCGAAACAATTCGCGCCGCCCAGATATTCGACTTCTTTGCCGGCGAAACGTTGCGTTTGACCGGAGAGGTCGTGCCGAGCGTGCGGCCGGGCGTCGGCGTCGAGATGACGCGCGAGGCGGTCGGCGTGGTCGGCATCATCACGCCGTGGAATTTTCCGATCGCTATTCCGGCCTGGAAGATCGCCCCGGCGCTGACACACGGCAACACCGTCGTCTTCAAGCCGGCGGAACTGGTTCCCGAGAGCGCCTGGACCATCGTCGACATCCTGCATCGCGCCGGCCTGCCGAAGGGCGTGCTCAATCTCGTCATGGGCAAGGGCTCGGTCGTCGGTCAGGCGATGCTCGACAGTCCCGATGTCAACGCCATCAGCTTCACCGGCTCGGTCGGCACCGGCAAGCGCGTCGCTGCGGCAAGCATCGAACACATGCGCAAGTTCCAGCTTGAAATGGGCGGCAAGAACCCGCTGGTCGTGCTCGACGATGCCGACCTCGCGATCGCCGTCGATTGCGCGCTCAATGGTGCCTTCTTCTCGACCGGCCAGCGCTGCACCGCCTCGTCCAGGCTGATTGTGGCTGACGGCATTCACGACCGCTTCGTCGACGCCCTCAAGGATCGCATGAGCAAACTGGTCATCGGCGATGCGCTCGACGCGCAGACCCAGATCGGTCCTGTCGTCGACGCGACGCAGCTGAAGCAAGACGAGGACTATATCGCCATCGGTGTCAGGGAAGGTGCCACGCTCGCCTTCGGTGGCGAGCGGCTCGACCGCAAGACGCCGGGCTTCTACCTGCAGCCGGCGTTGCTGACCGAGGCGACCAACGCCATGCGCAGTTCGCGCGAGGAGATTTTCGGGCCTGTCGCCAGCGTCATTCGCGTCAAGGACTATGACGAGGCGCTTTCCGTTGCCAACGACACGCCCTTCGGCTTGACCTCCGGCATCTGCACCTCGAGCCTCAAGCATGCCACGCACTTCAAGCGCAATTCGGAGGCCGGCATGGTGATGGTCAACCTGCCGACGGCGGGTGTCGATTTCCATGTTCCCTTCGGCGGCCGCAAGGGTTCGAGCTATGGGCCGCGCGAGCAGGGCCACTATGCGGCGGAGTTCTACACCACGGTGAAGACGGCCTATACATTCGCAGGCTGATCGGCCGTCGACCGATCAGCCGGGCTGCTCGGTCACGTCTGACCACGCCGGCAACCCCGCCATGCACATCTGGATTGGAGCGGCGCGAAGGATGACAGTGCAGGACCTGACCTGGCTTAACCCGCCGCCGCACCATTCTATCGACGGCGACAGCGTTCGTGTGCGCACCGGCAAGGAGACCGATTTCTGGCGCGAGACCTTCTACGGTTTCTGGCGCGACAATGGCCACTTCCTGCACCGGCCCGTCGAAGGCGATTTCACCGCCGAGGTCACCGTCAAAGGCGACTACGAGGTGCTTTATGATCAGGCGGGGCTGATGGTCCGGCTCAGCGAAACCCATTGGATCAAGGCCGGTATCGAGTACACCGACGGCCTTGCCTATTTCTCCGTCGTGGTCACCAACGACACGTCAGACTGGTCGCTGGTCGCCATTCATGCCGGTCCGGGCGGCGTCAGGATCCGGCTGACCCGTCACGCCGAAACGATCCGTGTCCAGTATCTCGATGCTTCCGACGGCCACTGGAAGCCTGTGCGGCTTGCCTACTTTCCGATCTCCAGGACGGTCGATGTCGGCATGATGTGCTGTTCGCCGCAACGCGAGGGCTTCGAGGTCACATTCTCCGGCTTTTCGGTGGGGCCGCCGATATCGCGGGAATTGCACGATTGAGACGTGCGGCCTTGCGCCGACCGCAAGCCCTTCGACCTTTGTCATAATCAAGTCTGTAGATCGAGCCTCGCCGGCGGCTGCGCCTGTCGTAAGTTGGGTTCTCCGGAGCCGGAGGGGGTATTGCGGGGAAACTTTTGGCCTTTGTTCCGCTCAAGGCGAATATGTCGGGCAGCACGTTGCAACGGTATTGGCATCCGCGCTAGGAGTTGCCCATGGGCAGGTTGCGAAGGGCAGTCAAAAGAGCCGTCTATTCCAGGGCGCTGAGATTTCTTGGCGTTCCGCCCGTGCTGTGGTCGCAGGGCATCGGACATTTCTGCGATTTCGCCGGGCCGCGCTGGTATCGCAACGCGTCAACCGCATCGACACAGAGCGAGGCATTTTTCCGCCAGCATTACAGCGGCGCACATGGCATCGTCTGGCTGCGTCTGAGCACCTTGTCCAGGGATGCGCAAACCTGTGATCTCGACACGTTCGTCAGGATCGTGTTGCCGACGATCACGGCACCGTTCACGCTGCTGACGACCGATGGCGATGCTTCGGTGCCGTCTGATCTGGCGAAGGACACCGTCGACCAGCTTCTCGCCAACCCCTTCCTGGTCTCCTGGTACAGCCAGAATTGTGACGGCACTCACCCCAGGGTCAAGCCTTTCCCGATCGGGCTCGATCTTCACACGCCTCGGTCCTTCGCCACGCCGGAAGGGCTTGTGAAGCAACTGGAAATCATACGCGCCCGGCAGGATCATGTGGACCGCCGCCCGCCCAGACTGTTCTCTGATTTCAGCATCAGCAATGGCTCGAGACAGCGCCGGGAACTGCTTGATGCCCTGCGCGGATGTCCGCATGTCGATTTCCTGGCGAAACGCGTCTCGCAGCGCTCGATCTGGCAACTGTACTCGCAATACCCGCTTGTGCTGTCCACCGAAGGCAACGGCCTGGACTGCCATAGGACATGGGAGCTGTTCTATCTCGGCTGCATCGTCGTCACCAAGACCTCGCCGCTCGACCCGCTCTATCAGGGTCTGCCGGTCATTATCGTCGACGACTGGCATGAGGTCAGGGACCCCGATGCGCCAAGGCGCTGGATAGAGCAGGTTAAGCATCTGACCGAGCGCGACCATGTTTGGAGACGCTTGCATCCGCAAACCTATCTCGAGCCCATTCGGCAAGAACTTCTGCACGCATCCTGACAGGGCAGCCACGAAATTGGAGTCGCGGTCGGCAGGGCCCGCAGGATCCGCGGAAATATAGAGCCGGCTAACCTCTGGATGGCACCGACGTTTGGCGGATATCCGATATGGTCGACGAGGCTTTCGTCAAGCGCCGCATCGTCGCCGAATGTCCCATGCACCAGCTGCGGCAGGCTGCCGGAATGTCACCATCGCCTGGACCACGCCAACCAGCGGCCAGCCAGATGCTTCCATGATGAGGTGAGCCTTGTCCGCCGATAGGCGTCGCCGGCCATCTTTATGCCTAGCGCCTGCGTCGGGAAGGGATGGATGACGTCGGCCAGCGCACGCAATCCCATGCCCGATTTGATGGCCAGCGACACCGCATTGATCATCTCACCGGCATGGCTGGCGACGACCGTGGCGCCCAGGATGCGGTCGGACCCTTCCCTGACGTGGATTTTGACGAAACCCTCCTCCTCGCCGTCCATGACCGCCCGGGCGACATCGTGCATCAGCACCGTATAAGTCTTGACCGGGATGCCGTTCTGGCGCGCCTCCGCCGGATAGAGGCCGACATGGGCGATCTCCGGATCGGTGTAGGTGCACCACGGAATGACCAGCTCGCTCAGTTTCCTGCGTCCGAGAAACAGGGCATTGCGCACGACCATGCGAGCTGTGGCCTCGGCGGTGTGGGTGAATTTGTAGGCGAGGCAGACATCGCCCGCCGCATAGATGTGCGGATTTGTGGTGCGGAGATAATCGTCCACCTTGATACCGTCGGCATCGTATGCCACCCCGGCGTTTTCCAGGTCGAGGCCGTCGACATTGGGCGATCGGCCGATGCCGGTGATGATCTCGTCGACGGAAATCGTTGTCGTGATGTCGTCGCACACCAGATCGGCGAGCTTCTTGCCGCCTTCCGTTCGCACCGCTACCACCTCGGTGTTGAGGCGAACCTCGACACCTTCGCGCGCCAGCGCGTCCGAAAGGATCTGGGCGGCGTCGCGTTCCTCGCCGGGCAGGAACATCGGTTCCCGTTGCGCCAGGATGACCTTGGCACCGAGCAGGCAGAAGGCCTGCGCCGCCTCGCAGCCGAGCGGTCCGCCGCCAATGACCAGAAGCCGCTTCGGGCACTCCGTGAGCTCGAACATGGTCTCGTTGCTGAGATAGCCGGCCTCGGCAAGGCCTGGAATCGTCGGCAGCCTCGGGCGCGCGCCTGTCGCGATCAGCGCCTTCCTGAAACGCAAGGTTTGTCCGGCGACCGTGACAGCGTCCGGTCCGGAAAACAGCGCTTCGCCGAAATAAAGGTCGATGCCTTCGGAAACAAGCCTATCGGCGGCATCCGCGCGGCTGATCCGCTGCCGGATCTGCCGCATCCGCGTCATGGCGCGCGGAAAGTCGACGTGAAG
Organism: Mesorhizobium sp. BR1-1-3; assembly: GCF_020165455.1. Lineage (NCBI taxonomy): Bacteria > Pseudomonadati > Pseudomonadota > Alphaproteobacteria > Hyphomicrobiales > Phyllobacteriaceae > Mesorhizobium > Mesorhizobium sp. BR1-1-3. Next base: position 56,186 of record NZ_JAIUIC010000003.1, read on the forward strand.
ACGGTCCGGCATGTCGCCGCCGAAATTCTCGGCATCGCGCATGTCGGCATAAAGCCTTGCGGTGCGGATGATCGACTTGGACGGGATGCAACCGACATTGACGCAAGTTCCGCCGATCAGATTGCGCTCGATGAGCGCGACCTTTGCGCCGAGGCCGGCCGCTTCGTAGGCGGCAGTCAGCCCAGCCGGCCCGGCACCGATGACGACGAGGTTGTAGGGACCGTCCGGCTGCGGGTTCTTCCAGTGCGGCGGATGGGCGCTCGCGACCAGACTGATGTCGTTGCTGTCGACGGGGAAGGCGGTGATCCTGGTCCGGTCACGCGACATTGCCGCCACCTGACGCCGGGCTTGCCGGCTGAGACAGCCAGCCGCCATTGAATCCGGCCTTGTGCAGGCCGCGACGGATATGCTGATTGGACCGCATCAGCTTCCAGATCAGCCCTGACCGATGGTTCTCGATCATCATCACCACGATACCCTGATCCAGCCCATAGTGGCCTTCCGACACCCAGCCGTGCCTCCCGAATTTACGCCGGTTCGCCAATGTCGGATTGAAGCCGCTCGGCAGCCGGAAATTGTCGATCACCTCGGGGTAGCGATCACCGAGATGGCGCAGCGCCGCCAGGCAGATCTCCGGCGCGAAAGGCAGTGATGCCGGATAGGACCAAGGGGCGATCGTCCCGTCATCGGGCCCGAACGGAGCGCCGCGCGCGGCATAGCCGGAAAACCGCCGGCGCTGTCGCTCCACGCTGGTGCGGAAGCCGCCCGGCCCGTCGCCCGCCGAAAGTCCCCAAAGGTTCTCTTCATAGCCGTCATAGCCGTAAGGGTTGTGGCGCGCATAGTCGCGATGCAGATAGGTCGAGCGGCGGCTGTTTTCGAAATAGTCCGAGTTCTTCTCGCGCATGAAGGCGTCGCGGATGCCGGCGAAATCGATCCAGGCATGCGAGAACTGGTGCATGAACAATGGGCCGCCATACAGCACGTCGTAGCCGTAGATGTTTTCCCACTGATAGGTCGCCGTCCAGCCCTCGTAGCTGTTATCCGAGGTTGGACTGTCAGGCGAGGCCATCGACAGCACGTAGAGGATCGTCGCTTCGTTGTAGCCCTCCCAGCCATAGTGCAGAAAGCCGCTCTTTGGCTTCCAGCCTTGCCGCAGGGTCGGGCTTGAACCTTGTGCCCACCGCCAGTCGACGCGCCGGTAGAGCGCCTCGGCCAGTTGGCGGATTTCGGCTTCCTCGTCATCGTCACCGGAGAAATAAGCGCTCGCCACCAGCATGCCTGATATCAGCAACGCCGTATCCACCATCGACAGTTCGCAGCGCCAGACGCGCAGGCCGGTCCGCATATCGAGGAAGTGGTAGTAAAAACCCTTATGGCCGGTGACGTCGTCGCTATTGCCTTGCCGGCTGGTCGAGAAGAAACGCAGCGCGGCCAGCGTCAGCTTCGCGGCGGCATCGCGCGTCATCCAACCGCGCTCGACGCCGATCGGATAGCTGGACAGCGCGAAGCCGACGACAGCGATGCTGGCCGGCGAATTTGGCCGCGATGTGTCGGCGACCAGTCCGTTTTCGGGGTTCACGTTATCGAGGAAGTAATCGAAGGCGGCGCGCTGATAGCGGTCCAGAAGCTCATCGTCGGACAGTGCGGCAGATTCGGCTCTAAGCAAAAGTAGCAAACTCCCGCCTGACGGCTGCATTCCGTGTCATGGTTCCCGCTACCTTGTCGCGACTTGTCGATTCGAGGCGTCCAACTATACGCCCGCATGCTCCATCCGTTGCACCGTCACGTGGAATTGAGATTCGTTCTGCCTCAGTAGGTGGCGCGGCCGCCGGAAACGTCGAACACGGCGGCCGTCGTGAACGAACACTCTTCCGAGGCGATCCAGCAGATCAGCGCCGCCACCTCGTCGACCTCGCCAAAGCGCGCCATCGGTATCTTGGACAGCATGAAGTCGATGTGCTCCTGGCTCATCTGCTTGAAGATCGCGGTGCGCACGGCCGCCGGCGTGACGCAATTGACCGTCACCCCGGTCTTGGCCAGTTCCTTGCCGAGCGACTTGGTCAGGCCGATTACCGCGGCCTTGGACGTGCTGTAGGCGGAGGCGTTGGGATTGCCTTCCTTGCCGGCGATCGAGGCGATGTTGACGATGCGGCCATAGTTGCGCTCGAGCATGTGCGGCACGAGCGCCTTGTTGCAGTAGAAGACGCCGTTGATGTTGATGTCGATGACCTTCTGCCAATCTTCCGCCGAATAGTTCCAGGTCGTCATGTTCGGCCCGGTGATCGCCGCGCTGGTGACCAGGATATCGACACCGCCAAGCGCTTCGAGCGTTGACCGGGCAGCGCGCTCCACGCCTGCGGCATCGGCAACGTCGATAGCGATGCCGTGAAGACTGGGGATGACGGCCTTGGCCTGTTCGATCTGGGCGGGATCGCGATCCCAGACCGAAACCCGTCCGCCTTCTTCGACAATCCTCTGCGCCACCGCCAGACCAATGCCCGATGCGCCACCGGTGATGACCGCCACCCGGTCGCTGAACCGTCCTGCAAAATTCATCGGCATCCGATCTCCCCCCGTCACCCGAACCCGATGGACTGACAACGCGAGCGCCATGCCATCGGCGGCGACTGTGCTGCCACCACCAGGCAAGTTCAAGCCGGCATGCAGCCCGATCGTCTGGGCCAATCCCGTGCCGGGATTACACGGGAATTCCCTCGAGCTGGTCGCCCAGTGCTTTCACCATCGCCACCAGCGCCGGTCCGATCTCGGCATGCGCGCGGTCCTCGGTGATGATCTCGCCGATGCCGCCGCAGGTGATGGCAACCAGCGGCGAGCCGTCACGCGGGCGGAACGGCACGCCGACTGCATGGATGTAGCTGTGCCAGGCGCCGAACGACGTCACATAGCCCTGGCGTGCATATTGGGCGATCGCATCGTCGATCGCCGCCGCGATCATCGCTGCCTTGTCCGGCTCCGCCTCCTGCAAAGCCCGTACAAGTCTGACGCGCTCCTCGGGTGAAAGGGCCGCCGCATAGGCCAGCCCCATCGATGTCTTCCAGATCGGCAGATAGGAGCCCGGGTTGAGCCGCAGCGTGACAAGGCTCTCCGACCGGCAATTGGCGAGATACACCATGTTGAGGCTGTCGCGCGTGCCGAGCGCCACCGCCGCCCCCGTCAAATCGGCCAGCGGCTGCATCAGCGGCCGGGCGACGTGCACGACGGCGCTTGAACTGAGCGCCGAATAGCCGAGCGCCACGGTAGCCGACCCCAGGCTGTAGCGGCCGAGATCCTTGTCGTACAGGAGGTAGCCGAGCGCGCTCAGCGTATAGGTGATGCGCGACACCGTGGCTTTGGGCAGGCCGGTGCGGGCAATGATGTCCTGGTTGCCGAGCGAGGCGTCGCCCGGCCGGAAGGCGCGCAGGATGCCGAGCCCGCGCACCAGCGACGACGAAAGCTGTGCGCCTTCGCCTTCAAGCTCCGTCTCGTCCCTGGTGGCTCGCTTGCGCACGCTGAGGTCTTTCTGGCGTCGTCGTCCGCCTGTCGGGCCGGTGACGTCGGCACTGTCGATCAAAAATGAAATTAAATTCCATTTATATTGACAGCGGCTTTCGCGGGCTGTCAATATGTTTCCGTCGATGGCATGTCCCAGCGCCTTGTGCCATCTTACGAAGCCCCTCCTTGTGAAGGTAGCCACGTGTCTCGCTATATTTTGCGCCGGCTTATCGCAATGCCGTTTCTGGTGCTCGGCATCGTCACCATCGCCTTCCTGATCACTACGGTGACCAAGGGGGATCCGCTGACCGCGATTGTCGCCGAACAGCAGATGAGCAACCCCGAAGTGGTGGCCGCCGCCAAGACGCGTTGGGGTCTCGATCGTCCTTTGCCGGAACGCTATATGATATATCTTGGTAATCTGCTGAGCGGCGATCTTGGCACCTCGTTCATCACCAAGCGCAATGTCGGCACCGACATTCTCTACCGCTTGCCGGCAACGCTCGAACTGGTTTTCGCCGCGATGATCTTCGGCACCACGCTCGGCATCGTGCTTGGTGTGCTGGCCGCCTATTTCCGCAACAGCCTGATCGACCATGGCGCGCGGCTGTTCGCCTTGTTCGGCTCTTCGCTGCCGGTGTTCTGGTCGGGGCTCGGCCTGTTGTTCATCTTCTCCGTCATGCTGAACTGGCTGCCGGGGCCGGGCAGGGTCGATGCCCGCTTGGCATTGCCGCCCGGCATCACCGGCTTCCTGACCATCGATTCGCTTCTGGCTGGCGACTGGACCGTCTTCAAGGACGCGCTCTGGCACCTGCTTCTGCCGGCCTTCGTCCTCGGCTGGACGGTTTCGGGCACCATATCGCGGCTGGTGCGCGCCAACATGCTTGATGTGATGAGCCGCGAGTTCGTGCTCACCGCGCGCGCCAAGGGGGCGAGCGAGTTCCGCGTCGTCATCGTCCATGCGCTGCGCAACACCATGGTGCCGACCCTGACCGTCATCGGCTATTCCTTCGCCTATCTGATCACCGGCGCGGTGCTGACCGAAACCATCTTCTCCTGGCCGGGCATGGGATCCTATGCCGTGGAGGCAGCGCGTGCGCTCGACTTCCCGGCGATCATCGGCGTCACCATCGTCGGCGGCCTTGCCTTCCTGGTCACCAACCTTATCACCGACATACTCTATGTCGTGGCCAATCCGCGCGTGAGGTTGAGCTGATGGCGGTCGTCGTCACCAAGTCCCGCTCCTCGACGGTTCCCGAATGGCTGACCGCGCCATTGGTCATCGGCACGGTCGTCATCCTGTTCTGGCTGTTCATGACCGTATTCGCCAACCTGGTCGTGCAGTTCGATCCGCTCGAAATGGTCGCACGCCGGCTTCAGGCGCCAAGCTGGGCGCATTGGCTGGGTACCGACGCACTCGGCCGCGATGTGCTGGCCCGCACTCTGCACGGGGCCGCGCATTCGCTGCCGATCGCGGTTCTGGTCGTCGTCTCTGCAGTGATCATAGGCTCGCTGCTCGGCGCCATTTCCGGCTTCGTCGGCGGATTGACCGGCGCGGCGATCATGCGGCTTGTCGACGTCACTCTGTCCTTTCCGCCGATGCTGCTGGCCATGGCCGTCGCGGCGTCGCTCGGACCAGGCCTCGGCAATGCCGCCATAGCCATGGTGCTCGTCTGGTGGCCCGTCTACGCCCGGCTGATGCGGGCGCAGGTATTGGAGGTGAAGGAGCGCGAGCATGTCGAGGCGGCAATCGCCGCCGGCGCCAGGCCGCGGCGCGTGCTGTTCACGCACATATTGCCGCTTTGCTGGACCCCGGTGCTGATCAGCGCAACCATGGATCTCGGCCAGGTCGTGCTGCTTGCCGCGTCGCTCAGCTTCATCGGCCTCGGCGCCACGCCGCCGACACCCGAATGGGGCTCGATGATCTCCGATGGCGCCGTTCATTTCTATCAATGGTGGATCGCCTTCGGTCCCGGCGTCGCCATCCTCACCATCGTGCTCGGCTTTAACTTCATAGGCGACGGCTTGCGCGACATTCTCGATCCAAGGTCGGACTAGGCGATGAGCGCACAGATTTCCTCAGCGCCACCGGGCGCAGTCGACAAGGTGGGCGAGCGCGAGCCGCTGCTGTCCATACGCGGTCTGCGGGTCGGGTTCCGCAAGGCCGGCAGTCAGTTCGAAGCGGTTCGCGGGATCGACCTCGACGTCGCCAAGGGCGAAGTGGTCGGCATTGTCGGTGAGTCCGGCTCGGGCAAGTCCGTCGGCATGCTCGCCGCGCTCGGCCTCACGTCAAAGAACGCGGTGGTCACCGGCTCGGTCCGCTTCAACGGCGACGAACTGGTCGGCAAACCGGCGCGCGAGATGCGCAAGATCAGGGGCGCGCGCATCGCCATGATTTTTCAGGACCCGCTGTCCTCGCTCAATCCGGTGATGACCGTCGGCGCCCAGATTGCCGAGGCGGTCAGGCTGCATCAGCGCGTGACACGCAAACAGGCGATGGCGCGCGCGGTCGAATTGCTCCATCTGGTGGCGATCCCGCAGCCGGAGCGCCGGGTCAACCAGTATCCGCATGAATTCTCCGGCGGCATGCGCCAACGCGCGGTTATCGCCATGGCCGTCGCCAACGATCCTGACCTGTTGATTGCCGACGAACCGACCACGGCGCTCGATGTCACGGTGCAGGCACAGATCCTGGCCGTGCTGCGCTCGCTGCAGGAACGGCTCGGCCTCGGCCTGGTGCTGATCACCCATGATCTCGGCGTCGTCGCCGGCCATGCCGACCGCGTCGCGGTCGTCTATTCCGGCCGTGTCGTCGAACAGGCAGGCGTATCCGAGCTGTTCGCCGATCCGCGCCATCCTTACACGCGTGGCCTGATCGCCTCGATCCCCAACCTCGAGGAAAGCCGCGAGCGGCTGTTCTCGATCGACGGTTCGCCGCCCGCACTTGGGCGCTTGCCGGGCGGCTGCGCCTTCCATCCGCGCTGCATTTATGCCGCGGCACGCTGCCGGACCGAGGACCCGCCTTTGCACGATGTCGGCGGCCGGTTCTCGGCCTGTCATTTCGCGACGACCTTGCCGCCCTTCCACAGTGCTGTGCTGGCGGCGGCGAGCCTGGACAGTGGAGACGTGGCCTCATGAGCGCAGCGGAGCAACTCCAGGCGGAAACCAAACCGGCGGCTGCGCTTTCTGTTCGCCATCTCGTCAAGGACTTTCCGGTTCGCGGCGGCCTCGTCTTCGACCGTGCCGTTGCCCATGTCCGTGCGGTCGCCGATGTCTCGTTCGACGTAGCACCAGGCGAAACGCTGGGTCTGGTCGGTGAATCCGGTTGCGGCAAGTCGACCCTCGGGCGCTGCCTGATGCGGCTGATCGAGCCGACCAGCGGCGAAAGCTGGTTCCGTGGCCAGAACCTGCTCGCGCTCAATCACGAAGACATGCGCCTGATGCGGCGCTACATCCAGCTCGTCTTCCAGGATCCCTACGGGTCGCTGCATCCGCGCATGCGCATTGCCGACAACATCGCCGAGCCGCTGCGCATGAGCGACATGTCGGCGGCCGACCGCCGCGCGCGCGTCGCCGAATTGCTCGAACTGGTGCGGCTCAATCCCGAGCATGGCAAGCGCTATCCGCACGAACTGTCCGGCGGCCAGCGCCAGCGTGTCGTCATCGCCCGCGCGCTGGCACTCAATCCGCAAGTGGTGATCCTCGACGAGCCGGTTTCGGCCCTCGACGTTTCGGTGCAGGCCGGCGTGCTCAATTTGCTCAAGGACATCCAGCAATCCTTCGGCACCTCCTATCTGTTCATCGCGCATGATCTGTCCGTCGTGCGCCACATCTCGCATCAGGTGGCGGTGATGTATCTCGGCAAGATCGTCGAGATCGCGCCGGCGGCCGAACTCTATTCGAGGGCGCTGCATCCCTACACCCAGGCGCTGCTGTCGGCGGTGCCGCTCGCCAATCCCGAGAAGGAGCGCAAGCGCGAGCGCATCGTGCTGAGCGGCGATGTGCCGAGCCCGCTCAACCCGCCATCCGGCTGCCGCTTCCGCACGCGCTGCTTCAAGGCGCAGGCGATCTGCGCTGCCGTCGAACCGCCGCTCGATCCGGCCGGTGGTTCGCATCGCGTCGCCTGCCATTTCCCGGAGCCGGTCAACACTTTCAGGGCTGTCTGAGTGGCTTGCCGAATTCACCCGAAGGAATTTTGATCGTGACTGAGGACCATTCCGCGAATGCCGGTACGGCAGAACCCGCGCGCTTGCCGCTCGAAGGCATCAAGGTTCTCGATCTCTCGCGTGTGCTGGCCGGGCCGTGGGCAACGATGAGCCTTGCCGATCTCGGCGCCGAGATCTGGAAGATCGAGAACATCGACGGCGGCGACGACACCAGGGCGTGGTCGGTGCCGAGCTACAAGGGTGTCTCGACCTACTATCTCTGCGCCAATCGCGGCAAGCAGAGCATCGCGCTCGACATGAAAAGCCCGCAGGGGCTGGCCATCGTGCGCGAGCTGGCGGCCAAGGCCGACATCGTCGTCGAGAATTTCCGCTCCGGCACCGCCGACCGCCTCGGCGTCGGGTTCAAGGAGCTGAGCGCGTCAAACCCGCGCCTGATCTACTGTTCGATCTCCGGTTACGGCCAGACCGGACCCGATGCCGGACGGCCCGGCTATGATTTCGTCATGCAGGCCGAAAGCGGCCTGATGGCCATCACCGGCGAGAGCAATGGCGAACCGATGCGTGTCGGCGTCGCCATCACCGATATCGTCTGCGGCATGGTCGCCACGCAGTCGATCCTGGCGGCGCTTTACGAGCGCGCGACGACCGGCAAGGGCCAGTTCCTCGACCTGTCGCTGATCGACTGCGCGCTCAGCCTGCTGATCAATGTCGGCAGCGGTTACCTTAACACCGGCCAAGAGGTCGCCCGCTACGGCAATGCCCATCCGACGGTCGTTCCCTATCAGATATTCGAAGCCTCCGATGGCAGCTTTGCGCTGGCGGTCGGCAATGACCGCCAGTTCGCGGCGCTGTGCGAGAAGGTCGTTGATCTGCCACATCTGGCTGGGGATGCGCGCTTCATCAAAGCAGGGGCGCGCGCCACCAACCGTGAGGCGCTGATCCCGCAACTAGCCGCCGTCTTCAAGACCAAGCCACGTGACCACTGGATGGCCACCTGTGCCGCCGCCAGCGTGCCGGCCGGCACGGTAAAATCGATACCGGAAGTCTTCGACAGTTCCAATGTGCGCGAGCGTGGCCTCGTCCAGACCTTGCCGCATCCGCATCTCGGCTCCGTCGCCATGGTGCGCCCGGCGCAGGGACTTGCCGCGCAGCTGACCGCGGACTTCACCGCGCCGCCGATGCTGGGCCAGGACACAGCTGCCGTGCTGGCCGACGTGCTCGGCTATAGCGCCGAGATCATCGAGCAGCTGATCGGCACCGGCGCCATCGGCGTCTATACGCCGGCCGCCGAACCGATCCCCGCCTGATCTTCATCGAGCCTGACGGGCCTTCGTCTCGCATTTGCAGGTCGACTGAATGGTTCTTCAAGAGGGCGAAGAGCCGTTCCTTGTTTTGGCGCAATCCCCTGGAGAAAGCGCTATGCGCTTTTCCCGGGAAACCGCTTCACCTTTTCTGGAATTGCTCGGCCGGCTACTTCTGCTGGCCGTAATTCTTGTAGCGCCCGCGAATGGCGGGGATCTCGCTGCCCTCGATGAGCACCGGCGTGCCGGCGCTGCGCGCCAAAAGGTACTGCCGCGCCAGGGTTTCCAACTTGATGGTGCGGATGAGCGCCGTGTCGAGATCGCCGCCGAAGGCGATCATGCCATGATTGGCGAGCAGGCAAGCCGTGCGGTCCTTGAGCGCGACGACGGCAACCTTGGCCAGTTCGCTTGACGCGAAAAGCGCATAGTCCGAGCAGCGCACATCATCGCCGCCGAAGCCCGCCACCATGTAGTGGAACAGTGGCAGCGGTTCACGCAGGCACGACAGCGCCACGCAATGGTCGGGATGGGCATGCACGACGGCGCCGGCCTCGGGAAACGCCTTGTAGATTTCGGCGTGCATCTCCCATTCGCTCGACGGCCGGAACGCGGCGTCCCAGGATCCATCGAGCTGCATCCCCACCATCTGCTCCGGCCGCAAGGCGCTTGTGGCTATTCCCGTCGGCGTGATCAGCATGCCGCCTGTCGTGCGAACGCTGATGTTTCCGGTGGTGCCGACATTCATCCCGCTGGCGTCCAGCGTCTGCGTCGCGGTGATCAGGCTCGTGCGTTCGATTTCGAGTTCCATCACGATGCTCTCCTTGCCGGTGGCCATGTGTCGATCGCCGGCGCAATAGTGCTCGGCCGTGTCATGTCTTGCAGGACGTCGGCGAAAATATCCGGGCCGCCGAGCTTTCCCGATTTCAGCATCAGCGCCAGCGGATCGGAAGGCCGGCCGGGGAGGTGAGCGATGGCGCGCGACAGTCCGGGGCCCTCATAGGCGCCCATGGCGATCCGGTCGATGCCGAGCGCCTTCACAACCGAACCGGCGGTCTCGCCGCCGGCGACGACGAGCCGGCGGACGCCGAGTTCGCGCACCAGAATCTGGGCAATCCCGGCCAGGATCTCTTCCGCCCTTGCCGCCACCATATCGCGGCCGTGCGCCTGCTGCAGCGCTTCGACGGTCGCTTGCGGCGCTGTCGTAGCGATGGCGATCATCGCGCCGGGCAAATGCCGTTGGGCGAAGGTACGCGCTTCGGCCATGACATCGGCGCCGGCAAAGGCGCTGGCAAGGTCAATCGTCAGCAGTGGATTGTCTTGCGCAAAACGCTCGAGCTGTTCGATGGTGCGGTCGGCGACGCTGCCGGCCAGCACCGCTGCCGGCCCTTCGACGGCCGGCAGGCTGGCGGCAACGAGATCGCCTGAATCCAGCAGCCCATGCGTGAGCCAGGCCGGTGGCAGATGCGCGGCGACTGAGGAATTACCGGTCATCAGCGGCAGGTCGAAGGTGGCTTCCGCGATCGCCGCCAGATCGCGCTCGCGGATGGTGTCGGTGACCAGCAGCGTCTCGCCACGCGCGCTGTGTGCTCGTATAGCGCTTCGGATGGCTCCAGCGCCGGCATCGACGACGAGATAGGGCACCAGCCCGACCTTGCCCCTGCTCTGCGCCTGCAGCACGCGAACCAGATTGGAATCGGTCATCGGCGTCAGCGGATCGAAGCGCTTGGGCGACTCAGCAAGCAGCTGGGGACCGCCGAACATATGCCCCTGATAGACGGTGCGCCCAGTCTCACACAGCGCGGGGGCGAACAGTGTGACGCCGCCGCCAAGGCGCTCGAGCAGCGCTTCGGCGCAAGGACCGATATTGCCCGCGGGCGTCGAATCGAAGGTGGCGCAATATTTGAAGAAGATCTGCCGCGCGCCAGCTTCGACCAGCCGGTCCGCGGCCTCCAGCACCTGGCGCACCGCATCGCTGGCTGCGATGACGCGGGTCTTCAGCAGGATCACATGGGCAAGATTGCCTGATGGGATCGGCGCGTCCAGCCCGACCGTGCATCCCGTCGGAATGCCGCGCGCGACCAGCATCGACGCCAGCTCGGTGCCGCCGGTCAGATCGTCGGCAATGGCGCCGAACAGCAAGGAAGGCATCGACGCGGTCATGCGGCCCGTCTCATGTCTGCCGGTTTCGGGGCGGCTTGTCTCATGTCGGTGGTCAGGCCATTCGTGGTATCATATACACAAGCCACGCGACGCAGGCGACGCCTGCGCTGTTGCAAGAACGGAGAGCGGATGTGACTGCTTCTATCGCGCCGATCGCGCGCGACAATCTGACGACGCGTGTCTATGAGGAGCTTCGCCGTGCCATGATGGAAGGCCGTTTCTGGCCGGGCCATCGCTTCAAGATCCGCGACCTTGCCGCCAGCCTTCAGGTGTCCGAGACGCCGGTGCGCGAGGCGCTGATGCAGTTGGTGCGCGAAAAAGGCCTGGAGATGGAGGCCGGCCGTTCGATCACCGTCGCCCAGCTGTCGCTGGCTCAGTATCTGGAACTGCGCAGCATCAGGCTGCATCTCGAAGGCATGGCGGGTGCCGCGGCAACGACGCGCATCGAGCCGCGCGAGATCGACCGTCTGGCGGCGGTGCATGAGAAACTCATTGCCAACGAGGACAATGGCCGCTGGTTCGAAGCCGTCCGCGACAATTGGGAATTCCATCACTCCATCTACCAGGCGGCGCAAATGCCGGAGCTGCTGGCCATCATTGAGGGAATCTGGCTGCGCAACGGACCGCTGGTGAACTACCAGTACCCGCACGCCCGGCCGACCTATGACGGCCGCCACCGGCATCTCGACATTCTTGAAGCGCTGCGGGCGCGCGACGAGAACGGTGTGCGCAAGGGCATTCAGCAGGACATGATCGAAGGCGGCCGCCTGCTGGTCAAGGTTCTCGAACGGCTGAACGACGGCGCGGTCACGCCGGAGGAACTGCGCCGCGCTGCGCAGAACGGCCGACTGGTGTCGGCCACCGGCTGAACAGTTTGTTCCTTTCCACCGCATTGGCGCCGGTCACGCCACCTGCGCCGCGGCGGCCATGCCCGCATCGGCAGCCTGCAGGGCGAGATCTATATCTTTTGCGGTGTGCGCAGCACTCAGGAACATGTTGTGCCGGGGATGGAAATAGGCGCCTTCGCGCAAGGCGGCCGAGCAGAAGGCGTTGGCCAGCTTGAATTCGGTATCGCCGTCGAACAGCACCATCGGCATCGACACCGGACCTGTCTGTCGCAGCGAAAGACCATGCTTCTTCGCTGCAGCATCGAGGCCTGAGCGCAGCCTGTCGCCGGCCTGTGTCATGTGGGTGACGGCGTCGGTATCGCGCAGCGTGCTGATGGTGGCGATCGCCGCGGCCATTGCGACGGCGCCGTACCAGAAAGAACCCGTCACATAGACCTTTGTCGCGGCTTCGCGAAACCGGTCGGTGCCTGTGATGGCGGCCAGCGGATAGCCATTGGCGATCGCCTTCGAGAAGGCGGACAGGTCCGGCCGTACGCCGAGCGGCTCCCAGCTACCGGCGAGGTCGATGCGGAAGCCGGCGCGCACATCGTCGACGATCAATGCCGCATCGGCAGCGGTGGTGAGTTCGCGCGCCCGTTTGGCGAAGGCGGCGGTCGGCAGTTCCTGGTCGCGGGCGATGTCGTGCCGGAAGGCAGTGACGACGACAGCAGCGAGATCGTTGCCGGCCTGCTCGACGGCCGCTTCGAGGCTGGCGACGTCATTGTAGTCGAAATGGATCAGATGGGCGCGGTCCTCGGCGGTGACGCCGGCCAGCGATGGCGTGCACCACGGCACGGCACCGTGGTAGGAGCCGCGCGCGACCAGCACCTTGCGTCGGCCGGTGCCGGCGCGCGCGATCGTCACGCAGGCCGTGGTGGCGTCGGTGCCGTTCTTCTGCAGCATTGCCCAGTCGGCATGCGCGACCGTCTTGACCAGCAGTTCCGCCAGTTCGACCAGCACCTCGCCGGGGCCGTTCATCGCATCGCCGAGGCGACGCTGCCGCTCGGCCGCCTCTTCGACCGCCTGATGATGGTGGCCGAGAATGTTGGGCCCCCAACTGCACATCAGGTCGATGTATTCGTGCCCGTCGACGTCCCAGACCCGGCAGCCGTCGGCGCGTTCGAAGAATTGTGGATAGGCGGAGCCGAGATAGCGCGTCGCCATGTGTCCCCACATGCCGCCCGGAATCACCGAGGCCGCACGCTCGCGCAGCAACTGGTCCTTGGAGTTGATCAGGGAAGGCATGACGAGGTCTCCGCTCATTGATATATCATATATTGAATGTGATGTTGGAAGAACAGGATTTGCTGGCCTTCCGGGATGGAGAACAGGGAGGCGACTGTCGCCTCCCCGTATTGTTTTGCTCAGTGGCTGAGTTCTGCCAGCGGCAGGTTGCAGCAGGCGCTGTAGCGCACGCCCTTGACGTCCGACTTGTAGGCCAGGATCAGGTTCGGGCTGATCAGCGGCAGGATGATCCTGTCCTTGATCATCTCCTCGCCGGCCTGGTGCCACAGCTTGGCGGCCTCGTCGCCGCTTGCCGCAAGGGCTGCCTTGTAGATATCCGCTTCCTTCGGGTTGAGCACCGACGGGTCGCGCTCCGCGCCGGCACGGCGCGACCAAGGGCTGCCCTTCGTCATGGCGAAATAGTCGATGTATTGCGAGGTGCCGTAATAGTCCGGCGCGTAGAACACCGCCGTCATCGGGATGCCGTCGCCATTGACGCGCTCGCGCCAATTGGCGAAGGGGATCGGCTGCAGGTCGAGCTTGATGTTGATCTTGGCCAGATCCTGCTGGACCTTCTGCATCAAGAGCGAGAGATCGACGCCGTAGACGTTCATGCCGGGGAACGCCGCCTCCATCTCGAAGCCGTCGGCGTGTCCGGCCTTGGCCAGAAGTTCCTTTGCCTTGGCAACGTCATAGGGCTGCGCCTCGAAGCCCGAACCGCCGGGGAAGCCGAGCGGGATCGGCGCGCTGATCAGCTGACCCTCGGAGCCGATGGTGAAGTCGAGGATAGCAGGACGGTCGAGACCGAGCGAAATGGCCTCGCGCACTTCGGGCGTCAGCGGCACCTTGTTGGCCTTGGCGCCGGGCGACAGCGCCACATAGATGAAGTTGTAGGACGGCACGGTCTCGATCTTGACGTCGCTGCCGGTCATCGTCTTGGCCGTGTCCGGGTCGATCTGCATGGCGATATCGGCGGTGCCGCTCTGCAGCATCTGCGCCTGCGCCACCGCATCCTTGGTCTGGCGTATGACGACTTCGCTCAGCGCCGGCGCCGTGCGCCAGTACTTGTCGTTGCGCGCCAGCCGCAGTTCCGAATTGGGCTCATAGGATTTCAGCACGAACGGCGCGCTGCCGGCCGAATGGGCCAGGAACCAGGCCTCGGCATTGTCTGTCGTCGAGGCGTCCGCATCGGCCTTGGCGCCGGCTTCGGAAGCAACCTTGCTGTTGACGACCGCTGCGTAGGGCGCCGCCGCGATGTTGAGGAATTCGGAGCTCGGCGCGACCATCTTGACGACGACCGTATGCGCGTCCGGAGTCTCGATCGAGGCGACATTGTCCATCAGGAACGAGGCGCTGCCCTTGAGGTTCTTCAGCCGCTCCCAGGACCATTTGACGTCCTTGGCTTCGACAGGCGAACCGTCCGAGAATTTGGCGGCCGGGTCGAGCGTGAAGGTGAAGCTGCTCTGGTCGGCATTGCCTTCCCACTTCGAGGCGAGCAGCGGGATCAGCTTGTTGTCCTTGTCCAGCGTCAGCAGCGATTCGTAGACGCTGGAATTGTAGATCTGGCAGGTGTCGCAGAAGGCGCGGTGCGGATCGAGCGAATTGAGGTCGATGTTACGCGCGATGACCAGCGGCTTGCTGTCCTGCGCGAAGGTGGCAGGCGCCCAGAAGGCGCTGGTGGCCAGCAGCACGGCCGCCAGCATCGTCGCCCTGGTCTTGGCTCTTGGTAGGATCGTCATGTCCATTTCATTCTCCCATTTTCTTGTCAGATCTTTGTGGCAATGCGTTGCTCTATCCACCCACGGCAATGAGGGATTGAAGCGCGGCCTTGAGCTTATCAGCGCCGCCCAGTGCGGCGCGGTTGAGCGGGGCCGATACGACGGGAGCCGAGAGGCTTCCCGTCACATGCAGGATCTCGTGATCGAGATAGTCGAACACGCGATCCTGAATCTCTTGTGTCAGCCGTCCGCCAAGCGACAGTCCACGCTGCACCTGCTCGACGACGGCCACCCGGTTGGTCTTGCGGATCGAGGCCTCCACCATCGGCCAGTCGAGCCCGGTCGGGTCGAGGCTGCGCAGGTCGATGATCTCGGCATCGACGCCGGTCTCCTCGACCACCTGCTTGGCGACGGCGACCATGCTGGCACTGGTGAGCAAGGTGCAGGCACTGCCCGGCCTGACGGTTTTCGCCTTGCCGAGTCGCACGCAATAATCGCGGTCATCCGCAGGCACAGGCCCTTCGCTCGGGAACAGTTCGACATGCTCGATGACGACGACCGGATCGTCGCATTTCAGCGCCGAATTCATCAGGCCGATATAGTCGAAGGGCGTCGTCGGGGCGACGATGCGCCAGCCGGGAAACAGCGCGAACAGGCCGGACGGATCGCCCGAATGCTGCGAGCCGTAGCCGGTGTGCGGCGAGACGCGGACCCGGACCACGATCGGCACCGGGAAGCCGCCGCCGAACATGTGGCGCACCTTGCTGACCGCGTTGAACAGCTGGTCGGCGGCAACCAGGCAGAAATCGCCGAACATGATCTCGACGATCGGCCGCAGGCCGCAAAGCGCTGCACCCAGCGCCACGCCGACAAAACCGTTCTCGGCGATGGGCATTGCCAGTACACGCTCCGGCCAGCGTTCCAGCGCACCCTTTGTGGCGCCCGAAACGCCGCCGCGCAGCCGGTGCACATCCTCGCCCATGATAATGATGCGCGAATCCTTTTCCATGGCGCGCGCAATCACCTCGGACGCGGCAACCATGAACTTGACCGGCCTGGTGTCGGCTGGCGGCATATCCTCGATCTCGAGGAAACGCTCGCCCTTCAGTTCGGAAAGATCACCGCGTATCTGGTTGTCGACGCCGCCTGGGTCCGGCCACAGATGGTCGGGAATGCGCAGCGCGTTGCCACTCATTTCGGTGAGCGAATCGGCAGCGGTGTTGACCACCTCCATGACGCGCTGGTCGAGTGTGCCGAGGTCGGAAGCGTTCAAAATGCCCATCGTCTTCAGGCGAGCCGCCATCGTGACCAGCGGATCGCGCGCTTTCCAGGCGTCTTCCTCGGCCCGCGTGCGGTAGCCGAATTCGCTACCCGGGCGCGCGCCGCTCTGATGCAGGAAGCGGTAGCAAAGCGCCTCGACCAGCACCGGGCCGCCGTCTTCCTCGATCACCCGGCGCGCCTCGCGCATGGCATGGTGGACCGCCACCACATCCATGCCGTCGCATTCGATGCCGCGAAAGCCGAGCATAGGTCCGCGCGAGGCCAGCCGCGTCTCGCGCGTCTGTTCGTTGATGTGCGTCGAGACGGCATAGAGATTGTTTTCGGCGAAAAAGATCACCGGCAGCCGGTAGAGCGCGGCGATGTTCATCGCCTCATAGGCCGGCCCCGCCATCATCGTGCCGTCGCCGAAAAAGGCGACCGAGATGTTGCCGGTACCGAGCAGCTTGTCGGCCAGCGCATAGCCGGCCGCATGCGGCAGGTTGCCGCCAATGATCGCGCTGGTGCCAGGGATGCCGGAGGCATCGTCGCGCATATGCATCGAGCCGCCACGGCCGCCGCAATAGCCTGACTTGAGGCCCATGATCTCGGCCATCAAGCCGCGCACCGAGCCCTGCATGTCCGGGTTGAAAGCGTCATGCAACGGGTCGAATCCGCCGGGCGTCTGCGCGTTGACAAGCTTGGCCAAGACCTGGTGATGGGCGCGGTGGGTGCCGTTGATGCGGTCGCCCGTACCGAGCACGGACATGGCGCCGACCGCCGTCGCCTCTTGTCCGATGCTGGCATGCGCCGGACCATGCACCAGCCCGGCATTGGCGAGATCGAGCACTTTTTCCTCGAAACGGCGGATGAGCAGCATCTGCTGATACCAGCGCACCAGGCTCGAAACCTCGGCGTCGTTCCAGTCCGAATTGTCGACGTCGAGCCGCAACCAGGGCGCCGATGGCTGGATCGATGTCTGCTGGACCATGTCAGCTATTTCCGTTCTGGTAGATGATATATCAAATATTTTCTCAGTCGATTGCAGTGGGCATTTTTCCTGGGCACTGCACTGGCTTGCGGGCATTGCACAATGGAATTAAATTTCATTTTCTTTGCGAAGCCGAGACTAAGCCGGGACGGCGGCGTTCCGCAAGAGGAATTTTGAAGCCAGTTTTCGAGCCATTCCGGCGACAAGCCCCCTGCACCAATTCACGGAGGGAGCGGCTCTGCAAATCAGGCATTCGGCTGGCGGATCGGCTGGGTAAGCGAGCGGCTAGCGATCGGCCTGATGCTGAAAAAACTGCAAAAACAATTCCCGCTCCGTGGTGATGTCGAGCTTCTCGTAGATGCGCCGGCGATGGTTCTTGACCGTGCCGACGGTGATGCCGAGGCGCTCGGCGATGTTGGCTGTCGGGTGGCCGGCGAGGATTAGCTGAACCAATTCCCGCTCGCGCAGCGACAGCTCCGGCCACAGACTGGCCGGGATCGTCGGCTCCTGCCGGGGCGAGGCGCCGGGGCCTGTCGGCGCCGACGTGCGGGAGAACTTGGTTCCGTGCGCCTTGATGTCGAGCGCATGCAGCGCCTCGAATACAGGCAACCGCTCGTCCAGCAAAGCGATCTCGCTCTCCTTGAACGACGTGGTCGAGCGGTCGAGGAAGATGCCGAGGCACCAGTCGCCGCCATCCGCCAGCATGATGCCGACCTCGTCGCAGATCTCCGACTGCGCCAGGAAGCCGGCAATGTACTGGCCGCGCTTGGCCTCGTCGTCGGCGAGCCGTTTCAGCGGCATGATGCCCAGCCTGCGCTCGCGCCGCCACGAGGCATAGAACGGGTCGAACACGTAGTAATTGTGGAGATAGCGCCGGACCATCTCATCCGAGAAGCGCCGGTGCTTGATGAATTCGGGTGTCTGCGTCGCCGAATAGCGCGTCACCGTGACGAGGTCGTGGTCGATGTCGGCGCCGATCAGGTCGATCAGGCAGTCGACATGCCTGTCCGTGCCGATGGCGGCGATCGCTTTGGCGAGCGGCGCCCAGATATTGCCCATGCGCATGCCCTTTTCTCGGCGATGTCAGCCCAACCGTCATTGTGTCTTTAGGCATATGGCGCGAAGCCGCCCATCGAATCTAGCCTAGCGTCAACCTAGACCAGATCCCGAGGCGACCGTGACCCAACCCAATCTCACCGCCCCCATCGTCGGCAACCCAATCGTGATTGGCATCGACGCCGGCGGCACCATGACCGACACGATCCTTGTCGATCAGGACGGCCACTTCAAGATCGGCAAGTCGGCGACCACGCCGAAGAACGAAGCCGAGGGTTTTCTGGCCTCGGCCGAGGACGCGGCGGATGCCTGGGGCATCTCGCTGGAATCATTGTTTTCAGGCGTCAACGTCGTGCTCTATTCCGGCACCGGCATGCTGAACACGCTGTTGTCGCGCACCGGTCGCCGGCTCGGCCTGATTACCACCAAGGGCCTCGAGGACATGATCCTGATGGGCCGCGGTCTGCAGGCCTGGGCCGACTATTCCTATGCCGACCGGCTGCATGCGGTCACCCACCATCATCCCGATCCGCTGGTGCCGCGCCGCCGCACCCATGGCGTCACCGAGCGCATCGACCAGTTCGGCGACGTCGTGCTGCCGCTCTATGAGCACGAGGTTTCTGCAGCCGCAAAAGAATTGATCGCCGACAAGGTCGAAGCGATCTGCATCATGACCATCTTCTCGCACGTCAATCCGGTGCACGAGAAGCGCATCGCGGAAATCTGCCGCGAAGAGGTCGACAAGGCCGGCGCCGACATCATCGTCTACACCAGCCACGAGGTCCGCCCGGTCATCCGCGAGCAGTCGCGGCTGAACTCGGTCCTGATCGAGGCCTACGCGACCTCGCGCGGCCGCAAGCAGCTTAGGGGTATCGAGGACGTCTCGAAGAAATACGGCTTCAAATATGGCGTGCAGACGCTGCTCTCCTTCGGCGGCCTGACCTCGATCAACCATCCGCGCCTGCATGAAACCATGATCTCCGGCCCGATCGGCGGCATCCTCGGTGCTGCCTATGTCGGCAAGCTGATCGGCAATGATTCGCTGATCTGCTCGGACATGGGCGGCACCTCCTTCGACATGGGCGTCATCACGCGCGGCCAGACGCGGATCGAGAACGAGCCGCTGATGGATCGTTTCAAGCTCAACGTGCCGACGCTGCACCTCGATACGATCGGTGCCGGCGCCGGCATGATCCTCAAGGTCGACCCGCTGACCAAGAAAGTTTCGCTCGGGCCGGAAAGCGCGGGCTCCGATCCAGGTCCGATTTGCTTCGCCAGGGGCGGCACCGAACCGACGATTGCCGATTGCGATGCGATTCTCGGCCGGCTCAACCCGCACTATTTCCTCGGCGGCAAGGTCGTGCTGCAGGTCGAAAAGGCCCGCCGTGCCTTCGAGGAAAAATGCGCCAACGTGCTCGGTGTCGGTGTTGAGGAGGCGGCAGAGGGCATGATCGACATGCTGGAGGCCGACGCCAACAACGCGCTGCGCCGCGTCATTTCGGGCCAGGGCATCCATCCCTCCGAGTTCACGCTGCTGTCCTATGGCGGCTCCGGTCCGCTGCACCTGGCCGGCTGTTCCAGGGGCATCGGCTTCAAGGACATCATCACCTTCCAGTTTGCGGCCGCCTTCTCCGCCTTCGGCTGCACCACGGCTGATTTCATGCGCCGGCATTCGGTGTCGACGCAGCACGACATCCCGTCACGCGCCGATGAGGCGACGCTGGCCGCCTTCGGCGTCAAGGTCACCACGGTCTGGAACGACCTGACCAAGGCCGCGGTCGACGAGATGATCGCCGACGGCCATGCGCGCGAGAAGATCAGGACCGTGCCGTTCCTGATGATGCGCTACACCGGCCAGCTCGAGGATGTCGAAGTCATGGCGCCGCTGGCTGAGGTCAACTCGGCCGACGACATGCGCAGGGTTATCGACGAGTTCGAGGCGGTCTACGCCAAGGTCAATCATCGCGTGTCGCGCTATGGCGAGGCCGGCTTCACCATCACCGAACTCGGGCTGATCGCCACCGCCGACAAGGTCAAACCGGTGCTGCTCAAGCGTCCGCTCGGCAAATCGGATCCGGCTTCCGCGCACAAGGGCGTGCGCGAGGCCTATATCGGCGGACGCTGGCACAAGGCCAATCTCTACGAGATGGACCTGCTGCAGCCCGGTCACGAAGTCATCGGTCCGGCCATCATCGAACACCCCGCCACCACGCTCGTCGTTCATCCGCAGGACCGCGTCCATGTCGATGAATGGACGCTGCTGCACTACACCCACGCTTGAGAGGGCACCGCCATGTTGGACAAACCTGCTTCGGCCCTGCGCCTTCGCGAAAGACTGCTCGATTCCGAGCGGCTGATGGAAGAGACCGGCTGCTATGACGGCATCACGGAACTCACGCTGCGCAACCAGGATCCGCTGAAGTTCGAGACGCTGCACACCAAGCTGCGCGCCTATTGCGTCTCGGCTCGCGAAATGGCCCGCCGCATCTCGGCCTCGCCCGGCGTGCGCGAAGTCGGCGAGATGGTGGTCGCCATCTATACGCCCGAAGGCGACGCCATCGCGCTCTCCAACGGCATCATGGTGCATGTCCATACGATGAGCCGCTTCATCAAATGGATGATCAAGAACAATTACGAGGAAAACCCGAAAATCCGTGAAGGCGATATCTTCGCCAACAACGACGCCTTCATCGGCACCGTGCAGGTGCCTGATGTCATGGATGTGGTGCCGATCTTCCATGAAGGCACGCTGGTCGGCTGGGCCGGTGCCGTCTGCCACGAACTGGAAGCCGGCGGCATCACGCCGGGCGGCGATGTCTGCCTGGCGCAGGAGCGCTTCACCGAAGGCCTGTTCGTCTGCGCCGAGAAGATCGGCGAGAATGACGAGATCCGGCGCGACTACGTCATACGCTGCGAGCGCAATCTGCGCATGCCGATCTACTGGGTGCTCGACGAGAAGGCCAAGGTCGCCTCCTGCATCGACATGCGCGAAAGCGTCAAGCAGCTCATCTCGGAGATCGGTCTGGACTACTGGATGAAGGTGTCGAAGGAATTCATCGAGGAAGGTCGCCGCGCCCAGCTCGCCCGCACCCGCCAGCTCACCGTGCCCGGCATCTACCGCGGCCACACGTTCTACGGCCATGTCACGGCGGGAAAGCCCGGCTTCCAGCTGCTCGGCGATCCCGACTGGCTCTACAACATCCCGATCGAGATGGAGATCACGTCAGACGGCAAGATCACCATGGACTTCGAGGGCACGCAGCCCTGGGGCTACCATTCGATGAACTGCACGCCGGCCGGCATGGATGGCGGCATGTTCGTGACGCTGACCCAGCACATGAATTTCGAAGGCCTGGTCAATGACGGTGCCTGGATGGCGACCGAACTGAAACTGCCGCACGGCACCTGGACCAACCCCGACAACGAGATGGTGGCCACCGCCACCTCTTGGGCGCTGCTGCTGCCGGCCTACGGCGTTTTCCAGCGGCTTTTGTCGCGCAGTTTTGTCGCGCGCGGCTTCGTCGAGGAGGCCTTTGTCGGCCAGGTCAACAGCCCGATGATCGAGATGGGCGGCGAAAGCCAATACGGCACGCCGTTCGGCATGGCGCATTTCGAGTGCGCTGCCGCCGGGTCCGGGGCGCTCGCCATCAAGGACGGTCTCGACACCGCCTATGTCGGCTGGAACCCGGAATCCGACATGGGCAACATCGAGGTCTGGGAACAGTCGATGCCGATGGTCTATATCGGCCGTTCGATCGTGCCGAATTCCGGCGGCGCCGGCAAATATCGCGGTGGCTGTTCCTTCGTCTCGACCTGGCTGATCAACAAGACCTCACATCTGCGGCTCCACACCTCCGAGCACTCCTCGCGCGTGTTCGACAATGGCGGCATGTGCGGTGGTTATCCGGCGCCGACCTGCCAGAAGCATCGCGCGGTGCGCAACTCAGACATTCACGAACTGGCGGCAAAGGGCGAACCGCTGGCGCATTCGCCCGGCATCGACCCTGACGTCTCCGACTACGAGAAGAACATCGGCGGCGACCATGTCGTGGTCGAAGGCCCCTACATCACCTCGCCGCACAAATCCGGCGACATCTTCAGCCATTCCTACAATGGCGGCGGCGGCTATGGCGACGTGCTGGAGCGCGATCCGATAAAGACGGCATGGGATGTCGAGAACGGCTTTCTCACCCGTGAAGCGGCGGACCAGGTTTTCGGAATTGTGCTGAAGGACGATGAAGACGGTTATCCCGTCGCCGATATCGACGCCACGGTCGAACGCCGCGCCGCCATGCGCAAAGAGCGCCTGGCTAAGGCGATCCCGGTGACGGATTGGATCGCCAAGGAGCGTGGCCGCGTCGGAAAGGCCGACTTCGCGCCCGAAGTGAAGAAAATGTACGCCAGCGCGATCAAGCTGTCGTCGCGCTTCACCAAGGAATTCAGCGATTTCTGGAACGTCGACGCCAAATCGATCTTCACGCCGGGAGCCAAGCCATGACCTCATACAGCAAGGAAGTTCTGGGCGATCTGGCCGCCGGCAAGCTGCCCTGGCCGCAGACAAGGCGCATCATGAGTGCCTACAAGGATGACGACCGTTTCTTCAAGATGGTTGCCGTCTATCAGGATCGTGTCGCCTGGAAGGACCCGATCCTGCTGCCGGTCTCGGACCATCTGTTCATCTGCCAGAGTGGCGATGAGCGCATTACCCGCTGCGAATGCGGCCACTCCTTCGGCGACTATCGGAAGAACTGGAAGCTCAACGCCGTGATTAACGTGCGCAACACCGAGGAGGCTTTGCGCGAGATCTATCCCAGCAGCGATCTCCCTGATCCCGAATGGATGGAAATCCGGGAGTTCATCTGCCCGGAGTGCGGGACGCTGCATGAGGTCGAGGCGGCGGCACCCGGTTATCCCATCGTGCATGATTTCGAACCTGACCTCGAAGGCTTTTATCGCGAATGGCTGGGCAGACCGCTTCAGGGGTCCTGAACGCTCGTCGATGGAGGCTGCGCCGCTGTGATTGCCAAATCCGGTCAGGACTGATTGCCTGCCCAAACGAAGCGGAGACCGTGCGCCATGAACAACCTTTCCGGCCGTAGCGCCATCGTGACCGGCGGTTTCTCGGGCATGGGCTTCGCCATTGCCACGGCTTTGGCCGAGGCTGGGGCCAATGTCGCCGTCGGCTCCTACATCGCGCCTGCCGGCGCCGACAGATCCGATGCCGCCTACTATCCGGCCGCCGACGAGATCGAGCGCGTGCGCTCGGCCCTTGCCGCTCATGGAACGAAAGTTCACGCCGCACACCTTGACGTTCGCGACAGCGACGTCACCAACCGTTTCGCGGGTGACGCCGAGACGGCCATCGGCCCCGCCGACATTCTGGTCAACGCCGCCGGCACCACCGCCGAGCAGCCGGTCTGCGGCCATTCCGACGCGCTTTGGGACAAGATCGTCGACACCAACCTGACCGGCGCCTTCCGCGTCACGCGTGCCGTGCTGCCGGGTATGATCGAGCGCGGCTGGGGCCGCATCGTCAACATTGGCTCGACGGCCGCCTTGGTCGGGTGGAAGGACAACCCGGCCTACTGCGCGTCCAAGGCCGGCCTGCTGGGTCTCACCCGCTGCGTGGCGCTGGAAGGGGCGGCGCATGGCGTCACCTGCGTTATGATCAGCCCGACCTGGGTCGAGACCGAACTGATGCGCCGCAATGTGGCGCAGGTCGTCGAGCGCGAAGGCAAGGGGCGCACGCCAGAGGAAGCGATGGCCGAGATCGCCAGGGGCAACCCGCAGCAGCGCCTGCTGCAGCCGCAGGAGATTGCCGCTCTGGCCGTCTTCCTGTGCTCGGATCTCGCCAAGGGCATCACCATGGAAAACATCCAGATCACCGGCGGAGCGCTTTGGTAGCGTCTCGGACACGCAACCGGCTGATCTCTCCGCAGATGCCTCGCTGTAAGACAAGGTGACCGGATTTGCCATTGAGCGCCGGGCGCAATAGGTTATATTGCACTGCACAATGGAGACGCCGTTTATTGCACGCCCATGTCTGCGAAGATTCCGGCCGGCTCATGGCTTGCCGGCCCTGGGTCGTGTCGGCGGGACTCTGAGATGAAGATTCCAAAGTCCCTGCTGATCGATCCCGAGAAGAATTCGGTCTATGGCGCCTTTGCCGTAGCCGTTTCGATCTGGGCGTTTTCTTATTCGGTCATCTTCGGCCAGATATTGATCCTGGCCTACTATGCGGTCTGGCTCCCGCTCATCCTGGTCGACTACCGGCGGTTTGTGAGGCATCTGTCCAGCGCCTGGCTGCCGCTGCTGTTTGCTGCCTATGTCTGCTTCTCGGTTTTCTGGTCGCAGGCTCCCGGCGTCACCGCAAGGACGTCGGTCCAGTATTTTTCCCATATTGCCTGCGCCTACGTAGCTGCGCGCACCGTCAGCGTGCGCACGCTGACCATAGGGGCGCTGATCGGGATATTTGTCGTCCTCATCTATTCGCTGAAGGTCGGGAACTATTCCGAGGATGTCCTCGACGGCACCGTCAACTTCGTCGGCGCCTTCGCCTCCAAGAACCAGATCGGCTTTGTCGGCTCGCTCGGCATCTATTTCTGCGTCGTCTTCCTTGCGTTCTACAGGCGCGGCCGGCTGAGCTTCATCCTGGCGGTGCCCGTCGTGCTGCTGTCGGCCTATGTCCTGGTCGCCTCGCATTCCGCCACCTCGATGGCCTCGATACCCGCGGTTCTGGCGCTGGTGGCGCTTCTTGCGATGAGCAAACTTCTGTCACGACGCTATCGCCGGGTCATCTTCCTGATCGGCGCCGGCCTGCTGGTCGTGACGGCCTTCGTCGCCTTGAATCTCGGGTTGATGGACTTCGTCCTCGGCCTCTTCGGCAAGGATTCGACGCTCACCGGGCGAACCTATCTGTGGGAGCAAGGCTGGAACACGGTCCAGAAATCGCCGATTCTCGGCGTCGGCTATGCCGCCTATTGGGTGCAGGGTTTCGCTGAAGCCGAGCGGCTGTGGAACGAATTCTACATCACCACCCGCACCGGCTTCCACTTCCACAACACCTATATCGAGGCCCTCGTCGAACTCGGCTTCGTCGGAGCGACGCTGGTGTCGCTGATCATGCTGCGCACGCTCTACGGCCACGTCTCGGCGGTGATCTTCAAGGCATGGCAGGCGGACTCGGTGATCCTTTTCGGCGTGATGGTCCTGCTGCTGATCCGCTCCTTCGTCGAGGTCGAGATACTCAACCCCTACATCATGGGTTCTTTCCTGATGTATTTCAGCTTCTTCAAGCTGGCGCGGCTGCCTGTTACCCGCAGGCGGCGGTCGCCGGCTCTGGAGCCGGCTGACGCGGCCGGGGGCGAGACTGACTGGCCTCGGTATGCCGGCCATCCGGCGGGCGCCGGTCCCTCATAAATTATCATCTCGCGGGCTGAAGGGGGCGGTCTTCCTTTTTGAGCAAGCATGTGCTCGGACGGGAAGCCTCGATCCCGAGACGGCTATTATAGTTTCCGCAGGGGTTCAAACAACTGAGCCAGAGCCTCATCCCGGTTTGTCGGGTGAGGCTCTGGCTCGAAACACTGGATCGTGTTGGAAGTCGGTCTACTGGCTGGCCAGCGGCGCCAGCTTGATCTTGATCACATCGCCGGGCAGCACCGGGGTTTCTTCCTTGGCGGCTATTTCGGTGGTCTTGCCGTCGACATTGCGCACCAGTGAATAGAGCAGGGTCGGCTGCTGATCATTTGTCATAGCGGCCGCCATCGCGGGATCGCTGGCCTGGGCTATCAGGCCTTTCTGCATGTTCACCTTCAACGCGGCCTCGTTCAGGTCGGCTTCGGTCTGCTGCCGGTCAGTGGCGAGACTTGAACTCAAGGTGTTCTGGGCATCGATAGCATCCTGCTTCGCCTTGCTGATCGCCTGCTTGGCGGTGAGGATGGCGGTTTCGTAGTCCAGGATCTTGCCCTGCAGGTCGGCAACCGACTGGCGCGAATCCAGCAGTCGGGCGTTGGCGATCAGGCCTTTCTGCGCCAGCGGGCCGATGCTGGCGAGCTGCTGCTGCGCCAAGTCGACCTGCTGCTGCTGGTTGACGATCTTCTTCTGCAGCGATTCGATCTCGGATTCCAAAACCCCTTTGAGATCGTCGAGCGCTTCAAGCTTCAGCTTCAGCGCCTTTTGGTCCGCTGTCAGGATCGTCATCTCGTCCGCCACGATGGCTGGCAGTCTCGGATCGCCCTCGACCTCCTTCGGCACGTCGAAACTCGCCTTTCCGGCCATATCCGCATCGATGCGGGCGCGCCTGACGATCAGTCGGATGCGCTGGTCGTCGGAGATGTCGAACATGCCCTTGGCGGTGACCAGGTCCTTGCCGAGCTGGGGGCCGTAGTCGGCGTTTCGCCGGATGCCTCCGGCGACGCTGATGGCCTTCAACACCGTCAGGTCGGGCACATAAGGAAACTGGCCGGGGTTCTGGACTTCGCCCGAAATGTAGAATGGCCGGAACTGCGCCATCTCGACCGAGGCTTCCGGTCTGTCTGACAAAGCGAGTTTTTTCTGCAAAGCCTCGCCGATCGCCGTTGCGATTTCGGACGTGGTCTTGCCGGAGGCCGGCAGTTCGCCGGCGAACGGCACCGACAGCGTGCCGGATGGACCGACCGTGTACTCGCCATTCACCGCCGACCAGTCACGGAATGTGCCTTCCACGGTCTGCCATTCGGCGACGCGGATGGTGAGCTTGTCCTGCGAGCCGAGGCGATAGTCGCCGGCGGCGGCGATGTGCGGGACGACGAGGGCCATGGCAAGGCATGTGGCCAGCAAACGCGCCCGCCGCAGCCGGCCGGAATCCGGGCCGCTGCGAAAGGTCTCGAACAAATCTGTTTTCAACTCAACGTTCCGATCCGCTATAGCCCCATCGCCCGATGAGCTTGCGTCGAATGGCCGACGCCAATGTCTGGCATTGGCCACCGGCCGGTCAGTAAGAACCGCGCGACATCCAGACGGCCGGGACGGTCTTGATGATGATGCGAACGTCCTCGAACAGCGACCAGTTCTCGACATAGTGACGGTCGAAGGCGACGCGGCTGTCATAGGACACATCGTTGCGGCCGCTGACCTGCCACAGGCCGGTCAGGCCCGGACGCGATTTCAGATAGTAGACGGCGGATGTGCCATAGATCTCCAGCTCGTCGCGCACAACCGGACGCGGACCGACAAGGCTCATATCGCCCTGCAGGATGTTGATGATCTGCGGCAACTCATCGAGGCTGAGTTTCCTCAGCACTGCTCCAACGCGGGTGACGCGCGGGTCGTTCTTCAGCTTGCGGGTCGCGATCCATTCCGCGTTGGCGTCCGGGTTGGTGGCGAGATAGGCTGCCAGCACCTTGTCGCCGTCCGGAACCATGGTGCGGAACTTCAGGCACGGAAAAATCCGTCCGCCCCGCCCGATTCGCCTGTGGCCGTAGAAAATCGAGCCGCCGTCGGAAAACTTGACGAGCAGCGCTATCATGACAAATAGCGGGCTGAGGGCGATCAAGCCAATCAGTGAACCGGTGATATCGAAGCTGCGTTTGAGCAGGCCGCCGATCGGCGGCGGAAAATCGATGTCAGCCTGCGAAAAGCTCGCGGTGGCTGACTTGGCAACGTCCCTCATGCCGTAAACTCCATGCGTTGAACGAATGGTTCACCACACGATACCAAAAAAATGTTGCAGCGCAACACACAATTTACCACCCCGTTGAAATAGTCACGTCATGAAATGACTAAATAATAAGCTTGCCATGCACAAATTTCGGCATATTTAGCACATTTGTGACAATAAATGGGCACAGCCGAAAAAATAGAGGCCTTTGTGGGGCGGTTTTTAGGCGGACCTACCTATTTGCCAAGGCGAGGTACAAACTAGTGCTTTATCATACCCTGATGCTTGGTCAAAACCATATAAAATACTACTTAATATTGGCAATTTTACTGAAAAATATCGACGAGAGGATATCGGCCTAGCTCCCGTTGCGTGCATTGCAACATGGCAGAGTCGATCGCAAAAGCTCGATCAAAAATAACCGAAGTTGCCCTTGCCGCCTATTGCTCGCCTTAATAGAATTGCAAATTATACCTGTCACGGTGACGACAGGTGGAAAAGGCCGGAAGCAACCGGTCGAGAGTGGGCGACCTTAACAAGCCCACATGACAAGGGACGGCGCTCGGGTGGGGCAATCGCGATAATACCCGAGCCGGTTTATGGGCTGTTGGGTATGGCACTTCCAAAATTCATCCTCGGGATGATTTTCGCTCTGGCGATCGTCGTCGGCTGGTCCTGGCTGGGCGGTGCGCCGATAGGCACGATATTGGTGCGTGTCATCATCTGCGCCGTGACCATTCAGGCCGGCTATTTCGTGCTCATCTACACCATGATCGCCAGGAGCGCGCCGACGCCTGCCGACATAGCTCGTGACGCCGAGCGCAAACTGAACGCACCCGAGGTCGCCGAAAGCGAGAAGCTGGGCGGTGCCAGGCGCGGCCTGCATTGATGCAGACTGCTCAAACGTGGCCGGTTTGGCGGCAACGACATGCTTCGAGACAAAGGGACCAAAGCGCCGCGTGAATCCGTCTCGGCGCGACGCGTCCTGGCCGCCGGCTCACGCCACATCAGCGGGTTCGCTCTCCGACTGTTCCCCCAACAGCATCCTCGACAACCGGCTGCCGGTTTTTTCCTTCAGCCGCTGATATTGGCCGACCTCGACGATACGGCCGTTTTCCATCGCCACCACCCAGTCGGCGAAGGCGATCATCGACGGCCGGTGCGCGATGGTCAGGATCGTCATCGTACCGCGTAATCCATCGATTGACCTGGCGATCAGCGACTGGTTCTGCCAGTCGAGCGCGCTGGTCGCCTCGTCGAGGATGAGCAGCGACGGCTTGCGCAGCAGCGCGCGCGCGAGCGCGATGCGCTGGCGTTCGCCGCCCGAGAGCCGCACGCCGCGATCGCCGACCACCGTATCGAGCCTGAGGTCGAGCCGTTCGACAAACTCGCCGGCGTGCGCCTGACGCAGCGCTGCCCACAGATCGCCATCGCTGGCCCGGGGCGCGGCGAGGCGCAGGTTAGCCGCGATCGTGTCGTGCAGGAGGAACACGTCCTGCGGCACGTAGGCCACCTGGTCGCGCCAGCGACGGCGATTGCTGGCATCGATCTCGACGCCATCGACAAGCATCTTGCCGGTGGTGGGCTCCAGCAGGCCAAGCAACATGTCGGCGATCGTGCTCTTGCCCGATCCGGACGGGCCGATCAGGGCGGTAACCTTGCCGGCCGGCAGGCCGAAGGTGATGCCGCTCACCACCGCCTTGTCGACAGTATCTCCGTAGGCGAAGGACACGCCGCGAATATTCAATCCCGTATTGAGGGAGAGTGTCCCGGCGTCTGCGAACTCGGTATGGCCGGGTTCGCGTTCGGCGTCGAAACGTGCCTGCAGGCTGCGCATTGCCGTAAAGGCGGGCAGGTTGATCAGCACTTGCTGGGCCTGCGTCTGCATGTCCATGAAGCGCGGCGCGATACGCATGAAGACCAGGAGCAGGACGATGATCTCGGCCAGCGACAGGTTGAAGCGGACCAAAGCCACATAGATGAACAGGCTCAGGCCCACGACGCTCGCCACCTGGAATACAGCAGTGCCGATGGTGCTGTTGCGCACATAGTCGATGTTGTCGGCCTTCATCCTCTCAAGCGTCGACCGCAGCTGCGCGAAATAGCTGTCCTCGACGTTCAGGCTCTTGGCCACCTTGATGCCGCCGAGAAATTCCGAGACTGTCCGGTACTGGTCCTGGCGATTGGCGGTCAGCACACGGCCGAAGGCAGTGGCCCGTGCCCGGAAGGGCCGCAGCGCCACGAACATCAGGATGCCGATGACCACGGCAAACAGCGTCATGACCGGCGAGATAAACACGGAAACCAGGAGATAGCCGGCCAGAAGAACGGCGATCTGCACCAGCATCAGCAGTGAGAAAGCCGCGCCCTGGACGCGGTCGATGTCGCCGGTCAGGGCATGATCGAGGTCGGAACTGCGCATGCGTGTAAAAACGCCCCAGCGCGCCTTGCCGATGCTTTCGAACAGGTTCATGCGAACGCGATTGATGAAATCGAACAGCAATTTGGCCATGTAGACCGACTTGAAGCGATTGAACGCCGCCTGCGCCGCAACAAGCCCGACCAGCGCGCAAAGCACGGTCGTCAGTTGCAGCGTGCCATCAGGCACCAGCCAGCGCACGAAATCATCATTGGGCAGCCGAACAGCGAAATCCTGGTCGGCACGTCCGACCAGATGCAGCAGCGGGACGAGCAGCAGGATCGAAATGCCCTCGGTCAGGCTACCGAGGATGAGGAAGAACAGCGCCGTCCACGTTCGCCGGCCGCCGATCCGGGCAATGGTGGCGCCGAAGGCGGCAATTTCTCGAAACAGCGACAGGCGAAGGATTGGGGGCTTCGACATGGTTGCGCTCACAACGGCCGGCTGCCAGCCGACAGATCCTTTTCGATCAGTTCCACGGCTTCGCCGATCCTGTCCAGGCCCGTCGGGACTTCCAGCCGGTACACGCCGATATGGTTGGCAATCCATGAACATTGCCGAAGATGCGCCGTCGCGAAGTCGCCGGGCAGGGCCGCGCGGCCGAAGCGCGTCACATAGGAGAATTTGATGATGGCCGGCAGGGCGGCAATGGCGGGCAAGGGCGTGATGTCAGCCCTTTCGCCGCGCTCGAGGATATAGATCCTGGTCGCCGGCACCTCGTCGCCCGAAAAGCCACCGTTCAGGCGATGCTGCATCTTGTCGATCGCCGGATGCACTTGCGGCCGCACTTCCGCTTCCCCAAGCGAGATCGCCGCCGCGGCGTCGGCCGCCAGCTTGATCTGCGGAAAGCCCGGAACGGTCATTGGCTCACTCGGATTGGCGAGGTCCAGCGCCACCACGTCATCGGTAAGCAGTCGATGCCCGGCCCGGATCATCGCACTTGCGGTCGTCGACTTGCCGGCTCCCTTGTCACCCATGAAGATGGCGCTCGTGCCGGCGGCGGCGATGGCACTGGCATGCAGGACAAGCAGGCCGCGCCGGTGCAAGAGCAGCGCCATGACCGGACCAAGCAGCGGAAACGCGAGCAGCGCGTCGTCGACGCCGGATGCCGGTTCGATGTCGATACGGCTGGAATCGGTGATCAGGAACGCGCCCACGGCATGCCACGCCAGATATTGCCGGTCCGGCTCGAAGCGAAAGTCGGTCGCGGCTTCGGGCGAGGGCTTTGGCAGGTCGATCGCGCCGATGGCAATCACGACATCCGCCGCCCCCGGCGCCGCCGGCTGCAGTTCGGGCAACGTCACCTCCGACGCGATGGTCAGGCCGTAGGCCCGGTAGAAGCGGCGTTCTCGCTTGGCCCGGCCATGCGAAAAGGCATCATCATTGCATAGAGCGAGCGGCTCGTTGCGCGGCATCATGCGGGGCTCCCGCCATGCTGGAGCTGCCGCAGCCAGAGCGACAGCGAGGCCGAGCGCCAGACATACTGGACATCCAGGGGGGCTGCCTGATCGGGCTGGCGCAGCAGCCGCGCATAGGCAGCACTCACTTGCGGCAGATTGACGTAAGGCGCGATGCGGTTCGCATCCGAGACCAGCAGCTGTTCCAGGAGGTCGCGATGGTTGCGCAGCATGCCATTGACGAGATTGGCAGTGAAGTCGATCTTGTCGCGCCGCCACTGCACCGCCTCCGGCAATACGCCTTGCATGGCGCGGCGCAGCACATAGCGGCCAAAACCGTGGCTCAGCTTCTCCTCGCCCGGCAGCGCCAGGCAGAACTCGACCAGCGGCTTGTCCCAGAAGGGGTAGCGCGGCTCGACCCCGAAATTGGCGGCGGCTTTGTCGAGAACCTCGAAAGCATGCGGGACATAGCCGTTCGACAGGATCCAGCGATGGCTCAAGGCATCGCTGGCCTGGACGCCAGGCGGCATGTAGCCGGCCCGGTGAAACCGGTCGACAAGCTCGGTGCGCTTGGCCAGGTCCGGATTGATCAGGTCGCGCCAGCTTCGTGCGCGCGACACTTGCGCGGGCTTGCGAATCTTGTTCAGGGCACGGTTGGCCATATGCCTCACCCTGGCGATGCGCCAGGCCGGCCCGTAGAGGGTCAGGAACTGGAGATAAAGGCCAAGCGTGCTGTCGCCATAGGTGTTGGAGGCGCTGCGGACCTCGCGCCACAGATCCATCCATCGGCCGCCATTCGCAAGCTCGTGCAGGTGGCCGTGGCCTTGTGAAACGACCTCGTCGCCGCCGTGGCCGTCCAGCAGCACCTTGATGCCCTTGGCGCCGGCAGTCCGGTAGATGCCGCGGGTGAGCGTCAGGCCCGGCGCCAGGAACGTTCCTTCCTGTTCTTCCAGCACGCGCTCGAATTCGGCGAATGGGGCATAGTTGCCGACCGGGATCAGCGTCGCGTCGACCTTCTGCTGGTCGAGAACGGCATCGATGAAGGGCCGCTCGTCCATCGGCGAGCCCTTCTCGAAAATCAGCGAGAACGTTGGCAGCCGAGGCTTGCGCGCGGCGGCATTCTGCAGGCCGGCGACACAGGCGATAGACGAGGAATCGAGGCCGCCGCTCAGCATTGCTCCGACTGCCGAGGTCCCTCGCATGCGGTTGCGCACCGATTGCGAGAACAGATGGGCGAATTCCTCCGATGCATCCGACCGCAAGGGCCGCGCCGACGGCTCGATCTGCCAGTATCGGCGCAGCATCACTTGT
Source organism: Mesorhizobium sp. BR1-1-3 (assembly GCF_020165455.1). Lineage (NCBI taxonomy): Bacteria > Pseudomonadati > Pseudomonadota > Alphaproteobacteria > Hyphomicrobiales > Phyllobacteriaceae > Mesorhizobium > Mesorhizobium sp. BR1-1-3. The sequence continues at coordinate 89,202 of NZ_JAIUIC010000003.1, forward strand.
TGCGCGGTGACGGTTAGGCTGTGCCGGGCCGGCAGGCTGAATATATCGCTGTAGGGGGTCGACTGCGGGTCGTCGGGAAGCCCGGCCAGGAAGCCGGAGATCTGGCGCTCGCTGACACGTGCGCGGATACCCTCGACGCCCAGGATCGGACCGATCTCCGACGCAAAGGCAAAGCGCCGGTCCGCCGCGTGGTAGTAGAACGGCTTGACGCCAAAATGATCGCGCGCGCAAAACAGCGATTGCCGCTCGTCATCCCAGATGGCGAAGGCGAAATCGCCTTGCAGATGCTCCGGGCAGGCTTCGCCCCAGCGCAGGTAGGCCCGCATCAGCACGATCGCGTCGGCTACCGACTGGTCGCGGATACCGAGCCTGGCCAGCAACTCGTCACGGTTGTCCAGCCGGCAATCGGCGGTGATGGCGAGCCGGCCCCCAGCCATCGTCAAAGGGCCCGGACCGACTTCATCCGATGTGTTGAGCCAGGCGTGGCCAAGGGCGATGCTGGTGTCCAGCCACCAAGAACTGCCGTCAGGACCACGATGGCGCATGCGCGCCAGCATTTGCTGAATGTCGGCCGCCGCGACCGCCGGTGCGTTTGCTCCGCGCAACAGGATTCCGGCGACGCCGCTCATCGGCTGCCGTGGTCGACGAGATGGGCGAAGCCGTCGATCGATCCGCCAAGCACGATATGGTTGTCGCTGACCAGCCAGGCATGTGCTTTCAACTGCTCGCCTGTGCCACGTTCGATGCCGATGCGTATCGTCGATTCATTGCCTTGGCGGGCGAGAATATACTGGCCGGAGAGCGCCTGGGTCAGGCACGTGGCGTAAGGGACGAAACGGGCCGCGGCGGCAACGCCCCAGGCGACACGCCGCAGTTCGCCCATTGAGGCGCACTGCCGCGCGTCGAGGCGCGTCACCAGGCTGCGTACACGATTGTAGAACAACAGCGTCAGCCCCAGCCGAACTGTCGCCACCACCAGCAGGCAATAGCCAAGGAAGATCATTTCCGAGCCACTCAGGGAGAAAATCCTGACCAGCCCGCGCCGGCTTCCCCCGCGCTTCGTCTGCTTGACGTTTGTTTCTCTCGCCGGTTCCTGCCGTAAAGCCGTGGCCCGCGAAGACAAGGCCCGCGAAACCAGGGCCCGTGAAACCAGGGCCCGTGAAACCAGGGACTTGTGCTGGACCGGCTTAGACAAGTGCCTCATGATGCCGTCTCGCAAGCCCATTATCGGCCAGGCCCTTCAGCAATGCGTCGACATCGGCCTGGCAGCGCGCCGGGTCGACATTGTAGCGCGCAAGCACGGCGCTGCGGATATCGCCGATCGACCGGGGTTCCTGGATCAAATCCCAGATGAAGGCGCCGACGCCATTCAGGCTGTAGTAGACATTGGATTTGAGATTGAGCAGCGCCAAGCCATCTCCGAACTCGCAAGCCACGGCATCCTTGGTCGCGCACACGCTATCGTGGTCGCCCAGATCACGGTCGGATAGCTCCCCGTTCATCCCCAAACCTCGCTGACAAAACGCTGCGACATCTCCAGGTGGCGCAGGAGAAATCGGGAGGCTGGCCCCCCGACCCCTCTTACGTCTGCTTTTGAATCCAGAGTCCCAACATGTCACTCTGGAATCGGCTGTAAGTCTCAGGAGAACGTCAGGTCGCCAATCGGCGTATGCGCGGGGAACGATGCGTCGATCGCCGTGCTGCCGCCGCCGCCCTGGGTGATGGTCTCAATCGAACCATGGACCGTCAGGCTTGGCGTTTCATATTCATGCTTTTCAACATTCTGTTCCATTTTACTCTCCGATTTAGGACTGGAAACGGCCTGTCGAGTGCCGTCAGCACTTTTATGCTGCAATGCAATAGCTGCACGGCAGCATTTATGAGTCAAGACTGTTTTACTTTCTGTTAATCAATTACGGTTGCTGGCGTCGTCACATGAGCGGCATGCCTAAAACTTGTCATTTTTTAGCCGATTCCTTGTGCACGACGATCGCGCCTGTGCTGATTCTTTAAGCATTTGATTTTGCTTGCATAAGCCGTTTGCGTTGTGCCTATGTTTAGGCCTCTCTAATGAAAAGAATTTCCATTTGAGAAATCGTCCGGAGATTGCCTAAGCCGACGTGGCAAGGGACATTTCAACCGCGGTTTTCATTGCTTTCCGATGCCACCTCGATAGACGCTTTGGTGGCAAAAATTCGCACCGCAGAAGGAAAGGCTTTACGGCATCGAGGTTTTTGGTGATGCTTGCTTCGCACTTGCAGCATAAGTGTCGGCGCGAAACGCTTTCTTGGGAGACTGTGCGCTAAATGGCCTTGCCGGATGGCTCATACGAACGATTGCGCGCCGCCGGCTGTGCCGGCGAGGTGGCCTATGTGCAGGCTTGCCTGCGATTGTTTTTCGCCGGCCCGGGCGCGGGCGACGTTTCGATGCGCCATCTTGACGGTGAAAAAATTGCCGAGATTGCCAGGCTGAACAAGGTCGCCGTCTTTGTCCTCAAGGCGCTTTCGCGCGCACCCGCGCTTCAGAGGCCAACTAAGCTTTTCCAATGGCTCGACACCTACCGCAGGAAAACGGTTTCGATGAACGCGTCCTGCATCATGGATTCGATGGCGATCCAGGACGTGCTGCGCGCCAGCGAGATCGATTTCGTTTTTCTGAAGGGTCCGTTCCAGCAGCAACTTCTCTACGACGACCATTTTATGAAGCCCTCGGGCGATGTCGACATCCTGGTTTCGCCGCTCGGATTTTTCAGGGCGCGTGATGCGCTTCGCAAGATCGGCTATGAGGTATCAGGCAAGTCGAGCTCCGTCTGGTGGGTCCGCTTCCTCGGCGAACAGCACATGACCCGGGACGACGGGCCGAGGTCGTCCACCGTCGATCTCCACTACCGCCTCCAGCAGCCCGGCTCGCCAAGCCCGCGCGACGCGGACGGGTTCCTGCGGCGCAAGCGACAGGTCGAAATCGCCGGTGCGACGGTGCCGTTCACCTCGGTGGCCGATACATTGCTTTTGTCCTGCATCAGCGTCGCCAAGGCACTTTTCAACCGGGAACCCTGCGCCGGATACGTCTGTGATATCGGCGCCAGCGCCGGCCGCCTCGACGAGGCGGATCAGCAGCGTTTGCTCGATGCCGCTACCGCGCAAGGTCTGGACGACACGCTGCTGCTTGGCCTGCGCGCCGCCGACGTGCTACTCGGCGGTGCCGGCACGCTGCTGTCGCAGCGCGCGACCAGGATCCTGCCGCGCATCGGCAATGAGGATCTGCTCAGCATGGTCATCGCGCCGTGGCTGCCGTCGCTGCGGTGGCCGCAGCGGCGAACGGTGCTTTGGGAACTGTGCGGCCGCGCTCCGGTCCGCTATCTGGCCGAAGCAGGCTGGGCGGCGTCCGCCGATATCAGCCGCCGCATCTTCGAGCGGCCGGCGAGTCGCTGAAGGTAAGTTGGATGCTGATGGCAATTCTGTAGTGCATCGAACGAGTACGGGGCGAGGGCAAATCGATATTACCTGTACGAGAGGCAAATCCATGTCGATGACGAAATCCGAGGTCTGCGTGATCATCGCGGCAAAAAACGCCGCAGCGACAATCGCCGTCGCCATCGCATCCGCATTGCGCGAACCGGAAGTGGCGGAGGTCGTGGTCGTCGACGATGCCTCCACCGACGACACCGCCGGTGTCGCACGATCCGCCGATGATGGCAGCGGGCGGCTCTCCGTGATGCGCCTCGATGTCAATCGCGGCCCCTCCTTTGCCCGCAACGCAGCCATCGCCGGCTCGAAATCGCCGTTCATCAGCATTCTCGATGCCGACGATTTCTTCCTCGAAGGCCGGTTTCGCAACTTGTTTGCCGGCGCCGATTGGGATTTCGCCGCCGACAACATCATGCTGATCAGGGATGATGCGACAGGCGACGCGACGAAAATCGTCGCGCCGCAATTTGCCGCCGATCCGGAATTCCTCGATTTCGAGCGTTTCGTCGAAGGCAACATCTCCAGGCGCCGCGTGCAGAGGGGCGAACTGGGCTTTTTGAAGCCGGTGATCAGCCGTGCCTTCCTCGACCGCCATGGGTTGAGCTACGACGAGAGCCTGCGGCTGGGCGAGGACTATGAACTCTACGCCCGCGCGGTCGCATGCGGGGCGCGGTTCAAGGTCATTCGCTCCTGCGGCTACGGCGCCATCGTCCGCGCCGATTCCCTGAGCGGCCGCCACAAGACCCAGGACCTGAAGCGTCTGGCCGATGCGGATCTGGCGCTGCTGGCGATCGACAGCCTGCCGGAAGGCTCGAAGGCGGTGCTGCGGCGGCATGAACGGCACGTGCGCGACAAATATCGGCTGCGTAATTTCCTTGACGTCAAGGCCGAGCGGGGGCTGGGCTCGGCTGCGGCTTACGCCTTCGCCAGCCTGTCCAACCTCGTCCCCATCGTCCAGGGCGTGGCTTCCGACAAGCTCGAGGCGCTGTTTCGTCGTGTCGGCCTTGTGTCCAGCCAAAAGCCTGTGCCGCCGCTGCGCTTTCTGATGGCCGGAACCAGCACGGGCAAGGAACGCTGAGAGCGGTCCCGATGCAGCGATTTGTCCACTCGCGGCATGTCATCACGCAAACCATTTCGGCCGGATTTATGAGTTTACGAATTGGGTGGTTGCCTCGCGGCTCCGACGATGGCAGTCTATGTTGCGGTGCAGCATAGTGGACGACCAGCCGAACTTGGCCCCCGATCGGATTGGTCTGATGTCTCTCCCTCAAAAGGAGCACGACAACGCAACACGAGTTTTTGAGCCCCGGCTGCGGGGATCGGCCAGAAGCCCGGCCCACAAGCCGGCGATGACGGGAACCTGAGTTCATGGCCTCGATATTCGGTTTCAGATCAAGGGATCCGGCCCGCGACCGTCAGGCCGATGTTTCACGTCTCGATCGTCTGGCAAAGCTGTTCGAGCAGATTGCGGCCGAGATCGAGGCCGAGAGAACCGGGCTTGAGAATCGCTACCGGACGACGTCGACCAACGCCGCCTTTCTGGTCGAAGCGATGGAAAACGGCTCTGCTTCCGACAAGCGGTCTTCGGAAGTCAGCGCACTGACACAGTCGATCCTGAATTGCGAGCGCCGCATCGCGGCGCTGTCGCGCCAGGACGGCATGATGAAAGAGCTCCGTCATTCGCTGGATACGGTCTTTGACGAGGATGCCTCCTCGGCCGCCGCGGCGGAATTCGCCTGGCCGGCAGGCGCCGGCAGAGATTGAACGTGAAGGCTCGGAACTGTTGCAACAGATTTGATGCAAGGCGGGAAGCAGAAGCAATCGAGAGGGTCACAAGGAAGGTCAAGGTTGGCCCGTGCAGGAGCGGTTCGAACGTCGACTTTGGGTTGGGGACACACAGCGCAAAGGTGAGTTTGGTATGAATTGGAATCCGAAACCTACGACGGCAATTGACGCACCGCCTCTCGCATATCGGACCGGACAAGCCGCCCGGCGGCTGGGGTCGCTCGGTGCGTTGCTGCTGGCTGCTCTTGGCGGTTTCCTGGCAACCCCTTCCCATGCCCAGGACATTCCGACATCGCCGTCCTTTGTCGATGATTTCAAAAGCTTCGACCGCACGCGCTGGTATGTTTCCGACGGCTGGAACAACGGCAGCCATCAGAATTGCACCTGGTCGAAAAATATGGTCGAACTGTCGAATGGTGTGCTGTCGCTCGGCTTCGAAAAGCAGACGCTGAAGGATCGCGACTACGTCTGCGGCGAGATCCAGACCAAGCAGCGCTTCGGCTATGGCACCTATGAGGCACGGCTGAAGACCGATACCGGCTCCGGCCTCAACGCCGCGTTCTTCACCTATATCGGTCCAAGCGACAAGCAGCCCTGGGACGAGATCGACTTCGAGGTCCTGACCAAGGACACCTCCAAGGTGCAGGTCAACGCCTATATCGCGGGCAAGGGCAAGAACGAGAAACTGGTCGACGTACCGGGCGGCACGGAGAAGGCCTTCAACGACTACGCCTTCGTCTGGCAGAAGGACAGCTTGCGATGGTACGTCAACGGCCAACTGGTGAACACGATTACCGACCCGGCGAAGCTGCCCAGCCATGCACAGAAGATATTCTTCAGCTTTTGGGGTAGCGATACGATGAAGGGCTGGATGGGAGCGTTCGCGGATCCGGGCCGCAAGCTTTCCCTGCAGGTCGAGCGGGTCGCCTTCACGGCGCTCGGCGAACCCTGTCAATTTCCGGAATCGCTGGCATGCAGTGTAAAGTAGTTGGGAAAGTCGATTTGAACCGGCGGGGCCGAAAACGGTCCGCTGCCTTGCATGGGAATGAAACCGAATGAATTTGACGGTGTTTGGAATTGGCTATGTCGGCCTCGTGCAGGCGGCGGTGCTTGCCGAAGTCGGGCACCAGGTGGTGTGCGTCGACATCGACGCCGCCAAGGTCGAGCGGCTCAACCAGGGCCTGGTTCCCATTTTCGAACCCGGTTTGGAAAACCTCGTTAAGGAGAACCATGCCGCCGGCCGCATCAAGTTCACAACGGATGCCGCCGCCGCTGTCAGGCACGGCGAGATCCAGATGATCGCGGTCGGCACGCCGCCGGGCGAGGACGGCTCGGCCGACCTCAAATATGTGCTGGCAGTCGCCGAGACCATCGGCCGCGAAATGGACAAACCCAAGATCGTCGTCGGCAAGTCGACGGTGCCGGTCGGCACCTGCGAAAAGGTGAAGGCCAGGATCGCCGACACGCTGAAGAAAAGAGGCCGCGAGGACCTGGCTTTCGATGTCGCTTCAAATCCGGAATTCCTCAAGGAAGGGTCCGCGGTCGCCGACTGCATGAAGCCGGACCGCATCATCGTCGGCACCGACAGCGAGGACACCGAAGCTGTGATGCGCGAACTCTACGCGCCGTTCAATCGCAATCACGAGAAGATGATCGTGATGGACGTGCGCAGCGCAGAATTCACCAAATATGCCGCCAACTGCATGCTGGCGACCAAGATCAGCTTCATGAACGAGATGGCCAATCTGGCCGAACAACTCGGCGCCGACATCGAGGAGGTCCGCAAGGGCATCGGCAGCGATCCGCGCATCGGCTACCATTTCATCTATCCGGGCCTCGGCTATGGCGGCTCGTGCTTCCCGAAGGATGTGCGGGCGCTGATCAAGACCGCCGAAGGCGTCAAGTTCGACGCCAAGCTGCTGCGCGCCGTTGAGGAGCGCAACAACGCACAGAAATCGGTTCTCTTCGACAAGGTGGACCGCTATTTCAAGGGCAACCTCAAAGGCAGGACCTTTGCGCTCTGGGGTCTGGCCTTCAAGCCCAACACCGACGACATGCGTGAGGCGCCGGCGCGCGTCCTGATGGAGGCGCTCTGGAAGGCCGGCGCCAATGTGCAGGCCTATGATCCCGAGGCGATGCAGGAATGCCAGGCCATCTACGGGCTGCGCGACGACCTGCTTCTGTGCGGCACCAAGGAGGCGGCGCTGCGCGGCGCCGATGCGTTGCTGATCGCCACAGAATGGAAGAGCTTTCGCGCGCCGTCCTTCGACGCGGTGAAGGACGCGCTGACCACGCCGGTCATCTTCGACGGCCGCAACCTCTATGACCCCAAGGTCATCGCCCGCCATGGCATCGAATATCACTCGATCGGCAGAATGGCGGCATGAGACCGGGCCCTGGCAGACGGATGCAAGACCGGTCCGCACACGGCCTGCGGACGCTGGGGTTGAGCGCGTATTTCTGTGTGGAGTTGTAGCTGATGGTGCTGGACGTAAAGCCGGAGCAAATCACCAAGGATCATTTCGATCTCGTCGCGATCGGTTCCGGCTTCGGTTCGGCCTTCTTCCTGCATGAGTTCGCCAGGCGCCGAAAGGCGCGCATTCTGGTGCTGGAGTGGGGACGCCACAACACCCATGAATGGCAGCTCGAACAGAACGTCAACACCGACATCGAAGACGAGACGACCTACAAGACCAATTCCGACAAGCCGTGGAACTACACGATCGGACTGGGTGGCGGGACGAACTGCTGGTTCGCGCAGACGCCAAGATTTCATCCCAATGATTTCCGGCTGAAAAGCACCTACGGCATCGGCAATGACTGGCCGATCAGTTATGACGACGTCGAGCCGTTCTACTGCGACGCGGAAGACATCATGTCGATCTCCGGCGACCCCGACATGGCGGCGATGCTGCCCCGCTCGAAGCCGTTTCCGCAACCGCCGCATCGCATGTCGACACCGGACAGGATGATGAAGGCGGCGCAGCCCGACCAGCACTTCGTCATGCCAACCGCGCGGGCTCGCGTGCCGACCGCGCAGCGCAGCTCGTGCTGTGCCAATCTGCGTTGCTGGCTGTGCCCGGTCGACGCCAAATTCACCGTCAACAACGGGTTGATGCACGTCTTCGAGCATCCCGACATCTCGGTCTGCCTCGGTGCGGAAGTGCGCCGGCTCGATCACGTCGGCGGTGCTGTCCGTTCGGTCACGTTCAGCCATGACGGCAAGGAATACCAGGTCAGCGGCGATCTCTTCATTCTCGGCGCCAATGCCATCCAGAGTGCGGCGATCATGCTGCGATCCGGCCTGGGCGGCGAATTTGTCGGCAGCGGCCTGCATGAATCCTACGGCTGGAATTTCGAGGTCTATCTCGACGGTGTCGACAATTTCGACGGCAGCACCATCACAACAGGCCTGAATTTCGGCCTCTATGATGGTCCTCACCGATCGGAGCATGCGGCGGCTCTGGTCTATTTCGCCGCTGCCGGTCGAAAAGCTCTTCGACCGCGGCATTCGGCCGACCGAATCGCACGTCCAGGGCACGCTGAGGATGGGCACCGGCCCGGCCGATTCTGTGGTCGACAGCGGCATGATCCACCATCAGCTCAGAAACCTGGTCGTCGTCGGCACCAGCACCTATCCGAGCTGCTCCTGCGCCAACCCGAGCCTGACCGCGGCAGCGCTGTCCTTGCGGGCGGCGAGCCGGATCGCGTGAAAGGAGGTATCGCATGATCGAGATTTCCAGACGCTCGGCCCTGGCCGTCTTGGCTGGCGGAGTGGTTTCGACGGGGGTCGCCTACGCCACCGTTTCCTCCTTCTCGGACGAGGATCTGGTGCGCGTCACGCTGGAAAAATATCTTGGCAAGTTGAACATCCGCATCGAGCATCTGCAGCAGTTCGTGCTGGCGTTCCGCGACAGGAATCCATGGAATTTCCCAAGCGAAAAACTGAGTGACGCCGTCACCCTGGTGGAGGAGCTCAAACTGGGCGCCGCGCGTCGCTTGCTGCCCCGGCGGAAGCGGGAAGATCTGCTGCATTTCGACCGCTGGGTCGTCGCCGAATTCCATATGCTGACGGACTACGCCTGGCGCAGTTCGCCCAACGACCCGATCCGGTTTACCGGCTGGCAATCCTGTACCAATCCCTTCGCCAATCTGGAGCCGCCGAAACTTGCCTGACGTCGAAAGCGAGGCGGCGGCCTTTGCCTGTTGTCTCCGAGCAAGGAATACGAGATGCGACAAGGAGCCCGATCATGAAAGTTCTCTTTGCAGGCGGCAACGGCTACCCGCCCGAGTTCAGTGGCGGCGTTCAGTCGAGCACGCATCATCTGGCCGAACAGCTGATCGAGCACGGTCATGAAGCCGCTGTGCTCGCCGCCCTGTTCGGTGACGGTGTCTTCGGCTTCAAGGCGCGCGCCAAGATGAAGCTGTTGCGGCAGCCGGCGGTTGTCGACAGCTATCCCGGCTATCCGGTGGTGCGGGCCTGGTTTCCCTGGGAAGCGGCGGGTTATGCCGTCGACAGGCTGAAGCCCGATGTCGCCGTGGTCCAGTGTCACAAATCGGTTCCGATCGGCAAGGCGCTGCAGGCGGAGGGCGTGCCTCTGGTCGTTTATCTCCGCAATGTCGAGTTCCATGAACTGGGCGGCGATCTGCGCGAATTGCATTCGGCGCTTTACATTGCCAATTCGGATTTCACCGCGCGAACCTACAAAAAAGAATTCGGCATCGAGGCAGCAGTGATCCCGCCAACCATCAACCCGGCGCATTACTCGACGCCGACGACGGGCCAGTTCGTCACGCTGATCAACCCCTATGAGGAAAAGGGATTTGAGCTCGCGGTGCGGATTGCCGGCGCCTGCCGCGAAATTCCATTCCTGTTCGTCGAAAGCTGGAAGCTCGACGACGATCACCGGGCGCGGATCGAACAGACGATCGCTCCCTTGGGCAATGTCGTCCTGGAGAGCCGCACCAGCGACATGAAGACGGTCTATGGTCGCACGAAGATCCTGCTTGCTCCCAGCAAGTGGGAAGAGGCGTGGGGCCGTGTCGCTTCGGAGGCCCATTGCAGCGGAATCCCCGTTATCGGTTCGCGGCGCGGCGGTCTGCCCGAGGCTGTCGGCTCCGGTGGCGTGGTGCTGGATTACGATGCTCCGCTGGCCGATTGGGTCGCGGCCGTCAGGCGGCTGTGGAACGACAACCAGGAATATGACCGGCTTTCCGGTCTCGCTCGCAGCTTCGCCGGGCGCCCGGAACTCGATCCCGATCGCCAGTTCATCACCTTCTTCTCGATACTGGACAGGGTCATGCAGCAGCGCGCGCGACAGGCGGCCTGACGACGCCGCCTGAGCAGGTCAGGCCGGACGCTTGACCCGGCTTTTCAGCGTCTCGTAGCCGCGGGCGCCAAGCAGTGCGCGGGCAATGGTCTTGGCGGCGCTCTTGCGGCCCTCTTGCGACTTGATCTGCCGCAGCCTTGCCGGCAGGTTGCGGGCCGCCTGGCCAAGTGCCGACAGCGACAGCGCGTCGGGGAAGCTGACCATATGCGTTTCGACGCACAGCACCGGCTTGCCTGACAGTTCGGTGATCTTCAGCGCCTGTTCGTGCTCGCTCTCGATGAACAGGATGGCATCGGACTTGCGGTAGAAATCGGCCTTGAAACTGCCATGCGCGCCGAGTCGTTGCCGTTCCGCCTTGCTCGGCAGATCGAGCATGATCAGCTGGTCGTATTTGATCTCATGCTTGGCGAGCCATGCCTCGGTGAGCGCGCGGTATTTCTCCAGCCGGCTGGTGACCAGCCAGCCGATCCTGTGGGTCGCGACATGGAGCGGCCGCGCTTCGCTGAGGAATTTCTCATAGGCCGGGCCGTCGTCGTTTTCCGCCTCTGTCGGGTCGAGGCACAGCACGCCGTCAATGTCGACGCAGCATTGCGCCAGGAATTTGTGATGCATGAAGTTCCACTGGAACATGCGCGGATGCGGCACGACCTCGAAGACGAGGTCGGTTTCCTGGTGCAGGGGCTCAAGGCCGAACACGGCGGCAAAGGTGAAGTCCGCCTCGATGCCCGCAGCCTGGATGCGGGCGCGTGCGTCGCGCATGGCATTGCCGCCGGCGACGCTGTCGTCGATCACCAGCACCTTGCGCATCTCGGAAACCTTGCGGTCGAGAGCGGCCCGGCGCTTGGTGACGCCTGATGTGTAGATTCGCCCAGCCAGGAAGCTGTCGAGATCGGTCATCGGGATGTTCGCGGCAAGGCTGACCAGCGTCGCTGCCAAAACGCCGCTTCTCGGCACACCGACGACCAGGTCGATGTCGCGCGGCAGCCGGTGCAGGCCCCTGACGATGGCGTCGTTCATATCGGAGATCGATCGGTAGTGCATGGTTCAGACCTGGTCCTGGAGGAGATGTCCGTAGCAGTCGAAGACGCCCAAATTATTGCGCTTCGCGCGGCGCTGCCGCAGGCAGCCTTGCCGGCAGCATCCTGAGTGCCTCGCGCAAGGCTTCGCGGCCGGAGGCGAATGCCAGTGCGATGATGATTGTGATGAGGTAGGCGAACACGGCGCTGCTGGCCAGGGCGACGACATGCTGCTGCGGCAGCAGTGGCTTGACGAACCAGATCGCGGCCAGCGCCAGATGGGCGCCAAGCACGAACGGCGTTGCCGCGCGCAGCACATGATGCGCCTGCAGCGGTCCGCTCTTGCCGACATAGAGCCATAGGAAAGGCGTCCGCAGATATTCGCTGATCGCATAGGCGATCGCCACGCCCAGCGCGCCATAGGGCAGGCCGAGCATGAAAGCCAGCACCGACGTCACGGCCGTTATGATGCCCCAGCGCATGAAATCGCCGGAGCGGCCCTGGCTGACGAAAAGCCACCCCGCCGGATTGTTGAGCGGCTGCAGCAGCCCGGCAAAGCCGAGCGCCAGGAAAATCGAGGCGCTTGCGCGCCATTGCTCGCCGAGCACGAAGGGGATCAGCACATCCGACATCGCGGTGGCGAAGGCGACACCGGGAAGCGCCACCAGCAGGATCAGCGGCATCACGCGCAGATAGGCGCTGCGGTAGCGATCCGGCTCGTCCTTCAGCCTGGAAAGTGCTGGAACCATCACCTTCGACAAGGGATTGGTGATCTGGCTCAGCGGAAACAGAAGCAGCTTGTAGGCGCGGTCATAGAGGCCGAGCTGCGCCTCGCCCCAATATTTGCCGATCAGCACGTTGTCGAGGTTGCGGGCAAAGAAATTGGCGAAGTTGAAGCCGGTGATGCCGGCGCCGAAATTGATCAGCTCGCCGATGCCGGCGACCTTGCGCGGCAGGCCCGGACGCCAGCGCGAACTCGCCCAGTAGCAGAGCGTCGGCAGCACGGCACCGGTCAGCGTGCCGGCAAACAGGGCCCAATAGGAGCGATCGATGAAGGTCCAGGCGATCGACACGGCAAGCCCGGCGATGGCGCTGGCGACGTCGATGACGGCCAGCCGGCCGAACTGCATACGGCGCGTCAAGAGCGCCAGATGCTGGGCGCCAAGCCCATAGGCCATGATCTGCAGCCCGAACGCAGCCACCAGACCTGTCACGCGCGGCTCGCCGTAGAAGGCAGCAACCAGCGGCGCCGCACCCGCAAGCACGCAAGCCAGGATCGCGCTGACGGCGACATTGATCCAGAAGAGGTAGTTCACCTCCTCATGCCGGATGCCTGATTTCTGGATCGTTGCCTGGGTCAGGCCGAAATCCTGGAACAGTGCGATAAAGGCAAGCACCGGCGCGCACATCGCCACGACACCGAAATCCTGTGGCGACAACAACCGCGACAGCACGACAACCGACAGAATCTGTGTCGCGACCCGCACCGATTGCGCCATGGCCGTGACAACCGCGCCGCGCCCAACCGATTTGCGCAAGGAGCCTTCTGGCGGATCGAATGCATTGGCTTCCAAATTCAGGATTCCTGATTTTTTACGTGGATTTTCGAGCCCGAAAATCCACGACCGCCGCCGACCACAAACTACGGCAATAATTTTGCAGTGCAACAGAAAACGTGGATTGGTGCAGCAAAAATGTTGCGATGCAGCAAGAGCTGTACTAGCATTCCCTTGGGTGGGCCAACAGCGGTCGAGTTTTTATGCTGCATGTCTTGTACCTAGTGCACGACGTTTCCGACCCGGCGGTGCGCCGGCGGATCACGATGCTCAGGGCAGGTGGGGCCCAGGTCACCTTGGCCGGCTTCCGTCGCACCGCGAATCCGATTGCGGATATCGAGGGACTGCGCCCGATCGACCTCGGCGGGACGCGTGACGGGCGATTCGGCCAACGCCTCGCGGCCGTAGCCAAAGCAGCCGTTTCGATAGGCTCGAAGCTGGGCGGAATGCCAAAGCCGGATGTCATCGTCGCGCGCAACCTGGAAATGCTGGCGCTTGCCCGCCGCGCCAGGTCAGCCTTCGGTGCATCGGTTCCGATCGTATACGAGTGCCTCGACATTCATCGGCTTGTGCTGCGCAACGATGTCCTGGGCAAGGCGCTGCGTGCCACCGAACGATTTCTGGCCAGGGATGTGAAGCTGCTGGTGACCAGTTCGCCTGCTTTCATCGCCAATTACTTCAAGCCGTTCGGCCAGGTCGCGGCACCCATCGAGCTGGTCGAAAACAAATATTTCGAGGCCGCGACGATTGTGCCCGGCGCTCCGGAGGCTGAAGAGAGCCCGGTCGGCCCGCCATGGCGGATCGGCTGGTTCGGCGCGCTGCGCTGCCGCCGCTCGCTCGAGCTGCTGGCTGATTTCTCCCGCCGCACGGAGGGCCGCTTCGAGATCGTGCTGCGCGGCCGTCCGGCTTTGTCGGAATTCCCTGACTTTCACGGCTTTGTCGAGGCCGAGCCATGGCTGTCGTTTCTCGGGCCCTACCGCAATCCGGAAGACATGGCGGCGATCTACAACGATGTCCATTTTTCCTGGGCGATCGATTTCTTCGAAGCGGGGCAGAACTCCGAATGGCTTCTGCCCAACCGGCTCTATGAGGGTTGCCGTTTCGGCGCGGTGCCGATCTCGATGGGCAATACCGAGACCGGGCGGTTCCTCAAGCAGCAGGATATCGGCGTGCTGTTGCCGCAAGCGTCGCCCGAAGCGCTCGAAGCCGCGCTAGGCAAGATGGAGGAGCATCGCTTCGCCAGGCTGAAGGGGCGTGTTCTGGCGCGCAACCCGAGGACCTGGAGCTACGATCGCAGCGATTGCCGTGCGCTTGTCGAGCGGCTGCGCAGCCTGACGGCCGTGCCCGGTTCGTTTGCCGCCGAGGCATTGGCATAGGATGGCAGGGGATGGACAAAGGCAAGATGGACAGAGGTTGATGACGCAGACGGAAAAACCCTCATCCAGCCTGATCGTCATCCCATGCCTGAACGAAGCCGCCCATATCGGTGCGCTGCTCGATCAATTGCGGCCCGCGGCCGCCCGGCTTGGCGCCCGGATCATCGTCGCCGACGGCGGCAGCACCGACGGCACGCTTTCCATCGTAAACGACGTCATTGCCAGGGACCCGCGGGTTATCCTGCTCCACAACAAGCGGCGTATCCAGAGCGCGGCGATCAATCTCGCCGTCGGTACTTTCGGCGATGGTGCCGACTATCTCATCCGCATCGATGCGCATGGCGGTTATCCCGACGATTATTGCGACTGGCTGGTCGAGGAAGCCCTGGCTACATCAGCGGATTCGGTTGTCGTTTCGATGCTCACCAGCGGCAGCGGTGCCGTGCAGAAGGCGGCGGCCGCGGCGCAGAACTCCAAGCTCGGCACCGGCGGCTCGAAGCACAGGCATCTTTCGCAGGGACAGTGGATCGATCACGGCCATCATGCACTGATGCGGATATCGGCGTTCGGCGCCGTCGGCGGCTATGACGAAACGTTCAGCCACAACGAGGACGCCGAGCTCGATTATCGCCTGCGCAAGGCCGGCTACAAGATCTGGATGAGCGGCAAGACGCAGATGGTCTACTACCCGCGTGCCTCGCTCTCAGGCCTCTATTTCCAGTATCTCGGCTACGGTCGCGGGCGTGCCAAGAATGTACTGAAGCATCGCGTCATCCCGAAGGTGAGGCAGATGGTGCCGCTGCTGGTGTTCCCGGTGGTGCTGCTGGCGGCCTTCTCCTTCGTGCACTGGCTGGCGGCGATGCCGCTGCTGCTGTGGGCGTCGGTTTGCCTGGGCTACGGGCTGGTGACGGCTATCCGCCAGCGCAAGGCCGACGTTGCGCTGGCCGGTGTCTCGGCCATGGTCATGCATCTTGGCTGGTCGGTCGGCTTCTGGCTGCAGCTTCTCGGCCTCGGCTCGCGACGAGGAGTGGCCTGATGGCGGTGTCGGCAAAGGACCGCAGCATCGACATCGGCGTCTGCACGTTCCGCCGGCCGGAACTGGCCGACACGCTGCGCTCGCTCGACGCCATGGAGATGCCGGCGGGATTCGATGTCCGCATCGTCGTCGCCGACAATGACGACACCCCATCGGCCCGTGACCTGGTGGCGGCGCTGTCGCGGGAATTGACGGTGCCGATCCACTATCAGCACGCCCCGGCGCGCAACATCTCGATCGCCCGCAACGCCTGCCTCGATGCGAGCACCGCGGATTTCGTCGCCTTCATCGACGACGACGAGACGGCCACGACGCCATGGCTTGCCGAACTGGTCGCGATGGCGCAGCAAAGCGGTGCCGCCGCCGTGCTCGGCCCGGTCAGGGCGCGCTATCGCCCGGACGCGCCGGACTGGATGCGGCGCGGCGATTTCCATTCGACCTTGCCCGTCTGGGTGCGCGGCGAGATCCAGACCGGCTACACCTGCAACGTTCTGCTGCGGATGGGCTCGGACAGCCTGCGCGGCCGCCGCTTCAGCCTGGCGCGTGGCCAGACCGGCGGCGAGGACACCGAATTCTTCGACCAGATGCACAAGGCAGGCGGCCGCATCGCCTTCTCGCCCGAGGCGTGGGTCGACGAGGTGGTGCCGCGCTCCAGGGCGGCATTCGATTGGCTTGGCCGCCGCCGCTTCCGCGTCGGCCAGACGCATGGCCATCTCCTGGGCAGCAGCGCCAGCGGAATCGGCCTGGCCAAGCAGGTCGGCCTGGCCTCGGCAAAGGCCATCTATTGCTTCGCCTCGGCACTTCCGGTCGTCGTCAGTCCGGTACGCAGGAACCGCAGCGTGCTGCGCGGCATTATGCATGTTGGTGTCGTCAGCGGCCTCGTCGGCATCCGCGAAATCCGCCTCTATGGCCAGCCTTCGCCACAGGAGGGAGGCAAGCGTGCAGCCTGACGTCAGATCTATCCCCGATGTTTCCTTCGTTATTGCCGCCTACAATGCCGAGACGACCCTTGATCGGGCGATCGCCAGCGCCATCGCCCAGAAGGGTGTCAGCGTCGAAATCATCGTCGTCGACGACAAGTCGCGCGATGCGACGCTCGATGTTGCGCGGGCCTATCCCGGGAATATCGTCCGTGTCATCGCCCTGCCAAGCAATCGCGGCCCGGGCGGCGCCAGGAATGCCGGCCTCGATGCCGCCCGCGGCAGATGGATCGCGGTTCTCGATTCCGACGACGCGGTCTTTCCCGGCCGGCTCGCCAAGATGATCGCGCGTGCCGAAAGCGCGGATGCCCAGATCGCCGTCGACAATCTGCAGGTCGTTCGCGAGGACGGCGTTATCGAGGACGCGATGTTTCCGCGGCAATATCTGGAAGGCTTGCGCGAGATTTCGCTGGCCACCTACATCGCCGGCAACGTCGTCTTCGAATCCAAGTTCAACCTCGGCTACCTCAAGCCGATCTTCCAGCGCGAGTTCCTGAACGAAAACCGGCTTCGCTATGACGAGAAGCTGAGGATCGGCGAAGACTACATCCTCTTTGCCGCCGCCCTGGCCAAGGGCGGAAAATGCGTCGTCGAGCCCGATATCGGCTATGCCTACCATATTCGCAGCGCCTCCATTTCGCGCGTGCTCGAGCTTCACCACGTCGAAGCCATGCGCAGGGCGGATGCCGTGTTCGCTCAAACCCATCGGATGGATGAGGCCGCGCAGGCCGCGTTCGCGCGGCGTGGCCGCAGCCTGCGCAAGGCGGCATCGTTTCTGTCACTGGTACAGCACATCAAGGCGCGGTCCCCGCTCAAGGCGATCCGGACTGCGCTCAGCGACCCGGCGGCGGTCAGGCATATGGGCATGCCGATCGCCGTGCGGTTGCGAAGAATGGCGGCACAATTTGCCGTCGGGGCGGGGAGGTGAAGATGCAGGCACATGGAGGGAATTTTCGTGGCCTGTGAACGGATTGAAGTCGATCTCCTCAGAAGGAATTTGCGATGAAGAAAATCAGGAAGGCCGTGATACCGGTGGCGGGGCTTGGAACGCGGTTCCTGCCGGCGACCAAGTCGATGCCGAAGGAAATGCTTCCCGTCGTCGACAGGCCCGTCGTCCAATATGCGGTGGACGAGGCCTTCGAGGCGGGCATCGAACACATCGTCTTCGTGACCGGTCGCAACAAGGCGGTGATCGAGGACTATTTCGACCTGCATCCGGAATTGATCGGCACCCTGGAGCAGACCGGCAAGAAGACCCAGCTGGAGGCGCTCGAAAGCATGCTGCCTGTGGCCGGCGCCACCAGCTTCATCCGCCAGCAATCCCCGCAAGGCCTCGGCCATGCCGTCTGGTGCGCGCGCGAGGTTATCGGCAACGAGCCCTTCGCCTTGCTGCTGCCGGACATGGTGTCCTTCGGCGGTCGCGGATGCCTCGCCGAAACCGTCGAGCTTTATGAGCGCACGGGCGGCAACGTAATCGCCGTCGAGCGTTGCGAACCCAGCGAGACCAACAAATATGGCATCGTTGGCCGTGGCGCCGAGATCGGCGGCGGTTTCGAGGTGACGGCCATGGTCGAGAAGCCGGCGCCGGCCAATGCGCCTTCGAACTTCTACATCAACGGCCGCTACATCCTGCAGCCGGAGATTTTCGCGCTCCTGGGCAATCAGCAGCGCGGCGCCGGCAACGAGATTCAACTGACGGATGCCATGGTTCGTCTGTCGAAGGATCAGCCGTTCTTCGCCCAGCCTTTCCTCGGCCGCATGTTCGACTGTGGTTCCAAGGAAGGGTTCATCCAGGCCAACATCGCCTTCGCGCTGGCGCGCGACGACATGAAGGGTCCGGTTTTCGAGATGCTTCAGGAGTTCGTCCGGTCGCATGAACGCCAGGAAGAAGCCGCATAATGCCCATCTTTCGGGAGTATCGTCAGATGGCCGGCGAAGAGGGGCCGGCAGGTTCTCTCCGTCTGGCACGACGCTTGCATTGCTCTGGCGATGCTCCCGATCTTCGAGGCGCCTGCAAGCCAAGGCATGATCCCTGAAAGTGGGTTCCGGTTTCCGGAAAAGATCATGTTGAAACAGTAAGATAGAGCCAATTGCGATCAATCGGAATAGGACCGGCTCTAGAATTGGACCGAAGATGAATTATGCCAACTTTCCTCTCGACAAGAGGATGCCATTGCCGAATTCGGACGCAGGAGACGGCGAAGACTTCATCGATATCGAGCGGCTGCTTGGCATGGCCGCACGGCAGGCCAAGGTGGTTGCCGTGTGTGCCGTCATCGGTCTCTTCCTGGGCCTGCTCTATTTGCAGACAACGCCGCCCAAATATCAGTCGATCGCCAGCGTGCTGATCGACGAGGGCTTGAACAAAATCGTCGACGACATTTCGGCGACGTCGACAACCATGCAGACCGATTCCGCCATCCTGAGCCAGATCGAGATCCTGACCTCGACGCGGCTTGCCGCCGTGGTCGTCGACAAGCTGAAGCTCGACCAGAACGACACGTTCATGAATCCGCCCCAGTCGGCGCTTGCCCAAGGCATAGGCCTCATCCGCGGCCTGATCCAGTATGTCCGCCCCAGCTCTTCCATGCCGGGTGGCGCTGACTTCAGCAAGCTCGACCCGGCCGCCCGCGATGCGCTGATCGCCACGTCGCGCCGCGACTACGCGATCCTCAAGCTGCAGAACGAGATCCGGGCGGAACGCGTCGGCCGAAGCTACGTCATCGCGCTCGGCTATCAGGCGACGGATCCGGCCTTGGCAAACGCCATCACCAAGGCCTATGCCGATGCCTATCTCGCCGATCAGCTCGATGCCAGCTTCGATGCCACCGAGCGGGCTGCGGTCTGGCTGCAGGGCCGGTTGACGGAGTTGCGCCAGAGCTCGCAGGCAGCTTCGCTCGCGGTTGAGAAATTCAGGGCCGAACATGGGCTGGCCGCCAACAGCGATGGCCAGCTGATGAGCGACAAGCAGCTTTCCGACCTCAACGCCCAGCTTATCGTGGCGCAGGCCGACACCGCACGCGCCAGCGCCCGCTACCAGCAGTACAAGGCCATCGTCGACAGCGGCTCCGAAAACGCTTTCAAGGATGCCGCCATATCGAGCGACCAGCCAAGCAGCTCGGTCATATCGGCGCTCAAGACCCGCTACCTCACGGTGGCCAAGCGGCTGCAGGACGTCGAGGCGAATTTCGGCCCCGAGCACCCGCAGGCGGTGGCTCTCTCCAAGGAGAAGGCCGACATATCGACGCAGATTTTCGGCGAGCTGAAGCAGCTGACCGAAAGCTATCGCAACGAATATGAGGTGGCGCAGGCACGCGAGACCGCGCTCAGGGCCAACGTCGCGGCCGCGCAAGGCAAGAGTTCCGTCGACAACCAGACGCAAGTCAAGCTGCGTGAACTCGATCAGCAGGCGACGGCGCTCACCACGCTCTATCAGACATTCCTGGGTCGTTACGAGGAAGCCGCGCAGCAGCAGTCCTTTCCGGTCGGCAAGATCCGCATCATCTCCGACGCGTCGATGCCGATGACGGCCTCAAGCCCGCGCACCATCGTCGTGCTCGGACTTTCGCTGGTGCTTGGCCTGCTGATGGGCGCCGGCTTTGGTGGCCTGAACGAGTTCAACGAACGCTTCTTCAGGACCGGCGAGGACGTGCGCGACCGCGTCAACCTGAAATTCCTCGGCTACCTGCCGACGATCGGCGGCAAGCTCGGCAAGGAAGAAAAGCCGGGCGAGACCCAGGTGGACGCCAAGACCACCCAATCGCTGTCTTCAGCCGAAAAGCGGGCGCGCATGCGGGTCAGCATCGATTCTCCAGCCTCGATGTTCTCCGAAACGCTGCGCAGCGCCAAGATCGCCTTCGATGTCGTGATGGAAGGGCAAGGCAGCCGCGTCATCGGCATCATCTCGGTGCTTCCCGGCGAGGGCAAGTCGACGGTCGCGGCAAATCTCGCCGGCTTGCTTGCCGCCAATGGCTCCAAGACGCTGCTGATCGACGGCGACTTGCGCAATCCCGGCCTCAGCCGAGGCCTTGGCATGGAAACCGAGCAGGGCTTGATGGAAGCGGTGGTCGGCGGCCAGACCTGGCAGTCCGTCGGCAAGATCGACAGGCAGACGAAGCTGGCGATCATCCCGGCGGTGCTGCGCGGTCACTTCTCGCATACCAGCGAACTTCTCTCCTCGGCCGGCATGCGGCGCTTCATCGAGAACGCCAAGGAGACGTTCGAATACATCGTCGTCGATCTGCCGCCGCTCGGACCGGTGGTCGACGCCAAGGCCTTCGCGCCATTGGTCGACGGTTTTGTACTGGTCACCGAGTGGGGGCGCACCCCGCGCGCGATGGTCAGGTCGATGCTGGAATCCGAACCCTATGTCGCCAACAAGATCGTCGGCGCGGTGCTGAACAAGGTCGATTTGAAGAAACTGGCCAAATACGGCTCGTTCGGCGGTTCGGAAAAATTCTTCGATAAATATTCGAGCTACTATCTGGAAAAGTCGGAAGTGCGCGGCAAGGCGCCGGTCTGACGTCGACCGTTGCGCGAGTGGGTCCACTCTGAAGTGTATCGATCTTCAGGCCAGCACACCTGAATATCGTTGCGCGTCAGGAGAAGATCAGCCTGCCTTGCTTGTCGGCGATCCTGACGGCGGTCAGGCGTCCGCTCTGGAAGGCGGCCGTGTCGATGCCGAGCCGGCGCCCTTCGAGCTTCGGGACATCCACCGGCGTATGCCCGTGCACCACCCAGCGGTCGAGCAGGTGCGTTGCCTCGAAGAAGTCCGAACGGATGTTGATCAGGTCATGGTCGGTTTGCGCCGCAAGGTCGACGCCGGGCCTGATGCCGGCGTGGACAAACACGAACTTCCGCGAACGGACCATGATCGGCAGCCCGCGCAGGAAGCTGACGTGATCGTCCGGAATGATCTCCCTTATGCGCCGGTCGATCTGCGCGCTGCTCCCGTAGAGGCTGGTGAGGCGCGCCGGATCGATGCCATAGGAAAACAGGGTTTGCAGGCCGCCCGTCGCCAGCCAGGGTTCGCGGGACAGATTTCCGTCGAGATAGTTCAGCATTGCCACTTCGTGGTTGCCCGCAAGACAAATGCGCTGAAATCCTTTCGGCGGCGGCGCCAGGAGGTGATCGAGCACCCGCGCCGACTGAAACCCCCGGTCGATGTAGTCGCCAAGCATGACGATGATCTTGCGGCTCTGGAAGCGCAGCGAATCGAGCAGGATCTTCTGCTCTAGCGCGCGGAGTTCCTTGTAGCAGCCATGCACGTCGCCGATCGCATAGACGACAGCGTCCTGCATATCGATATCGAGGCGCGGACGCGCCGCGATGCGGGGTTTTCGCTGGAACAGGGTCACGTGCCGGGCGTCTCGAGGCAAGCTCTCATGCCGAAGGCATAAGTGCCTGTTATCATGCCCGAAACGAAGAATTCCGCAATCGTGGAAAATGTAGCTGCGCCGGGTCGGCACCGCCAATGCATGTCGCTCGGAAGTGAGCTCCGTTTTGGGAGAGCGATCCGTGGAACAAAGGCCTGGAGTGGGCCTGAATCCGCTCAGGCGCGACATGCTTTAGGTCGGCGGCTGGGCCGGTCTGCCGGACCGTCGTCAGGCTGCCTTAAGCCGATAACGGAAAACGGTATGGTCGAGCAGCAGCCGGATGCGTGGTTCGGCCTCGGTCGCCACTAGCCAGCTTGCCGCGATCATCGTCGCGCCGACGACCGCCATCGAGAACAGATGCGGCAGACCGGCGCGGACCAGGATGCCGAGCAGGGCCGCGCCGACGACATCGTGCAGCAGGTAGAGCGGATAGGTCATCAGCCCGATCCGGCGCCAGCCGCTCCAGGAGAGGTCGAGCCGCAGCGACCACGCCATCAGCGCAATGCCTATGAGGAAGATGAGGATCGGCGGGGCGAAGGGCATATCCCGCCCGACCTTCAGGACATGAACGTCGACCGAACTGGCGATCTGCAGCACGCCACCGGCCAGGAACAGGGCGCAGAAGGCTAGGCGGGCGGCTGTCACCGCCTTGAAGCGCATCAGCCACAGCATGACGCCGGTGGCGAAGAACACGCCGTGATGCACCAGAAGCAGGTCGAGCGTGCGTGTTTCGGCAAGGTCGGCCCAGTCGAGCGGGTAGTAGAGGCACCAGAACAGCGCGCTGACCAGGCCGATGGCGAGGGCCACAATTTCCATTAGATGGAAGCGGCCGAGCCGCAGCAAGGTCCAGACGACGGCATAGAAGGCGATCTCGATGCCGAGCGTCCAGTAGACGCTGTCCACCCATGGCGCGTAAGGGGCGAACAGGCCGGTGCGGACGAGCCTGACGACGGCATCGGTCGGCCAGCTGAGGCCGACGATCAAAAGCACCGCCGCAGTGACCGGCGCACAGATCCACACGGCCGGCGCCAGCCGTTTCACCCTGGCTTCGAAAAACCGCAGGGGTGTCGACCTTTCGGCGCTGAAGGCGATGACGAAGCCGCTGATGACGAAGAAGATCTGGACGCCGACCCAGCCAGATTCGACCCAGGCGCCTATTGCCGGCTGCGGGGGAACGCCGCCCGTGGCGCGCGCCGAAACACCGTCAGGATACGCCCACACCCAGAAGCCATAGTGGTAGACCATGACCATGACGGCGGCGAGAAAGCGCAGGATGTCGACGCCGCCAAATGTAATCTTCTGCTGAGCCATGCGACCTTTGTCGATGGCCCCCCGCGAACGACTTTAGGGTGCATTGCTGCGTCGCACAATAAAAGTATTGCTTGCCGATCGAAAAGGTCGTCCGCGGCCCACCTTCAGTGGCTCAAAGGCCGATCCCACGTTCCTTCAGCGCCGCAGTGATCTCGTCGAGGATGACCGGATCGTCGATGGTTGCCGGCATGGCCCATTCCTCCTTGTCGGCGATCTTCTGCATGGTGCCGCGCAGGATCTTGCCAGATCGCGTCTTGGGCAGGCGCTTGATCGTCACCACCGTCTTGAAGGCGGCGACCGGGCCGATGCGTTCGCGCACCAGGCCGACCACCTCGTTCTCGATGGAGCCGATATCGCGGGTCACACCCGCATTCAGCACCACGAAGCCCAGCGGAACCTGGCCCTTCATGGCGTCGGCAATGCCGATGACCGCGCATTCGGCGACATCGGGATGGGCCGAAAGCACCTCTTCCATGGCGCCGGTCGACAGCCGGTGGCCGGCGACGTTGATGATGTCATCGGTGCGGGCCATGACGTAGAGATAGCCGTCCTCGTCGACCATGCCGGCATCCGCCGTCTTGTAGAAGCCGGGGAACTCGTCGAGATAGGCCTGGCGGAACCGTTGATCGGCATTCCACAGCGTTGGCAGGCAGCCGGCCGGCAGCGGCAGTTTGATCACCACATTGCCCAGCGTGCCGCGCTGCACCTCATGGCCGGCATCGTCGAGAACGCGGATGTCGTAGCCGGGCATCGGCACGCCGGGCGAGCCGTATTTCACCGGCAGCAGGCCAAGGCCGGCGGGATTGATCGTCATCGGCGAGCCGGTCTCTGTCTGCCACCAATGGTCGACCACAGGCACATTCAGCTTCTGCTCCGCCCATTTGATGGTTTCCGGGTCGGCGCGCTCGCCGGCAAGAAACAGCGTGCGGAACTTCGAGAGGTCGTGTTTGGCAATGAACTCGCCCTTCGGGTCCTGCCCCTTGATGGCGCGGAATGCGGTCGGCGCGGTGAACAGCGCGACCACGCCATGCTCCGCTATCACCCGCCAGTAGGTGCCGGCATCGGGCGTGCCGACAGGCTTGCCCTCGAACAGGATGCTGGTGCAGCCATGCAGCAGCGGTCCGTAGACGATGTAGGAATGGCCGACCACCCAGCCGACATCGGATGCCGCCCAGAACACCTCGCCCGGCTTGACGCCGAACTCGTTTTCCATCGTCCATTTCAGCGCGACCATATGGCCGCCATTGTCGCGCACGATGCCCTTGGGCTGACCGGTCGTGCCCGATGTGTAGATGATGTAGAGCGGATCGGTGGCAAGCACCGGAACGCAATCGACATTGGCGCCCGCTGCCCGTTCGCGGGCGACGGCATCGGCGTAGTCGATGTCGAAATGCTCCTTCAACTCGCAGCGCAACTGGTCGCGCTGCAGGATCAGGCAGGCGTCCGGCTTGTGGCGGGAGATCTCGATCGCCTTGTCGAGCAACGGCTTGTAGGCAACGACGCGGCCTGGCTCCAGGCCACAGGATGCCGAAATGATCAGCTTCGGCCTGGCATCGTCGATGCGGGTGGCAAGCTCATGCGAGGCGAAGCCGCCGAAGACCACCGAATGCACCGCGCCGATGCGGGCGCAGGCGAGCATGGCGATGGCCGCCTCGGCCACCATCGGCATGTAGATGATGACGCGGTCACCCTTGCCGATGCTGCGGTTCTTCAGCACCGAAGTCAGCGCGACGACCTCGCGCTTCAGCTCGGCATAAGTGAACTTTTTCACGGTTCCGGCAATCGCACTGTCATGGATCAGCGCGATCTGGTCGGCGCGGCCGCCGGCGACGTGGCGGTCGATGGCATTGTAGCAGGTGTTGCAGGTGGCGCCGGTGAACCAGCGGCCATAGACACCGGCATTGGCGTCGAACACCTTGTCCCAAGGCGAATACCAGTCGATGGCGCCGGCCGCATCCGCCCAGAATTGTTCCGGATCGCGTTTCCAGCCTTCATAGACCTCGTGATAGCGTGAAGCCATCCATACCTCCCCGGGAAATGTTTTTCTTCCTTCCAGATAGCGCGCTCTACCCTTGGCCGCAAATCCACGCCATTGTGACGACGGCATCGACCTGGCGCTTGGGGGCAAGCAGCTATGAACTGCGAGACGGGACTGGGGTGGTGATGTCTGCTGCTGTTCGGATCATCGGGCGCTTTTCGCTATCGTCGGTCATGGGCGCCGTACTTGCTATGTCCACCGGAACCGCTGAAGCCGGCGATGCCGCGGCACGGCACATCATCGGCTTTTCGCCGGATGGCGCTTATTTCGCCTTCGAGCAATATGGAACGCTCGACGCCGGCGCCTCGGACTCCGGCTGGTCTGAGATCGACATCATCGATACCCGTACGGATCGGTTCGTTGGCGGTAAGCCGATCCTCGTCGTCGATGAGACGGAGGAGGCAACACTGACGCTGGAGCAGGCGAGGGCGCAGGCCGCCGCTCAGGCGGCGCCCATTCTCGCCCATTATGCAATCACATCCCCAGCCGAGCAGACAGCGTCCGACAAATTCACCTTTCCGGGTGAAATGGTTGCCTACAACGACATCTCCCGCCTCGAACAGGTGTCGCAGAAATGGCTGTCGCCGCTCCATGGCGAAACGGGCGTTTCGACCATCCAGCTCGACGAGATCCTGGCAGCCAGCACGAGCGATTGTTCGGCGAGTTTCGCAACGACGGAGCAGCGCGACACATCTGGCAAGGCACTCGGCTTCCGGCTGACGCTGCAAGGCCAGGACGGCAAGCCGTTCAAGATCCTGCACGAGGACAAGACCGTGCCGGGCTCAAGAAACTGCCCGACCTCCTACAGCCTGTCGGAATCCTACGAACTTACCCCGGCCGGCAAGCCGGCGGTGATCGTTGTTCTGGTGCAGCGTTTCAGCCAGGGTTTCGAGGGGCGCGATCGCCGCTTCCTCGCGGTGACCGGGGAGCCACGCTGAGAGGTCACGCCCAAGCGCTGGCAGCCGATCTGTCTGAAGGTTGTTTCTAGATCGGCAGGGCCACAAGCATGAGGCCAATGCCGCCAGCGATCAAAATGGCTGTCGCCAGCGCTTTTCTATGACGTTCGAAGCTCGTCGGAGCTCGCTCCCAATTGTAACGCATACGCTATCTCCCCAATACCCAGGCAGGTTTTACCTTACTTAGGGGAAGAAATGCAACGTCCGCTGCCGGCAGCCCGCTGTTTGTCACGTTTCATCGATGACTATTTCTGGGCCGAATGCGGCCGGGAAGACGCAACCGAGCAGGTTCTAACGCGACTGGCGCGGAGAATCTGTCAGCAAAGCCGTTGGTCCCCTGAACTGGGCTCCCGTGATCGGCCGATAGACAGCGCTCCACCTCCGCGCTATCTGATTTCCGGGATGAGCATGGCTTGGAGGGGGCGTGGTGGAAATAGTCTCTGGAACCGTTCTGCGGCTGGCCGAGGATGCCTCGGTGCAGCATGTGGGCGATGGCGCAGTCGTGCTTTTGGCGCGCAGCGGCCAGCTCTATACATGCAACGGCACGACCGAAGCCTTTCTCGACAAGGTGGACGGCGCGCGCAACCTCGACCAGATCGTCGACCTGCTTTGCGAGGAGTTCGAGGTCGACAAGGGGACGCTCGATCAGGACATGGCGGCACTGGCCACGGATCTGATCTCGGAAGGTATCCTCGCCGCGCCAGGTGCTTGATGGCTGACGGCCCGCTCCTGCGCGCTCTTTTTCTCTGCCATCTCTGGGCGAGCGCGCGGCTGATGCCGGTCCTTGTCACCAACCGGAGCTTCGAGGAGGTGCTCAAATGGGCGCCGCTCGCCTCGTCGACGCCCTATCGCGGTCTGCCGTCCGCCTACATCGTCGAGAGCGTCAACCGCACGGTCCGCCATCCCTGGCTGATGCGTGACCGCAGGTGCTTGAGGGAAGGTCTGCTCGGTCATCGTTTCCTGCGACTAGCCGGCTTCGATCCGGACCTGCGCTTCGGCGTCGAACCGCAGTCGATGCAAGCGCAGCGTCTATCGGCGCATTGCTGGGTCTGCCTCGACGGCAAGCCGGTGGTCAGCGACAAGCTTCCCGGCATGGTCGAGATCTATCGTCATCATGCCGATGCCGTAAAGGCGCGTCCCGCTTGACCAGACCTTCAGCCTGCTATGGCCTCAACGGCCTGATCCTTTGCATATCGGCCGAGCGCTCCGAGCTGTGGCAGGATTTCGACCGGATGCTGGGCAGCCTGCGTATAGAGGAACCCGTCGCGCCGGACTTTCGTCTTGAGATCACCGAAACAGACACGCTGGACGAGACACCCAATGGATCCCTGGTCTTCGATGGCGAGGTGCCGGAGGATGGTCCCTGCCGGATGATCGAGGATGGCGGCATTGTCCATCTGGTCTTTCCCGGGCGCCAAACCGTTGCGATCAATGGTGGGGAAGGTTGGGCCGAACTCCGGATTAGCACCGGTACGAAAGCCGCCTGGACGCCGTCGATGTTGGTCCTGGATGCCGCGCTCGACGCCGGTGGCCAGCATATGCTGCATACGGCCGGGCTGACCTTGCCTGACCGCGATGCGGTGGTGCTGATCCACGCCCCGAGCGGCACCGGCAAGACCACGACGTCGCTGGCGCTGGCAACACAGGGCTTTGGCCTCTGCTCCGACGACGCCATGATCCTGAATGTCGCTTCGGGCAAGGTTGTAGCCTGGGGCTTGCCGCGCGCCGTCAAAATCCACCGGAAGACTGCCGAAATGATCCCGCAGGTGGCGCCATGCCTTGGCCAGACGTGGGATCGCAACGGCGAACAGCCGGTCTCGTTAGAACGGTTGGGCGGTATCATCCGGGTGGAAAACGCATCCGCCCGGCCGGTGGCGGCGCTTCTGCACCTGGCGCGTTCCGCCGACGGGCAGACCCGGCTCGTCGCCATGGCCAGGACCGACGCGATGGTGGCGCTGGCAGTCGACAATGTCCGCACCGGCATGACCGGGCTGCTGCCGATGCAGAAGCGCAGGCTGGCGACCATCGCCGGGCTGGTCAATGCGGTGCCGACCTTCCAGCTCGAAGTAGGCGCGCGCCCGGCTGACGCTGCGGCGCTGATCCGCGGCACCCTGGATTGACGTCAAGTCAGGCTACTTGCGGCCTGGCCTTGGCCAATCTCTGAATCCACCGGAAGGCGTCGCGGCGCAGGCGCGAGCCCAGTCTGTCCCTGGAATTGACGCCAAGCAGCGTATTCGTTGTGATCAACCGCCTGGCCAGCCGTATGGAGAGGTCGGGCTTGATGCGGCCGGCGAGTTCGAGCGCGCGGCTCTCGTCGAACAGCTGGCCGGTCACATTGAGCACGATTGCCAACTCCAGTTCGATGCCGGTCATACGGGCAGCGTCGAACAGGCGTGCTTCCGCTTCGGGTGATTGCAGCGCCCGCACGCCTTGCAGCACGTCGACGCAAAGCTGCAGGCGGTGGAATTTGTGGCCGCCGGCGGCGTGCACGATGGCGATCGTTAGAAGAGCCGCCGGCGTGTCCGTGGCTTCGCCGTCGATGGCGCGCAATTCAGGGAAACCCAGCGACAGGCGCCGCCGCATGCCGGTGTCATGCACGAGGTCGCCATGCAGTTCGACCAGCAGGCTGGAATTCTCTTTTTCCAGCCATTTGAATTCCTGCAATTCGTAGGATTCGGCCTCGTTGCTGCCAAGCTCGAAGCCGCATGCCGCGATCACCTGGTTTGCCCTGGCCAGATTGGCGGGTTCGACCAGGATGTCGATGTCGGTGAAGGGCCTGTCGGCGACGTTGCGGTAGAGCTTTCGCGCGAAGACGGGTCCCTTGACGATCCGCGCCGGAATATTGTCCGCCGCCAGTCCCTTCATGATGCGGTCGCCATGATACTTCAACAGCATCGACTGGCCGGTGGCGATCGTTGCCTTCTGGCGCAGATCCTCCAGCTTGCCGTGCAGGTCGGCATCCGCTGGCAGCCGCGCGTCCCCGCTGAGCTTGCGCAACATGATCGGCAGCACGCCGTGAAACTCGGCATTGTCGAGCAGCGCCGTCAGCGTCTTTGCCGACAAATCTTCGCCGCCTGCCGCCGCCTCGGGGTCAGCGAAGCGCAGCAAGAGTCTTTCTTCGGCGGAAGTAAGCGGTGGCAGCATCAACCCAGCTAGCATTGCGAGCAAGTCAGGAATGGTTGCAGAAAAGCCTAATGTAAGCCAGCTTTTACATGCCCCAGCGCAGCGCCGCAGTGTGTACCGGCGCGTCCCAGAATGCGGTCGTCTCGTCGTCGAGCATGGTCAGCGTGATCGAGCAGCCGGCCATATCGAGCGAGGTGACGTAGGAGCCGACCAGCGAACGGGTCACCGTCACGCCATGCTTCTCGAAGATTAGCCGTGCGCTGTTGTACATCAGATAGAGTTCCATCAGCGGCGTGCCGCCGAAGCCGTTGACGAACAGCAGCGCCGGGCCTTTCGCTTTGTCGCCGAGATCGCCGAGGATCGCGGCGCAAATCTCCTGCGCGATCGCATCGGCGCTTTTCAGCGCATCGCGCCGGCGGCCGGGCTCGCCATGGATGCCGACGCCGAACTCCATCTCGCCGTCGCCGATATCGAAAGTCGGCTTGCCCGCCGCCGGCACGGTGCAACTGGTCAGCGCCACGCCCATCGAGCGGGTAGCAGCGTTGACGCGGTCGCCAAGCGCCTTCAGCGACGCCAGAGCCAGGCCATGTTCGGCCGCCGCGCCGACGATCTTTTCCACCACCAGCGTGCCGGCAACGCCACGCCGGCCCGTCGTATAGGAAGAATTCTCGACCGCGACATCGTCATTGGTCACGATCTGCTGGACGCCTTCCGACATTTCGGCCGCCATCTCGAAATTCATGACGTCGCCCTCATAGTTCTTGACGATGAACAGACAGCCGGCACCGGTGTCGACGGCCTCTGCCGCCGCCAGCATCTGGTCCGGTGTCGGCGAGGTGAATACCTGGCCGGGGCAGGCGGCGTCCAGCATGCCGTGACCGACAAAGCCGCTATGCAGCGGCTCGTGACCGGAACCGCCGCCGGAGATCAGCGCCACCTTGCCCGGCCGCAAGGTCTTTCGGCGGATGAATTTGTGCTCGTCGCCGAGCACGAGGATGTCGGCATGGGCGGCGACGAAGCCGTCGAGGCTTTCGGTCAGCACCGTGTCCACCGAATTGATAAACTTCTTCACGGCCGTCTCCTCCCGAAATAGGCCAGATAGCAAGTGATCAGCCACTCTTGCCGGTGATGCTGGTGATCTTTTGGATAAAATCGTTCACCGCCTTATCGAGCGCGGCGTTCTGCTTGTCGTCGCCGAAATCCGGCACGATCAGCGAGACATGCCGCGTCTTGCGCATGCCTGATGCGATCGACATCTTGCCTGGATGCGCCTGGTGATAGGCGGCGAGAAACTGGTCGCGCTCGGCCGGGCTGAAATGGCAGACGGAAAATATAGCCGGCAAATGTTTTGACGGAATCGGGATCGAATAGGCAGGACTGGAAATCTGCGTGACGAAGCTGCGGTGCTTGCCGAGCGCATCGGCCAGGCGCTGGCGCATACCGGACGGGCGCTGGTCGATAACCTGCGACAGGATCGTCTTGTAGGCGCGGATCGCCTCTTCGGAACCGGGTTCGGGTGTCCTGTCGACCATGCCGGCCGCGCCTAGACAGAAACGTCCGCGATGGCCGCCTTGGCCATGGCGAGTTGCGCCGGCGCGACGGAAAGATCGCGCAGGCCGGCCTCGATCAGTGACGGGATCGAGGCTGGATCGCCGGCTGCATCGCCGCACAGGCTGACCGGGATCTCTTCCCGCTGGCCAAACGCGGTCACGGCAGCGATCAGCCGCAGCACGGCCGGATGACGGACCGAATTGAGATGCGCCACGGCAGCGTTGTCGCGGGCGGCCGCCATGACATACTGGGTGAGATCATTGGAGCCGATCGAGAAGAAGGCGGCATCGGTAAAGGCTTCCGGTACGATCGCCACCGACGGCACTTCGACCATGATGCCGAGCGGCGGCATGTTGTGTGCGACGCCGCGTGCGGCAAGTGCAGTCTGCTCTTCGGCGAACATCGCCGCTGCCTGTCGGTATTCCTCCACAATGGCGATCATAGGGAACATCACTTTCAGGCCGCCATGGACAGCGGCGCGCAGCAGCGCCCGGATCTGTACACGAAACACCTCGGGTCTTGCCAGCGACAGCCTGATCCCGCGCAGGCCGAGAAACGGATTGCTCTCCTCGATCGTAAAGCCGGGCACCGGCTTGTCGCCGCCGGCGTCAACGGTGCGGATCGTCACCGGTTTTTCACCGGCCCACTCCAGCACCTTGCGATAGGCGCGATACTGCGTCTCCTCATCCGGCAGCGTCTTGCCGAACAGGAATTCGGTGCGCATCAACCCGACTCCGTCGCAGGTCGTAATGTCGATGAGGTCGACATCGGACGGGTCGGCGATGTTGACCTGCACGCGCACCGCCGTGCCGGCCTTGGTCACCGCCGGTCGCGCCAGGAACGTCCCGGCCCGGTCGCTGCGCGCCCGGAATGATGAGGACGATTGGCGAAAAGCAGCGATTTCAGTCTTGGAGGGTGACAACACAATGCCGCCATGTTCGGCGTCGAGCAGCGCTGTGCCGGTTAGACGAGCCAGCGAAGTGCCCAACCCGACAACCATCGGCACGCCGCGTGAACGCGCCAGCATGGCGACGTGGCTGGCGGTGCTGCCCGCCTTCAGTGCGATGCCGCCGCCGCTGCTCCAGTCGGTTTCGAGAAAACGCGTCGGCGCGATATCCCAGCCGTAGAGGATGGCGCCGGTTGGCGCCTGGACGTCGCCATCCTCGGACAGCGCCCGCAGCACCTGGTCCCTGATATCGCGTATGTCGGCGGCCCGTGCGCGGAAATAATCCTGGTCTGACGCGTCGTAGCCGGCAATCTCGGTATCAAGCGCTTGCCGCCAGGCTTTGTCGGCTGGCAGGCCGGTGCGGATCGCGGCAAAGGCCGGGCTGCTCAGCGCATCGTCTTGCAGCATGGCGAGCTGAAACTCGAGAATGTCGGCGGCATCGCCCTCGGCCATCTCGCTCAATGCGGTGAGACGGCTTGTCGCGACGGCGATTGCGGCTTCGAGCGCGGCCTTCTCGTCGTCGGCTGTTTCTTTGCCGACATAGGATACGACAGTCTGGTCGAGGTCGAACAGTGGCCCCTCGGCATAGCCGGCCGAGGCAGAAATGCCTTGCAGTCTAAGCGGTTCGGACATGGTCCGCGCCTTCGTCGAAATCGCGCCGCACCAGTTCGACCAACGCGTCGACGACATCATTGGCGCCGTCACCGCTGGCCCTGATGTGCAGCACGGTGCCCTTCGGCGCCTTGGCCGCCATCACCTTGACGATGCTCTTGGCGTCGAACCATGGCCCGTTGGCGGCGAGCGCGATCTCCACCTCGGCGGCAAAACTCTTGGCCAGCTTGGTGAACTTCACCGAAGGACGCGCGTGCAGACCCACCTCGTGGGTGATCACAACGGTCGCTTCGGCGGATGCGGACATGTCTTTCAAAATTCCCGTTCGTTCACGACGGCGACAATTCATGTGCCGTCGCCACCACTTCCCGCAGCGAGGCGCCGCCGGAGGCCTCGGTCGCTGCCATCACCGCGCCTTCGACGATCGGCGCGTTGCAGACTATGATCTTGTGCGAGCGTGGCTCGCCGATCATCTCCACCGCCATTTCCGAGTTGGTCTCGGCGCCGCCGAGATCGACCAGAATGGCGACACCGGCTTCCGACCAGGCCTTGTCGATGGCGCCCATGATCGCCTCGACATTGGTGCCGAGCCCGCCATGGCCGTTTCCGCCGCACCATGCAAGCGGCACTTCGTCGCCCACCATCTGCCGCACCATGTCGGCCGTGCCCTCGGCAACCAGCGGCGAATGCGAGACGATGACGATGCCGACATTGCTCATGCGCTTTCCCCGAGGCTGTGCGCCACTGTGCGCACCAGCAGCGCGGTTGAGCGCGCGCCGGCGTCCATATGACCGATCGATCGGTCGCCCAGGAACGAGGCGCGGCCACGCAAGGCTTTCATAGGCACGGTCGCGTCGGCCGCGGCGTCGGCGATATCGGCGATTTCAAGAGCTGTCTTTCCCTGCTGCAGCGCGTCATGCACCGGCTGCAGCACGTCGAGCATGGTTTTTTGTCCGATCTGCGATTTGCCGCGTGCTGCCACAGCTTCGATCGCCTTGCCGAACGCCGCCGTCAGATTGGCGCGATCGGGTTTCGTCGAAATCTCCTTGCCGAGTGCCAGGAACAGGGTGCCGAACAGCGGGCCGGAGGCGCCGCCGACCGTCATCACCAGCTTGGTGCCGATCGCCTTCAGGGCATCGGGCAGCGGTTTGGCCGAAAATGCTTCGGCTTCGGCGCGCACGGCCTCGAAGCCGCGCTTCATGTTCAGCCCGTGGTCGCCGTCGCCGATCGCCTGGTCGAGCGCCGTCAATTCCTCGGCATGCGCGGCGATCGTATCCGCGGCGGCCGCGATCAGCCGGGCAAGGTTCAACGCCGCCATGTCACCCGCATTCCCGGTTTCCATCTTGCCGGCAGTATCGAAAGAACGGTCATTCGACAACTGGAGCATACGTCAGGCCGCTTCATGCAATGCCGCGGCCGCCGCGAAGACTTCGGCCACCGCGTGAGCGCCGGGGTCGACCACACCTCGCAGCTTGCTGCCGACATAGGCCGACCGCCCGGCTTTTGCCTTGTCCATGGCGGCCGTGGCCTCGGCACCATGGCGGGCTGCTGTTGCCGCCTCCTCAAGGCCGTTCGCGTCGAGCGCTTTGAGCGCCGGCTCAAGCGCATCGACCATGGTTCTATCGCCAATTCTGGCGCCGCCGTAAAAGGTCATCCGTTCAAGGCCGGCAAGCAGCGCCTGGGCCAGGCTCGCGCCGCCGCCCAGAGCCTGCGCCGCCGCCGTGAAGAAGATCGACAGCAGCACGCCGCTGGAGCCGCCCATCGACGCGCTCAGAATGTCGCCTATCGCGCCAAGGGTGGCTGCAGGCTCGGCAAGCGGCAGCGTGTCGAGCCGCTCGAGAACACTGCGCGCGCCGGTCGCCACCGTCGAACCGGTGTCGCCGTCGCCTGTTTTGGCGTCCAGTCCGTTCAAAGTCGCTTCGAGCGCGATCAGCCTTTCGCAGATGGTAACGAGAAGAGACCGGGTCCGCGCATCCTGGCTGGGCTTGCGTGCCACGCTTTGTCCGGCCGCTTTCGCCATCGGCACGACGGCAGGTGAAACAACCGGCTTTGCCGGTATCCAGGCATGCGGGCCGACCGGCGCCTGCAAGGCGGTTTCGCGCGCCGCATCCAGCCGGATCAGCGACAGCGAGAAGCCGTTCATGTTGAGCGCCGTCATCAGCGGGCCCGGCCCGATCGTCAGTTTGATGGTTTTGGCCAACGGCGAGGCAAGCACCGCATTGGCGATAACGGACATTTCCAGCGGCGGCACGGAGCCGAGATTGTTGATCAGCAAGGCGTAGGTGGCCTTGGGATCAAGCCGTGCCGCGAGGCGCTCCGCCATGATCGCCACCAGCCTGTCGGCGCTCTGCACCGCAATCCGCTCGACGCCCGGCTCGCCGTGAATGCCAAGGCCGAGTTCGCCATCGTTCTCGCCAAATCTGTCTTCGTGCGGCTGGCCCGGGATCGAGCAGGACGACAGCGACATGCCGAGCGAAACTATGTCCTTAGCCGCCGCCCGCGCCGCTGCCGCGATTTCAGCCAGATCGTGGCCGGCTTCCGACAGGTGGCCTGATATCTTGTGCACGAACAAGGTGCCGGCAACGCCGCGCGGCTGGGTGATGTCGGGCAAAGCGATATCGTCGGCGACAATGACCATCTCGACACGAAACCCTTCGGCGCGCGCCTTCTCTGCCGCCAGGCCGAAATTGAGACGGTCGCCGGTGTAGTTCTTGACGATCAGCAGGCAGCCGGCCGGGCCGGTGACCGCGCGAATGGCGGCCAGCACCGCTTCGACGCTTGGCGAGGCAAAGATCTCGCCCGAAACCGCCGCCGTCAGCATGCCCCTGCCGACGAAACCGGCATGTGAAGGCTCGTGCCCGGCCCCGCCGCCGGAGACGACACTGACTTTCGTCTTGTCCCAGTCGGCGCGCAGGACGACCTTGATCTCGGGATGGCCGTCGAGGCGCGCGAGATCGCCGGAGCCAATGGTTCGTAGCAGGCCGTCCAGCGCCTCGGTGACGATCGTTTCCCTGCGATTGAAAAAGTGCTTCATCGATTCGTCCCGTACTGGCAAAGTCAAAACCGGTGCTGAATCACCGAAAACCGCTCACATCAATCGCTGTCCATCGGCGCCGAAATACAGCGGCGCCCGGTAGCGGATCACCACTTTGTCGCCCTGCGCCAGATCCGTGTCGGGATCGGTCAGCGTCACCAGTTTCTTGGTGCCTACCGTCACATGCAAATGGTTCTGGTCACCGAGATGCTCGACCCAGTCGACAACGCCGTCAGCATGGCCATTCGCGGCCTTCGCGATCGTCAGATGCTCGGTGCGCGCGCCGATCGTCTTGGTGCCGGCCGGTGCGCCGCCGTCAGGCAGCAGCCCGGTCGGCAGAAGATTGATCGCCGGCTGGCCGAGCCTCGCCGCGACATGCAGGTTTGCCGGCTCTGAATAGATGGTGCGCGGCGAGCCGATCTGCACCAGCACGCCCTCGGTGAGGATGCCGATGCGGTCTGCCATCGTCATCGCCTCGATCTGGTCGTGGGTGACGTAGAGCATGGTGGCGCCGAGCTCGGTCTGGATGCGCTTCAGCTCGAGCCGCAGATCCGCCCGCAGCTTGGCGTCGAGCGATGACAGCGGCTCGTCCATCAGATAGATCGAAGGCTTGCGCACCAGCGCGCGGCCGATGGCGACGCGCTGCATTTCGCCGCCCGAAAGCTTGGTCGAGCGGTTGGCGAGCTTGTGATGGATGCGCACCATCTTCGCCACCTCCTCGACCCGGCGGCGGATCTGGTCTTCCGGCATTTTCCGCGCCGGCGAGCGCAGCGGAAAGGCGAGATTGTCGAACACCGACAGATGCGGATAGAGCGAATATTGCTGGAAGACGAAGGCGGTGTCGCGCTCGGCCGGCGACAGCGTCGTGGCATTGTGTCCGCCGATCTCGATCGTGCCGCTGTCTGGCCGTTCCAACCCGGCGATGAGCCGCAGCGTCGTCGTCTTGCCGGCCCCGGTTGGCCCGAGCAGCACGACGAATTCACCATCCGCTATGTGCAGGTCGAGGCCGTCGACGGCGACATGGTCGCCGAAACTCTTGGTCACGTTCTTGATGTGCACCTCAGCCATGCTGGGCCCTCCGTTCCGAGGCGACATCGTGGATCGCGGTTCTCACCGCGCGGCCCGATCCCTTCTCGAACAGCGACAGCCGCGCGCTGCTCAGCGTCAGGCCGACATGGTCGCCGGTGGCGAGCCTGATTTCGGCCGGTACGCGTGCCTTGATGATGCCATCCGCCGTCTCCACCGCGACGATCTGCGTGGTGCCGAGATATTCGGTGCCATAGATGGCGCCGCGCAATTTTGAGGCGTCGTCGAAGCGGATGTGTTCAGGGCGGATGCCGAGCGCCATGTCGCCAGGTGCGATGTCCTCGCGCACCTCCGGCACCGCGACCTTCGCGCCTTGCACGATGATCTCCCTGGCGCCCTTGGCGAGCCCGCCGCCAAATCCCAAAAAGTTCATCGGTGGCGAGCCGATGAAGTCGGCGACGAACATGGTCGCCGGGCGGTCATAGATTTCGCGCGGGCTTCCGAACTGCTCGATGACGCCATGGTTCATCACCGCGATCTTGTCGGCCATCGACATCGCTTCCATCTGGTCGTGCGTGACATAGACCGTCGTGGCGTGGATGCGGTTGTGCAGTTCGCGCAGCTCATGGACCATCAAATCGCGGAATTCGGTGTCAAGGGTTCCCAGCGGCTCATCCATCAGGAAGCATTTTGGCCGCCGCACGATGGCGCGGCCGAGCGCGACGCGCTGGCGGTCGCCGCCGGCAAGTCCGGAGACGGATTTGTTGAGCAGATGGTCGATGCGCAGCAGCTTCGCCGTTTCCTCGACCCGCGTGCGGATTTCGGCCGAAGGCATGCCTTGCGCCAGCAGCGGGAAGCCGATGTTCTTGCGCACATTCATGTGCGGGTAGAGCGCGAACAGCTGGAAGACGAAGGCGATGTCGCGCTCGCGGGCCCGCAGCATGGTGACGTCGTCGCCGCCGAGCAGGATCTGGCCGCCGGTCGGCAGCTCAAGCCCCGCGATCATGCGCAAGGTCGTCGTCTTGCCGCAGCCGGACGGGCCGAGCATGACGAAGAACTCGCCATCCTCGACGACGAAGTTGGAATCCTGCACGGCGACGAAATCGCCGAAAGCCTTTCTCAGGTGCTGGACACGGATTTCGGCCATGATTATTCCGGGAACTTGGAGACGATGATGAACATCACGGTGCCAGCGAGCATGGTGATGAAGGAGTAGGTGTAGAGCGACAGCGCGAAGGGCTGGAACAGCATCAGGAAGCCGATGGCGATCAGCGCTGTCGCGATGTTTTCCATCAGCCCGCGCCGTGCCCAGGCCGGCCAGCGCGATTTGCGGTTCCCAGGCTTGGTCAAGCTCATTTGCGCACCGCGCCGAAGGTGATGCCGCGCAGCAATTGCTTGCGAAGCAGGATGGTGAAAACCAGGATCGGCACCAGGAAGATCGTCGTGCCGGCCGCGACCGCCGGCCAGTCCTGGCCGCCTTCGCCGATGATGGTCGGGATGAAGGGCGGCGCGGTCTGCGCCGTGCCGGAGGTCAGGAGAGCTGCGAACGCATACTCGTTCCAGGCGAAGATCAGGCAGAAGATGGCGGTCGCGGCTATGCCGGTCGTCGCCTGCGGCAGCACGGTGCGCCAGAAGGCCTGCAGCCGCGTGTAGCCGTCGATCATTGCCGCTTCTTCATATTCGCGCGGGATCTCGTCGATGAAGCCCTTCAGCAGCCAGACAGCCAGCGACACATTGACCGCCGTGTAGAGCAGGATCATGCCGAGCGCGGTGTCCGACAGGCCAAGCTCGCGGTACATCAGATAGATCGGAATGGCGACGGCGATCGGCGGCATGAAGCGCGTCGACAGGATGAAGAACAGGAGGTCGTCGGCGAGCGGCACCTTGAAGCGCGAAAAGCCGTAAGCCGACAGTGTGCCGAGGAAGACGGCGCAGAAGGTCGAACCGAAGGCGATGATCAGCGAATTGACGAAGCGCGGCAGGAAATTGGACGGACCGGCGATCACCATGTTGCGCTTGCGCGTGGTCTCGTCGCAGAAGCCCGTCGCCGGGCCCAGCGAGTTGATGTATTCCGGCGTCTGCCGGGTCCGCGTCGTGAACAAATTGCAGTAGCCCTCGAGGCTGGGCTGGAACAGGATCTTGGGCGGATACGCGATTGAATCCGGCGGCGTCTTGAAGCTGGTGGCGAAGATCCACAGCAGCGGCACGATCGAGATCAGTGCGTAAAGCACGATGATCGTGCCGGCGATCCGTTTCGAGTTGCTGCTCGGTGCGACGACCGAATGGGCTGTGGTCAGGCTCATCTCTGCTTCACCTTGTTGAGCGCCTTGACGTAGATGTTGGCGAGGCCGAACACCGCCACGAAAAGGATGATGGCGAAGGCCGAGGAATAACCGGTGCGCCAGCTTTCGAAAGCCTGCCGCTTCAGCGTTATCGAGGCGACCTCGGTCGTCGAGCCCGGCCCGCCGCCGGTCAACAGATTGACCATGTCGAACATCTTGAAGTTCTCGATGCCGCGAAACAGCACCGCCAGCATGATGAAGGGCAGCGCCATCGGCAGCGTGATCGACCAGAACTGCCGCCAGTTCGAGGCGCGGTCGACCTCGGCCGCCTCGTAGATGTATTCGGGGATGGAGCGGAGGCCCGCGAGGCAGATCAGCATCACGTAGGGCGTCCACATCCAGGTATCGACGATGATGATCGACCAAGGCGCCAGCGACACGTTGGAGAGCATCTGGATATCGGTCGGCGGGATCCTCGTGACGAAGGAGATCGCATAGGCAAACAGGCCGATCTGCGGCTCATAGAGGAAGCGCCAGAAATTGCCGACTACCGCCGGCGACAGCATCATCGGCACCAGGATCAGCGTCGTCCAGAAAGCGTGGCCGCGGAACTTCCTGTCGATCAGCCAGGCCAGCGTGAAGCCGATCAGCGTCTGCAAAAGGATCGTCCAGAACACGAAATGCGCGGTCGTCTGCATGGCGATCCAGATGTCCTTGTCGCCGAGGATGCGCTGGTAGTTGGCAAGGCCGAGATTTTTCACCACCTCGTTCGGGCGGTTGGCCCGGTAGTTGGTGAACGACAGATAGATCGCCCAGAACAGCGGGAAGATGTTGATGGCCAGCAGCAACAGGATCGTCGGCGAGATGAACAGCCAGGCGAGGCCCTTGTCGCTGATGCCCCGGACCTTGCGGGCCAACGGTTCCGGGGTCGCCCGGGCAACGTTCTCCGCGGTCCGATTGAGCATGGTGAGTCCTGCTTCGGTCACTTGGTCGTCTCTGTCATGGAATTTATCTGAACTGC
Source organism: Mesorhizobium sp. BR1-1-3 (assembly GCF_020165455.1). Lineage (NCBI taxonomy): Bacteria > Pseudomonadati > Pseudomonadota > Alphaproteobacteria > Hyphomicrobiales > Phyllobacteriaceae > Mesorhizobium > Mesorhizobium sp. BR1-1-3. The sequence goes on from NZ_JAIUIC010000003.1 coordinate 129,023, forward strand.
ATCCCGTGCCAAGGGGCGGCACGGGATGCTTGGCTTAGCTCGGGAGGAGCTGGTTACATCTTGCCATCGTCCTGGAAGACCTGGGTCCAGTCCTTGACCAGGCCGTCGAGCGCATCCTTGGCCGAACCCTGGCCGGCGACGACATAGTCGTGGAAGCGCTTCTGCGAGGCCTGCAGCAGCGGGGCGTAGCTCGGCTCGGCCCAGAAGTCCTTCACGATGGCCATCGAGTCGAGGAAGGTCTGCGCGTAGGGCTGGCTGGCCGGGAACTTCGGATCCTTGACCACCGCGTTGAGGCAGGAATAGCCGCCGAGCGACCACCACTTGGCCTGCACGTCCTTGTTGGCGAACCACTTGATGTATTTCAGCGCCGCCTCCTGCTTGTCGGAATAGGACACCACGGAGATACCCTGGCCGCCGAGCTGGGCGAACTGCTCGCCGTCCGGACCCTTCGGGTTGACGAAGTAACCGATCTTGTCGCCGCCGACATTCTCGTCCTTCTGCAGGCCCGGCCATGTGAAGGCGAAGTTCATGTGCATCGCCACCTGGCCGGATTTGAAGGCATCGACGCCTTCGCCCATGTAGCTGTTCGAGGCACCGGGCGGCGTGCAGCAATCATAGAGCGCCTTGTAGAATTCCAGCCCCTTCACCGACTTGTCGGAGTTGACGAAGCCTTCCATCTCGTAGGGCTTCTTGGGGTTTTCGTATTGGAAGCCATAGCTGTAGAGCACGTCCATGGCGCCCATGGTAATGCCTTCGGAGCCGCGCTCGGTGTAGATCGAGGCGCCATAGACGGTCTTGCCGTCGATCTCGCGCTTCTGGAAGAACTCGGCGACCTGCTTCAACTGGTCGAAAGTGGTTGGCGGGCCGAGGTCCCAACCGTACTTCTCCTTGAATTCCTTCTGCAGCTCCGGCTTGGAGAACCAGTCCTTGCGGTAGGTCCAGCCGACGACGTCGCCCATGGCCGGCAGCGCCCAGTAGTTCGGCGTGTTCTTCGGCCATTCCGAATAGCCGACGACGGTTGCCGGCACGAAATCGTCCATGCTGATCTTCTCCTTGTCGAAGAAGTCGTTCAGCTTGACGTAGTGGCCGTTCTCGGCAGCGCCGCCGATCCACTGGCTGTCGCCGATGATCAGGTCGCACAATTTGCCGTGCGAGTTCAGTTCGTTGAGAAAACGGTCGGCATAGTTGGTCCACGGCACGAACTCGAATTTCATGCCGATACCGGTTTCCTTGGTAAAATCCTTGGACAGTTCAACAAGCGCGTTGGCGGGGTCCCAGGCGGCCCAGCACAGTGTCAGGTCTTCAGCGTGCGCGGCGTTCGCGACGGCTGTCGACGCTGTGATCGCCGAGGTCAGTCCCAACGCCAGTTTCAAGCTCGATTTCATGATTTCCTCCCATTTGCGAAACGCGCCCGGATGACGGTTTCAAAAGCCCTCAACCCCTCTCCTCAGGGGCCCAAACATGGCGGCGCGGTTACGCTGCGGATGTTTAGTAATTTGTTTAGTGATGCAATTTTTACTAAACAAGGCAAGCGAATTCGTTGCTGCGCCGCAGCATGCTTATGGCGATGGCTGAAAACGTTGGGAAAAGCGCGGGTCGCTGGCCGGCTTACCGAAGCTGTTCAGGCCGATTCTGACCGGGACGTGGGGCAGCCTCGGCTTTCAATCTACCCTTCTGGTGCTCACCATCACCTTGCGGATCGCCGGCGCCGGCGGCAGCAGCGCGCGGATATCGGCGAACGGGAACGACGGTTCGAAACGGAAGGCTTCGGCCGATGAGCCTTGCGCGCCGTTGCACTGGCCGGCGCGAAAGGCGTTCTGTGTCCGCGCAATGTCGACGAAGCGGTCGGGATCCTGCGATTGATGCATGCGGATCGCCTCGGCCTTGACGTCGGCATGGGCGGAAATCTCGACATAGTGCGTCGGCGAAAAACCGGTGCCGCCCATCGTGTCGGCATGCAGCACTGGGACGGCGAAAGACGCCGCGATACGAACGCCGTCCGACAGCGCGCGATGGTCTGCATGATAATCGTTGGGCGCATGCGTGATCACCAGATCCGGGCCGATTTGACCGATCAGTGCTTTCAGAGCTCCGATCAGCGCCGCATCGGCTATCAACTCGCCGTCCGGAAAGTCCAGGAAGCGTGGCATTGCGCCTATCAGCGCGGCCGCGGCCGTTGCTTCGTCGCGACGGACACGAGCGAGAACAGCGGGATCACTTGTGCCGCCCCTGGCACCATCCGTGGCCATGGCAAAAGTGAGTTCTGCGCCTTGCGCGGCATAGGCGGCCATCGTACCGAACATGAAGATCTCGATGTCGTCCGGATGCGCACCGAGCGCCAGGATTTTCAAACCACTCTCTCCCCGGAATTGGAACAACGTGACGAACGGAATCCTGCTCGCCCTGATCGCCTACGCAAGCTATTCGGGTAGCGATGCCGTTGTCAAAAGCCTGGGCGGTCAGCTCACGATCTTCGAGATCGGCTTTTTCATAACCTTGTTCGCGGGCTTCTTCCTGTTCTTCACGCGGCCCGCGGGCGAACGCTGGCGCGATTTCTGGCGCACCAGAAGGCCATGGGCGGTGCAGGCGCGTGCCTGGGCGGGCATCGCTTCCGGCGTGCTCAGTGTCTACGCCTTCACCACCATTCCGCTGGCCGAGTCCTATGCGTTGATATTCCTGGCGCCGCTCTGCGTCACCATTCTCTCCACGGTGATCCTCAAGGAGAAGGTCGGCCCCTGGCGCTGGCTGGCGGTGGTCGCCGGTTTCGCCGGTGTCATGCTGGTGGTGCGGCCGGGCTTTCGCGAGCTCAATCTCGGCCACCTTGCCGCCTTCGGTGTTGCCTTCCTCGCCGCCACCAGCGTGATCCTGATGCGCTCGCTGGCGCAGCAGGAAAAGCGCACCACCATGCTCGGCGTGCTGGTCGGCTACGGCCTGCTGTTCAACGGCATCGGTGCCGCCGCCACCTCGTTCACCGTTCCCGACGGCAAGCAGTTGCTGTGGTTGGTGGCGGCCGGTGCCTTCACAGCAGGTGGACAATTCCTTCAACTGCTGGCCATGAAATACGCGCCTGCCAACCGGGTCGCGCCGACGCATTATTCGCAGATCGCCTGGGCGGTGATCCTCGGCGCGTTGTTTTTCCAGGAATATCCGGACGGGCTGTCGCTGGTTGGCCTGGCGGTCGTTGGCGGCGCCGGCCTGTTGACCATGGTGCGTGAGGAAGCGCGGCTGGGGACCGTGCGCTGGAACCCGTTTTCGCGTACCCGGCTTTGAACCGACTCTGGTTGCGCCGTGGCCGTAACCGCTGATATGCGGGCGCCATGACCACAAAACCCCTGCCGGAGCTTCCTGTGTCCGTCGTGCTGCCGGCGCTGAGGGAAGCGCTTGGCGATGGCAACAGCGCCGTGCTGGTGGCGCCGCCCGGCGCTGGCAAGACCACGCTGGTGCCGCTGGCGCTGCTTGACGCGCCTTGGCTCGGCGCCGGCAAGATCATCCTGCTTGAACCGCGCCGCCTCGCCGCTCGCGCCGCCGCTCGCCGGATGGCTGAGTTGCTTGGTGAGGAACCCGGCGCCACCGTCGGCTACGCCATGCGCATGGAAAACCGCATTTCGGCAAAGACCAGGATCGTGGTCGTCACCGAAGGCGTGCTGGCGCGCATGATCCTCGACGATCCCGAACTGCCCGGTGTTTCGGCTGTCATTTTCGACGAATTCCACGAGCGTTCGCTCGACGGCGATTTCGGTCTCGCTCTGGCGCTCGACGTGCAGGGGGCGCTCAGGCCGGATCTGCGCTTGGCTGTGATGTCGGCGACGCTCGACGGCGCGCGCGTCGCCAAACTCATGTCGGGCGCGCCGGTCGTCGAAAGCGAGGGTCGCGCCTTTCCCGTCGATATCCGTTATGACGAACGGCCGGCCGGCATCGCCATCGAGGACGCGATGGCCAAGGCGATCCGCGCCGCTCTTGCCGACGAGAGCGGCAGCGTCCTTGCCTTCCTGCCCGGCCAGCGCGAGATCGAGCGCACCGCCGAACGGCTGGCCGGCAAGGTCGGCACCGATACCGACATCGTCCCGCTCTACGGCATGCTGGACGGCAAGGCGCAGGACGCGGCGATCAAGCCGGCAACATCGGGCCGCCGCAAGGTGGTGCTGGCCACCTCGATAGCCGAAACCTCGATCACCATCGACGGCGTGCGCGTCGTCATCGATTCCGGCCTGTCGCGGCTGCCGCGCTATGAGCCGGCCAGTGGCTTGACCCGACTGGAGACCGTGCGTGTCAGCAAGGCTTCCGCCGACCAGCGCGCCGGCCGTGCCGGGCGCACGCAGCCAGGCGTCGCCATCCGGCTGTGGCGGGCCGAGCAAACGGCTGCACTTCCTGCTTTCACGCCGCCGGAAATCCTTGAGGCCGATCTGTCCGGACTGCTGCTCGATTGTGCTGCCTTCGGCGTTGCCGATCCGTCAGCGCTTGCTTTTCTCGATCCGCCGCCTGTTCCGGCCCTCAATGAGGCAAGGGGGCTACTGCGCGCGCTGGATGCCATCGACCACACGGGGCGCCTGACGGAGGCGGGTGCAGAGATGCGCAAGCTCGCTCTGCCGGTGCGGTTGGCGCATATGGTTGCTGAGGCATCCCGGAGCGGCCATGCCTTCGAGGCGGCAATGTTCGCCGTGCTGCTTACCGAACGCGGCCTCGGTGGCGACGGCGCCGATCTGGAGCGGCGGCTGATGCGTTTTCGCGGGGAAAGATCTCCGCGCGCTACCGCCGCCAAGCAACTCGCCGAAAGGCTGGCAAGGCAGGCTGGCGGGGCGAAGGGCAGCGAAGCTGCGGCGGGCGGTCCCCTGCTCGTCCACGCCTGGCCGGATCGGGTGGCGAAGGCGCGTGGCGAGCGTGGCCGTTTCGTGCTGGCCAACGGCTCCGGCGCCATGCTCGACGCCGCCGATCCGCTGGCGGGCGAGCCGTTTCTGGTCGTCGCCGACCTGCAGGGCAAGGCACAGAATGCGCGCATCACGGCGGCAGCGGCGATCGGCGAGGACGATGTCCGTGTCGCGTTGGCGGACAGGATCGAGGCGCGCCGTGAAACGAGCTTCGATCGGGACAAGCGCGCCGTGCGTGTACGTGAAACCGTGCGCCTTGGCGCCATCACGCTCGCCGAGCGCATGCTGCCGCCGCCAACGGGGGCCGACGCCGACCGCGCCGTCCTCGATGCCGTGCGCCAGCACGGGCTGTCGCTGCTGACCTGGAGCAAGGAGGCGCAAACGCTGCGCCAGCGGCTTGGCTGGCTGCATCGCGGCCTGGGCGCACCATGGCCCGATATGGCGGATGACGCCCTCGTCGAGCGCCTCGACGACTGGCTGCTGCCTTACCTCGCCGGCGCGGCATCGTTTGCCGCCATCGATGCAGGTGTTGTCTCGGCCGGACTGGCCAGCCTCGTGCCGCATGATCTGCAGCGCAGGATCGATACGCTGGCGCCAACCCATTTCGACGCTCCGTCCGGCAGCCATGTGCCTATCCGCTATGACAGCGAATGGCCGGTGCTGGCGGTTCGCGTGCAGGAACTGTTCGGGCTCGACCGGCATCCCGCCATCGCCAATGGCACTGTGCCGCTGACGCTCGAACTCCTGTCGCCGGCGCACCGGCCGATCCAGACGACGCGCGACCTGCCCGGCTTCTGGCGCGGCTCCTGGGCCGACGTACGCGCCGACATGCGCGGCCGCTATCCCAAGCATGTCTGGCCGGAAAACCCGCTGCTCGCCGCCGCCACCGCCAGGGCCAAGCCGCGCGGGACCTAGCCTTTGGAGCTTCGCGGCTGTAATTCATGGCCATGATCAACGTTTTGCGTTCGCCCGATTTCCAGCAGAGCCAGAGACTGCGCCTCAACACGCTAATCCGGTTGCGATGGCTTGCCATTGTCGGTCAGAGCCTGGCGGTGCTCGTCGTCGCCTATGGGCTGAAGTTTCCGCTGCCGGTCAGCCTCTGCTTTGCCCTGATCGCCTGTTCGGCCTGGATGAACCTGTTTCTCGCCTTTCGCTTTCCGGCGGCGCACCGGCTCACGCCGCTTGCGGCCTTCGGCATCCTCATCTTCGACAGCCTGCAGCTTGCCGGCCTGCTCTACATGACCGGCGGCCTCACCAATCCGTTCTCGCTGCTGATGACCGTGCCTGTCGTCATTTCGGCGACATCGCTGCCCCTGCGCCTGACTGCCATCCTCGGCGGGCTGGTCATGTCGGCGGCGACCTTTCTGGTCTTTGTCCATCTGCCGCTGCCCTGGCATGAGGATGCGCCGCTGGCCATGCCTTTTCTTTATGTCGCCGGCATGTGGATGGCGGTGCTGTCCTCGATCGCCTTCACCGCCATATATGCCTTCCGGGTGGCCGCCGAAGCCCGGCTTCTGGCCAATGCGCTCGCCGCAACAGAGCTGGTGCTGCAGCGCGAGCAGCACCTTTCGGCGCTCGACGGGCTGGCCGCCGCGGCCGCGCACGAGCTCGGCACGCCGCTCGCCACCATCGCGCTTGTCGCCAAGGAGATGGAAAAGGCGCTCGGCAAGGATCCGAAATACGGGGAAGACGTGACGCTGTTGCGTTCGCAGAGCGAGCGTTGCCGCGAGATTCTCAAGCGGCTGACCAGCCTGTCCTCGGAGGGTGAGGCGCATCTTTCGCGGCTGCCATTGACATCGCTGGTCGAGGAGGTCACCGCGCCGCACCGGGACTTCGGCATCTCGATCAAGCTTCGGCCCGGCGAACGCATCGGCCCCGAGCCGGTCGGGCAGCGCAATCCGGGCGTCATCTACGGCCTCGGCAACCTGGTCGAGAACGCGGTCGATTTCGCCCGCAAAAGCGTCACCGTGCGCTGGAGCTGGGACGAGGCCACCGTCACCTTCTCGATCGTCGATGACGGCCCCGGTTTTCCGGCCGAGATCATCGACCGCATCGGCGAGCCCTACATGTCGACGCGTCAGGGCAATGAAACCGGCGGTGGTCTGGGCCTCGGCCTGTTCATCGCCAAGACCCTGCTCGAACGCTCTGGTGCCGTGCTCGATTTCCGCAATTCGAGTGGCCTGGGCGAGGGCGCCATGGTCCAGATATCGTGGCCGCGTGGTGTGTTCCTCAATCCGGAAATCACTTCGGCCAGCATGTTCGACACTGCCTGAGAGCCTTGAAGGACCTCTAAAAATTGGACAAGGAGGCTCAGGAACTATATTTGCGTAAAATTAAGGCAGCAGGAATTTTGAGACTATGACAGGCGACGAGAATATTGGCGCAATGGTTGAAGGCGAGGACACCTCGCTGCTTGTCGTCGATGACGACAAGCCGTTCCTCACGCGTCTGGCTCGCGCCATGGAAGCCAGGGGCTTCGTGGTCGAGACGGCCGAGAGCGTCGAGGAGGCGGTTGCCAAGGCGCGCGCCAATCCACCCGCCTACGCCGTGGTCGACATGCGGCTCGGCGACGGCAACGGCCTCGACGTGGTCGCGGCCATCCGCGAAAAGCGCGAGGATTCCCGCACCATCATCCTGACCGGCTATGGCAACATAGCCACCGCGGTGACCGCGGTGAAGCTCGGTGCGGTCGATTATCTCTCCAAGCCCGCCGACGCCGATGATATCTTCGCCGCACTCACCCGCACCGCCGGCGAGCGCGCGGCGCCGCCGGAAAACCCGATGTCGGCCGACCGCGTCCGATGGGAGCATATCCAGCGCGTCTATGAGATGTGCGAGCGCAACGTCTCCGAGACAGCGCGCCGGCTCAACATGCACCGTCGCACCTTGCAGCGCATACTGGCAAAGCGCGCGCCGCGTTAAGGTCACCGTTTGCCATCTTGCCGATTGAAACCCGCCGAAACAGGCGGCATGACGGAGGCGACATGCAGGATCTGAAGCAGCGGCCGATTTCCGTCTTCCGCGAATTTCTCGATAGCGAAGCGGCCGGCGGCATCATCCTGATGGCGGCGGCGGCACTTGCGTTGATCGTCGCCAACTCGCCGCTCGCCGAAACCTATTTCTCCGTGCTCCACGCCTATCTCGGCCCGCTCAGCGTCTCGCACTGGGTCAATGACGGGCTGATGGCGGTGTTCTTCCTGCTCGTCGGGCTGGAGATCAAGCGCGAGATGCTGGACGGCCAGCTCTCCACCTGGCCTCGGCGCGTGCTGCCCGGCATCGCCGCCGCCGGCGGCATGCTGGTCCCGGCACTCGTCTATGTCGCCGTCAACCGCAACAATGCGGCCGCCCTGTCCGGCTGGGCGATCCCGACCGCCACCGACATAGCTTTTGCGCTCGGCGTGCTGTCGCTGCTCGGCAGCCGCGTGCCGGCTTCGCTGAAGGTGTTCCTCACAGCATTGGCCATCATCGACGACCTCGGTGCCGTCATCATCATCGCCATCTTCTACACCAGCGGCCTGTCGCTGGCTTATCTGGGTGCCGCCTTCGCAATCATTGCCGCGCTTGTCGTGCTCAACCGCATGCGGGTGATGACGCTTGTGCCCTATCTCGTTCTGGGCGTCGTCCTGTGGGTTCTGGTGCTGAAATCTGGCGTCCATGCAACGCTTGCCGGCGTGGCGCTGGCGCTGACCATCCCGCTTGAGCGCTCCGCCGGGATCGGTCACGATCTGGACCGTTCGCCGCTGCACCGGCTCGAGCACGGCCTGCATAAGATTGTGGCTTTCGTCGTCATCCCGATCTTCGGCTTTGCCAATGCCGGCGTTTCGCTCGCCGGCCTGAGCTTTGGCGCGCTGATCGAGCCGTTGACGCTGGGTGTCGCCGCCGGCCTGGTTGTCGGCAAGCTGGTCGGCGTGTTCGGCTCCTCGGCACTTGCCATCAGGCTCGGTCTTGCCGACCTACCCGCCAATGCCGGCTGGACGCACATGATCGGCATATCGCTGCTGTGCGGCATCGGCTTCACCATGAGCCTGTTCATCGGCCTGCTCGCCTTCGCCGGCGACGTGGCGCTGCAGGACGCGGTCAAGGTCGGCATCCTCGCCGGCTCCTTCATCGCGGCCATCCTGGGCGCTGCCGTGCTGCTCATGGCGTCCGCTAGGGGTGGCGTGGAGGACGGCGAAGAGGAGAGCCGGTCATAGAGTGAAGGACGCCGCTACTCGCTCTCACCCTCCAGCGCCGGCACCGACACGCCGGCAAGCTCCGCCGCCAGCAGCCGCGAAGCGCCGGCCCGCGCGATCCGCAGCATCAGCGCCTTGCGCGTTGCCGCTGCCATGCGGTGCTCGGGCGCATCGCGCAGGATCTCGGCGCCATAGCCGTCGGAAAGGATGAAGCCGCATTCGTGCGGGAAGATCTCCGAGGGTACGCCGGGATGGGTGGCGAAGAAGAAGCGGTCGGAATGCAGCCGGTAGTCGGGCCATTTGCGGTCGACCCTGAAATCCTCGATCGAGGATTTGATCTCGATGATCCAGATATCGCCCTGCCGGGTCAAAGCGACGAGGTCGGCACGGCGGCCGGTGGCCAACGACAGTTCGGGCAAGACATGCGCGCCCATATCCATGAGCAGCCGCTGTACACCGCGTCGCACCAGCATGGCGCGTTCGGACTGGCGACCGTCGATGAGAGGGTTGATGGGGATGGGCGAGATGATCGGCATGCGAGGCACCATGCCAGATTCTGTTCACGGTTTGAACCTGTTTTATGCAGGCGATTGTATATTCGATATACCCGGATATACCCAAAAGAAGTCAGGCATTGATCCTTGAAAGATTGAGCTTGTGGTGCACACCATCGTTCTCATGGGGACGGGCGGCACAAAATTGAACAGCATTGATGGTGAACAACTGTGGGCCTTTGATCTTGATGCTCTGCGCAAGGCTTTCAGAAAGTCCGTTCAGGAGCATAAAGTCACGACGGCTGATTGGGCGGAGCACGCCAAGCAGTTCCTGGAAAAACAAAGAGATCGTCAGCGCAAATCGACTTGATATGCTGCGCCGGTCAATTTCCATTTGGTAACTTTAAGATAGCAGCGAAAAAATCTTTGCGCGTCACCAACCAAAGTCAGATGCACCGCTTTAGTTCCGCGAATGCCGAATGGCATAAGCAGGGAGACGTCACTTCGACACTTTCGTGAAGTGCGCACCCCATCTGCGGGTGATGCATGGCTTTATGTAAATTAGCTAAAGCGAATATAAGAGAAAAGTGATATTTTGGAAGCAGCCGGGGCTCCCCCAATACACCCCGCTCCGGTCAGGCCTGGTGGCGGTCCACCCAAAGGAAGGCTACCGGGCCGATCCCTGCAACCAACCGGTGACCCGCTCGTTGATCCCATGCCGGGTTGATCCCCCGGCACTCCAGGACCTGCCCGCTGCCGAGGGGCGGCGGGCCTTTTTTGCCGATTGGATTCCCCGCAGCGATAGCGAAGGCCCCGGCGGGCGCCGGGACCTTCGCGTTGCTGGTCTCGTCAGAAGTGGATCCAGAAGGATCTGCGGAAACATCTGCGGCGCCAATAGCCATTGCGCCAATAGCGACGGCAGACCCGCCTCCACCCGCGTCGGCGACGGCGGCGGTGCCATCTGCGGTGCCGCACCAACTCGACGCCATCCTGGACACTGGGACCATCCGGGTCGAGAATATCGTCGGACGGTTTGTCGAGCTCGTCGAGAATGCCGGGCCCCGTATTCGGGATGCCGGCCAAGGCGGTGGCAGGACGCGCGATTGCGACGACGGTCGCAGCCCCTGCCAGCCCAAGCATTCCAGTCAGAAACAATCGCCGATCCATGCCAACCTCCATCGTTGATCATTGCGACAAGGGAAGACATAGAGCGGCTGATTGACGCGCCCAGATGCCGAAGAAAATTGGGTCAATCGCTCTGCCGTGCCGGCGGCGGGCCTTTTTTGGCGATCTCTGACAATCCACGCGGCCAATGCGCCTGTTCCCGGGGATCATTCCTCCGACAAGCCGGCCGTCGTTGCGGCCGTTTCAATGCTCACCGACACGCCCTGGCGCAGGGAGTTGCTGACCGTGGAAATCGCCGCGGCCCTTGTAATGATCTCGGCCGGGTCGGAGCCGTCCAGCGTCGTACATGAAACCGCCATGGTTGACGAGGTCGCGAGCAAAGGCTTGCCTTCGAGGTTCAGCGTCACGGTCACGGCGATCTTGTCGAGCGTTACGCCCATTTCCTCGGCGACGTAGCGAAGATCGTTGCAGAAGCAGCCGCCGATCGCCAGGGCAAGCAACTGGCCGCCATTGAAGCCCAGGCCCATGCCGCCGGCCTTGCCTTCGGGCCGGTCGACGATGATCGTGTGGCCGCCGGCCCAGCCCATGGCGGCTCGCGTGTCCTCCACATTGCGCAGTTCGACGGTCATCGAGACCATTGCGGATGTCCTCCCGGCAGGAGTCGACCAGGCTTCGGGCGTCGTCGACGTACGGTCATTATGCAGGCGCAGAGGCGCCCTTGTCGCTGGGCAATGCCGCGCCCGCCATGTCATCAAGGATCGGACAATCCGGCCTTTCGTCGCCGTGACAGGCATGAATCAGTTTCTGCAGCGTCGAGCGCATTGACTGCAACTCGCGCACTTTCTCCTCGATCGCCGTGACATGGGCGGCGGCGATTTCGCGCACGTTTTGGCTGGCGCGGCTGCGATCCTGGTAAAGCGCCATCAGCTGGCGGCAATCGTCGATGGAAAAGCCGAGATTGCGCGCGCGGCGCAGGAAGGCCAGCCGATGGATGTCGTCTCCGGAATAATCGCGGTAGCCGTTGGCGGCGCGTGCCGGGGCGATCAGGCCGATCTCTTCATAGTAACGGATGGTCTTGGCCGGCAGGCCGGAGCGGTGGGCGGCGTCACCGACATTCATGACGGTTCTCCTCGATTTCCAGGAACCCATGGAGCAGGCCCCTTGAATTTGCTTCACAATCCTGTGAGTCCTGTTGCCAAAATGCCATAGTGATACGCTTACCGGTACGTCAAGGCAGGCATATAGGCATCGCGCGCTTGGCAAGCAAAGCAAATGCCAGCATGAATGATGATGAGAGAGCGGCCGACTCGTGCCGCCGAGTTTGGGCGGGGCACCGGATCACCTGATGCGCATGAAGTCGTTTGCAATCATCGCCGCACTGGCGCTCTCCACTGCTATCGCCGGTTGCAGCACCATCGGCTCGCAGATCTTCTCCAACGACTACGGCGCGGTCACTGACGCCGGTTATCATCTGCCGCGCATCCCGATCGAGAAAGTGCCGATGAAGTACCATCGGCAGGAAGTGAACTACGATAGCCCGGAAAAGCCGGGCACGATCATCGTCGATACGCAGAACAAGTTCCTTTATTTCATCGAGGGCGACGGAAGGGCCATTCGCTACGGCATCGGCGTCGGCCGCGAGGGCTTCGAGTGGCATGGCACCGCCCACATTGCGCTCAAGCGCGAATGGCCGACCTGGACGCCGCCGAGGCAGATGATCCAGCGCCAGCCGGAATTGGAAAAGTTTGCCGGCGGCATGGAGCCGGGCCTGAAGAACCCGCTCGGCGCGCGCGCCATGTACCTGTTCAACAAGGGCGGTGATTCAGGCTATCGCCTGCATGGCAGCCCCGAATGGAATTCGATCGGCAAGGCGATGTCGTCTGGCTGCATCCGGCTGATGAATCAGGACATTATCGACCTCTATGACCGCGCCTCGGTCGGCGCCAAGGTCATCGTTCTCTAGAGGCAGTTTTCGTACGCGGACCGTCTAGGCAACAACGGACGTCCCAAGCAGAAAACCGGGCAATTCGGCCCGGTTTTTTGTTGTTTGCGCGATGCGACGCCTGCTCGGCGGTCAGGACACCGCCGAGAACGCGGTGGGAACTAAAATTTGGTTGATGATTGTCTCGGTGATCTGGCCATCACGCTCGGAGTCTTCCCGCGCCTGCGTCCAGGCAGGGTCCTTCACGAACGCCGTCCAGCGCTCTTCGCGTTCGGCCAGCGATTCCCATGCCAGCATGTAGGTCAGTTCGTTGTTCGAAGCTCCGATCAGCGTGGTAAAGAAACCCGCTTGGCGGATACCGTGCTTATCCCATAATTTGAGCGTGATCTTGTCGAAGCGATCAAGAAGCGCCGGCAAGCGTCCCGGCAAAGCCCGGTAAACCCGAAGTTCGTAGATCATTTTGGAGTTCCTTCTGACCGATGCGCCGGAAGAAATCGGACCAGATGGTCAGCAGGGTAGAATTATCAAAACGGGCGTCAGGAGACCTGCTCGACCTGCTGCACTTCCGGCACGAAATGGCGCAGAAGGTTCTGGATGCCGTGCTTCAGCGTCGCCGTCGATGACGGGCAGCCGGCGCAGGCACCCTTCATGTGCAGGAACACCGTGCCATTCTCGAAGCCGCGGAAGGTGATGTCGCCGCCATCCTGGGCGACCGCCGGGCGCACCCGCGTGTCGAGCAACTCCTTGATGGTGATGACCAGCTCCTCGTCGGCCTTGTCGTAGAACTCACCGGTCTGGCTGGTCTCGGCGGCCGGGCCAGCCTTGGCCATGACGGGCGCGCCGGACATGAAATGCTCCATGATGGCGCCGAGGATCGCCGGCTTCAAATGCTGCCAGTCGGGACCATCCTTGGTTACGGTGATGAAGTCATAGCCGAAGAAAACGCCGGTGACGCCAGGAATTTCGAACAGCCGGCCGGCCAGCGGCGAGGCGACGGCGGCGCTGTCGGCATCGCGGAAATCGGCGGTGCCTTCCACAAGCACTTCCTTGCCGGGCAGGAATTTCAGCGTCGCCGGGTTTGGCGTCGATTCGGTCTGGATGAACATGGCCGTCTCCGTGCCCGTTTGGGCATCTAGTTTGGAACAATTCTAAATAGGCTCAATTGGCTGGACATTCAAGCGAAACGCATCGCCGGAATGGCTGGCTGGCGGAATGTTTTTGCGCGCCCCTGGGACGCGCCCGAAGGTGTGTTGAGATTCAGGTCAGGCCGGCATCACCTGAAAATCAGCACACCTCAGGCCAGGCTGTCTATTTCCTCGTCCGAAAGGTTCTGCGGCACGACAGTCACCGGGATCGGGAAGGCGGCACCCTTGCCGGCCACGGCGCCGACCAGCGGTCCCGGGCCTTCCTTGCCCGCACCGGCGGCCAGCACCAGGATGGCGATGTCCTGGTCTTCCTCGATCAATTTGTGAATCTCTTCCGTCGGCTTGCCTTCGCGGACCACCATCTCGGGCTCGATGCCGAGCTTCTGGCGCACCTTGTTGGCATAGCTGTCGAGTGCGGCGCGCGCCGTGGCGTTGGCTTCCTCGCGCATGATCTTCTCGACACCCAGCCAATGCTGGAAATCGTCCGGCACGATGACATAGAGCAGCACCAGCGTGCCGCTGGTGCTCTGCGCCCGTTTCGAGGCATAGGCGACGGCACGCTCGCATTCCGGCGTGTCGTCGATGATCGTCAGGAATTTCCTGCGATGGCCGGCTTCGCGGCTGAGGCGTTTGGAGACCATGTCTATCTACTCGGTGTCTTGCGGCGCAATCTGCCACTGCGGCGGACCGGCGGCAAGCCGCCGGCCTTGTGCCAGTGCACCCGATGTCGCGATCAGCCCTGCAGCAGGCCGATAATGTCGCGCACCGTCTTCATCGTCGCTTCGGCCAGCACGCCGGCGCGCTCGCCGCCGTCCTTGAGCACCGCGTCGACATAGGCGCGGTCATCCGAAATGCGGCGCATCTCGCTGGCGATCGGCGCCAGTTTTTCCACAGCAAGATCGGCCAAGGCCGGCTTGAACACGGAAAACTGCTGGCCGGCGAATTGCTTGAGCACATCCGCCTTCGACATCTCGGCGAGACCCGCATAGATGCCGACCAGGTTTTCTGCCTCGGGCCGGCCGGCCAGGCCGTCCAGCTCGCTCGGCAACGCTTCCGGATCGGTCTTGGCCTTGCGGATCTTCTTCGAGATGTCATCGGCGTCGTCGGTCAGGTTGATGCGCGACAGATCAGACGGGTCCGATTTGGACATCTTCTTGGAGCCGTCGCGCAGCGACATGATGCGCGCCGCCGGCCCGCCGATGACCGGCTCGGTCAGCGGGAAATAGCCGTTCACGGTCTCTTCGCCGATCTGCATCTCGACGCCGACGCCGAGCGCTGCGATACGGTCGGAGAAGTCGTTGTTGAATTTCTGCGCAATGTCGCGGGTGAGCTCCAGATGTTGTTTCTGGTCCTCACCGACAGGGACGTGGGTGGCACGGTAGAGCAGGATGTCGGCAGCCATCAGCGAGGGATAGGCGAGCAGGCCGAGCGAGGCATTCTCGCGGTCCTTGCCGGCCTTGTCCTTGAACTGCGTCATGCGGTTCATCCAGCCGATGCGCGCCACGCAATTGAAGATCCAGGCAAGCTCGGCGTGCTGCATGACCCGCGACTGGTTGAAGACGATGTGCTTCTTCGGATCGATGCCGGAGGCCAGGAACGCAGCGGTGATCGACCGCGTCTGGTCGGCCAGGTCTTCATAGACGAGTTGGGCTGTCAGCGAATGCAGGTCGACGACGCAATAGATGCAATCGGAGGTGTCCTGCAGGGCAACGAATTTCTTGATGGCGCCGAGATAATTGCCGAGGTGCAGATTGCCGGTCGGCTGGACACCGGAAAAGACGAGTGGCTTGAAGGCGGTCATGATTGTCCTCATGGCTTGTGGAGGGCCGTATAAGCGTGATTCCGAAAAGTTGCAGACTTTTCGGAGCCAATCACGCGGCTGGAAACCGCGCGCGGCGAAAGTCTTGCGACGGCGCGCTTATGGACGAAGACGGCGCTGCGATCAAGACGGCGCTGCGAGCGTGTCGGGCGCTACTCGTCCAGTTCGGTCTTTGCGATCGGTGGCGCCGACTTGCCAGATCCCCGCTTGACGTTGCGACGGATCATGCCGAAATCGGCGCCGCCGGTGGCAAACGCCGTGATGAAGTACAGCAGCGCCCCACCCGCGACCAGCGACAGCAGCGTCGTCGCCTTGACCACCAGCGGCGAGCCGGGCCCGAGCCTGACGGCGAACCAATGCTCGGCAAAATAGAGCGCTGCCCCCATCACGATAGCCGACAGCACCAGACGTGGAATGCGCTTCATCAGCGGCACGTCGCGGCCCCAGTGGCCGCGACGGATCAGGACGCCGAGCAGCATCACCGCGTTGACCCAGCCGGCGACGGCCGAGGCCACCGCGATGCCGGGCGCGCCCATCCGTGGAAACAGCGTCAGCGCCGTGGTGACGTTCACCGCCACCGAGATGGCGGCAAAGATCATCGGAGTACGCGTGTCCTCTCGGGCGAAATAGCCCGGCGTGAATGCCTTGATCAGCACGAAGGCCGGGAGGCCGAGGCCGAAGATCGCCAGGATCGCCGCCACCGTCGGCGTCGAGCCGTTGGCGGCGAACGCGCCGCGCTCATAGACCAGCCGTACGATCGGCTCCGACATCACCCAGAGTGCGGCGGCTGCCGGCAGCGTCAGGAACAGCGTGAACTCGACCGAGCGGTTTTGCAGATTGGCCGCCTCGATCAGATTGCCCGACTTCAGCGCGCGCGACAGTTCGGGCAACAGCACGATGGCGACCGCGACACCGACCACGCCGAGCGGCAACTGGTAGATGCGGTCGGCATAGGCGAGCGAGGACACCGCGCTGTTCTGCGCCGAGGCGATCGCCGTGCCGATCAGCTGGTTGATCTGTGTGATGCCGCCGGTGATGGCCGCCGGCAGCGCCAGGATCAGCAGCCGCTTGACCGCGGGCGTCATTTTGGGACGGCGAAAGCCGATCGAGATGCCGGCATGGCGCACTGCCACCCAGACGATCGCCAGCTGCACCAGTCCGGCGGCAAGCACGCCCCAGGACAGCCCGTAGCCGACTGTGAGGGCATCCGAGCCCTTGTACCAGGCATAGGCGAGCACGCCGATCAGGATGATGTTGAGGAACACCGGCGCCACGGCGGCGGCGAAATAGCGGCGCAGCGAATTCAGCATGCCCGCCATCATCGCGCCCAGCGACATGCAGATCAGATAAGGGAACATGATCGTCGCCAGCGTCACCGTGGTGTCGAACTTCCCCGGCGTGCCGGCAAAACCCGGCGCCACCAGATAGCGCACGATCAGCGGCATCGACAGTTCCATGATGATGGTCAGCGCCAGCAGCGCCGTGAACAGCACGCCGAACACTTCCTCGGAAAAGCGCTTGGCGCCTTCGGTGCCGTGGGTCTCGATCTCCTTGGCGAACAGCGGCACGAAGGCGGCGTTGAAGGCGCCCTCGGCAAACAGCCGGCGAAAGGTGTTGGGAAACTGGAAGGCGGCGTTGAAGGCATCGGCGACCGGTCCGGTGCCGAGTGCGGCGGCCATCAGCATCTCGCGGCCGAAACCGAGCGCGCGGCTCATCAGCGTGCCGGAAGCGACCGTTGCGAATTTCTTGACGAGGCTCATGCTTTTGGGAACTGCCTGCGGAATTGGGACAAAGTGATGGTCGTTGTCACTCGGCCGCCGCCCTGGACTTGCCGCCGCGTTCGGGCACGATGCCCTCGAGCGTTGCCATCAGCCGATTGCGGATGGTGGCGATGCGGGCCGGGCTATCTATCTTCTGGCCAGTGAGATCGGTGACATAGAAAGTGTCGATGACCTTTTCGCCAAAGGTGGTGATATGGGCCGATGCGATGTCAAGCGACAGGTCGGAAAGCGTTCCGGTGATCTCCGACAGCAGCCCAGGCCGGTCGAGGCCCTCGACCTCGATGACCGAAAAACGATTCGACAGCGTGTTGCGGATTTCGGCACGCGGCGGGATCTTGAACACCTTGGAGCCGCGCCGCGGCTTGGTGCGCTTCTCGATCATTTCCGGCAGCCAGCTCTTGCCCGACAGCACGTCCTCGATCAGCCGGCCGACACGCTCGGCACGCCGGCGCTCGTCCTCGTCGCGGTCGAATTCTCTGCTGATCAGGATCGTGTCGAGCGCACGGCCGTCCGACGTCGTGAAGATCTGCGCGTCGACAATGTTGCCGCCGGCCCCGGCGCACGCCCCGGCGATGACCGAGAGCAGGCGGGGGTGGTCCTGCGCCAGCACGGTGATTTCGGTCACCGCCTCGAACTGGTGGGTCTTGACCATGGTGGCAAGCTTGTTGCCTGACGCGTCAGCCTCACGAATGAATTCGGCATGGCGCAGCTGGTCTGCGAGATCGACGGTCAAAAGGTAATTCTCGTAGTGCTGGCCGACATAGCGCTTGCGGGTCTTGTCCGGCCAGTCGGCAAGCGCCTCGGCCAGACGCTCGCGCGCCGCCGCCGTGCGTTGCGCGCGCGACACTTCCGAAAACCCGCCGGTCAACAGCAATTCGGTCTCGTAATAGAGCGTGCGCAGCAACTGGCCCTTCCAGCCGTTCCAGACACCCGGTCCGACGCCCCTGATGTCGCAGACGGTGAGGATCAAAAGCAGCTTCAGCCGCTCGACCGACTGCACGATCGCGGCGAAATCCTCGATGGTCTTGCGGTCGTTGAGGTCGCGGGTCTGGGCTGTCATCGACATCACGAGATGGTTCTCGACCAGCCAGGCAACGGTTTCAGTATCGGCAGGCGACAGCCCCATATGCGGACAGATGCGGCGTGCGATCCTGGCCCCCGCCTCGGAATGGTCCTCCGGCCTGCCCTTGGCGATGTCGTGCAGCAGTACGGCGACATAGAGCGCCTCGCGGCTCTTCTTCAGCCCCGGCATCAGCGTGTGCGACAGGGGATGGACCTTTTCGCCGTCGCCGCGTTCGATCTCGGCCAGCACGCCGATGCAGCGGATGAGGTGCTCGTCCACCGTGTAGTGGTGGTACATCGAGAACTGCATCATGGCGACGATCTTGCCGAAATCCGGGATCAGCCTGCCGAGCAGCCCGGCCTCGTTCATGCGGCGCAGATTGAGTTCGGCATTGCGATCCGAGGTCAATATGTCGAGGAACAGCCGGTTGGCCTCCTCGTCGCGCCGCAGCGACTTGTTGACCAGGCCGAGCGAACGGGTCAGCAGCTTCAGCGCATCGGGGTGGAATTCCAGACCGTGCTTGTCGGCGAACCAGAACAGCCTGAGCAGATTGACCGGATCGCGCTCGAACACCTGGTCGTCGGCGATGTTGATGCGGTGGTTGTCGACAATGAAGTCCGACGTGCCGGCCAGCTTGCGCTTGCGCCGCGAGAAAGTCAGGAAGATGCGGTTGAAGCCCGGCACGTGCTTGGCCTGCTCCTCCTCGAGCGCGGCACAGAAGATGCGGGTCAGGTCGCCGACGTCCTTGGCAACGAGGAAGTAGTGCTTCATGAAGCGCTCGACCGCCGACAGGCCGGGGTGCGTGGTGTAGCCGAGCCGTTCGGCGATCTCGCGCTGGATGTCGAAATGCAGCCGCTCCTCGGCCTTGCCGGTGAGGAAATGCATGTGACAGCGTACCGCCCACAGGAAATCCTCGGCCTTCTGGAACTCGCGGTACTCGCCCTCGGTGAAGACGCCTTTATCGACCAGTTCCTCGCCGGTGCGCACCCGGTAGAAATATTTGCCGATCCAGAACAGCGTCTGCAGATCGCGCAGGCCACCCTTGCCGTCCTTGACGTTGGGCTCGACCAGATAGCGGCTTTCGCCGGCCTTGGCATGGCGGTCATCGCGTTCGGCAAGCTTGGCCTGGACATATTCGGGGCCGGTCGTGCGCACCACCTCATGGTCGAAGCGCAGCATCAGTTCATCATAGAGCTTTTCCTCGCCCCACAGGAAACGTGCTTCGAGGATCGAGGTGCGGATGGTGACATCGGTGCGCGACAGGCGCAGGCATTCGTCGATATTGCGTGTGGCGTGGCCGACCTTCAGCCCCAGGTCCCACAGCATGTAGAGCATGTATTCGACTGTCTGTTCGCCCCACGGCGTCTGCTTGTAAGGCAGCAGGAACAACAGGTCGATGTCGGACCCCGGCGCCAGCGTTCCACGGCCGTAGCCGCCGACAGCGACGACGGCCATGCGCTCCGCGGAGGACGGGTTCTTGACCCGGTAGACATGGGTGACGGCGAAATCGTAAAGCGCCCGGATGATCTCGTCCATGAGATGCGACAGCCGCGCCGCGCAGGCGCTGCCGCCGCCATCGTCCCTCAGCATGCGTTCGGCAATGGCGCGCCCGTCCGCCAGTCGTCCCTTGAGCAGTTGGAGCACACCATTGCGCGCAGCCTGCCCTGAGCCGTCGCCCGCCGTGGCCGCGGTCAGCGCGGTCATCTCGCGGCGCAAGGCTTCGCCGTCGATCAATTCGTCGAGCTTCAGGGAGATTCTTGCCATATATCCAGTCGGCCTTGCCGTTTCGGCGGCGTCTATAGCGCGTTTTGGCGGCGCTGGGTATGGGGCGTTGAAGCCGGTTCAAGACCCGGCTGAGTTTTGGCTCGGATAAGTAAATGGAATGACCATTCTCCGCTTCAGTCGACCGAAATCGACAATGCGCTTGCCTATTCGCCGAGCCTCGGCTTTGACCCTCGCTATGGCTGTCTTTCTGCGTTTCCCGGTCCCGGCAGGTGCGGCGCACTGGATATCCCGCTTTTCTCTGAGCAGGCTTGGCAAATGGAGCGCCCTGTCGCCAAGGAACTGATCTTGCGCGCAGAGCGCAGGAACAAGCTGGTAGATCGTCTCGCCTCGCAAAACCGAAAACTCCGGGTTGAAGACAAGGTCGTCGACAGCGATGCCGATCTCCTCGGTGGCCTTGATCAGGTCGAGCGCGGTTTGCCTGGAGATGATGTAGCCGGCGGTTCCTATATGTCCGGCGTCGAGTTTGGATGTGGAAAAGCCGTGACCGATGGCAATGCGCTTGCGTCGGATCACGGTCTTACAGAAGTAGCTTTCGAGCTTGACGACTTCGGCATCGGCTGGGATCCAGTCGCTGTCGCGAAGCAATGCGCCGGCTTTTGCGGCAAAGACGATGTCGTCCTCGAAAATCGCCCCGTAGCGGGCGTCGCCTTGCGCGATGACAGCCCAGCAGGCCCGGTGACTGAGCAGGCAGGCGATCTCGCCGTCAGTCAATGGCAGCCTGTTCCGATATCCGACATTTTGCGGCAGCTGGTCCAGCTCCGGCCGGTCGCGTGCGTCTATGGCCTGAACGCGTTCGAATGCAACGCCGATGCGGGCAAACTCCGCCGTCACACGGGCAAGGCGATCGGGAGACCGATCGAGATTGATGACCAGACGCTTCATTGCCGAAGAAAATCCCCACCCCCGCGACGCTCGCGCTTTCTAGCAGGCCTGATGTTGCCGCGTGAGACTTTTTCTGGGGTGGATGGACGCGCCGTGGACCGGAGAAGAAAAGTCGAAACAGCCCTTGACCTTCCAGTTACTGGAAGCCCTACACGTCACACACCGATCCATCAAGGCATTTTCGAATGACGCATTCCGATCACGATCATCACGCGCACGGCAGCTGCTGCTCGACAAAAGGCGCCGTGCCCACCGCGAAGAGCGTCGTCCGCGACCCGGTCTGCGGCATGACTGTCGATCCGGCGGCTGGCAAGCCGACGGCCGAGCATGATGGCCATCTCTATCATTTCTGCAGCCAGGGCTGCCGCACGAAATTCGTCGCCGAACCGGAAAAATTCCTGACCGCCACCGATCCGGTCTGCGGCATGAGCGTCGACCGCGCGACAGCCAGTCATTTTGCCCGCCACGAAGGCCAGGGCTTCTATTTCTGCTCGGCCGCTTGCCAGGCGAAATTCGAGGCGGAGCCGCAAAAATATCTCGGCGGCAGGCCAGCACCGCAGCCGATGCCCAAGGGCACGCAATACACCTGCCCGATGCACCCGGAGATCGTCCGCGACAAGCCCGGATCCTGCCCGAAATGCGGCATGGCGCTGGAGCCGATGGGCATACCAACGGGTGACGAGGGTCCCAATCCGGAACTGGTCGATTTCACCAGGCGATTCTGGGTCAGTGCCGCTCTATCCGTCCCTTTGCTGGTCGTCGCCATGGCGCCGATGCTTGGCTTGACTTTCCAGGCTTTTGTCGACGAGCGGACGAAGGTCTGGCTTGAGCTGGCATTGGCCAGCCCCGTCGTGTTGTGGGCGGCACTGCCTTTCTTCCACCGCGGCTGGGATTCGCTCGTCAACCGCAGCCCCAACATGTGGACGCTGATCTCGCTCGGCGTCGGCGCTGCCTATCTCTACAGCGTCGTCGCCACGCTGTTTCCGGATATCTTTCCGCATCAGTTCCGCGGCCATGGCGGTGCGGTGCCGGTTTATTTCGAGGCTGCCGCCGTCATCGTCGCGCTGGTCTTCCTTGGCCAGGTGCTGGAGCTGCGCGCCCGTGAAAAGACCGGTTCGGCGATCCGCGCCTTGCTCGATCTCGCACCGAAGACAGCGCGGCTGATCGCCGCCGATGGTTCCGAAAACGACGTGCCTCTGGACGCCGTCAAGGCCGGCGATCGCCTGCGCATACGCCCCGGTGACGCCGTGCCGGTCGATGGCACGGTGCTGGAAGGACGGTCCTCGCTCGACGAATCGATGATCACGGGCGAGCCGTTGCCGGTCGAGAAGGTCGAGGGCGATGCGCTGACCGGCGGCACGCTCAACAAGAATGGTGCGCTGATCATGCGCGCTGAGAAGGTCGGCGCCGAGACGACGCTGGCGCGCATCGTCGAGCTCGTCGCCAAGGCGCAGCGCTCGCGCGCCCCGATCCAAGGGTTGGCTGATCGCGTTTCTTTCTACTTTGTCCCGGCCGTCGTCCTTGTCGCGATTGTCGCCTTCATCGCCTGGGCCGTGTTTGGACCCGAGCCCAGCCTGATCTTTGCCATCGTCTCGGCGGTGTCGGTGCTGATCATCGCTTGTCCCTGTGCGCTCGGCCTCGCGACGCCGATGTCGATCATGACCGCCACCGGGCGCGGGGCGCATGCCGGCGTGCTGATCAAGGAAGCCGCAGCACTCGAACGCTTCGCTTCCGTCGACACGCTGATCGTCGACAAAACGGGGACGCTGACCGAAGGCCGGCCGAAGCTGACCGATGTCGTCACGGCAAACGGCTTCTCCGAAGACGAATTGCTGGCGCTTGCCGCGGGCCTGGAGAAAGGCTCGGAGCATCCGCTGGCTGAAGCCATCGTCGACGGCGCCGCTACGCGCGGCGTGACCGTTGCAGAGGCCAGCGGCTTCGAGGCGGTCACCGGGAAGGGTGTGTCCGGTTCGGTCTCGGGAAAGACGGTCGCACTCGGGAACGCCGCGATGATGGTCGACCTTGGCGTCGACATCGCATCCATCTCGGCCAAGGCCGAGGCGCTGCAACTCGAAGGCAAGACGGCGATGTTCGTTGCTGTCGACAAAAAACCGGCCGGCATCGTCGCCGTCGCCGACCCTATCAAGACAACGACGGCCGAGGCGATCAAGGCGCTGCATGAAAGCGGCTTGCGGATCGTCATGGCGACCGGCGACAATGAACGCACGGCCAACGCGATCGCCAGAAGCCTCGGCATCGACGAGGTCCGCGCCGGCCTGCTGCCGGAACAGAAGGCAGCCCTTGTCGAGGAACTGCGCGCAAAAGGCACCGGCGTTGCCATGGCCGGCGACGGCGTCAACGATGCACCGGCCCTTGCCGCCGCCGATGTCGGCATCGCCATGGGCACCGGCGCCGATGTCGCCGTCGAAAGCGCCGGCATCACCTTGGTCAAAGGCGACCTCAACGGCATCGTGCGGGCGCGCACGCTGGCTCAGGCGACGATCCGCAACATCCGCCAGAACCTGTTCTTTGCCTTCCTCTACAACGTGCTTGGCGTGCCGATCGCCGCCGGCGTGCTCTATCCGCTCACCGGCACGCTGCTGTCGCCGATGCTGGCAGCGGCGGCGATGAGCCTGTCCTCGGTGTCGGTGATCGCAAACGCATTGCGGCTGAGAACATTGAAACTCTGATCCAAGCCCCCAAATACGAAACCCATCCACAGGAGACCATGTATGACCTTCGCCAAAAAACTCGTGCTGCTGCTGATGGCGGCCGGAATGCTGGTTGCCGTCTTCCTCGAAAGCGTTCCGGCGCAGAGCGAAGAGATGAAACACGACATGGGCGCCATGGCGACGGACGCGACCAGTCCTTCGACGGAAGGCTACAAGGCGGCGATGGACAAGATGCATGCCGACATGATGGCGTCCGACTACACCGGCAATGCCGACGTCGATTTCGTCAGAGGCATGATCCCGCACCATCAGGGTGCGATCGACATGGCCAAGGTTGAACTTGCCAATGGCAAGGACCCGGAAATCCGCAAGCTGGCCGAAGGCGTCATCGCCGCGCAGAAAGCAGAGATCAAGCAGATGCAGGCCTGGCTCGCCGCCCATCCGGTGAAGTAAGTCTTCAGCCATCGCCAGCGCGGCGAGAACGCCTCTGGATTTATCGCCCAGCCTGTGATGCGATCCGGCCCCAACTGGAGCCCGCCATGCCGACCATCAGAACCACCAAACTGTCCTCCGGCGAAGCCGTTCAGGTGCTTGGCCAGGGCACATGGAAGATGGGCGAAGATTCCCGTCGCCGCGCCGATGAGGTCAATGCCCTCAAGCTCGGCCTCGACCTCGGCATCACGTTGATCGACACCGCCGAAATGTATGCCAGCGGCGGTGCCGAGGAGGTGGTGGCCGAAGCCATTGCCGGGCGCCGCGACGAGACCTTCCTGGTCTCGAAAGTGCTACCGTCGAACGCCTCGCGCGCGGGCGTGCAGCGCGCCTGCGAAAACAGCCTGAAACGCCTGCGCACCGACCGCATCGATCTCTATCTCTTGCATTGGCCCGGCAGCGTGCCATTGACGGAAACCGTCGCGGCCTTCGAGGCCCTGAAAAAGGCCGGCAAGATCCGCCACTGGGGCGTCAGCAATTTCGACACCGACGAGATGGAAGAGCTGATCGGCCTGCCCGATGGCGGCAATGTCCAGACCAACCAGGTGCTCTACAATTTGGTCCGGCGTGGCCTCGAATTCGATCTGGCGCCCTGGAGCCGGCAGCGCGGCATCCCCTTGATGGCCTATTCTCCGGTCGAGCAGGGTGCGTTGGCGCGCAATGCCAGGCTCGAAGCCATTGCCGGGCGCCACAATGCGACCCCAGCGCAAATCGCCCTGGCCTGGGTGATGCATCAGGAGGGCGTCATCGCCATCCCGAAGGCCAGCAGCGAGGAGCACGTCCGCCAGAATGTCGCTGCGCTCGACATCAAGCTTGCGCCGCAGGACATCGCCGATCTCGACCGCGCTTTCCCGCCACCAGCGCGCAAGCGCGGGTTGGAGATGATCTGACTACGTCCCCGCCAACCCCTTCAGCCGGTAGAGCGCTTCCAGCGCCTCGCGTGGCGTCATTTCGTCCGGGTTGATGTCGCCAAGTGCCGCGCCCAGCGCGTCGCTCTTGATCGGCTTCGGCGCTTCTCGCTTCACCGCCACCGAAAACAATGGAAGATCGTCGACCAGCCGGCTGGTCTTGCCCGAAACTTCGCCCTCTTCCAGTTGGTGCAGCACTTCCTTGGCCCGGTCGACCACCGCTTCCGGCAGGCCGGCCAGCCGCGCCACCTGCACGCCGTAGGAGCGGTCGGCGGCACCCTTGCCGACCTCGTGCAGGAAGACGACGTCGTTTTCCCATTCCTTGACCCGCATGGTGACATTGTGGAGCCGCGCCAGCTTGCCGGCCAGCG
Source organism: Mesorhizobium sp. BR1-1-3 (assembly GCF_020165455.1). Taxonomy (NCBI): domain Bacteria; kingdom Pseudomonadati; phylum Pseudomonadota; class Alphaproteobacteria; order Hyphomicrobiales; family Phyllobacteriaceae; genus Mesorhizobium; species Mesorhizobium sp. BR1-1-3. The sequence continues at coordinate 154,539 of NZ_JAIUIC010000003.1, forward strand.
AGGTCATTTCGTGGAAATGGGTGGCGAAGATTGCCCGGCAGCGGTTCTTCTCATGTAGATATTCGACCGCCGCCCAGGCGATCGACAGGCCATCGAAAGTGGCGGTGCCGCGGCCGATCTCGTCGAGGATCACCAGTGCGCGCTCGCCGGCCTGGTTGAGGATCGCTGCCGTCTCGACCATCTCGACCATGAAGGTCGAGCGGCCGCGCGCCAGATCGTCCGAGGCGCCGACACGCGAGAACAGCCGGTCGACGACGCCGATATGGGCCGATGTCGCCGGCACGAACGAGCCGGTCTGGGCCAGGATGGCGATCAGCGCGTTTTGCCGCAGGAATGTCGATTTACCGCCCATGTTCGGGCCGGTCAAAAGCCAGATCGCGCCGTTCCGGGCAGCTCCCTCCGGCGACAGGTCGCAATCATTGGCGACGAACGGGCCTTCGCCGGAGCGGCGCAAGGCCTGTTCGACCACCGGATGCCGCCCGCCCGTAATCTCGAAGGCAAGGCTCGAATCCACCACCGGCCGGCACCAGGCTTCGCTTTCCGACAGAAGCGCGATCGCCGCGGAGACATCGAGCACGGCCAGCGCATCGGCGCCGGCACGGATCTTCTCCGCTTCGCCGACCGCTTCCGTCGTCAGCGCCTCGAAGGCGGCCAGTTCGATGTTGAGCGCCCGGTCGGCGGCGTTGGCGATCTTGGTCTCGAGCTCGGCAAGCTCGGTCGTGGTAAAGCGCATGGCGTTGGCCATGGTCTGGCGGTGGATGAAGCGCGCCTTGGCGCCATCGCTGCCGGTCATCACCGCATGATGGTTGGCGGTCACCTCGATATAATAGCCAAGCACATTGTTGTGCCGGATTTTCAGCGAGCGGATGCCGGTCTCGTCGATCAGCGAGCGTTCCAGCCCGGCGATCACCTTTCGCGATTCGTCGCGCAGCGCCCGCATCTCGTCGAGATCGGCATGGTAGCCGCCACGAACGAAGCCGCCGTCGCGCTTGAGCAGCGGCAGTTCGTCGCCAAGTGCCTGCATCAGATGCTGCGAAAGCGCTTGGGGCAGTGCATGGATGGCGGCCAATGCCGCCGCAAGTTCCGGGGGCAGGGCGGTGGCGGCAAAGATTTCGGCGATCGCGCCTGCCGCCTCGAAGCCGGCGCGCAGCGCGCCAAGGTCGCGCGGCCCACCCCGGTTGAGCGCCAGCCTGGACAGCGCGCGGGGCATGTCGGCAACGCTCTTCAGGCTCGACCGCACCGCCTGGCAAAGTCGCGTTTCGGAACGGAAGAACGACACTGAGTCCAGCCTGGCGCCGATCGCCGCCGGGTCGGTCAGCGGCGCCATCAGCCGGTCGGCGAGCAGCCTTGCGCCGCCGCCGGTCACCGTGTGGTCGATCGCCTTGAACAGCGAGCCTTCGCGGCTGCCCGACAGCGTGCGCAGCAGTTCCAGATTGCCGCGTGTCGCCGGATCGATGAACAGGGTCGAACCCTGCTCCTCGCGTTCGGGCCGCGACAGCGGCGGGCGCTCCGCTTTCTGCGTCTTCTCGACATAGGCAATGGCGCCCGAGATCGCCGATAGTTCGGCGCGCGAAAAGGCGCCAAAACTGTCCGGCGTCGCCACATCGAAGAAGCGGGCGATGCGCCCTGTCGCCGACGCCGAATCGAACAGTGACGGTGGTTGCGGGCTGGCGACGCGGCCGAGCACGTCGAACACCGGCTTCAGCTCCGGATCGTGGAACACTGGCTCGGCAACGATCAACTCACGCGGATCAACACGGAAGATGTCAGCCAAAAGCCGGTCGGCGGTGGTGTCGGTGACCCGGAAGGCGCCGGTCGAGATGTCGATCCAGGCCAGCGCAAAGGAGTGGTCCGCTCCGCCTTTCACCCGCCCCAGCGCCATCAGGAAGCTCGATTCCGACGGCGCCAGCAATTTGTCCTCGGTGATGGTGCCTGGTGTCACCAGCCGCACCACATCGCGGCGCACCACCGATTTGCCGCCGCGTTTCTTCGCCTCGGCCGGATCCTCGATCTGTTCGCAGACGGCAACGCGGAAACCCTGGCCGATCAGCTTCTGCAGATAGTCGTCAGCAGCATGCACCGGCACGCCGCACATCGGAATGTCGAGCCCTTGATACTTGCCGCGCTTGGTCAAGACGATGCCCAGCGCCCGGCTCGCCTTCTCGGCATCGTCGAAGAACAGCTCGTAGAAATCGCCCATGCGGTAGAACAGCAGCGAATCCGGGTTTGCCGCCTTGATCTCGATGAATTGCTCGATCATCGGCGTGGCGCCGGCGTGGGCGGTCGGCACCGGCGTCATCGCCTCGGGGGCGTCTGGCTCGTTCGGGCTGTGCATGTTCATGCGCCGCACGCTAGCAGATGTGATCGCGCGGTTTAATGCCGGGGCTTCGAAAAACAGGGGACGACCGGGACGGCAGGATGCCCGCAATCGCGCGTACCAACCGCGATTCCGCACGCTGGCGGTTTACACGCGGCGGCGCGTGGTCTTAATTCGGTCCGACACAAAGCACCCGCTTCAACGAGGTGCTGCACCGGTGAGGAAATCAAGAACATCATGGCCAGGAAAACCGAGAACAGCGGTCCGTCCGTCAGCGCGCAGGAAGCGCTCGAATTCCACGCCATGGGTCGGCCGGGCAAGCTGGAGGTCGTCGCCACCAAGCCCATGGCAACGCAGCGCGACCTCAGCCTCGCCTATTCGCCTGGTGTCGCGGTTCCGGTTCTGGCCATCGCCGAAGACCCCTCGCGCGCCTTCGACTACACGACGCGCGGCAATATGGTCGCCGTCATCTCCAACGGCACCGCCATTCTCGGTCTCGGCAATCTCGGTGCTCTCGCCTCCAAGCCGGTGATGGAGGGCAAGGCGGTGCTGTTCAAGCGCTTCGCCGATGTCGATTCCATCGACCTCGAGGTCGACACCGAGGACGCCGACGAGTTCATCAACTGCGTGCGTTTCCTCGGGCCTTCCTTCGGCGGCATCAATCTCGAGGACATCAAGGCGCCGGAATGCTTCATCATCGAGCAGCGGCTGCGCGAATTGATGGACATCCCGGTCTTCCATGACGACCAGCACGGCACCGCGATCATCTCCGCCGCCGGCCTGATCAACGCGCTGGAGATCACCGGCCGTGACATGAAGACCACGAAAATGGTCTGCAACGGCGCCGGCGCCGCCGGCATCGCCTGCATCGAGCTGATGAAGGCGATGGGCTTTTCGCCGGAAAACATCATCCTGTGCGACACCAAGGGCGTGGTTTTCCAGGGCCGCACCGAAGGCATGAACCAGTGGAAGTCGGCGCATGCGGTGAAGACCGAGGCGCGCAGCCTCGCCGAGGCGCTCGACGGCGCCGACGTCTTCCTCGGCCTCTCCGCCAAGGGCGCGCTGACCACCGCCATGGTGCAGTCGATGGCCAAGAACCCGATCATCTTCGCCATGGCCAATCCCGATCCGGAAATCACGCCGGAGGAGGTCGCCGAAATCCGCACAGACGCCATCATGGCCACAGGGCGTTCCGATTATCCCAATCAGGTCAACAACGTGCTCGGCTTCCCCTATATCTTCCGCGGCGCGCTGGATGTCAGGGCAACCACCATCAATGACGACATGAAGATCGCCGCCGCCCAGGCGCTGGCGGCCCTGGCGCGCCAGGACGTGCCCGACGACGTCGCCGCCGCCTATCAGGGCAATCGACCGAAATTCGGCCCCAACTACATCATCCCGGTGCCGTTCGACCCGCGCCTGATCTCGGCCATTCCGATTGCGGTCGCCAAGGCGGCGATGGATTCAGGCGTCGCCCGCAAGCCGATCCTTGACCTCGACCGTTACGCGCAGGAGCTGTCGGCCCGCCGCGACCCGATCGCTTCGACCCTGCAGCGCATCTACGACCGCGTGCGCCGCCAGCCCAAGCGCATCGTCTTCGCCGAGGGCGAGGAGGAACAGGTCATGCGCGCCGCCGTCTCCTATGTGAACCAGAAGCTCGGCACCGCCATCCTGCTCGGCCGCGACGACGTCATCAAGGAAAACGCCAAGCACGCCGGCATCGATCTCAACAAGCAAGGTATCGAGATCATCAATGCAAGGCTGTCGCGCCGCAACGGCATCTACACCGACTACCTCTACGAGCGCATGCAGCGCAAAGGCTTCCTGTTTCGCGACTGCCAGCGGCTGATCAACAACGATCGCAACCACTTTGCCGCCTGCATGGTGGCGCTGGGTGACGCCGACGGCATCGTCACCGGCGTCACCCGCAACTATTCGACCGCGCTCGACGACATCCGCCGCGTCATCGACGCCAAGCCCGGCCACCGCGTCATCGGCGTCTCGATCGTGCTGGCGCGAGGCAAGACCGTGCTGGTCGCCGACACCGCCGTGCACGATATGCCGAATGCCGAGCAGATCGCCGACATCGCCGAGGAGGCCGCGGGCTTTGCCCGCCGCATGGGTTATGAGCCGAGGCTCGCCATGCTCGCCTATTCCACCTTCGGCCATCCACAGGGCGAGCGCTCCGAACGCGTCCAGGAAGCGGTGCGCACCCTCGACAAGCGCCGCGTCGATTTCGAATATGACGGCGAAATGGCCGCCGACGTGGCGCTCAACGCGCGGGCCATGGCGCAATATCCGTTCATAAGGCTGACCGGCCCGGCCAATGTGCTGATCATGCCGGCGTTCCACTCCGCTTCGATCTCGACCAAGATGCTGCAGGAACTCGGCGGCTCGACGGTGATCGGCCCGCTGCTGGTGGGACTGAACAAGCCGGTTCAGATCGTGTCGCTGAACGCCAAGGATAGCGACATCGTCAACATGGCGGCGATCGCGGCGTACACGGCGGGGACTTGAGGGGCTGGCCTCAGCGGTGAGTCCGCGAGGCGTTCAGCCCGGCGCGAATATGCGCGCGGCCTCGACGACCTCGTCCACCTGATCCTTCCGCAGCAGGTCGATCGGAATACGGCCGTCGAGCTGCGCCGAGGGCCGCGTCAGCCACAGCCATGCGAGCCTCGGATTAGTGATCAGGGATAGCACGTCGCGAATGCCTGCAACCGGCCGGCCGTCGACGAACTGCGCCAGCGGGAAGACATGTTTGCGGCCGCCCTTGCGCAAGGCGATGACCTCACCCCGCCGCTGCCAGCGGTGCAGGGTCGAGCGGGCGATGCGCAGATGCTCTTCCAGATAGGTCGAACCGGCGACGCGGCCGGCCCAGTCCTCGATCAGCATCGATTCGAGATCGTCGGACTTTGGCAGCGAAGGAGGCTCGACATCGGCCAACGGGGTCGTCGGCGGATTTGTCACGCCGGCAATACCGGCTTCGCTGCGGCGCGCGGCTTCCGCCGCCAGCGCGCGCACGAATTTCGACGCCAGGCCGGGCAGGTCGGCATGGATGGCGTCGATGGCGCGCCGGTGCTTCGGTGACAGCAAGGTGACGGCGGACGCTATGCTGCCGGCGATCTTGCCGACCGAGACCATGGTGGGCTTGTTGATGGCCTCGTCATAGTGGGCAAGTGCACGTTCGACGTCTTCCGCGACCATCTCCGCGAAGTCGTCCTGCTTGAGGCCCTGGATTTGAAATCTGTTCATGCATCTGTCTTCTGGCCGCGCGCTCCCCCTCAGCTGCGGCCGATTGTTGAACTTCTAGTGCGGAAAACGGAAATCGCGGCGGCAACGAATCCTGCCGCCCGACAGCATGCTGTCCAGCATTTCTTGACACCCCAACTGACTGAGGGCGCACCGAAATGTCAGTCGCGGGACGCCCAGATTGCGTGTAGGTGCGATGTATGACAACTGCGCGACGGTGAGGGGCGGCAGCTTGACGGTTGTTAAAGCAATCCCGCCTGCTCAGCCTCGCGGCGCAGATTCTGCCGGGGCCTGGGGCCGATCTGCTGGATCACCAATCCGGCCGCCAGTGAGCCAAGGTCGCCGCAGGTTTGCAGGTCGCGGCCTTGCGTGTAGCCATGCAGGAAGCCGGCGGCATAGAGATCGCCGGCGCCCGTCGTGTCGACCAGTTCCTTGATGGCGGTCGCCTTGATCACCACCGTCTCGTCGCCGCGCACGATCACGGAGCCTTTTTCCGAGCGGGTCACGGCGGCGATCCGGCAATCCTTGCGGATCTGCGCCAGCGCCTCGTCGAACGAGGATGTCTGGTAGAGCGATTTGATCTCGTGGCTGTTGGCAAAGACGATGTCGACCGTGCCCGAACGCATCAGCTCGAGGAATTCGTCGCGGTAGCGGTCGACGCAGAACGAATCCGACAGCGTCATCGACACTTCGCGGCCTGCTGCGTGCGCCAGCTTCGCCGTCTGGCGGATCGCTTCCTTGGCGCGCGGCGGGTCCCACAGATAGCCTTCGAAATAGGTGACCTTGGCGCCAGACGCCTTGTCGGCCTCGACATCCTCCGGCCCAAGCTCGACGCAGGCGCCGAGATAGGTGTTCATCGAGCGCTCGCCGTCGGGCGTGACGAAGATCATCGAGCGCGCCGTCGGCGGCTCTCCCTTGAGCGGCGTGGTGTCGAAGGCGACGCCCTGCGCATGGATGTCGTGCGCGTAGATTTCGCCCAGCGCATCGTTGGAGACCTTGCCGAAGAAGGCGGCGCGGCCGCCGAAGCTGGCGACGCCGGCCGCCGTGTTGCCGGCGCTGCCGCCGGACGCCTCGATCGCCGGGCCCATGCGGCTGTAGAGCAGTTCGGCGCGTTGTGTGTCGATGAGGTTCATCGCGCCCTTGATGATGCCGTTAGTCTCGAGGAATTCCTCGTCGCACTGGGCGATGATGTCGACAATGGCATTGCCGATGCAAAGCACGTCATAATCCGGCATCAAAATCTCCGCCAAAAACCCGAGCCGGCTTCTTGCCACGCCGGCCCGGCGCGGGTCTAGCGATTTGAAACCGGTTTGCCTAGGGCGTGACACGCAACTTTGGCGGAACAGGCAAAGGCGCATCAGCCGCGAGGCGCTATGACAATTCGACCGTGGCCGAAGCATTTCATCGCCGCACCGCCTATAAGCCTGGATCAGACGATCCCGCTTCGAAGGCGAGCCAGCCCCCAATGTCTACAAAAAGCATGTCGACGAAAAACGAACCTGCAAAAAGCGATCTGACCACCGACCTGGTACTGCTCGTCGTGCTGGCAGTGCTCTGGGGTGCCTCCTACACCTTCATCAAGATCGGCGTCGAAACCATCCCGCCGGTCACCTTCATTGCCGCCCGCACCCTGATCGCTGGCGGCATCCTGTTGGCCATCATCCGCTGGCGCGGGCTCGCCTTGCCGGGCGACGCTGCAAGCTGGCGCCGCTTCGCCTTCCAGGCCTGCCTCAACAGCGTTATTCCGTTCACCCTGATCGCCGCGGCCGAACGCTCGGTCGATGCCGGCCTCGCCACCATCCTCAACGCGACCTCGCCGATCTTCACCTTCCTCTTGACCGCGCTCATCACCCGCCACGAGCCGGTCACCTTGCGCAAACTGATCGGTGTGGGCGCCGGCATTGCCGGCATCTGCCTCATTATCGGCACGCAGGCGCTGAGTGGCCTCGGTCATGAATTGTGGGCGCAATTGGCAATCGTCGCCGCGACGGTCTGCTATGCCGGGGCCGCCATTTTCGGCCGCGGTTTCAAGGGCCTCGACCCAATGCTACCGGCCGCCGGTTCCATGCTGTGCGGCGCCGTCATCCTCGTGCCGCTCAGTCTGGTGTTCGACCAGCCGCGGACGCTGGCGCCATCGACCGCGTCGATCCTGGCCCTGCTCGGCCTGTCGGTCTTTTCCACCGCGCTGGCCTTCGTCATCTATTTCCGCCTCATCCACACGCTGGGTTCGGTCGGCACCACCTCGCAGGCCTATCTGCGCGTGCCGATCGGCGTCGGCATCGGCGCTCTCTTCCTCGGCGAAAGTCTTGGTTCGACGGCATGGCTGGGCATGGGTTTTGTCGTGGCCGGGGTCGCTGCCATGACCATCCCGGTTCGAAAGCCGGCGTTTGCGCGGTAAACGCCAGCCCGCTTGTGCTCATGGCCTGCGCTGCCTATCTCGGAAGCATCCGCCTTTTAGGCGGCGTCCGCTAACCGGGGGTGTGACAAGGTGATTTTCGACGCTGCCCGCGCTGCGGCCCTCGAGCTGATTTCGCCTCCCTTTCGGGCCGTGTTCGTCAAGACGCTGGGCTTGACCGTGCTGGCACTGGTGGCTCTGTGGTTCGGCCTGACCAGCCTCGTCGAGTGGCTGGCGCTGCCGTGGCTGCAGACGCTGTTGCCCGGCATGCCGTCCTGGGCCGGGTGGCTCGGCGGCATCATCGCGGCAATAGCGCTTGCCTTCGGCATGGCGTTGCTCATCGCGCCGGTGACGGCTGTTGTCGCTGGCCTGTTCCTCGACGATATCGCCGAAGTGGTCGAGCGCACCGACTATCCCCGCGATCCGACCGGCCGCGCCATGCCGGCGCTGCGCTCGCTGGTGCTGTCGGCGCGATTCCTCGGTGTCGTCATTCTCGGCAACATCGTCGCCCTGCTGCTTCTCTTGGTGCCGGGCGTCAACATAGCCGCCTTCTTCATCGTCAACGGCTATCTGCTCGGGCGCGAGTTCTTCGAATTCGCCGCCATGCGCTTTCGCGGCGAAGACGAGGCCAGGGCCTTGCGCAGGCACTATGCCGGCACAGTGTTTCTCGCCGGGCTGCTCATCGCGGCTTTCCTCGCCGTGCCGTTGCTTAACCTGCTGACGCCGCTGTTCGCCGCCGCCATGATGGTGCATCTGCACAAGGCGATCTCGGTGCGGGAAGTGGCTCGCCCCTCACGCGGCTAGGCATTTTCTTCAGCGCAACAGAAATCCGCGTCCGAGCTCGTCATCGGCCTCGACGATGAATTCGGCCCGCCCGGAATAATAGGCGCGGCCGCCGACGCGGGCGATGATCGCCTCATGCCGTCCAGCCTTCGCCGTCCGCGCCACGGCTCCGGAAAAACGCGAGCCTGCGATGCTCTCGAATGTGCGCGTCTGTCCGATCGCGATCTCGCCCTTGGCATGCATGGCCGCCAGCCTTGCGGTGACGCCGGAACCGGTTGGCGAGCGGTCGACCTCGGCTTCGGCGAAGACGCAGATGTTTTTGGTCACCTCGCCGGAAAATGTGTCGCGGCCATCGGTCAGGATGGTGCCGTATAGGTAGGCTAGGTCGCCGTGGTCGGGATGCGACAGCGGAAATTCAGCCTTGAGCCTGTCCGTCAGCCCCGTTGCCGCATCGACGAAATCGCGCATCCGGCTTCTGCCGAATTCGAGCCCGAATTGGTGACAATCGGCCAGCGCGTAGAAGGCGCCGCCATAGGCGACGTCGAAGCCAATCGTGCCGTGGCCCGCCAATTCGATCGCCTGTCCACCGGCGAACAGGAAGGCCGGCACGCTTTCGAACGAAACCGCACCGGCCTTGCCGTCCCTGACCTCGACCGAGGCGACGACCAGCCCGCACGGCGCCTCGATATTGACTGTCGTGACTGGTTCCTGTTTCGCCACCAGCCCTTCATCGATGGCGTAGCGGCCGAGCGCGACGATGGCGTGGCCGCACATCGTCGAATAACCCTCATTGTGCATGAACAGCACGGCGAGGTCGGCGCCGGGCAGGTCCGGCTCGACCAGCAAGGCGCCATACATGTCGTAATGGCCGCGTGGCTCGAACATCAGGATTTTCCTGAGATGATCGAGATGGTCGCGCACATAGGCGCGCTTTTCCAGGATCGTGCCCTTGGGGATACCGGGATAGCCGCCGGTGACGATCCTCAGCGGCTCGCCGCCAGTATGCATGTCGATCACGGTCAGCGTCATGCGACGGGCCCCATTAATCCGAAGATTTGCCGAAGAGGGCCTGCAATTTGCTGAACGGCATGGCGGCGCGGGTGAAGCCGAAGGTGCCGTCTTGCTGGATTTCGCGTGCCGCCGTTTCCAGCATGCCGTAGGCGAAATTGGTCAGCCACGGCCCGAGCGAGATACGCTTGGCGCCGGCCATGGCGAGATCGGCGATGGTAAAACCCGGTACCGCCATGACATTGACCGGCTTGCTGACGGCAGAGCAGAGCGTGCGGATCATCTCGACGTTGCCGATGCCTGGCGCATAGAGCACGTCGGCGCCGGCCTTCTCGAACGCCTGCAGCCGCTTGATCGTGTCGTCGAGGTCGGACTTGCCCCAGAGGAAATTCTCGGCCCGCGCAGTGAAGACGAAATCGCGTTTCAGGGCCCGCGCCGCTTCCACGGCCGCCGCAACGCGTTCGACGGCGTGCGCAAAATCATAGATCGGCTTGTCCGGATCGCCGGTGTGGTCTTCGATCGAGCAGCCGGCAAGGCCGGCAGCTTCCGCCGCGAAGATGGTTTCGGCGGCCTGCTCGGCGCTGTCGCCCTTGCCTTTCTCGAGGTCGGCCGAGACCGGCAGGCTGGTCGCCGCGGTCACTTCGCGGCAATGGTGGATCATCTGGTCGAAGGTCACCGCGCCGTCCGGCAGACCGCGCGAAAAGGCAAAGCCGGCGCTGGTCGTCGCCAGCGCCGTGAAGCCGAACGAGCCGAGCAGCTTGGTCGTGCCGATATCCCAGGGATTGGGCACGACGAAGGTCGAGGCATGCAGGTCGCGAAAGATCTTGCCCTTGTCCATGGTAGTTCCCCCATCATATGCGGTGTGGCGAAGCGGATTTTATCTTGCCCTATTTGGCCGGGCAAACGAATGCAGTTGGTTCAGAAGCGTTTGGCGTTCTCTCCTGCCAATTTGTTCAGCGCGTCGGAATCCTTGGCGTAGTGCGACGTTGTCTTGTCCCAATGATAGGTGACGGAGATGTCGTGAGATTCAGGTTTGGGCGGCTGGTCATCGCAGCTTTCGTCGTTCACGACGGTGGCATCGGTCACCGTTACCTTGATCGCCGCATGGCGTCGGCCCTCTGCGATGGCTTTAAAGGCAACGTCCTGCGTCCGGCTATAGGCACACACGTGCTCGTCGAACAAATAGATGATGTCGATCAGCTTCAACTTGTCCCTGGCGACCATAATCAGCGGGACGATCATATAGTTCTGGTTTGAATTGGAATGCGAACTCTCGATCATGAGGATATCATCATTGGCGCCGATGCCGAGCTTGCCGGGTTCGCGGAAATAGGTGCTGCGGTCGAGGGCGACATTGGCGGCGTCGAGCAGCCTTGGTTTGCCCGTAATGTCGTAGAGCGCTAGCACCGCATAGCCTTCTGCGCTGTCTGAGGAATCGCCGAGATCGAACAGCATGGTCAGGCGGTCCTTGCCTCCCGCCTTGATGGCAAGCACGGAGGCATTGGAAAAGCCTGAGGTTTCGGGCGGCGAGCCGCCGCTGTCGGGTCCCTCGATATGGCGCATCGCGATCGGCAGCCCGCCCCTGTAAAAGCCATTCTTGTCGGCGGCGAGGTCTGGAATGATCATCCTGGCGAGGTCAAGATAGGTGATGTCTTTTTGGCCGGGCAGTGGGCTGCCGAGCTCCGGAAGGCTGGCGTCTTGCGCGCCGGCTGCGGTCCACAGCAATGGCAGCAGCATCACGGCGAGGATGAAGCGAAGCAGGTTCGTCGGCATGGTCGCCTCAGGCTGTCGGGCGCGCGGAACGTAGCACAGCCTCCCAACCCGTCCAGTCCGTCAGCCAGCTCAGTGGATCGGCACCAGCCCGGCCAGTTCGCGCATGTCGTCGAACAGGATGCCGCCGGCCTGGATAAGGCCGTCGCGGTCGGAATAGGGATCGGCGTGATAGGAAAACACCCGCATGCCGGCCGCGATGCCGGCCTGCGTGCCAGCGACGCTGTCCTCGATGACGATGCAGTCGGCAGGTGCAAAGCCCACGGTTTTCGCAGCATGCAGGAACAGGTCCGGAAACGGCTTGCCGCGTGCGACCATCGTCGAGGAAAACATCGCGTGTTCGAACAGCGGCAACAGCCCGGTCTGGCCAAGTGTGATGTGCATCTTCGACACCCGGGCCGAGGTGGCGACGCAGTAGGCGATCCCGGCTGACCGCACGGCCTCGACGAATTCGCGGACATAAGGGATTGCTTCGACGCCGTGGGCGAACAGGTCTGGCAGGCCGGCGTTCCAGCGATCGACAAAATCGGCGCCAAGCCTGACGCTGGTCTCTTCTTCGATCTCTTTCTGCACCGACGCCATGCTGCGGCCGGAGAAATTCTTGCGGCAATATTCGAAGCTTGTCGGATAGCCGGCAGCGGTCAGCCATTCGGCAAGGCGCCGATTGGCCAGGTTCTCCGTATCGACCAGGATCCCGTCGCAGTCGAAGATGACAAGTTTAGGCAGTTCAGGCATCAGGCGGTGCCGGTCGATCCGAACCCGCCCGCGCCGCGCGCCGTGCCGCCGGCCAGGTTGCGCTCTTCCACGGCGGCTTGCGTCACCGCGGCAAAAACGATCTGGGCGATGCGCATGCCGCGCGTCACGGCAAAGTCCTCGTCGCCGAGATTGATCAGCAGCACCTTGACCTCGCCGCGATAGTCGCTGTCGATGGTGCCGGGCGTGTTGAGGACGGTCAGCCCATGTTTGAAGGCAAGGCCTGAGCGCGGCCGCACCTGGCCTTCCATGCCTTCGGGAATTTCCAGGATCAGCCCGGTCGGCACCAGAGCGCGTTTTCCGGGCAGGATCAGCAGCGGCCGGTCGTCCGGCACCGCGGCGCGCAGATCCATGCCGGCAGCACCGGTGCTTTCATAAGCAGGAAGGGGAAGTCCTTCAGCATGCGGCAACCTGACGAAGCCGACGGTCGGACCGATGACGGAGGGAGTTTGAAGGGCTGCGCGCATAAAATCGATCCTATCGGCGCGAACGGCGATTCGGTCAACTCGCCCGCAAGCCTATCAACGGCTTTCTTTCAGGCATCAGTATGGCCTGAGGTGTGTTGAGATTCAGGTCAGGCCGAGTCGAAACCCGTCGTTTGCAGGTCGGCATCACCTGAATAACGACATACCTTAGCGCACTTCCATCGGAACCACCGTCGTCTCCTTGATCTCCTCCATCACGAAAGAGGCGGAAACATCAGACAGCGCCACCTTGGCGATCAGCCGCTGGTAGAGCCGGTCATAGGCCTTCACGTCGGCGACGCGGGCGCGCAGAACGTAGTCGAGGTCGCCGGACATGCGGTAGACGCCGATGATCTCGGGAAAGCCGGTCACCGCCGCCCGGAATCTCTGCAGCCACTCCGGATCGTGGTTGGACGTGCGGATCAGGATGAAGACGGAAAGGCCAAGCCCGAGCTTTTCGGCATCGACCAGCGCCACCCTGCCGGTGATGACACCGGCCTCCTCCAGCCGCTTCACCCGGCGCCAGCAGGCATTGCGCGACAGCGCCACCCGTTCCGACAACTGGTCGACCGACAGCGTGCCGTCGCGTTGCAACTCGGCGAGCAATTTCCGGTCGATTTCGTCAATTTCCAGCGCCATGTGGGATATTTGTCCCATGGATCACCGAAATACAAGGACATTTTGAGACCGATGAACCGGCGAAGCATGTCAGGATACTCATATCAGGAACTTCAAGCGCTGAAGGGGAACCAGCATGTCGGTCGCAAGGATTTTCACCTCTCATCCGGCCAAGGTCGGCGAAACCTATTTCAGCCACATGGGCTTTGCCGCCTGGTTTTCGTCACGCCTGTTGATGGCGGCGGGCGCCGCGCTCGTTCATGCTTTCTTGCCATTTCTGTTTGAAACTACCGCCAGCCGAATCGTTCGCGAGCTTTACGAGCGGACGCACAACAGAGGCACGCACGCGACCAAGGAGCCTGCGGCTCTTATGGATCGCGCCTAGGCGATCCCGCCATCGAGCTTCGTCACCATGACCAGGGACGGGATCAACATTCGGCCTTTTGCTCCGGCCGTGGCGAAGCTGGCGTTGGCCGGGTAGTTGCAAATTGCGGCAACGCCGCGGGCCAGCGCCCCCCTCTGTCCTGCCGGACATCTCCCCCTCAAGGGGGGAGATTGGATGTCGCGACGGCTTTCGCCAATCGCCGACCTTGCGGGACTGAGCGAGGCGCCGAAACTGCCAATCTCCCCACTCGAGGGGGAGATGTCCGGCAGGACAGAGGGGGGCGCCGTAGGGCGTTAACCTATACAGACATCGGCCGACGCTGCCGTCCGTCCGGGTTATTGAGCAAACCGTCCCAACCCGTAAGGCGCGAGCAGCGGATCGCGCTCGCCATCAAGGATTTCGCGAGCGGCAAACAGGCCGACGGCCGGCGCCAGCGTGATGCCGGAATGCATGACGCTGACATAGACGCCGTCCATGCCCTCGGCGCGGCCGATGATCGGAAAACCGTCGATCGGCGTCGGCCGGTAACCGACCGTGTGGAAATCGAGCGCCAGCCCGTCTCCGCCGCGCAGGCTGGCTTTCAGGACCGCGAACAGTTCGCTGGCGGTGGCTTGCGCATCCATGCCGGGGTCGGCGCCGCCGAAATCGGAACCGGCGATGATACGGCCCTCGGCGGTCTGGCGCATATGCAGCCGCTCGGCCAGCACCAGTCCGTTCAGCAGTTTCTCGTAGGGCCGCGAGTGGACGATCAGGCCAGGTGGCGTCTCGAGCGGCAGATTTATGCCGGCGGTGGCGGCAATGCCCGCCGAGCCGACGCCGGCCGCGATCAACACCTCGTCGGTGGCAAGCAGCCCATGCGATGTGTCGACGCCCGAAATCCTGCCGCCTGTCTGGACAAGCGCCGTCACCGTGCTGGAGATGATCCGCGCGCCGCGTCGTTCGGCATCGGCCAGCAGCGCCTTCGTTGCCGCGACCGGCTCGGCAACGCCCTCTTCGGCGACATGCAAAGCGACGTCCGGGAGTTCGGTGAGATTAGGCTCTATACGGGCCGCGCCGGCGCGGTCGACGCGCTCGATGCCGTAGCCCCAGGCCGAATGCTGCGCGGTATAGGCTTCCATGTCGGCCGCCGATAGATCCCAGCACAGGCCGCCGCACCAGTTGAGCGGCAGGCCGGGCACGTCCCGCGCCAGCCGCGACCATTCGGCCATGGCGCGGGTGCGCAGCCGGAAATAGGGCTCCGGATTGCCCCAGGTGGCATTGATCCAGGCAAAGGAGTTCGGCGTGGCGACCCCACCGGCGGCGCTGTCGGCGGCGATGACCGTCACCTGTGCGCCTGCCCTGGTCAGGTGCCAGGCCATGGAAGCACCGATGATGCCGGCGCCGATGACGATCACTTGTTTCACCGCAGCCATGTTCGCTCCTCAAACTCGCCACCCCCTGAGGGACACTCTTCCAGTGCCACCCCCGCTTGCCAACATCGGCAACGCAAATTATTCGGCTTGACATCAATACGTACGTACGTATTATATCGGTATGGCCAGACAATCACTCCGCGAAAACCTCCTTGACGCCGGGTTCCGGACCATCTGGAATTCCGGCTATGCCGCCGCCGGTGTGCGCGACATCGTTGCCGCCGCCGACGCCCGGCCCGGCTCGTTCACCAACCATTTTGCCTCCAAGGAGGAGTTTGCCGGGGAGGTGCTGGACCGCTATTTCGCCTATGTCGGCACGTTGGTCGAGAAAGCCTTGGCGCAGGACGGCACGCCGCCCATCGGCCGGCTGAGGCGCTACGTCGATGTCATCACCTCGAAGCTTGAGGCGCATGATTGGGCACGCGGCTGCATGATAGGCAATCTCAGCCTCGAGACCGCGGTCCACAGCGAGCCGCTGCGCCTGCAACTCGTCGACATCTTCGAACGCTGGCGCCAGCCCTTCGCCGCCTGCATCGCCGAAGGCCAGGCAGCCGGCGACATCTCCAAGACCTTCGAGGCCGAGGACCTTGCCGACTTCCTGCTGTCGTCTTGGCAGGGCGCCATGCTGCGCATGAAGGTTGAACGTAGCCCCGCGCCGCTCGAGCGGTTCAAGAAAATCATCTTCAGCACAGTTTTTGCAAAGGAGCCGACCCCATGAGTTCGAAAGCCAACATTTCTCAAGCTGGCGTCGCTGCACCGAGACGCTCGCAGATCGCCGTGCTCGATTCGACCATGTCCTATGTCGAGACGGGAGCGTCCGGCCCCACCGTTCTGTTCCTGCATGGCAATCCGACCTCATCCCACATCTGGCGCAACATCATCCCGTATGTCGCGCCGCTCGGTCGCTGTATCGCGCCCGACCTGATCGGCTACGGCCAATCCGGCAAGCCCGATATCGATTATCGCTTCTTCGATCACGTCCGCTATCTCGACGCCTTCCTGGACGTGCTCGACATCCAGGAAGTGGTGTTGGTCGCGCAGGACTGGGGCACGGCCCTGGCTTTCCATCTCGCGGCGCGGCGACCGCAACGCGTGCTCGGCCTTGCCTTCATGGAATTCGTCCGACCCTTCGAGCGCTGGGAGGATTTTCATCAGCGCCCGCAAGCCCGCGAAATGTTCAAGGCGCTGCGCACGCCGGGTGTCGGCGAGAAGCTGGTCCTGGAAGACAATGTCTTCGTTGAAAAAGTGTTGCCGGCCTCGGTGCTGCGTACACTGAGCGATGAGGAGATGGCCGTCTACCGGGCGCCGTTCCCGACACCGCAATCGCGAAAGCCGGTGTTGCGCCTGCCTCGGGAATTGCCGATCGAGGGCCAGCCCGCCGACGTTGCCGCCATCAGCGAACATGATCATCGCGCACTTCGGCTCTCCACCTATCCGAAACTGCTGTTTGCGGGCGATCCCGGCGCGCTGATTGCGCCGCAGGCCGCACGCGAATTCGCCGCCGGGCTGAAGAACTGCCGGTTCATCAATCTCGGACCCGGTGCGCACTATCTGCAGGAAGACCATGCCGACGCGATAGGCGGCACCATTGCCGGCTGGCTCCCCGAGGTCGTTCAGGCGAGCCGCACGGCCGAATTGGCCTGAAGCAAGCCATGGCTTCCGGCGGCTTCCCTGCCGCCGGACCGGTCGACAGGCCCGCACTGCGCTGCTAGAAGCCCGGCCTGTCACACGGAAATCCCAGAGAATGCCCGAAGCAATAGAAGAAGAAGTGGCGCGCCGCCGCACCTTCGCGATCATCGCGCACCCGGACGCCGGCAAGACCACGCTCACCGAAAAGCTGCTGCTGTTCGGCGGCGCCATCCAGCTTGCCGGCGAGGTCAAGGCCAAGAAGGACAAGATCCAGACGCGGTCGGACTGGATGAAGATCGAGCGTGAGCGCGGCATTTCAGTCGTCACTTCGGTGATGACCTTCGAGTATGAGGACAATGTCTTCAACCTGCTCGACACGCCCGGCCACGAGGATTTCGCAGACGACACCTATCGCACGCTATCGGCGGTCGACTCGGCCGTCATGGTCATCGATGCCGCCAAGGGTATCGAGCCGCGCACGCTGAAGCTTTTCGAAGTCTGCCGGCTACGCGACATCCCGATCATCACCTTCGTCAACAAGATGGATCGCGAAAGCCGCGATCCGTTCGAGATTCTGGATGAGATCGAGCAGAAGCTGGCGCTGGATACGGCGCCGATCACCTGGCCGATCGGCCGGGGCAAGAATTTTTCCGGCACCTACCATCTGGCGCTGAACGCCGTGCGCAGGGGCGACGACGAGAAGGAGCGCACGCCGGTCAACGGTCCCGATTCCAACCGCGTCGCCGGCCTTTTGCCGGAGAACGAGCGCGAGGCCTTCATCGAGGAGCTGGAGCTGGCGCGGGAAGCGTGCAGACCCCTTGATATAGAAGCCTTCCGCGAGGGTCACCTGACGCCGGTCTATTTCGGCTCGGCGCTGCGCAATTATGGCGTGCGCGACCTGATCGAGGCGCTCGGCGCTTTTGGACCGCCGCCGCGTGCTCAAGAGGCCGACACCCGCAAGGTCGAGGCGACCGAAGAGAAGATGACGTCCTTCGTCTTCAAGATCCAGGCCAACATGGATCCCAACCACCGCGACCGCATAGCCTTCGTCCGCGTCTGTTCGGGCAAGCTCGAGCGCGGCATGAAGGCCAAGCTGGTACGCACGGGAAAACCGATGTCGCTGTCGGCGCCGCAGTTCTTCTTTGCCCGCACACGCGTCACCGCCGACGAGGCCTTTGCCGGCGACGTCGTCGGCATTCCCAACCACGGCACGCTGCGTATTGGCGATACGCTGACCGAGGGCGAGGAAATCCTGTTCCGCGGCGTTCCGAATTTCGCCCCGGAAATCCTGCGCCGTGTCCGCCTCGGCGACGCGATGAAGGCCAA
The DNA here is from genome assembly GCF_020165455.1 of Mesorhizobium sp. BR1-1-3. Taxonomy (NCBI): domain Bacteria; kingdom Pseudomonadati; phylum Pseudomonadota; class Alphaproteobacteria; order Hyphomicrobiales; family Phyllobacteriaceae; genus Mesorhizobium; species Mesorhizobium sp. BR1-1-3. The sequence continues at coordinate 172,648 of NZ_JAIUIC010000003.1, forward strand.
AAAGCTGAAGGAAGCGCTGCACCAGATGGCAGAGGAGGGCGTCGTGCAGCTGTTTTCGCCCGAGGACGGCTCACCGGCCATCGTCGGTGTCGTCGGCGCGCTGCAACTCGACGTCCTGAAGGAACGGCTGAACTTCGAATACACCCTGCCGGTCGAATTCGAGATGTCGCGCTTTTCCGTGTGCCGCTGGATCTCGGCCGACGACAAGGCCGAGGTCCTGCGTTTCATCGAGGCGCATCGCGGCGACATCGCCCGCGACCTCGACAACGATCCGGTGTTCCTCGCCCAGCACGCCTTCTCGCTGAACTACGAAGCGGAGCGCTGGAAGGCGATCAAGTTTGCCACGATCAAGGACTATCAGGTCCGCGACAGAGCGGCGTAAGTCGCGCTTTTTCCTTCTCCCCGTTCACGGGGAGAAGGTGCCCGAAGGGCGGATGAGGGGCGGCGCGACCCTCGACTATCCTCTGGCAGCTTCCTCGATCTTGGCGATGTCGATCTTGCTCATCTGCATCATCGCCGACATCACGCGGCCGGCCTTGGCCCGGTCCGGATCCAGGAGCAGGCGCGGCAGCTGCTCCGGCACAACCTGCCAGGAGACGCCGAATTTATCCTTCAGCCAGCTGCATTGCGACGGTTGGCCGCCACCTTCGATGAGCTTGTCCCAGAAGTAATCCACCTCTTCCTGCGTCTTGCAGTCGATCGACTGCGACATCGCTTCGCTGTGCTTGAACTGCGGTCCACCATTGAGCGCCTGGAACTGCACGCCGTCGAGTTCGAACGTGGTCACCAGCACCTTGCCTGCATCGGCGTGGCCTTCGGGCCAACGCATCACGCTCAGCACCTTGGAATTCTTGAAGATGGAGACGTAGAAGTTCATGGCCTCTTCGGCCTGGCCGTCGAACCACAGGCAGGTGGTGATCTTTTGCATGTCGTGCTCCTCGTGCTGTTTCGGTCGCTGTTCCTGTGAAACGGCTGACTCCGAACATGGTGCCATCTCCTTGCCGTCTGCCCAAGGACGGACATGCAGCGCGCCATCCGACATGCCACGCATCTTTTTGAGAGAATCTGGCGCATTGCAAAATTGTGGCCAGACCATACTTGCGCGTCTATAACGCCTGCGGTCCGAATTCAGCTCCGCCGCGCCAACCCCTGGGCTGCGGCCAGCCACCAAGGAAAAAACATGCCTGCCTATCGTTCCCGCACCACCACCCATGGCCGCAACATGGCCGGCGCTCGCGGCCTCTGGCGCGCCACCGGCATGAAGGACTCGGATTTCGGCAAGCCGATCATTGCGGTGGTCAACTCCTTCACCCAGTTCGTGCCGGGCCATGTCCATCTGAAGGATCTCGGCCAATTGGTCGCGCGCGAGATCGAAAAGGCCGGCGGCGTTGCCAAGGAATTCAACACCATCGCCGTCGATGACGGCATCGCCATGGGCCATGACGGCATGCTCTATTCGCTCCCGTCGCGCGAGCTGATCGCCGATTCCGTCGAATACATGGTCAACGCGCATTGCGCCGACGCCATGGTCTGCATCTCCAATTGCGACAAGATCACGCCCGGCATGCTGATGGCCTCGTTGCGCCTCAACATCCCGACCGTCTTCGTCTCCGGCGGTCCAATGGAAGCCGGCAAGGTGGTGCTCGCCGGCAAGACGCAGGCGCTCGATCTGGTCGATGCCATGGTCGCGGCCGCCGACGACAAGATCTCCGATGAGGACGTCAAGGTCATCGAGCGCTCGGCCTGCCCGACCTGCGGCTCCTGCTCGGGCATGTTCACCGCCAATTCGATGAATTGTTTGACCGAGGCGCTTGGCCTGTCGCTGCCCGGCAACGGCTCGACATTGGCGACGCATGCCGACCGCAAGCGTCTGTTCGTCGAGGCCGGCCACCTGATCGTCGATCTCGCCCAGCGCTATTACGAACAGGACGACGAAACCGCACTGCCGCGCAACATCGCCTCGAAGGGCGCTTTCGAGAACGCCATGACGCTCGACATCGCCATGGGCGGTTCGACCAACACCGTGCTGCACATCCTGGCTGCCGCGCATGAGGGCGAGATCGATTTCGATCAGGACGACATCGACGCGCTGTCGCGCAAGGTGCCGGTGCTGTGCAAGGTTGCGCCCGCCAAGTCCGACGTCCACATGGAAGACGTCCACCGCGCCGGCGGCATCATGGCGATCCTCGGCCAGCTCGACAATGCCGGCCTGCTCAACCGCGACCTGCCGACGGTGCATACGTCAACCCTGGGCGAGGCGCTCGACCATTGGGACATTTCCCGCACGACCAGCCAGAGCGTGCGCGATTTCTTCCTCGCCGCCCCTGGCGGCGTGCCGACACAGGTCGCCTTCAGCCAGGAGCGCCGCTGGGACGAGCTCGATCTCGACCGCGAGAAAGGCGTTATCCGCTCGACCGAACATCCCTTTTCCAAGGATGGCGGCCTTGCCGTGCTGAAGGGCAATCTGGCGCTCGACGGCTGCATCGTGAAGACGGCGGGCGTCGATGAATCGATCCTGAAATTCACCGGCCCGGCCCGCGTGTTCGAAAGCCAGGATTCGAGCGTCAAGGCGATCCTGTCCAATGAGATCAAGGCCGGCGATGTCGTCGTCATCCGCTATGAAGGACCGCGCGGCGGCCCCGGCATGCAGGAGATGCTCTATCCGACCAGCTATCTGAAGTCGAAGGGCCTCGGCAAGGCCTGCGCTCTGGTTACTGACGGCCGCTTCTCCGGCGGCACCTCGGGTCTGTCGATCGGCCATGCGTCGCCGGAAGCTGCCGAAGGCGGTTTGATCGGACTGGTGCAGGAGGGCGATACGATCGAGATCGACATCCCGAACCGCAGCATCCGCCTGGCTGTCGATGAGGCGGAACTCGTTGCGCGACGGGCGGCGATGGAAGCCAAGGGCGCCCTGGCCTGGAAGCCGGAGGAAAAGCGCAAGCGCAAGGTGACGACCGCCTTGCGCGCCTATGCCGCCATGGCCACCAGCGCGGCCAAGGGCGCGGTGAGGTTTGTGCCGGAGTGAGGTTTCTTCCTTCTCCCCCTGTGGGAGAAGGTGTCGCCGCAGGCGACGGATGAGGGGTGTTCCAGAGAACACCGACGTCTCACTCCGCTGGAACACCCCTCATCCGTCTCGGCGCCGCGCGCCGATCCACCTTCCCCCACAAGTGGGGGAAGGGAAGAGAGTGCTACGGCATCAACTGATACTCATAAAGCTTCTGATAGAGCCCGCCCTGCTTGAGCAAGGTCTTGTGCGGGCCGCTTTCCACCACCTTGCCGGCTTCGAGCACCACGATTGTGTCGGCCTGGTGCACGGTCGACAGACGGTGCGCGATGACGATCGTCGTGCGGCCTTCCGTCAATTGCTGCAGCGCGTCGCGGAACAGCGCTTCCGATTCGGCGTCGAGCGCACTGGTCGCTTCGTCCAGCAGCAGGATCTCCGCATTGCGCAGCATGGCGCGTGCGATCGAGATCCGTTGGCGCTGGCCGCCCGACAGTAGGCCGCCATTCTCGCCGACATCCGTCTCGTAGCCTTTCGCCTGTGCGCTGATGAAGTCATGCGCGTTGGCTGCCTTGGCGGCGGCGATCACCTCTTCGTCGGTCGCACCCTCGCGCCCAAGCCGGATGTTGTGCATGATGGTGCCGGCAAACAGGAACGTATCCTGGCTGACATAGGCGATCTTTTCCCGCAGCGATGCGAGCGTCGCATGGGAAATATCCTGACCGTCGAACAGCACCCTGCCGCTCTGCGGATCATACATGCGCATGATCAGGTTTAGAATCGTCGACTTGCCGCCGCCGGAAGGCCCGACCAGCGCCGTCATCTTGCCGGGCGCAAGCGTCAGATCGAACCTGTCCAGCACCGGCGGCCCTTTCTGATAAGCGAAGTCGACGGCGTCGAACCGGATCTCGCCCGGTCCGGCCAGAAGCGGCTTCGCGTCCGGCTTCTCGACCAGAGTGAGCGGCTGGTCGGCGAGCTCGAACATCATACGCACGCCGACAATGCCGCTTTCCAGCGATATGCGCACGCGCGCAAGGCGCTTTGCCGGCTCATAGGCAAACAGGAGTGCCCCGATGAAGGCCATGATGTTTCCCGGCATCTGGCCGCCCTGCAAGACCAGGAAGCCGCTGACGAAGATGGCCCCGGCAATAGCCAGCCCGGCCAGCGTCTCCATCACCGGGCTTGTCGCAGCCTCCAGCGTCGCGATGTTATTGGCCCGGTTCTCGACGTCCGACACGGCCTTGTACATGCGGTTGCGCATCGCGCCTTCGAGGTTGAAGGATTTGACGACGCGCACGCCGATTGCCGTTTCCTGCATCACCTGCACGATCTGGCCGACCGAGCGAAACTCCATCGCGGCGAACTTGCGAACACGTTTCAGGATGCGGTTGACCCCGTAGATAGCCAAGGGGCCGACGACGAAGCAGATTATAGACAAGGCTGGCTGCTGCCAGACCATGACTCCTACCAGGACGACCAGCGACAACAGATCGCGCACATAGGACGTGACAACGAGGTCGAGCACGTTGCGTGCCGCCTGCGCATTGTTGGTCATGCGTGTGATCAGGTCGGACGACGAGGTCGAATGGTAGAATTCGATGCCTTGCGCCAGGATGCGGTCGTAGATCTTGCGCTGGCGGTCGGCGATGATGGCGTTGCCGACACGGCTCATGAAATAGGCCTGAATGAAGTTGGCGAGGCCCTTGAGGATGAAGATCGTGGCGACCCCGCCCGCAATCAGGTTGACCCGGTCAATCCGCTTGAAGACTACGAATTCGTCGGTGATCTCTTTGAGAATCCAGGCGCTGGCGCCGGTCGTGGCGGCCACCACAAGCATCGACAAGATCGCGGCGCCGTAGCCAAACCTGTGCTGATAAAAGGATTCCCGGATCAACCTCGCGACGAGGCGCTGGTTTTCCGTCGAGCGGAAGAAACGAAACAAACGGCGGATCCTTGAAACCGGGACAACGAAGGCGGCTTATAGAGGGAGTTGCGGCCGGATGAAACCATCCGCGGCCGCCGCGGACAAATCGCTGTTGCAAGCGGCATCGACGGGATGCGATTTTCAGCCTCGGCTATATCAGATGATTCTTTTGACGGGATGACGACGGATGGATTTCGACCTTATCGTTCGCGGCGGCACACTGCCTGATGGCAGGGTTGCCGACATCGGCATCAACGGTGAGACGATCGCGGCGATCGAGCCCGTTCTCCAGGGTTCCGCGCGGACCGAGGTCGACGCCCGTGGCAATCTGGTCTCGCCGCCCTTCGTCGATCCGCATTTCCACATGGATGCGACGCTCTCCTACGGCATTCCGCGCATCAACGCTTCGGGTACGCTGCTCGAAGGCATTTCGCTGTGGGGCGAGTTGAAGCCGCTTTTGACGCATGAGGCCGTGCGTGATCGCGCGCTGGCCTATTGCGACTGGGCGGTGTCGATGGGCCTGCTCGCCATCCGCACCCATGTCGATGTCTGCGATGACCGCCTGCTGGCGGTCGAGGCGTTGCTCGAGGTCAAGAAGACGGTCGCTCCCTACATCGATCTGCAATTGGTCGCCTTCCCGCAGGACGGGTTTTATCGCTCTCCATCGGCGCGTGAAAACACCATCCGCGCGCTCGACATGGGCGTCGACATTGTCGGCGGCATCCCGCATTTCGAGCGCACCATGGCCGACGGCACGCGCTCGGTAACGGAGCTGTGCGAGATCGCGGCCAGCCGCGGCCTGATGGTCGACCTGCATTGCGACGAGACCGATGATCCGCTGTCGCGCCATATCGAGCAGCTTGCCTATGAGGCGCAGCGTCTTGGTTTGCACGGCAAGGTCGCCGGTTCGCACCTCACCTCGATGCATTCGATGGACAATTACTACGTCTCGAAGCTTTTGCCGCTGATCGCCGAGGCCGGCGTCTCGGTCATTCCCAATCCGCTGATCAACATCATGCTGCAGGGCCGCCACGACACCTTCCCGAAGCGCCGCGGCCTGACCCGGGTCAAGGAAATGCTGGCGCTCGGCATTCGCGTCGGCTGGGGCCAGGATTGCGTGCTCGATCCCTGGTATTCGCTGGGCACCGCCGACATGCTCGATGTCGCCTTCATGGGTCTGCACGTCGCTCAGATGTCGAGCCCGGCAGAGATGGCGCGCTGCTTCGACATGGTCACCAACGTCAATGCCGCGATCATGGGCCTCGATCATCTCGGCCTGGCGGTCGGCAAGCGCGCCAGCCTGGTCGTCCTCGATGCCGGCAATCCGGTCGAAGCCCTGCGGCTGCGCGCCGAGCGCCTGTGCGTCATCGCCAGGGGCAAGGTGGTGGCGGAGCGGACGAAGCAGGAAACCAGGCTGTCCATCGGCGGAAGGCCGGGAATGGTGAACCGGCGGCACATATCCGGCTCCAATCAAAGAGATAGAGCATGATGTCGTCCGAAAACCGCTTCACACTTTTCGGCATCATGCTCTAGATACAGCCGATTCCCGGCGCTGGTCTTACCCATCGCCCGAATTCTCCTCGTCAAAGCCGCTGCTTCCGTCTACGACGCGGGCTTACAAGGGGGAGGAATCGGGATCGGCATGACGCAGCCCGTGGCGCAGAATTCGACGATCAGGAATGTGCTTTTGGCCGGCATTCTGCTGATGCTGGCCGGCGATTTCCTGTTTGCGCTGAACGACGCCATGGGCAAATGGCTGGTCGCCAGCTTCTCCGTCGGCCAGGTGGTGCTGATCCGCTCCATCGGCGCCTTCTTCGTGCTCGGCCCGATGATCGCCAACCAGGGCCCGGCCAAGCTGTTTCGCATGGAACGCCTGGAGCTGCAGCTGCTGCGGGTGGTGATGACCACGCTCGACACCGCGCTCTTCTATGCCGCCGTGGTCTATCTGCCGCTGGCCGATGTGATGAGTTTCTACATGGCGGGGCCGATCTACGTCGCGGCACTCTCGCACCTCTTGCTTGGCGAAAAGGTCGGCTGGCGCCGCTGGATGGCGATCCTGCTCGGCTTCTGCGGTGTGCTGATCATGCTGAAACCCTCGTCGGCGGCGTTCTCGCTGTCATCAGGCTTTGCGCTGGTGGGCAGTATCGCCTTCGCCTTCGCCATCATCCTCAACCGCCGGCTGCGTGGCACCAGCGACACCAATCTGGTGACATGGCAGACCATCGGCACGCTGCTGGTCGGCGGCGTGCTGAGCATCGGCGCCTGGCAGACGCCGTCGGCACTCGATCTCGGCGCCATGCTGCTGCTCGGCATCGTCTCCTGCGGCGCCCATCTGATGATCACCAGGGCGCTCAAGCTGGCGCCGGCCTCAACGCTGGCGCCGCTGCATTACACGCTGCTGCTGTGGGCGGTGGTGTTCGGACTGGTGTTCTTCGGCGACGTTCCCGGTCCGCGCATCCTGATCGGCTCGGGCATTGTCGTTCTCGCCGGCCTGTTCATCTTCCACCGCCAGAAAGTGGTCGAGACCACCGTGCCGCCCGAAAACGTGCCGAAGGGCGTCAATTAGTCCAGGCTCACCCCCGGCGGATCGCCGCCAGATGCCGTGAAAACTCGGACGTCTCCATCAGCGCCTTGCAGCGCGCGAACCGCCCGTCGGCATAGGCGCGAAAATCATCGACCGGGTTGTTGTTGGCGAGCTGGATCAGCCCCCACAGCGTCCATAACAGGTCGCACATCGCCTTGTAGATGACGATGCGGCCGCGCTCCGCCGGCCTCGCCTCGCCGCCGAAATAGGCGCGCATCATCTCTTCGTCTTGCGCCAGATCGAATTTACCTTCCACGGAGAGGTCGCCAAGATCCCAGAGCGGGTCGTTCATGCCCGAATATTCCCAGTCGACGATCCACATCCGCTCGCCGGTGTCGAGGAAGTTTTCGCACAGCGGATCGCAATGACAGGCGACGAGAGGCAGCGGATGGGCGGCCAGCGCCGACCGCACGCTCTCGGCGTCGCGCACCACGTCATGATAGCCGGCGGGCAGGGCGATCTCCTTGGTGGACAGCACCTTGAGATAGTCGTCGATCATCGCAAACAGCTCGAAGCGGAAGGGAAACACCGCGCCTGAATTGTGCAGCTTGCGAAAGGCCTCGCCGGCGCGGGCTGGACTGCCCGGCCGAACCTTGAATTTCTCCTCCGACATGGTTTCGGCGCCGGCGATGTAGCGTGTCACCATCAACCCGGTGCCGGCATCGACATGCAGCACCTCGGGACTGACCCCTGCTTTTGCCGCTTCGCGTGCGGCCACCGCTTCGTTGGCCCGGTTGATGTATTCCTCGGTGCCCTTGCCAGGAATGCGCAGGCAGAAGTCGCCGGCCTTGAAGACGAGGTTGGTGAGGCCGCCCAGCCGTTCCAGCGGCCCGCTGTAGCCGGCCAGCATGGGAATGGCGTCCAGTGCCGCACGCGCCTCGTCTGTAATCATGCCTGCGCCCCCACACACTGTTATTTGTCGCGGCAACGGTTCCACAATTTTCGCGCTTTGGCTATCATCACTGCGAGATCAAAAATTGGCGGACTGGATCAAAGTGGCGGACAACAAACATCAGGGTGCGCTTGGCGCGGCCTACGCGGCAAAGCGGCCCGAAGAGGTCGCCGCACTTTATGATCGTTGGTCGCAGACCTACGACGCCGACATGTCGGCCGCCGGCTATCGCCATCCGACGATCTGCCTTGCGCTGCTGACCCGCCATCTGCCGCGCGGTTCAGCACCGCTGCTCGATGCCGGGGCCGGCACCGGTCTCATCGGCGAATGGCTTGATATTGCCGGTTACCCGCAAGTCGAGGCACTCGATATTTCACAAGGCATGCTGGATCAGGCGGCCCGCAAGGGTGTCTATTCCGCGCTCCATTGCCTGGCGCTGGGCGGTCATCTGCCCTTTGCCGATGATGCCTATGCCGGAGTGATCTCGGCCGGCGTCTTCACATCAGGTCATGTCGGCGTCGAGGGGCTGGACGAACTGATCCGCATCTGCCGGCCGGGCGGGATCATCGTGCTGACGGTCAAGAACTCGCTGTGGGATCAGGGCTTCGCCACGCGCATCGCTGAGCTTGAGGCGCAAGGCCTCGTCACCCGCGTCGAGGAAACGCGCCCTTATGTCTCGATGCCCGGCGAGGCCGACACCGTGCCCAGCCGCGGCCTCGCACTGCGCGTGACGTGACCTACGCTTTGATCCTTACGCCTGCCGGATCGTACATCGGCTCGAGGTGGATCTTGGCCGGCGTCCTCTCCATTGCAACCACCAGTTCGTAGTCGCCCGAGGCGAGAAAATCGTCGCTGACCCCGTCGGCGTTGCGCACGTAGCCGTAGCCGATGGTCTTGCCCAGCGTATAGCCATAACCGCCGCTGGTGAGATAACCGACAGGCTCGCCATTGCGCAGGATGGTTTCGCGGCCGAGCAGCACGATCTCGGGGTCGTCGACCGTGAAGCCGGCAAAGCGTTTCTTCATTGCCGTGCCGCTGGTCTTCTCCAGCGCGCGCCGTCCGATGAAATCCGTGTTCTTGCGCAGCTTGACCGCCCAGCCGAGCCCGGCTTCCTGCGGCGTGTCGTTGGGCGTGATGTCGGAGCCCCAGGCACGATAGCCCTTTTCCAGCCGCAGCGATTCCAGTGCCCGGTAGCCGATCGGGCGGATGTCGTGCTTTTTGCCTGCCGCCATCAGCGCGTCGAAGACTTCGCCGGTGGCCGCGATGGGCACGTGCAGTTCCCAGCCCAACTCGCCGACATAGGTGACGCGAAGCGCCCGAATTGTGTGGCCGGCGATGGCAATCTCACGCACATGGCCGAACGGGAAGCTCACGTTTGAGACGTCGGCTTCGGTCACGGCCGAAAGCACGTCGCGCGCCCGAGGACCCATCAGCGACAGCGTGCCGAAATCCTCGGTGACATCGACGAGCCTGGCATCGAGCCCTTCGCCGATATGATCGCCGATCCATGAGGAATCATGCGTACGGAAGCCTGTGCCGGTGACGATGTAAAACTTCTCTTCGGCCAGCCGCGCCACCGTCAGATCGGCCTCGATGCCGCCGCGTGTGTTGAGAAGCTGCGTGTAGGTCAGCCGGCCGACCGGCTTGCTGACGTCGTTGGCGCAGACCCAGTCCAGCGCCTTCAGCGCATCGGGCCCGCTCAGCTCGTATTTGGCGAAGGAGGATTGATCGAAGATGCCGACTTTTTCGCGCGCATGCCGGTGTTCGTCGCCGACCGCCACAAACCAGTTCTGCCGGCCCATCGAATAGATGTCCTGCGGCTCGACGCCTTCGGGCGCGAACCAGTTAGGCCGTTCCCAGCCGAGCTTCGAGCCGAACACGGCATTTTGCTGTTTCAGCCTGTCGTAGAGCGGCGAGACGATGCGCGGCCTCCCGCTGGCATACTCCTCATGCGGAAAGCCGATCGTATAGTGTTTGCCATAGGCCTCCAGCGTGCGGTCGCAGACCCACTGACGGTCACGGTGCAAATTAGCAAAGCGCCTGATGTCGACCACCCACAGGTCGAGCGGTGCTTCGCCATCGACCACCCACTGCGCCAGCACCCAGCCGGCGCCGCCGCCCGAGGCGATGCCGAAGGCGTTGAAGCCGGCGCCGACAAACATGTTGGCGCATTCGGGCGCTGTGCCGAGAATGAAATTGCCGTCTGGCGTAAAACTCTCCGGCCCGTTGATCATCTGCTTGACGCCGACGGTTTCCAGTGCCGGCACGCGCGCGATCGCTTGGCTCATGTGCTGCTCGAAATGGTCGTAATCATCGTCGAACAGCCTGAATTCCCAATCATTGGGGACGTCACCGCCGGGGAGACCAGTAGCCCAGGCCTGCGGGTTCGGCTCATAGCCGCCCATCACCAGCCCGCCGACCTCTTCCTTGAAATAGGTGCGCCGGTCCGGATCGCGGATGGTCGGCGCGTCGGTCGCCAGTCCGTCGATCTTCTCGGTGATGATGTACTGGTGCTTCACCGGCTGCAGCGGCACGTTGATGCCGGCCATGGCGCCGACCTGCCGCGCCCACTGGCCGGCGCAGTTGACCACCTTGTCACAAGCAATGTCGCCCTTGTTGGTCTTCACCGCCGTGATGCGGCCGTCCTTCATTTCGAAGCCGATGACGCGGACATCCTCGAACAGTTTGGCGCCATGCATGCGCGCGCCCTTGGCCAGCGACTGCGTGATGTCGGAGGGGCTCGCCTGGCCATCGGTCGGCAGCCAGGAGGCGCCGACAAGATCGCCGGTTTCCATGAGCGGCCACATTGCCTTGACTTCCGCCGGTGATAGCAATTGCATGTCCATGCCGAAGCTTTTCGCCGTCGTCGCCAGCCTTTTGTACTCGGTCCAGCGGTCGGCATTGGTGGCGAGCCTGAGGCAGCCGGTCATCTTCCAGCCGGTGGCAAGGCCGGTCTCGGCCTCGAGGCCCTTGTAGAGGTCGACGGAGTATTTCAGCACGCGGGTGATCGAAGCCGACGAGCGCAACTGGCCGACAAGGCCGGCGGCATGCCAGGTCGAGCCCGAGGTCAGCTTGCCTTGTTCGAGCAGAACGACATCGGCCTTGTGGTCGCGCGCCAGATGATAAGCCGTCGAACAGCCGATGATGCCACCGCCGATGACGACGATGGCGGCCTGGGTCGGCAATGTCATGATTTCTGCATCCCGTACTTCGTTCTGTAGTTTTCCAGCGCCGTGTCGAGCCGGGCGAGGTTTTCCTCGGTGTAGGCGACGTAGTCGATACCGGGCGCGTCGAGATAGAGCTCGGACACCATGCTCCACATCGCCTCGCGCAGCAGCGAGGCGCATTGCATGGCCGCGTGCGAACGGCGGATCGCTTCGTCCGGTTCCTTCATGAAATAGGCGGTCAGGAAGGCGAAGGATTCCTCGTCGCTCATGCCGGCGTTGGAGGCGGCGCCTGCGAGGTCGAACATCGCCGTGTTGAAGCCGGCATATTCGAAGTCGATCAGCCACAGCCTGTTGCCGTCGTCGAGAATGTTGGCCGGCAACAGATCATTGTGGCCAAAGACGATCGGCAGCAGTTTCTGCGCGCGCTCCAGTTCGTCGGCCAGCGTCAGCAGGCGCGGCAGGTCGCTGCGCTTGCGGCTGCCGCCTTCTTCAAGCGTGCGCGCATAGTCGCGAATGACATGGAACACCCAGAACATGAAGCCGGCGCCGGAGACGTGACTGGGCATCTCCCGGTGAAAGGCGCGCATCAGGGCTGCGACGCGGCCAAGATTGGCGCGTACGTCCTCGGCGAGATAGGTCTTGGCGCCGAGAAACTCTGTGACCATGATGCCCGGTTCGGCATGGCGGACGGCCGGCGCGAAACCGGCGGCATGCGCCGCCCGCGCCGTCATCACCTCGCGCTCGCGAAAGACATGGTGGAACGGATAGTCCTTGCCGAAGCGCACGACGTGTCGTCCCGCCGCGTCCGTGACCACATAATTCGCGTTGCTCAGACCGCCGGGCAGCGGTGCGATCTCGATGCCACCGGTCCAGCAGGGCAGGGCGCGGATGCGGTCTTCGGCGGTCACGGAATCATCCCTGGTTTGCTGGGCTTCGACAAGGCGCCGTGAACAGCGCAACGACTGCGGGGAGAAACGTAAATAATCTCGTCGGTGCGGGACGCCAGGATCGGTATCCCGCACCGCACCGACGAGCCCCTTGGCCAGGTTTTTGAGCCCGGCATCCGCCCCCGCGGATCTGAAAATTCCTTGTACAGGCACGTTCCAAACGGCCTGATCGCTGAGTTGCGGCTCTGCCCCCAGTCGCAGATCTGAAGCCTGTTAATGTCTTTGATTTCACGCCAGGGTTTCCCGCTTGTCAATAAAAAGCTGTGACTTTTTTTGGGTATTTTGCCTGAAAGCATAAGGTAGTTCCTTTAAAAGCAATTGAATTACCTTAGAATCGGTCAAGAGCATCAGTTCGGGAAACCAGATGGCGCAGTCCAAACGACACGGCGAGATCCTGCGGCTCCTGCAGGAAGAGGGCACCGTCACCATCGCCAGTCTGGCCGACCGGCTGGGCGTGTCGCTCGAGACGGTGCGCCGCGACGTCAAGCCGCTGACCGGTGATGGCTCTGTCCTCAAGATGCATGGCGCCATCGGCCTGCCGTCAATGATCGGCGAAGCGCCGTTCGAGCGGCGCATGCGTGAGAACGCCGACGCCAAGCGCGTCATTGCCCGCATGGTCGCCGCCACCATCCGCGACGGGGAATCCATCATGCTCGACACCGGAACGACGACCTCGTTCCTTGCACGTGAACTGCTCGGCCACCGGCGCCTGACGGTCGTCACCAATTCCTCGGACATCGCCCGCACGCTGGCCACCATCAACGGCAACAAGGTCTATATGGCCGGCGGCGAGTTGCGCAGCGATTCCGGTGCTGCTTTCGGCGCCTCGGCGATCGATTTTGTCAGTCGCTTCTCGGTCAGTCACGCCATCATTTCCACCGGGGGCGTCGACGCGGTGATGGGCGTCATGGATTTTGATCTGGATGAGGCCGAGTTCGCCCGCATGGTGCTGTCGCGCGGCCAGCGGTCCCTCGTCATCACCGATCACTCGAAATTCGGCCGTCTTGGTCTGGTCCAGGTCTGCGGCTTCGACAGCTTTTCCGAACTCGCCACCGACCGCTCGCCGCCGCACGACCTGGCCGCCGCCCTTGCGCAGGCCGGCGCCCGGCTCAGCATCGCCGGCGCGGAAGCCGGGTTCTAGCCGAAGACCAGCGATTGGTGGGCGCAGACGCCCGCAAAGGTGCCACCCGATACTGCAAGGGCGATGTTGTGCATCGAACGTGCCGCGTCGCCGGCGGCGTAGACGCCGGGCACGGTCGTCTGCTGCCTGTCGTCGACTGATATCACCGGGCCGAGGAGGCCTTCGGTGAAGCCGCAGCCGAGCTGTTCGGCCAGCGGGCTGGCCATGATATTGCGCGGAGCGGTGAACACCGCCCTGACGCCGGCCTTTCTGCCGTCGTCGAGGTGGACGATCAATCCGCCGGAGCCGTCTTCCTCTAGCTCGGCAACGCTGGTGGGCTCAAACCGCACCTTTCGGCTCTCCAGCGCGCGCATCTGCTCTGTGTCAGGCTCGAACAGGCCATTGCCGAACAGCGTGACATCGCCCCAATCGGTGATCAGCTGTGCCTGATGCATGGACATCGGACCGGTTGCGAGCACGCCGAGCGGCCCGCCGGAAACTTCGTAGCCGTGGCAATAGGGGCAGTGCAGCACGCTCTTTCCCCAGAGCTCGGCAAGCCCGGCAACCTCCGGCAGGATATCGCGCACCCCAGTGGCCAGTACCAGCCGTGCCGCGCCGAATGTCTCGCCACCCTCGGTGGTGATTTCGAAATCGCTGCTGCCAGCGGCAAGGGCCTTGTCGGCGCGCCCGTCGACAACCCTGGCTGTCGGATAGGCCAGTAGTTGGCGCCTTGCGTCATCCAGGATTGCGCCGGGCGCGCGCCCGTCATGTCCGAGGAAGCCGTGCGAATGCTCGGCAAAGCGGTTGCGCGGCCGGCCGGCGTCGATCACCAGCACCTTGCGTCCTGCCCGCGCCACCTGGATGGCGGCGGACAGGCCGGCAAAGCTGCCGCCGACGACGGCAAGATCATACTGCATGGCTGGAGACTCCAATGAGGTCAAAACGGCGGCGGAAATCGGCGGTCAGGTCAGCCAGCGTGATGCGGCTCAGCTTCTCCGCCAGCAGCCTTTCGGCGGCGTTGCGAAAATCGTCGAGCACGGCGATCACCGCCTGCTCGACGAGGCAGCCGGGGCTTTCCGGATCGGTGCTGAACGGCAGCAGTGTCTCGCCAAGGGCGACGCTGATCTCGGCCAGGGATATTTTCTCGGGCGCCCGCCCGAGCAGCCAGCCGCCACCGTGCCCGCGCGACGAGGTGACGATGCCGGCGTCGCGCAAGCCTGCGATGGTGCGGCGGACCACCACCGGATTGGTGTGGATGAAGGTGGCAAGCTGCTCGGAGGTCAGCGCCTGTTCGGGCTTCTCGGCCATGTGGACGAGAATGTGCAGGGTAGAGGACAGTCGGCTGTTGCGCTTCATGTAACTTAGTTAGTTACGATTGGTGTCGATGTCAAACACGTCTCGTCCGCGCCGAGGCGCAATGTCCACGCAATCCATTCGCGGCAAACAGAACCAGTCGGTGCGCGATTCGCCTCGTATGCCGGCGCCAAGGCGTCGGACCCGACATATGCAACGGATTTCGGGTCCGACGCTGACTGCAGCAAACGCCACGCCGACCGATCGAAGCGTTGGATCCAGGATGGAGGTTGCCTGATGCTTTGTCTTTTCTCCAGAGATGGACCGTGGCACCGTTTGGTGTTGGCGTCACCATGTCGCTTCGCATGACGGGGCCGCTGGCAGCCATCCTCGGCTTCGGTCTGTTGGGCGTTTTCTGCCTCGCCTTCACCGAAAAGATCCTGCCAATTCCGCCCTCGCATGTGCTGCTGCTGTTCCTCGGCATGACGGCGGCGCCGGATGCTTCGACGCTGGCGATCCTGCTGATGGTGACGACGCTTGCGTCCGCCAGCGGCTGCCTTGTCTGGTATGCGGTCGGCCGCCGGGTTGGACCTGACCGTGCCGACAGGCTGGTCGAGCGTTTCGGCAAGTACGTGTTCCTGCGCCACGCGACCTACCGCAGGCTCGGCCAGGCCTATCGGCGCAATCACGTCCGGGTGTCCTTGCTGGCGCAGTTCATCCCGACTGTGCGCAATTACCTGCCGATCGCCGCCGGCGCGCTCTGCCTGCCCGCTTTGCCCTTCGCGGCCGCGACGCTGCTCGGCGCCACGTTCTGGAACGCGGGCTTTCTCACCACCGGCTATCTGCTGCGCGGCAGCGGCCGGGACTCCTTCACGGTGGGCCTGCGCATCATTGTCATCGTCGTGGCTCTGGAGACGGCATTCATGCTTGCGCTGCGCTATGGCCCCGCATGCCGGCGGCGCATCAAGTTGGCGCTCGGTTGAGCGCCAGCTCTCAGGTCATGGGATAAGCTCTGCAGTCGGCTTTCCTTCGTTCGGCCGCCGGTGTTTAGTCCGGACCATGGCTTTCACCATCCGCCAGCTGCAGTTTTTCATCGCCGTTGCCGAGCAAGGCACGGTCTCGGGCGCTGCGCAGAACCTCTCCATCTCGCAATCGTCGGTCACCGAAGCGATCAAGGAACTCGAAAGCGATCTCGGCGTCGAACTGTTCGAACGCCACCCGCGCGGCCTCAACATCACCCACAAGGGTCACCAGTTCCTGCGCCATGCGACGAAAATCCTCGCCGATGTTTCCGACGCGCGTCGCTCTTTCTCCGGCGAGCAGGCGGTGGCGGCCGGCCGGCTGCAGCTCGGTGTCACCTCGCTGGTCGCCGGCTATGTGCTGTCGGATCTGCTCGCCCGCTACCGCCGTGCCTATCCCGGCGTCGAGGTCTCTGCCATCGAGGACAATGGCGATTATCTCGAACACCTCCTGATCGGCGGCAAGCTCGACATTGCCGTCATGGTCACCTCCAATTTGCGCGACCGCACCGCGTTGCAGTCGGAAATCCTCGAAGTCTCGGCCTATCGGCTGTGGCTGCCGCTCGGTCATCCGCTCGTCGGCGCCGACATCATCAGCATTGGCGACATTGCCTCCGAAACGCTGATCATGCTGACCGTCGACGAGATCGAGGAGAATACCGGCAAGCTGCTGACGGCGATCGGCGCCAAGCCGCATGTCGCCTTCCGCACCCGTTCCGTGGAGGCCGTGCGCAGTCTGGTCGCCACCGGTGCTGGCGTGGCGCTGCTGCCCGATCTCGTCTACCGGCCCTGGTCGCTGGAAGGCGACCGCATCGAATCGCGCGATATTTCCGGCTCCTTGCCGGTGGTCCAGGTCGGCATGGTCTGGCGGCGCGGCTCCGGTCTGCCGCAGGCCGCGCGCGATTTCATCGGTCTTGCCCAGTCGCAACGGACGGTCCGCCAGCGTCCCTGAGAGACCGGCTGCACATCTATCGGAAAAACCGATATCGCCCTTCTGATAAATGAATTTGCGAAACCGGAATTTTCAAAGCATTTTCGGTTCAGGGACCAAAGCCGCCATCAGAGCGGCATCAAGCCCAACGGACGAACTGACAGTTTTCAGTCCGCGCGTGACCCCTAACGAAGACCGAAACCGGCTTTCAGGGTCAGGCGCCTAAATGGGAGATCGACAATGAATTCATTCCTGAAGTCATGCACTGCTCTGACGGTCGCGCTGACCTTTTCCGGTCAGGCCGTCGCCCAGGTCAAGGAACTTGGCAAGGGCGAAGGCCAGGTCAACATCGTTGCCTGGCCGGGCTACATCGAGCGCGGCGAAACCGACAAGGGCTATGACTGGGTGACCTCCTTCAAGAAGGAAACCGGCTGCAAGGTCAACGTCAAGACAGCCAACACCTCCGACGAGATGGTCTCGCTGATGAATGAGGGCGGCTTCGACCTCGTCACCGCTTCGGGCGATGCCTCGCTGCGCCTCGTTGCCGGCAAGCGCGTGCAGCCGATCAACACCGATCTCATCCCGAGCTGGAAGACGGTCGACGAGCGCCTCAAGGACGCGCCGTGGTTCACCGTCGGCGGCGCCCACTACGGCGTTCCCTACCAGTGGGGTCCCAACGTCCTGATGTACAACACCGACGTGTTCAAGGAGGCTCCCAAGAGCTGGAACATCGTCTTTGAGGAAATGAAGCTGCCGGACGGCAAGTCCAACAAGGGCCGCGTCCAGGCCTATGACGGGCCGATCCACATTGCGGATGCGGCCAACTATCTGATGTTCCACAAACCGGAACTCGGCATCAAGGATCCCTATGAACTGAACGAGGACCAGTACAAGGCGGCGCTCGAATTGCTGCGCGTCCAACGCACACTGGTTGGCCGCTATTGGCACGACGCCGCCATCCAGGTCGACGATTTCCAGAACGAAGGCGTCGTCGCTTCCGGCTCGTGGCCGTATCAGGTCAACACGCTGGTCGCCGCCAAGAAGCCGGTCGCTTCCACCATCCCGGAGGAGGGCGCCACCGGTTGGGCCGACACCACCATGATGGAGGCCGACGCCGCCAACCCCAACTGTGCCTATATGTGGATGGAACATTCGCTGTCGCCGAAGGTGCAGGGCGATGTCTCAGCCTGGTTCGGCTCACTGCCCGTCGTGCCCGCCGCCTGCAAGGGCAATGAGCTTTTGACCGACGAGGGTTGCAAGACCAACGGCTACGAGAACTTCGACAAGATCAAGTTCTGGAAGACGCCGGTGTCGAAATGCGCCACCCAGAACGATCAGTGCGTGCCCTACTATCGCTGGGTGTCGGACTATATCGGCGTCATCGGCGGACGATGAGCATCCTTACCCTCCCCCTTGTGGGGAGGGTCGACGCATAGCGTCTGGGTGGGGTCTGCTCGGCAGTTCGTGGCAGTGCCTGGCCCTTCGCAAGGCTCAGGCGTTCGAAGCTCGAAAAGCCAAGCAATTGGCTTTTCGTCCGCTATGCGGATCACTTCTCACCCCCACAAGGGGGAGATAGGACGTCGCGCGACATCAACACATCAAACCGGCAACGGACTGACAGCCCATGACCTCCGCCGTCTCCTTCCAGAAGGCCTCGCGCCATTTCGGCAGCGTGCGCGCCGTCGATGCGGTCGATCTCGAAATCGCGCCGGGGGAATTCTTCGCCATGCTCGGGCCGTCCGGTTCCGGCAAGACCACTTGCCTGCGCCTCATCGCCGGCTTCGAGCAGCCGACATCGGGCTCGATCTCGATCTTCGGCGACCGCGCCGAGGGCGTTCCGCCCTATCGCCGCAACGTCAACACCGTGTTTCAGGATTATGCGCTGTTCCCGCATCTGAACGTGCTCGACAACGTTGCCTACGGGCTGATGGTCAAGGGCGTCGGCAAGGCTGAGCGGCACAAGGCGGCGGAAGAGGCGCTGTCACTGGTGCGGCTGCCCGGCTATGGCGCCCGCCGGCCCGGCCAGCTTTCCGGTGGCCAGCGCCAGCGCGTGGCACTCGCCCGCGCGCTGGTCAACCAGCCAAAGGTGCTGCTGCTCGACGAGCCGCTCGGCGCGCTCGACCTCAAATTGCGCGAGAACATGCAGGAGGAGTTGAAGTCGCTGCAGAAGGCGCTCGGCATCACCTTCGTCTTCGTCACTCACGACCAGGGCGAAGCGCTGTCGATGGCCGACCGCGTCGCCGTCTTCAACGATGGCAAGATCATGCAGATCGGCACTCCGGAAGATATCTACCAGCGGCCGAGGACCCGCTTCGTCGCCGATTTCGTCGGCTCCTCCAACGTGCTGCCGCCGGATTTCGTGCAGCGCTATTCCGGCCAGCATCGCTGGGGGAGTCTCCGCCCCGAATCCATTCGCGTCGGCCGCGCGGCCAAGGGGGTCACAAGTGGTGAAGGCGTGTCGGCCCGCCTCGTCTCGACCAATTATCTCGGCGCCACGACAAAGCTGGCGCTCGACGCCGACGGGCTGCGGCTGCACGCCATCGTGCCGGCCGGCATCGCCTTGCCGGCAGAAGGCGAGGCGGTTGTGCTGACCTTCAACCGCGAGCACCTGCATCTGATGGACGAGCCGGCATGAGCCTCGACGCCGCCATGGTGCGTGCAACCGCTCCCGCCATCCTGCCGGGTAGCGGCGGTCTGCGCGGCGCTCTGTCGGACCTTTTCTGGCGCAAGCCGAAGGTCCTGTTGCTGCTCATGCTGCTGCCTCCGGTTTTGTGGCTGGGCATCGTCTATATCGGCTCGCTGTTTGCGCTGCTGGCGCAGAGCTTTTTCTCTATCGACGAGTTTTCCGGCCTCATCAACCGCGAGTTCACGCTCAAGACCTATGGCGATCTGTTCCAGGCTGCCAATCTCGACATCATCCTGCGCACGGTGACGATGGCGGCTCTGGTCACGCTGGCCTCGGCCGTCATCGCCTTCCCCATCGCCTACTACGCGGCGCGCTATGCGCGCGGCCGCTGGAAGGCCTTGTTCTATCTCGGCATCATGCTGCCGCTGTGGTCCAGCTATCTGGTCAAGATCTACGCCTGGAAGCTGATCCTGGCCAAGGAAGGCATCCTCACCTGGCTGCTCGCCAAGCTGCATTTGTTGTGGGTTCTCGACGCTTGGCTGTCGCTGCCGATCGTCGGCGGCAATTCCCTGTCGGTATCGTTCACCGGCACCTTCATCGTCTTCGTCTATGTCTGGCTGCCGTTCATGATCCTCCCCGTTCAGGCGGCGCTCGAGCGCGTGCCCGGCAATCTGGTCGAGGCCTCGTCCGACCTCGGCGCTTCACCGGGACAGACCTTCCGCAACGTGCTGTTTCCGTTGGCGCTGCCGGGCATCGTCGCCGGTTCGATCTTCACCTTCTCGCTGACGCTCGGCGATTACATCATCCCGCAGATCATCGGCACCTCGCGTCTGTTCATCGGCCAGGCGGTCTATTCGCAGCAAGGCACCGCCGGCAACATCCCGCTCGCCGCCGCCTTCACCGTGGTGCCGATCGTCATCATGGGCTTCTATCTCTGGGGCGCCAAGCGCATGGGGGCCTTCGATGCGCTCTGATGGTTCCCAGTCGGCTCCGCTCGGCCTGAAGATTGCCGCCGCCTGCGGGCTGCTGTTCCTGCACCTGCCGATCCTGCTGATCTTCGTCTATGCCTTCACCACCGAAGAGAAGAGTTTCGTCTGGCCGCCGCCAGGGCTGACGACGCAGTGGTTCGCCGTGACCTGGAACCGGCCAGATGTCTGGCAGGCGCTGTCGCTGTCGGTCAGGGTGGCCGCGATTTCGACGGCGATCGCGCTCATCCTCGGCACGCTCTGTTCGGCGGCGGTGTCGCGGACAAGATTCTTCGGCCGCGAAACCATCTCGCTGCTGGTCATCCTGCCGATCGCGCTGCCCGGCATCATCACCGGCATTGCGCTGCGCTCGGCCTTTTCGCTGGCCGACATCCCGTTCTCGTTCTGGACGATCGTGCTTGGCCACGCCACCTTCTGCGTGGTCGTCGTCTACAACAACGCCGTCGCCCGTTTCCGCCGCACTTCCGGTTCGATGATCGAGGCTTCGATGGATCTCGGCGCCGACGGTTTTCAGACCTTCCGCCATGTCGTGCTGCCCAACATCGCCACGGCGCTGCTTGCCGGCGGCATGCTGGCCTTCGCGCTGTCCTTCGACGAGGTCATCGTCACCACCTTCACCGCCGGTCAGCAGCAGACGCTGCCGATCTGGATGCTGGAAGAACTGATCCGTCCGCGCCAGCGCCCGGTCACCAATGTCGTTGCCATGGTCGTCATGCTGGTGACGTTGCTGCCGATCCTTGCCGCTTATTACCTCACCCGTGACGGCGACCAGATCGCTGGAAGCGGGAAATGAAAAACAGCGAATAGGGAGTAGCGAATAGGGATCGACGGTCAAACCCTACTCGCTTTCAGCTACTCGCTACTCGCTACTCGCTTCTGTAAAGGGAGAAACCTTATGGACACCCAGATGCTGATCGGCTCGAAATTCGAGAAGGGCACCGAGACCGAGGAGCCGATCCTCAATCCAAAGACCGGGGCGACCATCCTCAACCTGCCCGAGGCCAGCCAGGCGCAGATCGAGGCGGCGGTCACTGCTGCCGAACAGGCGTTCGTCTTGTGGTCGCGCACCACGCCGGCGCAGCGCTCCGGCTATTTGCTGAAGATCGCCGACCGCATCGAAGCCGACGCGAAGGAGTTCGCCACGCTCGAGGCGCTCAACTGCGGCAAGCCGATCAACGCCGTGCTCAATGACGAAATCCCGGCGATCGTCGATTGCTACCGCTTCTTCGCCGGCGCCGTCCGTTCGATGCCGGGCGTCGTCGCTGGCGAATACATTCCCGGCCACACCTCGATGGTCCGTCGCGATGCCATTGGCATCGTCGCTTCCATCGCGCCGTGGAACTATCCGCTGATGATGATGGCCTGGAAGCTGGCGCCGGCGATCGCCGGCGGCAACACCGTCGTCTTCAAACCGTCCGAGCAGACACCGCTGACGGCGCTGAAGCTGGCAAAAATCCTTGCGGACATCCTGCCCGAAGGCGTCGTCAATGTCGTGCTCGGCCGCGGCGACAGCGTCGGCAACACGCTGATCAATCATCCCAAGGTCAACATGATCTCGATCACCGGCGATGTCGCCACCGGCAAGAAGGTGCTGCAGGCGGCCGCCAAGTCGGTCAAGCGCACGCATCTCGAGCTCGGCGGCAAGGCGCCGGTCATCGTCTTCGACGACGCCGACCTCGGCGCCGTGGTCAACGGCCTGCGTGCCTTCGGCTATTACAATGCCGGCCAGGACTGCACCGCCGCCTGCCGCATCTACGCCGGCAAGAAGATCTACGACAAGCTCGTCGCCGATCTCTCCTCGGCCGTCTCGACCATCAAGTACGACCGCCCCGACGATACCGAAAACGAAATCGGCCCGCTGATCTCGCGCCGCCAGCGCGACCGCGTCTCGAGCTTCGTCGAGCGCGCCTCGGAACTGAAACACATCGAGATCACCACCGGCGGCAAGCCGGGCGAGGGCTCCGGCTTCTACTACCAGCCGACCGTCGTCGCCGGCGCGCTGCAGGAAGATGAGATCGTGCGCCGCGAAGTGTTCGGCCCGGTCGTCTCGGTTACTCGTTTTTCGGAAGTCGACGAGGCGGTGAACTGGGCCAATGACAGCGACTACGGCCTGGCGTCATCCGTATGGACCAAGGATGTCTCGCGCGCCATGGCGACGGCCGCCCGCCTGCAATATGGCTGCACCTGGATCAACACCCACTTCATGCTGACCAACGAGATGCCGCATGGCGGGTTGAAGCAGTCCGGCTACGGCAAGGACATGTCGCTCTACGCACTGGAGGATTACACCGCCGTGCGGCATGTGATGGTTGCGCATGGCTAGTTTTGCCTTGTCCCCTTGTGGGAGAAGGTGGATCGGCGCGTAGCGCCGAGACGGATGAGGGGTGTTCCAGCTTGACGCCAGCTTACCCCTCACCCGGGTTGCCAACCGATTTGTGAAGGACAAATCGGGGCAATCCGACCTCTCCCACAAGAGGAGAGGTAAGACCGCAGACCACTACTCCACGATGCGATAGATATTCCACAGGCTGGTGCCAGACACGACATAGGGCTCGATCTCCTTGCCCCATTTCGCGTGCGCGTCGATCTTGCCGATCTTGGCGAAGAACGCCTCCAACTGGGCCAGGCTTTCGACCTGGTGATGGGACTCGACCGTCGCCTCCCGCGCGCCGATCGAACCGGTCATGATCTGGAATTCCAGCTCGTCGAGGCCGACCTGTGACCCGATCTCGCGTTCCCATTTCTTCAACAGATCGAGCACGGTCTGCTTGTGTCCGAACTTGGCGTCGATCTGCCATCTGGCGCTGAACATCGTCTTCTCCTCCAGGTTTGCGGCCCAGGCCGCGGTTGATCCACGGTTGTTGATCTACTCGTCCCAGGCCTGCACGACGGTCTGTCTTGCGATCCGACCGTTCTTCAGCTCCAGCATCGCTGCGCAGAACACCTTGGTCCCGTCCGGATAGGCGCAGGCCTGGGTGAAGGCGAGGCTGTCGCCGTCGGCGATGGTGGTGTCGACCTTGTGGGTCATCGCCCGGCTGCAGATGTCGTCCCAGAATGTGGTGATCGCGGCGCGCCCGCGGATTTCACGCGGCTTGCTCGGCGGGTTGTTGCGGTCGATCACCCGCACCAGCGCGTCTTCGGCATAGAAGCTCGACAGCATCTTGCCGTCACGGGTTTCGATCGCCTTCTTGATCGCGGCGCCGTCCACTGTTTGGGTCTTGGTCAGCATTTCATCCTCCATTGGCCCGTCTTCCGACCGGGCGGTTGATGGTCGATGTGCCGTCCGGCGCTCATCGCCGGGCAGTGGTTCTTACTGCGACTTCGCCTTGACGGCCGCGAATACGTCGTCGGTCTGCTTCTTGAAGGTCGTCAGATCGACCTGGCTGCCGTTGAGCATCGTCGACCAATGGCGCACGATGGCGGACATCGCCACCGCCTCCTTGATCTCCTCGTCGCTGGCGCCGTTGAGCTTGGCCGCCTCGGTGTGGAAATAGATGCAGTACTGGCATGGGATCTGCGCCGCGACGGCGAGGCCCAAAAGTTCCTTGGTCTTGCCGTCAAGCGCCGTCTTCGGGTTGAGCTGCACGCCCTTAATCTCGGCCCAGGCGCCGGCGACGGCCACATCCGGCAGGGTCTTGAACATGTCCGGCACCGAGCCGAGCGTTGCCTCGATGTCCTTGTAGGCGGCCGCCGCGGACGCGTCCTCGGCCTTTGCGGGAGAGATGGCGAACAACGCGCCAACGCTTGCAGCGATCACAAGCAATTTGAGTGTCCGGTTCGACTTCAGCATTTCCTCCTCCGTTCGCAGCGCCTTTCCCAGCGACATCCGCCTAGCCTGCGTGGAGAGAATTGATAGCGCTTACCCGCCCATGGCCGCTTCGCCCGAAAGCGCCATGGCTCTCATGGCCCGTGCGGGCCAGGGTGCCTGGCCGAAAACGCCGCCGCCGCCGCCCGCGACGGCAGATCCAGCTTGAGCAGTATGTTGGCGACATGGCGCTTGACCGTGTGTTCGCTCAGCCGCAATTCGGCGGCGATCGCGGCATTGCTCTTGCCGTCGGCGACGAGGCTCACCACCTCGCTTTCGCGCGCCGTCAATGCGGCCGGCTCGGCGGTCTTGGGTTTGGGCCGGCAGGCGGGTTCCAGATGCTGTTCGGACGTCGCATGGACCAGCGCCAGCGGCTGTTCCAGCTCGTCGACACTGATGCGCCCGGCGTCGGTGAAATGCAGGCCCGACCCAGCCGCCAGATCGGCGATCAGACGCGACGCGATAATGTCGCCGCGGCCGGCATGGGCGGCCAGTTGCATTGCCACCCGCGCCGTCGTCCCAACGGGTGGACCGCGCACTTCGATCTCGCCGACATGCGCCCCTTGCGCGCTTGCCACGCCGATTTCCTGCGCCGCCTCGCGCAGCGCTGCCGCGCAGCGTATGGCGCGTGCCGGGCCGTCGAAGCGCGAAATCATCAACTCGCCATGCAGGCCCACAGAGCGCCCGCCATGGCGCCCGACCAGCAGCCGCCAGGTTTCCTGGAAGCGTTGGCTGCGTTCGCTCCACATCCGGTCGCCGAGCCGTGCCGTATCGTAGATGCGTGTCACCAGCAGTGCGGCCAGCACGCGGTCTACTTCGCCCACGGCGCGTTCGCCGGTCAGGAATTCCTCGATCAGGTCGGCCACCCCATCGACATCGCCGGTCCAGATCGGATGGTCGCGTCCGGGAATCTCGACCAGCCGGGCGCCGGGGATCTTCTGTGCAAGGAAGCGGCTGGCATCGGGGTCGACCCGCGCATCGTTGCGGCGATGGATTACAAGCGTCGGCGCGCTGATCACGCTCAGGATATGGCGGATGTCGACGTCGGCGTTCATGCGCGCCAGCGCCGCCGCCGCCGTCGGGCTCGCCGACAATCGTTCGAAACGTGCCCACCACTGGGCGAAATGCGCGTCGTCCACCCGGCTCGGCGCGAAATGGGGCAGCGTGGCGCCAGTGCCCCAGGCTGTCTCCGCCATCTCGATGAAAGCGTCGAGGCGTTCGGGCGACATCACCCATTTGTGGAAATGCGCATAGCCGCCATAGAGCGCCAGCGCCCGTGTCCGCTCCGGATAGGTGGCGGCGAACAGCATCGCCATCGGTGCGCCTTCGGAGGAGCCGAGCAGCGCCGCACGGCCGCTGCCGGCGGCGTCCATTACCGCGCGCACATCGTCTATCCGCGTCTCGAGACTGGGCAGGTTATGCGCGTCGACACGGTCGGACAGGCCGGTGCCGCGCTTGTCGAACAGGATCAGCCGAGAGAACGCCGAAAGCCGCTTCAAGAGCCTGGTGTAGCCCTCGTCTTCCCAGTGCAGGTCGAGGTTGGAAATGAAGCCCGGCACGAAGACGAGATCGAACGATCCCTGCCCGACCACCTGATAGGCGATCCGCACATCGCCGCTACAGGCGTATCGCGTCTCGATCGGCCTCACGAGATTTCCACCCCGGCCTGACGATTTCTGGTCGTCAAACCATAGCAGAACAGCGCAGATTGCGGCAGCTTAAACTTTAGCGATTGTGAATGTAAGCTGGCGCGGCTTGGCGGCTATTCCTGCGAGGCGGCGACGTCGGCAGGGGAGGGCTTGAGCCCGAGTTTGAGGTCGGCCGCAGCCGGCGTGATCGGTCGCTTGATCCTGGCGGAGGCGGCCACCACCAACTCGTTGAAGTTCCCGGTGCCGTCGTCCAGCATTTCGAAGAACTGCCGCCGCATCCTCGGCTCCCAGAACTTGTTGATGTGCTCGGCGACGCCGGCAATGCCTTCCTCGCGCGGCTTGGAATGGAAGAAGTCGGCGATCTGGTTTGCCATGCGCACCAGCTTCTCGGCGGTGCTCATAATGTGTTCTTCGTCATGCGACATGCTTGGCAACTCCGCAAACCACCCGGTCGGGGTGGGTGAAAATATCAAAATCGTCGCCGCGAACCAGCGCCACCAGCGTCATGCCGGACTCTTGCGCCGTGCGGATGGCAAGGGCGGTCGGCGCCGAGACGGCGATGATGAAGGCCGAACCGATAGAAGCCGTCTTCTGCACCATTTCGACCGAAACCCTGGATGTCACCACGACAGCACCGGATGCACCATCGATGCCGGCTTTGGCCAGCGCACCGGCCAGCTTGTCGAGCGCGTTGTGACGGCCGACATCTTCGCGTGCCATGACGATGCCCTTACCAGGCACATAGAAGCCGGCGGCGTGCACGGCTCCGGTCTCAGTGTGCAGCGGCTGCACTTTCGACAAAAGCTTGACCGAACGGACGATATCGTTGGCATCAAGCGTAAGCTTTGACACACCAACCGCGTCGACCGAACGCATCGCTTCCTCGATCGATTCGATGCCGCAGAGCCCGCAGCCGACCGGACCCGCGAGCCTTCGCCGCCGCGCTTCGAAGCGCGTGTTGGCTCGGTCCTTCAGCCGGATCTGGATGTCGATGCCGGCGCCATGGTCCTCGACCTCGATGGCTTCGATCTCCTCCGGCGCAGCTACAATGCCCTCGGTCAGCGAGAAGCCAAGCGCGAAATCCTCGAAATCGGCCGGGCTTGCCATCATCACCGCATGCGTGGTGCCGGCAAAAGAGAACGCCACCGGCGTCTCTTCCGGCACCATGCGGTTCGCCGTAGCAGTGCCGCTGGCGCGGTGCGCCAGCCGCGATACCTGCGTCGTGGCTTTGCGCCGCGCGCTCAAGGCTACTCCGCCGCCTGCAAAGACGCGATGCGCCGGCTCTGCTTGGCTTGCTCGTCATAGTCGCGCTGCCATTCCGACGGCCCATTGGAGGCGCCGACCTGCACCGCCGTCACCTTGTATTCCGGGCAGTTGGTCGCCCAGTCGGAGAAGTCGGTGGTGATCACGTTGGCCTGCGTGTCCGGATGGTGGAACGTCGTGTAGACCACGCCGGGCGACACCCGGTCGGTGATCAGCGCGCGCAGCGTCGTCTCGCCCGAGCGGCTGGTCAGCCGGACCCAGTCGCCGTCGCGCAAGCCGCGGTTCTCGGCATCGTGCGGATGAATCTCCAGCCGGTCCTCCGAATGCCACATGCTGTTATCGGTGCGCCTGGTCTGCGCGCCGACATTGTACTGCGACAGGATGCGGCCGGTGGTGAGCAGCAGCGGGAAGCGCGGCCCCGTCCTTTCGTCCGTCGCCACATATTCGGTACGGATGAACTTGCCCTTGCCGCGCACGAACCCGTCGATATGCATGATCGGGGTGCCGAGCGGCGCCTTCTCGTTGCAGGGCCATTGCACGGACCCGACACGGTCGAGCAGCTCGAAGGAGACGCCGGCGAAGCTCGGCGTGGTCATCGCGATCTCGTCCATGATTTCGGAGGGATGCTTATAGTTCCAGTCCAGCCCGATCGCGCGGGCAAGCTCCTGCGTCGCCTCCCAAT
The DNA here is from genome assembly GCF_020165455.1 of Mesorhizobium sp. BR1-1-3. Taxonomy (NCBI): domain Bacteria; kingdom Pseudomonadati; phylum Pseudomonadota; class Alphaproteobacteria; order Hyphomicrobiales; family Phyllobacteriaceae; genus Mesorhizobium; species Mesorhizobium sp. BR1-1-3. The sequence continues at coordinate 200,537 of NZ_JAIUIC010000003.1, forward strand.
CGGCGTAGCGCGCCTTCGGCTCAAGAACCTTGCGCACCATGTTGATGCGGCGCTCGGCGTTGGTGAAGGTGCCGTCCTTCTCCAGGAAGGTCGAGCCCGGCAGGAAGACATGCGCGTAGTTCGCCGTCTCGTTGAGGAAGAGGTCGTGCACGACGACGCATTCCATCGCGGCAAGGCCGGCTGCGACATGCTTGGTGTCGGGATCGGACTGCAGAATGTCTTCGCCCTGGATGTAGATGCCCTTGAAGCTGCCGTCGACGGCGGCGTCCAGCATGTTGGGGATGCGCAGGCCGGGTTCGTCGTCCAGCTTCACGCCCCACAAGGTCTCGTAGATATCGCGCACGGCTTCGCCGGAGATGTGGCGATAGCCCGGCAGTTCGTGCGGGAAGGAACCCATGTCGCAGGAGCCCTGCACGTTGTTCTGGCCGCGCAGCGGGTTCACGCCGACGCCGGGCCGGCCGATATTGCCGGTGGCCATGGCGAGATTGGCGATTGCCATCACAGTGGTCGAACCCTGGCTGTGTTCCGTCACGCCCAGGCCGTAATAGATGGCACCGTTGCCGCCGGTGGCGTAGAGGCGGGCCGCCCCGCGGATCAGCTCGGGATCGACGCCGGACAATTTGCCGACGGTTTCGGGGCTGTTTTCCGGCAAGGCGACGAACGATGCCCAATCCTGGAACTCCGTCCAGTCGCAACGTTCGCGGATGAAGGCTTCGTCGAACAAGCCCTCGGTGACGATCACATGCGCCAGCGCCGTCAGCACGGCCACATTGGTGCCGGGCTTCAGCGGCAGGTGGTAATCCGCTTCGATATGGGCCGACTTGACCATCTCGGTGCGGCGCGGATCGAGCACGATCAGCTTGGCGCCCTGACGCAGCCGCTTCTTGAGCCGCGAGGCGAACACCGGGTGAGCGGAAGCCGGATTGGCGCCGATGATGACGGCGACGTCGGTGAAGTCGACGGAATCGAAATCCTGCGTGCCGGCAGACGTGCCATATGTCTGGCCGAGCCCGTAGCCCGTCGGCGAATGGCAGACGCGTGCGCAGGTGTCGACATTGTTGTTGCGGAAACCCTGCCGCACCATCTTCTGGACGAGGTAGGTTTCCTCATTGGTGCAGCGCGACGAGGTGATGCCGCCGATCGCGGTGCGTCCGTACTGGTACTGGATGCGGCGGAATTCCTTGGCGGTATGGGCGATCGCCTCTTCCCAGCTTACTTCGCGCCACGGATCGGTGACCTTTTCGCGGATCATCGGCGACAGGATGCGGTCCTTGTGGGTGGCGTAGCCATAGGCGAAACGGCCCTTCACGCAGGAATGGCCGTGGTTCGCCTTGCCCTCCTTGTAGGGCATCATGCGAACGACTTCGTCACCCTTCACCTCGGCCTTGAACGAGCAGCCGACGCCGCAATAGGCGCAGGTGGTGACGGCCGAGCGCTCCGGCAGGCCCTTGGCAAGCACCGTCTTCTCACGCAGCGCATCGGTCGGGCAGGCCTGGACGCAGGCGCCGCAGGACACGCATTCCGAATCGATGAACGCCTCGTGCATTCCCGCCGAAACCCGGGATTCGAAGCCGCGTCCCTCGATGGTCAGCGCAAACGTGCCCTGCACTTCTTCGCACGCCCGCACGCAGCGCGAGCAGACGATGCATTGCGAGGCATCATAGGTGAAATAGGGGTTGGATTCGTCGCGGGCGATGTAATCGACTGCCAGCGAGCCATGGCCGGGCGCCACGCCACCTTCCGGCTTGACGTGGTTGCGGCCCTCGATGCCGTAGCGGTTCTCGGTCAGGCCGATCGACTTCGCCACCGCGTCGAACTCGCTGGCGCCGGTTCCGGCCTGTTCGTTCCAGCCGGTCGGATGGTCGGAGACGTAGAGCTCCATGACGCCACGGCGAATGGCATCGAGCCGCTCGGTCTGCGTGCGCACGATCATGCCTTCGCCGACAGGCGTCGTGCAGGATGCCGGCGTGCCGCCGCGTCCTTCGATCTCCACAAGGCAGACACGGCACGAACCGAAGGAGTCCAGCATGTCGGTGGCGCAGAGCTTCGGGATCTCGACCCCGCCCTCCATCGCGGCACGCATGATCGAGGTGCCTTCCGGCACGGTGATGCTGCGCCCGTCGACGTTCAGCGTGACCTGCTTCTGCGCCTTCGATTGCGGGGTTCCGTAGTCGATCTCTTCGACGAGGGAGGGGAAGTCGGCCTTGATGTTCATCTGCCAGCTCCTATTCGGCAGCCACGCGCACGGGCGCGGGCTTGAAGTCGTCGGGGAAATGGGTGATCGAGCTCATGACAGGGTAGGGCGTGAAGCCGCCCAGCGCGCAGAGCGAGCCGAATTTCATCGTGTTGCAGAGGTCGGTGACCAGAGCGAGGTTCTTCTCCGGCTCGATGCCCGCGGCGAGTTTGTCGATGGTCTCGACACCGCGCGTCGAGCCGATGCGGCAGGGCGTGCACTTGCCGCAGCTTTCGATGGCGCAGAACTCCATGGCGAAGCGCGCCTGTTTCAGCATGTCGGCTGTGTCGTCGAACACCACGATACCGGCATGGCCGATCAGCCCGTCCTTGGCCGCGAAGGCTTCATAGTCGAATGGCGTGTCGAACAGCGCGCGCGGGAAATAGGCGCCGAGCGGTCCGCCGACCTGCACTGCCTTGACCGGCCGGCCGGTGGCCGTGCCGCCGCCGATCTCGTCGACGATCTCGCCAAGCGTCATACCGAAAGCGGCTTCGAACAGCCCTGCAAATTTGACATTGCCGGCGATCTGGACCGGGATCGTGCCGCGCGAGCGGCCCATGCCGAAATCCTTGTAGAAGGCCGCACCCTTGTCCATGATGACAGGCACAGAGGCTAGGCTGATGACGTTGTTGATCACCGTCGGCTTGCCGAACAGCCCCTTGTGCGCAGGCAGAGGCGGCTTTGCCCGCACCATGCCGCGCTTGCCCTCGAGCGAATCGAGCAGCGCCGTCTCCTCGCCGCAGACATAGGCGCCGGCGCCGACCCGGATCTCCATGTCGAACGCGTGAGGGGAACCCAGCACGCTGGCGCCAAGAACGCCGGCCTTGCGGGCGATCTCGACGGCCTTGTTCATCGCCGCCACCGCATGCGGATATTCCGAGCGGACATAGACGAAGCCCTTGGTCGCGCCCGTGGCTATACCGGCGATCGTCATGCCTTCGATCAGCACGAAGGGATCGCCCTCCATGATCATGCGGTCGGCGAAAGTGCCGGAGTCGCCTTCATCGGCGTTGCAGACGATGTATTTGCGGTCGCCTGCTGTATCGAGCACCGTCTTCCATTTGATGCCGGTCGGGAAGCCGGCGCCGCCGCGTCCGCGCAGGCCCGATTCGGTCACCTCTGCGACGATGGCGGCAGGCGTCAGCGCCAGCGCGTTCATCAGTCCATTCAACCCGCCATGTTTTTTGTAGGATTCGAGCGACAGCGGATCCGTGACGCCGCAGCGCGCGAAAGTCAGCCGCGTCTGCTTGGCCAGGAAGGGGATCTTGTCCGGCGCGCCCAGCCAGCGTTTATGATGGCCGCCGGTAAGGAAGCCGCTGTCGAACAGGCTTTTGACGTCGGACGGTTTGACCGGCCCGTAGGCGATGCGGCCGTTGGCTGTAGCGACTTCGACCATCGGTTCGAGGAAATAGGCGCCGCGCGAACCGTTGCGCACGATCTTGGCCTCGATGCCGCGCTCGGCGAGTTCGCCGGCGATCGCCTTGGCGACCTTTTCGGCGCCAAGCGCCAGCGCACCGGAATCGCCGGGAATGTAGATACGCGGGATCATGAGCGCACCTCTGCAACGATCTCGTCGAGCTTCTCGTCATCGAGCCGTCCGATCACCTCGCCATCGAGCATGGCGGCGGGCGAACAGGCGCACAGGCCGAGACAGTAGACCGGCTCCAGCGTCACCGAACCGTCGCGGGTCGTTTCATGAAAGCCGATGCCCAGCAGTTGCTTCAACTTGGCGGCGATGGCGTCCGACCCCATGGACTGGCAGGATTCCGCCTGGCAGAGCTTCAGCACATGCCGGCCTGCCGGATGGCTTCGGTAATCGTGATAGAAGCTGACGACGCCGTGCACCTCGGCCCTGGAAATGTTCAGCGCCTCGGCGATGACCGGCAGCGCATCCTTGGGCACATGGCCGAACTCTTCCTGGATGCCGTGGAGGATCGGCAGCAAAGGGCCTTCGAGCCCCTTCATCTCCTGGATGATCGCGGCCGTGCGCGACGTAATCTCGGTACTTGCAGGCTGCATTGTCATGCAGCGCCCTCCCTATCGTAGCGACCCACGCATATCGGCCAAAAGCATCAAGCTGTTTTGGAACAACGACATGCGCGTGCCGCTTTATCGCTAAGTGCTTAAGAAACCAGAGAAAACCTCTGAAATCAATAAAGCGGTTTCGTTGTACGATAGAAATCTTCTATCGTTCCGTGTGACTAACCCTGTCTAGCGGAACGGTTGGCATGGAAATCGTCCGCCAGCGCCATTGCCTCGTCCAGCAGCGCCGAGACCAAAGGTGTGTGCGGTTCGCGCGGTGTCGCCACCAGGCCGACCGTGTGGCTGGCGTCTGGTTCGATGATTGGAATGGCCCGGATCGGTTCGGAAAAGCCGAATGTTTCCGCAAGGTTGAGCGGCATGATCGACGACCATTTGCCGGTGCGGATGTGCGAAAACAGCACGATCATCGAATTGGATTCCAGCGTCGGTCGCACCTGCACGCCGGCTTCGGCCAGATGCTGGTCGATGATGCGGCGGTTCTGCATGTCCGGCGTCAACAGGCACAGCGGCAGGCTTGAGAGCTCCGCCCATGTCACTTTGTCGCGGTCGGAATAGGGATTTCCCATCGCGGTGATCAGTTGGTAGCGCTCGTCATAGAGCGGCACGCTGGTCACCCGCCCCAGCGGCTCGTTGTCGAGATAGGTGATGCCGGCATCAATGTCGAAATTGCCGAGCAGCGACAGCACCTCGATCGAAGTCCGCGACAGCACCGAAAAGGTGACGCCGGGATGCTTTTCGCGAAATGGCGTCGTCAGCCGCGGCAGCATGGCGAGCGCCGTCGGGATGGCGGCGATGCGGATACGGCCCGAAAGTCCGTGGCGCGCCGCGCGCATTTCCTCGCGCATGGTCCTGGTGTCGCCGACGATGCGGCGTGCCCACACCAGCACCTGTTTTCCCTCCGGCGTCAGCCCCTGGAAGCGTGAGCCGCGCAGAACCAGCATGACGCCAAGCTGGCCTTCCAACTGCTTGATGCCGGCCGACAGCGTCGGCTGCGTGACGCCGCACACCTCCGCCGCCCGGCCGAAATGCTCCTCCCTGGCGAGCGCGATGAAGAATTCCAGCTTGTCGATCATGTGATCTTTCCGGTCGTTCGCTGCAAGGTCGGGGAAATTGTGCTCTACCGCAAGCGCCACGCACAATTGCCCTGCATCCACACCTTTAAGCCGGCTACCTGTTTCCCGCGGCTGAATGCGGCGCTATGTGGATGAAACTGGGAGATCGACCATGCTGGGCTGGTTCCGCAAGCTTTTGCCGCGCGAAGATCGCTTCTTCGACCTGTTCGAACGACATTCCCGCACCGTGGTCGGCGGCGCCGAGGCGCTGGAGCAGCTTCTCCAGGGCAGGGATATCGATCTCTGGTGCCAGAAAATCATCGATCTCGAAGATGAGGCCGACCACATCACCGCGGAAGTCCTGCTGGCGGTACGGCGCTCCTTCATCACGCCTTTCGATCGCGGCGACATCAAGGACCTGATCCAGTCGATGGATGACGCCATCGATATGATGCACAAGACGGTCAAGACGGTGAAGCTGTTCGAGCGCAAGGAGTTCGATCCGCTGATGCAGGAAATGGGTGGCGTCATCGTCGCCGCCGCCAAGCTGGTGGCCGAGGCGATCCCGCTGCTCAACAAGGTCGCAACGCATACTGTGCGCCTCAACGCCATCGCCGAAGAGGTGATGCGCGTCGAAAGCCGGGCCGACGACCTGCACGAGCAAGGGCTGAAGGATCTCTTCAGGAAGCACGGCAGCAGCGATCCGATGGCCTATATGATCGGCAGCGAGATTTATGGCCAACTGGAAAAGGTGGTCGACCGCTTCGAGGACGTCGCCAACGAGATCAGCGGCATCGTCATTGAGAATGTCTAGGTGATGGAAGCAACCATTGCCTTTCCCGTGCTGGCCGGCCTCGTCGCCGTCGCACTGTTCTTCGACTTTCTCAACGGCCTGCACGACGCCGCCAATTCCATCGCCACCATCGTTTCCACCCGCGTGCTGCGGCCGCAATATGCGGTGCTGTGGGCGGCATTCTTCAATTTCATCGCCTTCATGTTCTTCGGCCTCCACGTTGCCGAGACCGTAGGCAAAGGCATCGTCGACGTCAGCATCGTCACCCCGGCGGTGATCTTTGCAGCCTTGGTCGGCGCCATCGTCTGGAACATCGTCACCTGGATCGCCGGCATCCCTTCGAGCAGCTCGCATGCGCTGATCGGCGGCCTGGTCGGCGCCGGTGTTGCGAAGGCAGGCGTGGGCGCCATCGTTTGGACCGGGCTTGGCAAGACGGTCGCGGCAATCGTCTTGTCGCCGGCGACGGGCTTTATCCTGGCGCTCGTCCTGGTTCTCGTCGTCTCGTGGCTCTTCGTGCGCCAGACGCCGTTTGCGGTCGACAGCACCTTCCGCGTCATGCAGTTCTTTTCCGCCTCGCTCTATTCCCTCGGGCACGGCGGCAATGACGCCCAGAAGACCATGGGCATCATCGCCGTGCTGCTCTATTCGCAAGGCATGCTCGGCGCGACTTTCTACGTGCCGCTGTGGGTGGTCCTCACTTGCCAGTCGGCACTGGCGCTCGGCACCCTGTTCGGCGGCTGGCGCATCGTCCACACCATGGGCTCGAAGATAACCCGGCTGAACCCGATGCAGGGTTTTTGCGCCGAAACCGGTGGGGCGATCACGCTGTTTGCGGCGACCTGGCTCGGCGTTCCCGTATCGACCACCCACACCATCACCGGCGCCATCATCGGCGTCGGCGCCGCCCGCCGCGTCTCGGCCGTGCGCTGGGGCATTGCCGGCAACATCGTCATCGCCTGGATCGTTACCTTGCCGGCCACCGCTTTGATTTCGGCGCTCACCTACCTCGCGGTTGGCCTGGCGAGGTGAGGTGAAGAAATCTACCTGTCCACAAGGTTCAGGATGTTGCCGTCTGGATCCTTGAACCAGGCAACCTTCATTCCGTAACCGACGTGGAGATCGCCCTCCAGCGTCAAGCCCGGCATCTGATAGTGCTCGAAGGCGACGCCCTTCGACTTCAGCTCCTTGACGATGTTGCCGATCTCGTCGCCAACCATCCAGGTCACCGCTGTCGCCTTGTTGGTTCCGGCAAATTGGGAATGATAGACGTTGAGGGTGGTATCGCCGCTTTTGTACACGATCAGTTCGCCCCCCTCATCCTGCACCTGTTTCAGGCCAAGCGTTCCTTCGTAGAAAGCCTTGGCCTTTGCCAGATCGCTTACCGCCAGATTTGCCGTTGCGTTGCTGTTTGCGAGCATAATCGCCTCCTTCTCGGCTTGTCGGTCCCGTGCTGGTCGTTGAAATAGGTCGCCGCGATCGTTTGGCGACTGTCGGCTGGATTGATTGCTGGCCGCATCGGCGCTCGCTTATCTGGAGGACGTTTGGCGCGGATGAAATCCGGCAGGACCCGCCGGTTTTTCAGGCACGCCATGACAGCCATTGCTCCACGGCTTGGTTCTGTCCGGAAACTGCATTATCTCAGGTGCAAGCTGCATCTCAGGCGCAAGCTGCGTAAGGAAAAACTGCCATGTCCGTCACCAAGGAAATCGTCACCGAGCGTCTGAAGACGGTCAACGGACCGGATTTCACCGGCAACATCGTCGACCTCGGCATGGTTTCGGAAATTTTCATCGCCGACGGGAAGGTCTTCTTCTCGATTACCGTTCCCGCCGCCCGCGCCCAGGAAATGGAGCCGCTGCGCGCCGCTGCCGAGCGTGTCGTCAAGGCGATCCCCGGTGTCGCCGGCGCCGTCGTCGCGCTGACGGCCGAGAAGAAGGGCGGCGGCATGGAGGCGCCGGTTCCATCGCGCCCCGCACCCAGGCCCGTTCCGCCGGCTGCGCCCGCTGCCGCCGCGCCGCGTGCGGCTCCGCACGCGCCGGCCTCGCACAGCTCGGGCAAGCGTGGCGTACCCGGTATCGAGGCGATCATTGCCGTTGCTTCCGGCAAGGGCGGCGTCGGCAAGTCGACCACCGCCGTCAACATCGCGCTCGGCCTCGCCGCCAACGGCCTGCGCGTCGGCGTGCTCGATGCCGACATCTACGGCCCGTCCATGCCAAGGCTGCTCAACATCCACGGCCGGCCGCAGACCGTCGACGGCAAGATCCTGAAACCGATGGAGAATTACGGCCTGAAGGTGATGTCGATGGGTTTCCTCGTCGACGAGGAAACGCCGATGATCTGGCGTGGCCCGATGGTGATGTCGGCACTGACGCAGATGCTGCGTGAAGTCGAATGGGGCCGTCTCGACGTGCTCGTCGTCGACATGCCGCCCGGCACCGGCGACGCGCAGCTGACCATGGCCCAGCAGGTGCCGCTGGCTGGCGCCGTCATCGTCTCGACGCCGCAGGACCTGGCCCTGATCGACGCGCGAAAAGGCCTCAACATGTTCAAGAAGGTCGACGTGCCGCTGCTCGGCATCGTCGAGAACATGAGCTATTTCATCGCCCCGGACACCGGCAAGCGCTACGACATCTTCGGTCATGGCGGGGCGCGGCGCGAGGCCGAGCGCCTTGGCGTCACCTTCCTCGGCGAGGTGCCGCTCGAGATGGGCATTCGCGAAAGCTCGGATGCCGGCACGCCGGTTGTCGTCTCCAAGCCCGACGGCGCCGAGGCGAAAATCTACCGCGACATCGCCTCGAAGGTCTGGGACCGGGTTAACGAAGAGCGTGGTGCTGCGGCAGCGGCGGTGCCGAGTATTGTTTTCGAGTAGCTTGTTCGGTAGCCGCCGCCGCTCTGCAGCCTAGGCCGCGCCGACCTTCTCGCCGAAACTGGAAAAAAACTGTCCGGCCAGTTTCTTCGAGGTCGATTCGATCAGCCGGCTGCCGAGTTGGGCGATCTTGCCGCCGACATCGGCCTTGGCCGCGTAGTTCAATATCGTGGCGTCGGGTCCATCTGCCGTCAGCGTCACGTCGGCGCCACCCTTGGCGAAGCCTGCAATGCCGCCCTTGCCTTCGCCCTGGATGGTGTAGGAGTGCGGCGGCTTCAGGTTCTTCAGCGTCACTTCGCCGTTGAACGTCGCCTTGATCGGTCCGATCTTCACCACCACGGTTGCCGCCATCTCGGTCGGCGACTTCATCTCCAGGCTCTGGCAACCGGGAATGGTCGCCTTCAAGACCTCGGGATCGTTCAGCGCTTCCCACACTTTTTGCAGCGGTGCGGCAATGCGCTCCTCGCCTTCGATCACCAAAGCCATGAAAACCTCCCGGACAAGACTGTCCGAACCCGTAACGCACGGCTTGGTGCGTGTCTATCGCACCAAAGTCCGGTTGCGACCGCACGCCCTCTTGCCTGCTCCCGCGCGTTGCCATATCGATTTGTCTTACAAATACGGAGACCATGATGGCAGGCGCCCCCACCCATAAGAAAAAATTTCGCTCGCAGGAGTGGTTCGACAATCCCGACAATCCGGGCATGACGGCTCTCTATCTCGAGCGCTATCTCAATTACGGCCTGACGCGCGCCGAACTGATGTCCGGCAAGCCGCTGATCGGCATCGCCCAGACCGGCTCGGATCTGTCGCCCTGCAACCGTCATCATATCGAACTGGCCAAGCGTGTGCGCGAAGGCATCGTCTCGATGGGCGGTATTCCGTTCGAGTTCCCCTGCCATCCGATCCAGGAGACCGGCAAGCGCCCGACCGCAGCGCTCGACCGCAACCTTGCCTATCTCAGCCTGGTCGAGGTGCTTTACGGCTACCCGCTCGATGGCGTCGTGCTGACCATCGGTTGCGACAAGACGACGCCGGCGCTGCTGATGGCAGCGGCCACCGTCAACATTCCGGCGATCGCGCTGTCGGTCGGGCCGATGCTCAATGGCTGGCACAAGGGCAAGCGCACCGGCTCCGGTACCATCGTCTGGGAATCACGCCAGCGCCTGTCGGCCGGCGAGATCGATTATGACGAGTTCATGGACATCGTCGCCTCGTCGGCGCCGTCCACCGGCTATTGCAACACCATGGGCACCGCCACCACGATGAACTCGCTGGCCGAGGCGCTTGGCATGCAGTTGCCGGGCTCGGCCGCCATTCCCGCGCCCTACCGCGAGCGTGGCCAGATTTCCTATGAGACCGGAAAACGCATCGTCGAGATGGTGCATGAGGATCTGAAGCCGTCCGACATCATGACGAGAGAGGCTTTCGAGAACGCCATCGTCGTCAATTCGGCCATTGGCGGCTCGACCAACGCGCCGATCCATCTCAACGCCATCGCCCGCCACCTTGGGGTCAAGCTCGACAATGACGACTGGCAGACGGTCGGCCTCAATGTGCCGCTGCTGGTCAATTTGCAGCCGACGGGCGAATATCTTGGCGAGGACTACCATCATGCCGGCGGCGTGCCGGCGGTCATTGCCGAACTGATGAAGGGCGACCTGTTGCCGCATCCCGGCGCACGCACCGTCAACGGCAAGTCGATCGGCGAGAATAGCGAGGGCGTCGCCAACGAAAACCCCGACGTCATCCGCTCTGTCGCCAAGCCGCTGAAGGCCAATGCCGGCTTCATCAATCTTCGGGGCAATCTGTTCGATTCGGCGATCATGAAGACCAGCGGCATCTCGCCCGAGTTTCGCGAGCGCTATCTGTCCAATCCTAGGGATCCCGAGGCTTTCGAAGGCAACGCCATGGTTTTCGACGGGCCGGAGGATTACCACGCCCGCATCGACGACCCGGCGCAAGGCATCGACGAACACACCATCCTGTTCATGCGCGGCGCCGGCCCGGTCGGCTATCCCGGCGGTGCCGAGGTCGTCAACATGCAGCCGCCGGCCTATCTCATCAAGAAGGGCATCCACGCGCTCGCCTGCATCGGGGACGGCCGCCAGTCGGGCACGTCGGGTTCGCCGTCGATCCTCAACGCCTCGCCGGAAGCGGCGATCGGCGGCGGACTGGCGCTGCTCAAGACGGGCGACCGGGTCCGCATCGACTTGCGCAAGGGCACGGCCGACATCCTCGTCACCGACGACGAGATCACCCGGCGCCGCGCCGAACTGCAGAACAATGGCGGCTTCCACTATCCCGAGCACCAGACGCCCTGGCAGGAGATCCAGCGCGGTATGGTCGCGCAGTTTTCGGAGGGAATGGTGCTGAAGCCGGCGGTGAAATACCAGGATGTCGCGCACACCAGCGGTGTCCCCAGGGACAATCATTGATTCTGGATCGACGGATGGCGGCTTGATCAAATCAGGCCGCCGTCGGTTTTCCGGTCAGCGTGTTGCATCGCGGCCGGGTAGGTCGAGAACGGCCACCGTCCTTGACAAGCGCGCCCAACAAATCCACCATCATGACAAGGGGTGCATCGCGACGACCCCGTGAGGCGTCAGCCCAACGTTCGCGTCCAAGCTTCTCTTTTCAGGAGGTGGACGCCATGCCGTCAACAACCGCTATCACCGTACCGCAATTGTCCCGGCTCATAGGTCTGCCGGGCGCCCCAGTCATTGTCGATGTTCGCATAGATGAAGATTTCGACGCCGATCCGCGGCTGTTGCCGGCGTCGTGCCGTCGCGATTTCAAAACCGTTTCAACCTGGGCGGCCACGTTCGCCGGCAAGCCGGTGGCCGTCGTTTGCCAGAGGGGGCAAAAGCTCTCGCAAGGCGTGGCCGCATGGCTGCGCCATGAGGGGATATCAGCTGAATCTCTCGAAGGCGGGTTTGAGGCCTGGCGCGATGCCGGAGGGCTTTTGGCCCGCACCGCCAAGATGCCGCCACGCAATGAAAAGGGCGCCACCGTCTGGGTGACGCGATCGCGCCCGAAGGTCGACCGCATCGCTTGCCCGTGGCTGATCCGGCGTTTCGTCGACCCCGACGCGGTGTTCCTGTTCGTCGAACCCGCTGAAGTGTTGGCTGTTGCCGACCGCTTTCAGGCCGTGCCGTTCGACATCGACAATGTGTTTTGGAGCCATCGCGGCGAGCGCTGCACCTTCGACACGATGATCGAGGAGTTCGGGCTGGAATCCGTGGCGCTCGATCGCCTCGCTGCAATCGTGCGGGCGGCCGACACTGCAAGCCTCGACCTGGTGCCTCAGGCGGCCGGCTTTCTGGCTGCCTCGCTTGGTTTGTCGCGTATGTACCGCGACGATCTGGAACAACTGGAAGCAGGCATGCTGCTCTACGACGCGTTCTTCCGCTGGTGTCGCGACGCCACCGAAGAAACGCACAACTGGCCGGCTGCGGGTAAGCCGTCGTGACCGCTCTTGTCCCGGACAATAAGGCGGGAACCGTCCCGGTGCCGGCTGCACCGACCTTCACCGAGGCCGTGAAGGTCTGGGCGAAAATCGGATTGCTCAGCTTTGGCGGTCCGGCCGGGCAGATCGCGCTGATGCACAAGGAACTGGTCGAGGAGCGGCGCTGGATCGGTGAGCGGCGTTTCCTGCACGCGCTGAACTACTGCATGCTGCTGCCTGGCCCGGAAGCCCAGCAACTCGCCATCTACATCGGTTGGCTGCTGCACAGGACGGCCGGCGGCCTTGTCGCCGGCATCCTGTTCGTCTTGCCGAGCGCGCTCGTCATGCTCGCCTTGAGCAGCCTCTACGTCCTCTATGGCGACGTGCCGCTTGTCGCGGCGCTATTTTTCGGGGTCAAGGCGGCTGTGCTTGCCATCGTCGTCGAGGCGGTGGTCCGGATCAGCCGGCGTGCCCTCAAGAACCGGGTCATGGTGTCGATCGCGGTCGCGGCGTTCATCGCCATCTATGCGTTGAATGTGCCCTTTCCGCTCATCGTCCTGCTAGCCGGCCTGACGGGATGGCTGGGGGATCGCATTGCTCCCGCCCTGTTTTCCGGCTCGGCCCATGGCAAGGACGATGTTGCCGACTTCAAGGGAGCGGTCGACCTGATGTTCGAGCGTGGCGAACTGGCCCATGTCAAACCGACCAGATGGCATGCACCGCGCACCGTCGCCATCTGGCTGCCGCTCTGGCTCGGGCCTGTTCTTTTGATCTGGTGGTTCACCGGCTCTGCAAGCGTCTGGACCGAGATAGGCCGGTTCTTCAGTCTCATGGCTGTCGTCACCTTCGGTGGCGCCTATGCGGTCCTCGCTTATGTCGCACAGGCAGCCGTCCAGTCCTTCGGCTGGCTGGCGCCGGGTGAAATGGTCGATGGCCTTGGGCTCGCCGAAACGACGCCAGGGCCGCTCATCCTGGTGCTGCAGTTCGTCGGCTTCATCGCCGCGTTCCGCCATTCCGGCTCGCTGGACCCGTTGGTTGCCGGATCGCTGGGGGCTTTGCTCACTCTGTGGGTGACGTTCACGCCTTGCTTCTTCTGGATATTCCTCGGTGCGCCCTACATCGAGGCCTTGCGCGGCAACAAGGCACTGTCGGCCGCACTGGGCGCGATCACCGCCGCCGTTGTCGGGGTAATTATGAATCTGGCCCTATGGTTTGCCTTGCACGTCATCTTCCGTGAGGTGCACGCGACGGGCCTTGGCATGAACGTGCCGGTGCCTTCGTCGATCGACTGGCGCGCGGCCTTGCTTTCCGTGGCCGCCATGGTCGCCATCCTGAAGCTGAAAGTCGGCATGCTGCCGACACTCGCGCTATCCGCCCTTGCAGGGATCTTGCTGGCGGCGGCTGGTTAGACAGCACCGCCTTTGCAATCCGCTTGCCCACCACCTAAGTGGGCTGGAAATGGAAGGAAACATCATGGCCGGACGGCGATCTTCCCTCGGCTTCCTCGGAGTGTTCGGCCGTTCGGGCGACTTGAGGCAGCTCGACGATGCATTGCGCGGCGCCGATCTGCATCCAGCCCTTGTGCCGGAGGGCGTGAAGCTTACCCTCGTCAATCTCATGAAGGATCGCTGGCCCGACGAGCCGCCACCGGGCACCTATGCGTCGGTGGCACAATTATGCAGCTATTGCATCGCGGGTCCCGAAACCTTCGAGCAAGCCAATGGCCATGAGCGGGCGCTGGGAGCCGAGCGCCGCATCGAGGCGGCGCTTGAAGCCGGTGACAGCCTCGACGCGCAGATCGTGCTGATGACGCTGCATGCCAAGCTCATCAACCCCGAAGTCGTCGACCGATACGGGCTCAGCGCGGAATGACGCGAAAGGCAAGATCTGCCTGATTCTCCTAGAGCAATTCTAGGAAAAGTGTGAGCGGTTTTCCGTCTAGAATTGCGTCAAAACAAAGAGTTAGAGCAGATCGCCGTTTCCGTGAAACGGTGAATGCTCTAAGGCAGCCGAGCCGTTCAGGCCCGGCTGATCTCCTCGAGATACCAGCCGATGTAGCGCAGTTCGTTGTATTCCATCGGCGCGATAGGTCCGGGCACGAAATAGTGCGAGCGCACGCCGCGCGCGGTGTGCTCGATGATCTTCTTGTCCTCTTCGGTGGTGATCTTCCACAGCCAGGTCAGCTTCTCCAGATCGTAATCCTGGCCCTCGACCGCGTCGCCGCGCACCAGCCAGATCAGCTCCATCTCGCAGGTGCCAGCCGTTTTCGGGATGAAGCGGTAGATCATGCCGTGATCGGGATAGCATACGAGGAAGGTCGTGCCGCCGAGATGGATGGAAGTGACGCCACCGTCATAGTCGGAGAAGCGTCCCATCAGCGGGGCCACCGGCGATCCATCCTGGCTGCCGCTCGAAACGCCGTCATAGAGCGCATAGCGGAAGGTGTGGATTGCTTCCTGGCCGGCCGCCGAGTTCTGCCAGCGGTTGGCGCTGCCGATCTCGATGCCGAGCGCGCAGGTGCGTTGCTCCATCGCCGCATTGAGCTGCTCGATCATTTCTGCCGGCTTTTCCAGCGCATGCGTCTGCGAATATTCCGGATGCGCCGGCCCGCAATGGTAACATTCGACATAGTTCTCGACGGCGAGCTTCCAGTTGGCGTCGAGCGGATAGGACTGACGATACGCAACCTTGGCGTCGCCCCAGCCATACTGGCCGCAGCTCGTTCGCAGCGACTGTTCGATAGGATCGAAATCGAGCGGCGTCTCGGCGAAGGAAATGAAGACCAGACCGGATGCGACGCGGACATGAAGCTTCTTCAGCCCGTGCGCCGTGCGGTCGAAATCCTTCGGCATCAGGCGGGCAGCGCGCAACGATCCGTCATTGGAATAGGCCCAGGCGTGGTAGGGGCACACGAACATCTTCGCGTTGCCCTTCTGCTTGGTGCAGACCTCGGCACCGCGGTGGCGACAGACGTTGAGCATGGCATGCACGGTGCCATCCATGCCGCGTGTCAGGATGACCGCCTCGTCGCCCAGTTTGAACAGCTCGAAATCGCCGGGGTTCGGGATAACGCTGGCGTGGGCCAGGCAATGCCAGTGGCGGCGAAAGACCCGTTCCATGTCGCGCTCGAAGATCGCCGGGTCATGATAGAAGGCACGCACCAGGCCGTGGCCTGGCCGATGAGATGCCACCAGCCGATCGATCGCGTCGCCGTCGGTGGGGGCTTGCTGGATAGGATGCACACTCATTTGTCGTTCTGCCCGATGGTTGGTCGTGTATGGCTGTATGGCTGCACGAGACTTGTCTCCGGTCAGCCGCCCATATGCGTGCGCGGCAGGTGGATCAGGTTGCCGAAACGGGCACGCAATCTGTCGTCGACCTGTTTTGGCACATGGCGCGGAAATCGTTCGGCAAGAATGCGCTTCTTCTCGGTGATCGCACGCAGCAATATATCAGGCCGGCCTTTTTCGTTCCATTCCTTCGGCGAGGAACGATCGCCGAGGGCAGGATAGAAGTGCTCGGTCTGCATCAGCTTGAGCGTTTGTTCGTTGTCGAGATAGTGGCCCGGACCCTTGAGGCAGACCTCCGCGATGCTGTCGATCGACAGGGCCTCGTCAGTCACGTCGATGCCACGCGCGCAGCCCAGGCAATGACCGAGCATGTCGTTGTCGATGACCAGGCTCTCCAGGCAGAAGCCGAGCAGCGAGGCATGCATGCCGGCCGCCTCATAGACGAGGTTGAGGCCGGAGAGGCCGGCCATCACATTGGTGATGCCCTTTTCGTAGCCGGACTGAATGTCGGGCAATTTCGAATCCGTCATGCCGGCGGCGGAGCCACCGGGCAGGTCGTAGAATTGCGCCATCTGGGCACAGGCCGCCGTTGCCACCGACTGCTCGGCCGACCCGCCGGCCATGGCGCCGGTGCGCAGGTCGGACATGAACGGCCATGCGCCGAAGATCGCCGGATGGCCGGGCTTGAGCGCGTTGACATAGACCAGGCCGGCCAGCACTTCGGCCACTGCCTGCACGACGGCGCCGGCCATCGCCGCGGGTGCCGTCGTGCCCGACTGGCCGGTCGACAGCAGCAGGATCGGGATGCCGCCTTCGACGCAGGCCTCGAGCACGCCGCAGGCATCCTCGGCAAACCTCATCGGCGGCACGACGAATGAATTGGAGTTGGAAACGAATGGCCGGGCGCGGAAATTCTCCTCGCCTCCGGCGATGGCGTACAGCATTTCAAGTGCAGGCTTCACGTTCTCACGCACCGTGAAGGATGTTCCGACGTGCTTCGATGTTCCCATCACACAGGCATAAAGCGTGTTGAAATCCATCTCGAGCGGATCGGCGATGTCGCGCGCCACCATCGGCCGCTGGAAGAAATGAATGTTGTCCAGCCCGTCAACGATGCGGGCGGCATCATAAATATCCTGCAGCTTGGACTCGCGGTACTCGCGTTTCTCGATATCCACCAGGTGCACGGCGATGCCTGCCGTGCCGTAGTGCACGCGCTTGCCCTGGACCACCATGTCGTGCCTGGGGTCCTGGCCATGAAGCGTGAAATGTCGTGCCGCCCGCTTGATGGTGTCGAGCACGAGCGCGCGCGGAAAGCGGACCCGGCCATCGTCGCCATGGATCGCCCCCACCTTGGTCAGCACCTTTATGCAGGAAGGAATGGCGTTGGCGAAACCCACTGTCTCCAGAAGCGTCAGCACGCCTTCGTGGATACGCTCGCGGTCATCCCCGCGAAGCGGCCCGTAGCCGCCGCCCTCGATGGCCTTGTGCTGTGGTCTGGTATCCTCCACCAGGGGAGATGATCGCATGGCATGTCCTGTTTCGCGAAGACCGGAGCGTTGTGGACGACGGTTCGCCGGCGTGTCCTGCTGTTCGACAGCCACTGGCATGGAGCACTCCAACTTCGTCGGCAGGAACTCGTGGCGGTTGGTCCACCATCGGCCTGCTTCTTCCCCTGATGACGCCGACTATGCCGCCGGCACTGGCCCATCCTATGGGCCAGCTGGCTCAGTTCCATGTGCCAGAACTAAAATACCGGAGCCGCTGCGAGCGGCTCCGGTCACGAGAGGTCGATGATGGATCAGGCGGCCGCGGGTCTGCGTCCGGCGGCCGTGGCCAGTTCGCGGATGCCTGGCTCGATGTGCTGTAGCGCGATCGACGAGATGCCCAGCCGCATGAAACGCGAAGGCTTTTCAGTGCGATCGAAGAAGCGGTCGCCTGGCTCGATGATGACGCTGCGCGAGGCCGCTGCCTCGGCAAGCCCGCGCGAATCGGTGCCGCGCGGCCCTTCGAGCCACAGCGACGTACCGCCGGCCGAATCGGTCGAACGCCATTCCGGCAGGAAGGCGGAAATCGCATGGACCAGCCGCTTGCGCCGCTCGTCGAAGGCTGACGACAGCCGCCGCACCAGCGCCTCGTGGTGGCCGAGCGACAGGAACAGTGCGACGGCGCGCTGATTGTTGGCCGGCGGATGACGCAGCATGAAGCGGCGCAGCGCCCGGAGCTCCGCGATCAGTCCGGCGGACGCCACGATGTAGCCGAGCCGCAGGCCGGGAGCCAGCGTCTTGGACATAGAGCCGACATAGACCACGCGGCCGGAACGATCGAGGCTCTTCAGCGCTTGCTGCGGTGCCTCGTCGAGAAGCTGGCTGTCATAGCCGTCCTCGATGATGATCTGGTTGTAGCGGTTGGCGCGCGCCAGAAGATCCTGCCGCCGTTCCGCCGACAACGGCACCATGGTCGGGCAATGATGGCTGGGCGTGACGAAGACGAAGCCGGAATCATTGGGAATAGAAGCAGTTACGATGCCGGACTGGTCGACCGGCACCGGCTGTATCTCTGCGCCCGCAAGGCGGAAGATCGAGCGCGCGTCGGGGTAACCGGGGTCCTCCATCGCCACCTTGGAGCCCTTGGACATCAGCAGCGTCGCCAGCATGTAGAGCGCGTTCTGGGCGCCCAGCGTGACGATGATCTCGTCGGGATTGGCGAAGATGCCGCGCCGGGGCAGGAGCCGCGCCTGGATCTGCTCGATCAGCAGCGGATCGTCACGGTCGACCATGTCGGACGCCCAGTTGCGGATTTCCAGCACGGCAAGCGCCATGCGGTTGCACTCGCGCCATTCAGCGGTCGGGAACAGCGCCGGGTCGAACTGCCCGTAGACGAAAGGATAGGACGACTTGATCCAGTTCTCGTGCTTGGCCGGCGGCGGCATGTCGCTTGCGGCGATCTTGCGGCGTGCCTTCCAGTCGATCTCATTGGCCTGGTCGGGCGCCTTCTGGTGCGGCTTGGCCGGTGTCGCCAGCACATCGGGATTGACGAAATGGCCACGCCGCTCGCGCGCCACCAGGAAACCCTGGTCGACGAGCTGCTGGAACGCCAGCACCACGGTTCCGCGCGCGACGCCGAGTTTTTCGGCCAGGATGCGGCAGGAAGGGAGCGGCATCGAAGCGGCGATCTGGCGGTCGAGAATGGCGGCTACGATAGCCTGGCGGATCTGCGCCTGCAGGGTTTGGCCGGATTCGGCCGAAATCCGGAACAGGCCGGACCATATCGCCGTGTCGTTTCGCTGTGGCATGGGAGATTTCCTCGATGGCCAGCCTTTTTCGTTTGGCTGGACCAGCCGAACGTAACCGTGGCACAAGGGGTTGCGCCAATCAATTTTTCTGATCGTTGGGATTTATGCCAGTGATCCTTCACGTCCTTTTGATGCCGCGTTGCGGCATCGTGGGGTGACGCGGCGCTTCATCCCGGCGATGACATCGTGCGTCATGGCGGCGTGAGGGTGTGCGTCATCGCTGCGCATTGATACGGGTGGAGTTCGGCCCGATAGATTGTCGCGACGACACGCGCCGGAAACATCCGGTCCGTAATGATGGCTCGAGGTCTCGGAGTTTGGCAGTGGATCAATCGTCCTTTCAAAAACAGCTCGCCGCCTTGCGCGATCACCGCGCGGCGGCGCCCGCCAGCATGCGCCAGACCTTCGCCGCCGATCCCAAGCGGTTCGTGGAATTCTCCGCCACCGACGGCGATCTGCTGCTCGACTGGTCGAAGTGCGCGGTCGACGCGACCACCATGGAGCTGCTGGAAAAGCTCGCGCAGGCCGCCGATCTCGAAGGCCGCCGCGCCGCCATGTTCGCGGGCAAGAAGATCAACGTCACCGAGGACCGTGCCGTGCTGCACACGGCGCTGCGCAACCTGACCGGCAAGGGCGTCACCGTCGATGGCCAGGACGTCAAGGCGGACGTCATCGCCGTGCTCGACGCCATGGGCGCCTTTGCCGATGCCGTGCGCTCGGGCAAGGCGGCCGGCGCCACCGGCAAGAAGATCACCGACATCGTCAACATCGGCATCGGCGGTTCCGATCTCGGCCCGGCCATGGCGACGCTGGCGCTGGCGCCCTATCATGACGGGCCGCGCGCGCATTACGTCTCCAACATAGACGGCGCCCATATCCACGACACGCTGAAGGGCCTCTCCGCCGAGACCACGCTTTTCATCATCGCTTCCAAGACCTTCACCACCGTCGAGACGATGACCAATGCGCAGACGGCGCGCGACTGGGTGGAGAAGGCGCTCGGCAAGGAAGCGGTCGGCAAGCATTTCGCCGCCGTCTCGACCGCGCTCGACCTTGTGGCCAAGTTCGGCATCGCGCCCGATCGCGTCTTCGGCTTCTGGGACTGGGTCGGTGGCCGCTATTCGCTCTGGGGCGCCATCGGCCTGCCGGTGATGATCGCTGTCGGCCCGCGGAATTTTCGCGCCTTCCTTGATGGCGCGCATGAGATGGACGAGCATTTCCGCACCGCGCCGGTGCAGGAGAACCTGCCGGCGCTGCTGGGACTGGTCGGCTGGTGGCATCGCGTGATCTGCGGTTACCCGGCGCGCGCCGTCATCCCTTACGACCAGCGCCTGTCCAGGCTGCCGGCCTATTTGCAGCAACTCGACATGGAATCGAACGGCAAGAGCGTCACCCTCGAAGGCACGGCGGTGACGACGCCGACCGGACCGCTGGTCTGGGGTGAGCCCGGCACCAACGGCCAGCATGCCTTCTTCCAGCTGCTGCACCAGGGCACCGATTTCATTCCGGTCGAATTCCTTGCCGCGGCCGTCGGCCACGAGCCCGATCTCAAGCACCAGCATGATCTGCTGCTCGCCAACTGCCTGGCGCAGTCGGAAGCGCTGATGAAGGGCCGCACGCTGGACGAGGCGCGCGCCCAGATGCTGGCCACGGGCATGAAGCCGGCCGAGGTCGACAAGATCGCGCCGCACCGCGTCTTCTCGGGCAACCGTCCCTCGGTCACCATCCTCTACAGAAAGCTCGACCCGCGCACCTTCGGCCGGCTGATCGCGCTCTACGAGCACCGCGTCTTCGTCGAGGGCACGCTGTTCAACATCAACTCCTTCGATCAGTGGGGCGTCGAACTCGGCAAGGAACTGGCCACCGGCCTGTTGCCTGTCGTGGAGGGCAAGGAAAGTGCCGCCAATCGGGATGCATCGACCGCTGGCCTTGTGGGATTCATCCAGCATTTGCGTGGCTCGGAGTGAAAAGCTTGGCAGACATCAAGGGAATATTGTTCGACAAGGACGGCACGCTTGTCGACTTCAACGCCACCTGGCTCGGCGTTGCCGACTTCATGGCCATGGATGCGTCGGAAGGCGATCGCTGGAAAGCCGACAGGCTGCTGGCCGCTGCCGGCTTCGATTTCGCCAACAAGCGTTTCAAGCCGGACTCCATCTTTGCCTCCGGCACCAATCTCGACGTCGTCGAATTGTGGTTCCCGCGCCTGTCCAACGAGGACCAGATGCTTGCGGTTGCCCGCTTCAACGAGATCACCTCCGTGCAAGGCTCGGCGATGGCTGTGGCGCTGCCGGGCATCGTCGATACGCTGACGGCACTGCACAGGAAATCCTACCGGCTTGGCGTCGCCACCAACGATTCGACCAGCGGCGCGGAAAAGACGCTGGTCACGCTCGGCGTCGCTCAATTGTTCGACGCGGCCTATGGCTACGACGCGGTGGCCAATCCGAAGCCGGCGCCCGACACCATCCAGGCCTTTAGCGATCTCACCGGCCTCAAGCCGGCGGAAATCGCCATGGTCGGCGACAACCGGCACGACCTCGAAATGGCACGTGCTGGCGGCTGCGGGCTGGCGATCGGCGTGCTCTCCGGCACCGGCACCCGCGAATCGCTGGCCGGCATTGCCGATGTGGTTCTGGATTCGGTCGCCGACCTGCCGGATTTTCTCTCGGCGCGGGTCAGGGAGACGATCTGACGGGAAAGGCTAGGTCAAACTCGATTCACCTCGGGATTTTCTGCCAATGGCCGAGATGGGGGAGCAGTCCATGAAAACTATCGAGCTTCTGGTTTGTTTTCGGACACAATGGGCCACTCATCAGCAGAACAAACGTACCCGCATTTGCCGCACCTGATCTTGGCGCTTTGCGCTGTCGATGTCTTCGCCTGGCTGAAGATCGAAGCCCCGATTTTCGCATTTTGGGCAAACTGTGAAACCGATACGTTGAACAACTTTAATCCACGCCACTCGACTTCTCCGACCAACGGCTAGTCGAATCTATTTTCTGCCCTCGATGTTTGTCCACAATGAGTAGAATTTAGGCTTGCTCTGTGGCGTCAGCGCGCTCCCTCCTCAAACGAAAAGACGCCGCTAAGCCTCGTCGCAGCCCCCTTCGCGTCGCCGAAATCCGGCACCTTGTATTCGGCGAGCAATCGCAGCCGGGACAGCGGCAGGTCGTTGCGGCGGGGATCTCCGACCAACACCTCGATGCCGGCCGCCAGGCAGCGGTCGAGGAACGGGATAACCCGCAGAGCAACCTCAGGGCCGTAGAACACGTCGCCGGCAAGCACGAGCTCGACCGCCGGCGGGGGACCCGTGGTAATGTCCTTGTCGACAATGGCGATCTCGACGCCGTTGGCCGCGGCATTGAGGCCGATCGCGGCAACGCCGTTACGGTCGATCTCTGCGGCGATCACTTCGCGCGAACCGGCCTTGGCGGCGGCGATGCCGACAAGGCCGGAGCCGGCACCAAGGTCGAGCACGCGGCGACCGGCTACCGTTTGCGGATGATCCAGTATATGGCGCGCAAGCACCGCGCCGCCGGCCCACACATAAGCCCAGTAAGGCGGCTGCGGCTCAGGTCCATTGTTGTCCGCCTCGATCGTGTCGTCATCGTCGTCAGCGCTTTGGTGCGTATCGGTAAGCCGTCTCAGGCCACTGGCCGGGTGCGGTGTAAAAAGCTGGATCTCAGGCACCGACGGCACCGGGGCGAGGCGCATGTTCGTCCTGATGAACTCTGCCGGGTCAGGACGGCAAGGTGCATCTACGGCATCCGCGCCGACGGCTGCAATCATTCGCGCAGCGCTCGCCGCAGGATCTTGCCGACCGGCGTCTTCGGCAGTTCGGTGCGGAATTCGATGTATCTGGGCCGCTTGTAGCCGGTCAGGTTCTCGCGGCAAAAGGCGGTCAGTGCCTCGGCGGTCAGCGCCGGATCCTTCCTGACCACGAACAGTTTCGGCACCTCGCCCGAATGCTCGTCCGGCACGCCGATCGCCGCCACTTCGAGCACACCCGGATGCATCGCCACGACTTCCTCGAGCTCGTTGGGATAGACGTTGAAGCCCGAGACCAGGATCATGTCCTTCTTGCGGTCGACGATCTTGGTGTAGCCGCGTTCGTCCATGAAGCCCATGTCGCCGGATTTGAAGTAGCCGTCCTTGGTCATCACCTTGGCGGTCTCATCCGGCCGGTTCCAGTAGCCCGCCATCACTTGCGGCCCCCGGATGCAGACTTCGCCGACCTCGCCGAGCGGCAAATTGTTGCCGTCTTCGTCGCGGATGGCGATCTCCGTCGAGGGCAGCGGCAAGCCGATGGTGCCGGTGAAGTCGCCGGCGGTGAACTTGTTGGCGGTGGCCACCGGCGAGGTTTCCGAGAGGCCGTAGCCTTCGGTGACCGAACATCCGGTCAGCGCCTTCCAGCGTTCGGCGACGCCCTTCTGCACCGCCATGCCGCCGCCCAGCGTCAGCACCAGCGGCTTGAAGTCGAGCTTGCGGAAATCCTCATTGTTGAGCAGCGCGTTGAACAGCGTGTTGAGGCCGGGAAAGATGTGCACCGGATATTTCTGCAATTCCTTGACGAAGCCTGGGATGTCGCGCGGATTGGGAATGAGCACATTGCGGGCGCCCTGCTGCATGCCCATCAGCGCGTTCACCGTCAGCGCGAAGATATGATAGAGCGGCAGCGCGCAGATGAAGTTGGGGTGCGCGGGTTTCGGCTTGATCGTGTAGGCGTCCTCCATCCACTGCGCGTTCTGCGCCACATTGGCGAGCACGTTGCTGTGCAGCAGCGTGGCGCCCTTCGAGACGCCCGTGGTGCCGCCCGTATATTGCAGGAAGGCGACATCGTCGGCTTCCACCTTGGCCGGCCTGAAGCCCAAACCGGCGCCGGCCTTCATGGCGGCATTGAACTTGACATGGCCGGGCAGCGACCAGGCGGGCACCATCTTCTTCACGCGGCGCACGACGAAATTGACGATTGTGCCCTTCAGCCCGCCGAGCATGTCGCCCATCGCGGCGACCACCACATGCTTGACTGCGGTCCTGGCGATCACCGCCTGCAAGGTGTTCGCGAAGTTCTCCAGGATGACGATGGCTTGCGCCCCGGAATCCTTCAGCTGGTGTTCGAGCTCGCGCGGCGTGTAGAGCGGATTGATGTTCACCACCACATAACCCGCTCGCAAGATCGCCATCATCGCCACCGGATATTGCAGCACGTTCGGCATCATCAGCGCGACACGCGCGCCTTTCTGCAGGCCCTTCGATTGCAGGTAGGCGCCGAAGGCCGCCGACAGCCGCTCGACATCGGTGTAGCTGATGGACTTGTCCATGCAGGTGAAGGCCGGCTGCGCGGAAAACTGCTTGCAGGCCGCGACGAGGAAATCGCCGATCGAGCTGTAGGGCAGGGCGCCGATCTCGGCCTGCACGTTTTTCGGATAGCTCTTGAGCCAAGGCTTTTCCGGCAAGCCGGCGGCCAGCGCCGTCAATGCTTTCGGCAATCGGTTGGCGGTGGCGTCGGCCGGCTTTGCCGCCGGTGGGGCCTTCACCGCCGCCGCGGCCTTCGAGGCCGGCCTGGCAGCGGGCTTTGCCGCACCCGCTTTACGCCCCGGCGCCGTCTTTCCGGCCGCAGCCTTGGCCGGGGCTTTCACCGCCGGCTTTGTGCTTGCCCTTACAGGTGCCGCGGCCGCCTTCGGCTTGGCGGCTTTGGCAACGGGTGCTTTCGGCTTGGCAGTACCGGCTGCTTTCGACGGCGCCTTGGCTCCCGCTTTCACCGGCGCCGTCGTCCTTGATGCTTTTGCCAACCGTTCCTCCCTGGACAAGTCTTGTTCATCCGTGCCGCACTCGCCCCTGAATTGGCAAGGGCGCCCTCCGCTGCGGCCGCTACACCCTATGTATTGCCTCCCTTGGTGAGCGTGCAAGTCTTGCCCTTGCGGCAACGCGGCGAAAGATTTGCCGTCGAAAGTCTTTGCCGCCGCCAGCGCTCCAGGCGGTGTCCTGACGCATCCCACGGCCGCTCGGAAGCGCCGGGAACATTTATATCGTCAGCCTGGCGATCAATAAAAAAATTCGGCTGTTAATAATCTCGTGAACGGAAGAAACGGCTAATTTTTTCTGCAATTTGGCAAAGTTGCGGATTTTTTTCCTGCTTCCCGCGGGGTAAGCAAACGGGGTGTTCCAAAGCCGGAAAAACGGTGCTTATATGCGCGCTTCGCGAGCCTGATAGAGGGGCTTGGAAGAACATCAGGGAGTGCTCAATGAATAAGAAGCTGACTTTTGCAGCCGCGTTGCTGGCTGCAAGCGTCCTGGGCGGCATGGCCAATGCGAAAACTCTGGTCTACTGCGCGGAAGCTTCGCCGGAAGGTTTCGATCCGGCGCCGTATACCGCAGGCCAGACGTTCGACGCGTCCTCGCGCACCGTCTTCAACCGCCTCGTCGAATTCGATCACGGCAAGACGACGACCTCGCCGGGCCTGGCCGAAAGCTGGACGATCTCCGACGATGGGAAGGAATATGTCTTCAAGCTGCGCAAGGGCGTCAAGTTCGCCGCCACCGACTATTTCACCCCGACGCGCGACTTCAACGCCGACGACGTGGTGTTCTCGTTCGAACGTCAGGTCGACAAGAACGGTCCCTGGTTCCAGTACATTCCGGGCATTGCCTACCAGTATTACAATGACCAGTTCGGCGACAACATCACCAAGGTCGAGAAGGTCGATGACCTGACGGTGAAGTTCACCCTCAAGGAGCCGGCGATCACCTTCATTCCGACGCTGGGCATGGATTTTGCCTCCGTCGTCTCCAAGGAATATGCCGACAAGCTGCAGGCCGACAAGACGCCTGAGCTGTTCAACCAGAAGCCGATCGGCACCGGCCCGTTCATCTTCGTCGACTACCAGACCGACGCCGCCATCCGCTACAAGGCCAACCCGGACTATTGGGGCGGCAAGCAGAAGATCGACGATCTGGTCTTCGCCATCACCACCGATCCGGCCGTGCGCGCACAGAAGCTCAAGGCCGGCGAATGCAACATCATGTCGTACCCGGCACCGGCCGACATCGCCGGCCTGCAGGCCGATGCGAACCTGAAGGTCGAGGAGCAGGAAGGCCTCAATGTCGGCGCGCTGATGTACAACACCCAGCAGAAGCCGTTCGACGACGTGCGCGTGCGCAAGGCGCTCAACATGGCCATCAACAAGAAGGCCATCATCGACGCGGTCTTCCAGGGTGCCGGCCAGGTGGCGGTCAACCCGATCCCGCCGACCATGTGGTCCTACAACAAGGAAGTGAAGGACGATCCGTACGATCCGGATGCAGCCAAGAAGCTGCTTGAAGAGGCCGGCGTCAAGGACCTCAAGATGAACGTCTGGGCCATGCCGGTGTCGCGCCCCTACATGCCGAACGCGCGCCGCACCGCCGAATTGATCCAGGCGGACTTCGCCAAGGTCGGCGTCACCGTCGAGATTGTCAGCTACGATTGGGGTGAATACCTCAAGCGCGCTTCCGCGGTCGATCACGACGGCGCCGTCATCGTCGGCTGGACCGGCGACAATGGCGATCCGGACAACTTCCTCGGCGTGCTCCTGAGCTGCGCTTCCGTCGGTTCGAACAACCGCGCGGAATGGTGCAACAAGGACTTCGATGCGCTCATCAACAAGGCCAAGACCGTTTCGGACCAGGCCGAGCGCACCAAGCTCTATGAACAGGCACAGGTCATCTTCAAGGAACAGGCACCCTGGGCGACGCTCGCTCACTCCAAGGTGTTCATGCCGATGCAGAAGACCGTCACCGGCTTTGCGATGGATCCGCTCGGTATCCACCGCTTCGACGGCGTCGATATCGCCGAATAAGGTTGCGAAACGGGGGCGCCACCATGTGGTGACGCCCCCACTCGCCCGCCATGCTGCGTTATATCCTCGGCAAGCTCGCCCTCATCATCCCGACCTTCATCGGGATAACCATCCTCGCCTTTGGCTTCGTGCGCATCCTGCCCGGTGATCCGGTGCTGGTGCTTGCGGGCGAACGCGGCCTGTCGCCCGAACGCCACACGGCGCTCATGCACCAGTTCGGTTTCGACCTGCCGATCTGGCAACAATATCTGACCTATCTGACGAACATCCTCGGCGGTGATTTCGGCACCTCGTTTTCCACCAAGACACCGGTGCTCAAGGACTTCCTTGTCCGCTTTCCGGCAACGGTCGAGCTCGCCATCTTCGCCATGATCTTTGCCGTCATCCTGGGTGTGGCCGCCGGCATTTTCGCTGCCATCCGCCGCGGCTCCTGGTTCGACCAACTGACCATGGGCACGGCGCTGGCCGGCTATTCCATGCCGATCTTCTGGTGGGGTCTGCTGCTGATCATCGTGTTCTCCGGCATGCTGCACTGGACGCCGGTTTCAGGCCGCATCGACCTCCTCTACTTCTTCAAGCCGGTGACCGGCTTCATGACCATCGATTCCCTGATCTCGGGCCAGAAGGGCGCCTTCCGTTCGGCGCTGTCGCACCTGATCTTGCCGACCATCGTGCTCGGCACCATTCCGCTCGCCGTCATCGCGAGGCAGACGCGCTCGGCGATGCTCGAGGTGCTGGGTGAGGACTATGTCCGCACCGCGCGCGCCAAGGGCCTGGCGCCGCGTAGGGTCATCGGCCTGCACGCCTTCCGCAACGCGCTGATCCCGGTCGTCACCACCATCGGCCTGCAGGTCGGCACGCTACTCACCGGCGCCATCCTGACCGAGAGCATCTTCTCCTGGCCCGGCATCGGCAAATGGATGATCGACGCCATTTCCAAGCGCGACTATTTCACCGTGCAGGGCGGGTTGCTTTTGATCGCGCTGATCGTCATGTCGGTGAACCTCATCGTCGACGTGCTCTACGCCGTCATCAACCCACGCATCCGGGCCAACTGACATGAGCAATGAAGGCCCCGCTACCATCGAAGCGGCGACCGTCGTCAAGCCGCAGGACGCCAGGTTGCAGATGTTCGGCGAGTTCTGGCATTACTTCTCCGTCAACAAGGGCGCGGTGATCGGGCTCTTCGTCTTCGCGCTGCTGATCCTGATCGCCATTTTCGCGCCGCTGCTGGCGCCGCATTCGCCGGACGATCAGTTCCGCGACTTCTTCCTGACGCCGCCGGCCTGGCAGGAGGGCGGCAATGCGCAGTTCCTGCTCGGCACCGACGCCGTCGGCCGCGATATGCTGTCGCGCCTGATCTACGGCTCGCGCTTCTCGCTCGCCATCGGCTTCGTCGTTGTCACGTCAGCGCTGATTTCAGGCGTCATCCTCGGCCTGCTCGCCGGCTACTGCCGCGGCTGGGTCGACACGCTGATCATGCGCATCATGGACATCATCCTGGCCTTCCCGTCGCTGCTCTTGGCCCTGGTGCTGGTCGCGGTGCTCGGCCCCGGCCTCGTCAACGCCATGATCGCCATCGCCTTCGTGCTGCAGCCGCATTTCGCCCGGCTCACCCGCGCCGCCGTGATGGCCGAAAAGACCCGCGAATATGTCGTCTCGGCCAAGGTCGCCGGCGCCAGCCATCTCAGGCTGATGCTGGTCACCATCCTGCCAAACTGCATCGCGCCGTTGATCGTGCAGGCGACGCTGTCCTTCTCCAACGCCATCCTCGAGGCGGCGGCCCTTGGCTTCCTCGGCATGGGCGCGCAGCCGCCGACGCCGGAATGGGGCACCATGCTGGCCGAAGCGCGCGAGTTCATCCTGCGCGCCTGGTGGGTGGTGACCTTCCCCGGCCTCGCCATCCTGATCACCGTCTTTGCCATCAACCTGATCGGCGACGGTCTGCGCGACGCGCTCGACCCCAAGCTGAAGAGGTCGTGAGCATGTCTCTGCTCGAGATCAAGAACCTCACCGTTTCCTTCGACACCGCAGCCGGACCGTTCATGGCCGTGCAAGGCATCGACCTCTCGATCGAGCCGCGCGAAGTGCTGGCGATCGTCGGCGAGTCCGGCTCCGGCAAGTCGGTGTCGATGCTGGCGGTGATGGGGCTGTTGCCCAACACGGCAACCGTCAAGGCCGACCGCATGGCCTTCGACGGCATCGATCTGCTGAAGCTCAGCCCGTCCGAACGCCGCAAGATCGTCGGCAAGGACATCTCGATGATCTTCCAGGAGCCGATCGCCAGCCTCAATCCGTGCTTCACCGTAGGCTTCCAGATCGAGGAGGTGTTGCGCTTCCACATGGGCATGGACCGCGCCCAGCGCCGGGCGCGTGCCATCGAACTGATGAAGCTGGTCGGCATCGCCGACCCTGAAGAGCGGCTGAGTTCCTTCCCGCACCAGATGTCGGGCGGCCAGTGCCAGCGCGTCATGATCGCCATCGCCATTGCCTGCAATCCGAAACTGCTGATCGCCGACGAGCCGACCACGGCGCTCGACGTCACCATCCAGAAGCAGATCCTCGATCTGCTGGTTTCGCTGCAGGCCAAATACGGCATGGGCCTGATCATGATCACCCACAATATGGGCGTGGTGGCCGAGACCGCCGACCGCGTCATCGTCCAGTACAAGGGCCGCAAGATGGAAGAGGCCGACGTGCTGTCGCTGTTTGAATCGCCAAAGAGCAATTACACGCGGGCGCTGTTGTCGGCCTTGCCGGAAAACGCCGTCGGCGACCGGCTGCCGACCGTTTCCGACATGATGTTCGAGCCGGCGCCTTCTGCTGCGGGAGCCACCTGATGAGCACCACGGTTCTCGAAGGCAAGAACATCGTCCGCGACTACCACATCGGCGGCGGCCTGTTCACCGGGCCGCGCACCGTGCACGCGGTCAAGGGCGTCTCGTTCAAGGTCGACAAGGGCAAGACGCTGGCCATTGTCGGCGAAAGCGGCTGCGGCAAGTCAACGCTTGCCCGCATCATCACGCTGATCGATCCGGCGACATCGGGCGAATTGTTCATCGACGGCAACAAGGTTGACATCGCCAAGGGCGGATTGACCAAGGAGATGCGCCGCAAGGTGCAGATCGTCTTCCAGAACCCCTACGGATCGCTCAATCCGCGCCAGAAGATCGGCGACGTGCTGGGCGAGCCGCTTTTGATCAACACCGACAAGCCGGCGTCCGAGCGGCGCGACCTTGCGATGAAGATGCTGAAGAAGGTTGGCCTCGGCCACGAGCACTACAATCGCTATCCGCATATGTTTTCCGGCGGCCAGCGTCAGCGCATCGCCATTGCCCGCGCGCTGATGCTGAACCCGAGCCTGCTGGTGCTCGACGAGCCGGTCTCGGCGCTCGATCTGTCGGTGCAGGCGCAGGTGCTCAACCTGCTTGCCGACCTGCAGGATGAGTTCCAGCTGACCTATGTCTTCATCAGCCACGATCTGTCCGTGGTGCGTTACATCGCCGACGATGTGATGGTGATGTATTTCGGCGAGGCGGTGGAATACGGCTCGCGCGACGAGGTCTTTGCCGATCCCAAGCACAGCTACACCCGGACGCTGTTCGCGGCGACACCGCGCGCCGACGTCGCGTCGATCAAGGCGAGGCTGGCGAAGAAGAAAGCGGCTTAACGTCTCTTCGTCATCCTCGGGTCTGCACTGTGTCGCTACGCTCCCTTGTTCCGCCCATGGATGACGACGCTGGAGAGGCCGCCTCTCACGACAGCTTGGCGATGATGGCGCGCAGCGCCTCGCCGACTTTATGGATCTCCTCGACTGTATTGTAATGCACCAGCGAGGCGCGGATGGCGCCGCTATCCATCGAGAGATTGAGACGCTTCATCAGCCGTGGCGCGTACATGTGGCCGTCGCGGATGCCGATCTGCATCTCGGCCATTTCCTCGACGATCCGTTGTGGTGACAATTTGCCGATGTTGAAGCAGAAGGTCGGCACGCGCTCGGTGATCCGGGCCTCGTCGGAAACGCCGTAGATGGTCGCGCCGCAACCTTTCAGCACGGCCAGCATCTCACGCGCCAGCACCAGCTCATAGTCGCGGATGGCGCCCATGCCGGCAACGATGTTGTCGCGCCGCGAACGGTTGTTGGACGGCGCCAGATTGCGGCCTATCAGTTCCAGGTATTGCACGGCGGCATCCATGCCGGAGACGTTCTCGTAGATGAAGGTGCCGGCCTCGACCTTGTAGGGCGGCTCGTCGGGGATGAAATCCTCGCGGAAGGTCGGCAGCCGCTTCAGCGTCTCGAAGCGCCCCCACAGGAAGCCCATATGCGGCGAGAAATTCTTGTAGCCGGAGCAGACGAGATAGTCGCAGTCCCAGGCCTGCACGTCGATCAGTCCATGCGGCCCGTAATGCACGCAGTCGAGGAACACTTCGGCGCCGGCCGAATGCGCGATCTTGGCCACCGAAGCGACATCGACGATCGAGCCGATCGAGTGCGCCGTGACCGTGCAGGCGACCAGGCGGGTGCGGTCCGAAACCAGCGGACGCAGATCGTCGACATGCAGATTGCCGTCCTCGCGCATCCGCCACCATTTGAATTTCGCACCGGCCGATTCCAGCGCCAGCCAAGTCGCGATGTTGGCGTCATGGTCCATGTCGGTGACGACGATCTCGTCGCGCTCCTGCAGCATCTGGCCGATGCCGAGGCTGACCAGGCGGATGAACGAGGTGGCATTCATGCCGAAGCAGATTTCCGCCGGGCTGTAGGCGTTGATGAGCAGAGCGACGCTTGTCCGCGCATCGGCGACCGACTGGTCGACGGTGACGCTGCGGCCATAGCGGCCGCCACGCTGCACATTGTACGAAACCAGATGATTGGTCACCGCGTCGAGCACGCTCTGCGGGATCTGCGCGCCGGCGGCGTTGTCCAAAAAGATGAAATCGCCGGCCCGCTGCAAGGCTGGAAACATGGCGCGAATGGTGTCGACGGGGAACGCGGTGGCATTCGCATTGTCGGTTTGATGCTTATTCACGGGTAGGCTCCTGCGGAGGGCTTGGACGGGGTGGGATCGGTTGGCGAGGTCAGCGCTTCTTTTCGGTCTTGAAGCGCTCTTCAAGCAGGCTGACGAGGCGGACCATCGGCCAGAGGAAGATGAGATAGACAAGCGCGGCGCCGATCAGCGGCGATGGGTTGGCGTAGAGCGACTGCGCGTTGGTCGCTTCCTTCAAGAGTTCCGGCAGCGCCACGGTGGAGGCGAGCGAGGTGTCCTTGAACATCGAGACGCAGTTGCTGGTCATCGGCGGGATGACGACGCGGATCGCTTGCGGCAGCACCACCTTGCGCAAGGTCAGGAGGAACGGCAGGCCAAGCGCCTGCGACGCCTCGAACTGGCCACGCGGAATGCTTTCGATACCGGAGCGGAACACCTCGGCCGAGTAGGCCGACATGATGAAGGCGAAGGCTGTCACCGCCGATGCCCAGGACGATAGGCGTATGCCGAGGAAGGGCAGCGCATAGTAGATCAGGATCAGCACGACCAGCACCGGCAGGGCGCGGAAGATGTCGGTGTAGCCGACCGCGAGCCAGCGCAGCGGCTTCGGCGCATAGAGCCGCACCAGGCTGATCCCCAGGCCGATGGGGATGCCGATGCCGATGCTCAAAATGCCGAGCAGCAGCGTGTTCAGGAAGCCGCGCAGCAGCGCCGGCAGGCTGGACATGATGACGTCGGGGTTGAAGAAGGTGTCGATCAGCGACATGGGAGCGTTCCCGAACCCCAGAGCAAAGAATGCTCACGTTAAACTCGATGGGCCCGCCGAGGGCAGGAGATCTGCGGCAGAAGCCGGCGGCCAGGCGTGAAAGAATCGTGCCGGCCTGGAAAGCCGGCACGATGTTACCGCAGCTTTCAGCTCAGGCCTTCGGCAGCGGCATTTCCTTCATGGTCGAAGAGTCGGCGGGCGCGTCGCTGCCGAACCACTTCTTGTGGATCGCGGCCAGCGTGCCGTCCTTCTTCATCGCGCTCAGCGCATCGTTCAGCTTGCCGAGCAGCGGGTGGTCCTTGGTCATCATCAGGCCGTATTGCTCACCGGTCTTGATGCGCTCCTTGACCACCAGGTCCTTCATCTTGGTGAAGGAATATTCCATGCCCGGAATGTCGCTGACTGCCGCATCGACGCGGCCGGCGCTGAGGTCGAGCAGCAGGTTCTGCTGCGTGTCGTAGCCCTTCACGTCGCTGAAGCCGTCGGCTTCCTGATGCGCCTTGACCCAGGTTTCGCCGGTCGAACCGGACAGCACGCCGACGATCTTGCCCTTGAGGTCGGCCTCGGCCTTGATCGGGCTGTCGGCCTTGGTGGCGATGCCCATATCGGAATCATAATAGGGCTGCGTGAACGACTGTGACTTCAGCCGCTCCGCCGTGATGGTGATCGACGAGATGGCGACGTCGATGCGCTTCGAGGTGGTGGCGGCAAACAGCGCCTGGAAGCCGAGATCGGCGATGTCGGTGGTCATGCCGATGCGCTTGGCGGCTTCGTTGACGATGTCGACCTCGAAGCCTTCGAAAGTGCCGCTCTCGTTCTTGAATTCGAAGGGCGGGTTGGTCGGGTAGGCGCCGACATTGAGCACATCCGCGGCATAAGCGGTGGCGGGGCCGGCGGCGATGCCGATGGCGGCGGCGAGAAGAAGCAGTTTGCGACGCGTGAAGCTCATTTGTGTTCCCTCTGTTGTTGATCGGGCGGGTTGCTCCCGCACGGTTATTTGCCGCCCCGCTTCAGGCAGGGCGTCAATTCAAGGCAGCGACCATGCGGTCACGGTTGGCGATGTTGTGTGTTGCAGACCGCGAATCCGCGCACACGTCATCGAAGGCATGGCGCGTGTTGGATGATGACTGGGGCAGTATGAACGACAAGAACTGAGACTCCCACCCGGAGCACCCACGATGGACTGGCCGGCACGATGGACTGGTCTGCTCGATGGACTGGCCGGCAAGCCCGTCCGGCACGGCAATCGCCATCGACTCCGGAATGCTTATCCAAAGTGCGGCGCTTTTCAAGGCGAAAGTTTTAAGCTTAAAAAGCTGCGATGTCCGTTGCGTGGTGGACACGGTGCGGCCCGCTGGAACCGATACCCGCGAGCGATGGTGACGCCAAGCTATTTCAGGCTTGAAATATTTCCGCGCGGGCCTAGCGTGCGATCTTCGCCGGGAGGTCGCGACGTGAACAAACCACACCCTTTGCACGGCTCGAACAGACTGAAGCTTGGCGTCTTTTCGACCAATGCCGATGGCGGGCTTGCCATCACCGATGTGCCGGAGCGCTGGGCGGCGAGCTGGCAGGACAATGTGACCGCAGCCCAGATCGCCGACCGCGCCGGGCTGGAGTTCATGCTGCCGATCGCGCGTTGGCGCGGCTTCGGCGGCCGCAACAAGGTGCGCGAATGGTCGTTCGAGACCTTCACCTGGGCGGCGGCACTCGCCATGGCCACCGAGCAGATCGGCCTGTTCATGACCGTGCATGTGCCGCTGGTGCATCCGCTCTATGCCGCCAAGGCGCTGGCGACGGTCGACCATATTAGCCAGGGCCGCGCGGGCTTGAACATCGTCTGCGGCTGGAACCCGAAGGAATTCGGCATGTTCGGCACGCCTTTGGTCGAGAAGGGCTACGATCAGGCGGCCGAATGGATCGAAATCCTGGAAAAGCTTTATGCGTCGGCCGAGCCGCTCGATTACGAAGGCACTTATTACCGCCTCAAGGAGGCTGTCAGCCGGCCGGCCAGTCTGCAGGTTCCGCGCCCCGTGACCATGAACGCCGCCTTCGGCGGGCCGGGCCGCGATTTCGCTGCCGCCCGGTGCGATTATCTGTTCACGACATTTTCGGAAATGAGCGATGCCGGCAAGCATGTCGCCGACATCAGCGAGCGGGCCGATAAGGCAGGCCGCGATGTCGGCGTCTACACCGTGGCGCATGTCGTCTGCCGCCCGACGATGGAAGAGGCGCAGGCCTACTACACGCGCTACGCCGTCGATATGGCCGACCATGACGCCGTCGATGCCCACATGGCCGGCAAGAAGGAATTCTCGCAATCGCACGACCCGCACGCCTATGACCGCTACCGGCAGCGTTTCGCCGGCGGCGCCGGCACCTACCCGCTGATCGGAACGCCGGAAACGATCGCCGCCGACATGGTCGCCATTGCCGGACAAGGCTACCAGGGCATCGCGCTGTCCTTCGTCAACTACACGCAGGAGCTACCCTATTTCTGCGATCACGTGCTGCCGATCTTGAGGCAGGCGGGGCTTCGCGAATAATTTATTCCTGAGGCAGCCAATAATTTATTCCGGAATGACGGCAGTTGCCTGGATTTCCACCTTGGCGCGATCCTCGACCAGCGCCACCACCTGCATGGCGGCCATCGCCGGAAAATGCCGGCCGATGACCTCGCGATAGGCCTCGCCGATACCCCTGAGATTGGCAAGGTATTCGGCCTTGTCGGTGAAGTACCAGGTCATCGAGGTGATGTGCTGCGGCCCCGCGCCGGCTTCCGCCAGCACCGCGACGATGTTCTGAAGCGTTTGCCGCACCTGGCCAACAAAATCGTCGGTCTCGAACTGGCATTGCCCGTTCCAGCCGACCTGTCCGCCGACGAAGACGATCTGCCCGTGTGCCGCGACGCCATTGGCGTAGCCGACAGGTTTTGCCCAGCCTTCGGGCTGCAGAATCCTGTGCATTCAAAACCTCCCGGTATTCCAAAACCCAATTTTCAAAATCGAACGCTCGTCAATTTGCCGCCGTCAGGCCGCGCCCATCACTTGCCGCGCAATCACCACTTTCTGCACGTCGGAGGCACCCTCATAGATGCGCAGCGCGCGGATTTCGCGATACAGGCTTTCGACGATGTGGCCTTTGCGGACGCCGTCGCCGCCGTGCAGCTGCACGGCCTTGTCGATGACCTCTTGCGCCTTGTCGGTGGCAAACAGCTTGGCCATCGCCGCCTCGCGCGTGACGCGGGCAGCACCCATGTCCTTGGTCCAGGCGGCGCGGTAGACCAGCAGCGCCGCCGCATCGACATCGAGCGCCATGTCGGCGATGTGCCCCTGCACCATTTGCAATTCGGCCATCGGCGCGCCGAACAGTTTGCGCTCGGCCACGCGTTTGATGCTTTCATCCAGTGCGCGGCGGGCAAAGCCGAGTGCCGCCGCACCGACGGTCGAGCGGAACACATCGAGCACCGACATGGCGATGCGGAAGCCGTCGCCTGGCTTGCCGATCTGTGCGGTGGCCGGCAGGCGGACCCGGTCGAAAGACAGCCGCGCCAGCGGATGCGGCGCGATCACTTCGAGCCGTTCGGCGATGCCAAGGCCCCTGGCGTCGCCAGGCACGAGGAAAGCGGAAAGTCCCTTGGCGCCCGGCGCCTCGCCGGTGCGGGCAAAGACGACATAGAGGTCGGCGATGCCGCCATTGGAGATCCAGGTTTTTTCGCCTGTAAGAACGTAGCTATCGCCGTCGCGGGTCGCCGTCATTTCCGTGTTGGCGACATCTGATCCCGAGCGCGGCTCCGACAGGGCGAAGGCTGATATCGCCTTGCCGGCGCGCGTCTTCGAAAGCCATTGCTGCTGCTCCACCGTGCCGAACAGGCTGAGCGCGCCGGTGCCCAGCCCTTGCATGGCGAAGGCAAAGTCGGCCAACCCGTCATGGCGGGCGAGCGTCTCGCGCGTGATGCACAAAGTGCGGACGTCGAGGGGACCCGGGTTGTCGGTGTCGAGCGCCGTCGGCTTCAGCCAGCCGTCTCGGCCGAGCTTGCTGACCAGCTCGCGGCAGGCGGCGTCGACATCATGGTGATCGACTGGGAGGTTGGTCGTGCACCATGCCTCGAGGTGCTCGGCTAGTTCGCGATGGCGGTCTTCGAAGAACGGCCAGGAGAGGAAGGAACGATCAGGCATTGGTGGCCCCGCTATTGAGGCCTTGCGCACTACGGCGCCCCCCTCCCGCCAACATCTCCACGCAAAGCATCATCCTCAATCCCCCTCGAACACCGGCTTTTCCTTGGCCACGAACGCCTTGTAGGCGCGTTCGAAGTCGCGGGTCTGCATGCAGATCGCTTGCGCCTGCGCTTCCGCCTCGATCGCCTGGTCGAGACCCATCGACCATTCCTGGTTGAGCTGGGTCTTGGTGATGCCGTGCGCGAAGGTCGGGCCGGAGACGATGCGCGCCGCCATGTCGAGCGCGTCGGCCTCCAGCGATGCGGCATCGACCAGCCGGTTGTAGAAACCCCAGCGTTCGCCTTCATCAGCCGTCATGGTGCGGCCGGTGTAGAGCAGCTCGGCGGCGCGGCCCTGGCCGATGATGCGCGGCAGGATCGCGCAGGCGCCCATGTCGCAGCCGGCGAGGCCGACGCGGGTGAACAGGAACGCGGTCTTGGCTTCCGGCGTGGCGATGCGGATGTCGGAGCTCATCGCAATGATGGCGCCGGCGCCGACCGCGACGCCGTCGACCGCCGCAATGATCGGCTTGCCGCAATTCAGCATCGCCTTGACGAAATCGCCGGTCATGCGGGTGAAGACCAGGAGCTCCTTCATGTCCATTTTGACCAGCGGGCCGATAATGTCGTGGACATCGCCGCCGGAGCAGAAATTGCCGCCATTGGAAAGGAACACCACGGCGTCGACATCGTCGGCATAGACGAGGTCGCGGAACGTGTCGCGGAGTTCCGCATAGCTGTCGAAGGTCAGCGGGTTCTTGCGCTCCGGCCGATCGAGCCGGACCTTGGCGATCCTGCCCTCGACCTCCCAGAGGAAATGCTTCGGCTTGCGCCCGGCCATTGCGGTCATTCGCGTCCCTCCCAGTTGCTGCGGAACGAGGTCAGCATGCCGGTCAGCCGGCGCGCGTCGTCCTCACTGACCTTGCCCAGCAATTCGCCGATCCAGCCTTCATGCGCCGCGGCGATCGCGGCAAAGGCCTGCGTGCCTTCCTCGGTCAGCCGCACCATCGACGTGCGGCGGTCGCCATTGCGCCGCGCGCGGGCGACAAGTCCTTCCGAAACCAGCCGGTCGACGATGCCCGTGACATTGCCGTTGGAGACCAGCAGGAAGCGCGACAGGTCGCTCATCAGCATGCCTTCCGGCGCGCGATAAAGCGCTGCCATCACGTCGAAGCGCGGCAGCGTCGTGTTGAAGTCCTTCTTTAGCCGCTCGCGCAGCTCGGCCTCGATCGTGCGCGAGGCACGCAGCAGCCTGATCCACAGACGCAAGCGGTCCTTGCCGGGTCCCGACGGCGCGGGCAGGGGGCCGGCTACCATGTTTCGCCTCCTGAGATGGAAATCGCCTGTCCGGTGATCGATTGGGCGGCGTCACCGCACAGCCACAGCACGGCGGCGGCAATTTCATCCGGCTGGATGAAGCGGCCTTGCGGGTTGGTCGAGGCAAGGCTCGACCGCGCTTGTTCGGCCGAGCGGCCGGTCTTTTCGATGATGCGCCGGATGGACTCTTCCAGCATTTCGGTTTCCACAAAGCCTG
The DNA here is from genome assembly GCF_020165455.1 of Mesorhizobium sp. BR1-1-3. Classification (NCBI taxonomy): domain Bacteria; kingdom Pseudomonadati; phylum Pseudomonadota; class Alphaproteobacteria; order Hyphomicrobiales; family Phyllobacteriaceae; genus Mesorhizobium; species Mesorhizobium sp. BR1-1-3. The sequence goes on from NZ_JAIUIC010000003.1 coordinate 238,902, forward strand.
GGCACACCGCGTTGACGGTGAGGCCGGATTTCACTGTTTCGGCGGCAAGCGCCCGCATCAGGCCGATGACGCCATGCTTGGCGGCGACGTAAGACGCGACATAGGCGTAGCCTTTCAGGCCGGCGGTCGAGGCGATGAAAACAATTCGTCCCGTTTTCCGCGCGGCCATTCCGGCCAGCGCGGGCTTCACCGTCAGGAAGGCACCGGTCAGATTGACGTCGAGCGTCCGCTGCCAGTCGCTGAGCGCGGTTTTGTGCGCCGGCGCGCTGCCGGCCATGCCGGCATTGGCGACGACGATGTCGAACGGGCCGCGCGCGGCTTGCGCCCTCTCGTAGAGCGCCGCCATTGCCGCCTCGTCGGTGACATCGGCGGCGATGCCAGAGATGCGGTCGTTTTCGCCGGCCACCTTGGCGAGCTCTGCTTCCCGGCGGCCGCAGATGGTGACGCCGATGCCGGCAGCAGCCAGCGCCAGCGCGATGGCCCGCCCGACGCCGGAGCCGCCGCCAGTGACCAGCGCATGCTTGCCGGGTATCGTCGCGGCGGCCATCATACTTTCAGCCCCGCTGCGGCGTCGCGGTCGGCCAGACGGTAGAGCTGGTCGCGTCCGGGCAGATAGGGATCAGGCCATTTGACACCGCGGTCGCCGAGCGTGACGGCGGCATGCAGCGTCCAGTAGGGATCGGCAAGATGCGGCCGCGCCAGCGCCACCAGGTCGGCGCGGCCGGCCATCAGGATCGAATTGACATGGTCCGGCTCGTAGATGTTGCCGACCGCCATCGTCGCCATGCCGACCTCGTTGCGGATGCGGTCGGAAAACGGCGTCTGGAACATGCGGCCATAGACAGGCTTGGCCAGTGCCGAGGTCTGGCCTGCCGAGACATCGCAGATGTCGACGCTGGCCTCATGCAGCAGCCGCGCGATCTCGACCGCGTCGGCCGGCGTCACGCCCTCGATGCCGACCCAGTCATTGGCCGAAATGCGCATCGAGATCGGCTTCTCCGCCGGCCAGGCGGCGCGCACCGCGCGGAAGATTTCGAGGGGATAGCGCATGCGATTGTCCAGCGAACCGCCATATTCATCCGTGCGCCGGTTGGTGACCGGCGTGATGAAGGACGACAAGAGATAGCCATGCGCGGCGTGGATTTCGAGCATGTCGAAGCCGCAGCGATCGGCCATCTCGGCCGAAGCGACGAATTCGTCGCGCACGCGGTCCATGTCGGCGCGGTTCATCGCCTTCGGAACCTGATTCTGCGGCGACCACGCAACGGCCGAAGCCGCCATCACCGGCCAGTTGCCTGAGACCAACGGCACGTCAGTGCCCTCCCAGCCGAGCCGGGTCGAGCCCTTGGCGCCGGAATGGCCGATCTGGGCGCAGATCTTGGCCTCGGTCTCGGTGTGGACGAAATCGACCAGCCGCTTCCACGCCACCTCATGCTCGGGCGCGTAGAAGCCGGGACAGCCGGGCGTGATGCGCCCTTCCGGGCTGACGCAGGTCATCTCGATATAGATGAGACCGGCGCCACCCTTGGCCCGCTCGGCATAATGCGTGAAATGCCAGTCGGTCGGGCAGCCGTCGACAGCCTTGTACTGCGCCATCGGCGAAACGACGACGCGGTTCTGCAGCCTCATGTCGCGCAGCTTGAACGGCGCGAACATCGGCGCGCGGCGCAGGCTGTTGCCGCCGGCGCCCGCCTGGCGCTGGAACCATTCTTCCGCGCTTTCAAGCCATTCGGCATCGCGCAGTCGCAGATTCTCGTGGCTGATACGCTGCGAGCGGGTCAAAAGCGAATAGTTGAACTGCACCGGATCGAGGCCGAGATAGCGCTCGACCTCCTCGAACCATTCCAGCGAATTGCGCGCCGCCGATTGCAGCTTGAGCACCTCGGTGCGGCGGGCATCCTCATATCTGCGGAAGGCGGCATCCAAGTCCGGCTCGGTTTCGACATATTCGGCCAGCGCCACAGCACTTTCCAGTGCCAGCTTGGTGCCGGAGCCGATCGAGAAATGCGCCGATGCCGCCGCATCGCCCATCAGCGCGAGATTCTTGTAAGACCAGCGCTCGCACAGCACGCGCGGGAAATTGATCCAGGCCGAACCGCGGATATGGTTGGCGTTCGTCATCAAGGCGTGGCCGCCGAGATGTTTTTCGAAGATCCGCTCACAAACGGCGATCGATTCCTGCTGCGACATTGCGCCGAAGCCGAATGCGCCCCAGGTCTGTTCGCTGCATTCGACGATGAAGGTCGCCGTGTCGCTGTCGAACTGGTAGGCGTGCGCCCACACCCAGCCATGCTCGGTCTTCTCGAAGATGAAGGTGAAGGCGTCGTCGAATTTCTGGTTGGTGCCGAGCCAGACGAACTTGCATTTGCGGGTGTCGATGTCGGGCTTGAAGATGTCGACGAAACTGTTGCGCGCCCTGGAGTTCAGGCCGTCGGCAGCGACGACCAGATCGTGCGTCTCCATGTAAGGCTTGGGATCGGCGATGTCGGTCTCGAACATCAGCTTGACGCCGAGTTCACGCGCCCGGCGCTGCAGCAGGACCAGCAGCCGCTTGCGGCCGATGCCGCAGAAACCGTGCCCTGACGAGACCGTGCGCACGCCGTCATGAATGACGGCGATGTCGTCCCAGTAGGCAAAGTGCTTCTTGATCCAGACGGCGCTGACCGGATCGTTTTTCGACAGATTGTCGAGCGTTTCGGCCGACAGCACGACGCCCCAGCCGAACGTGTCGTCGGCGCGGTTGCGCTCGAACACCGTCACATCGTGGGCGGCGTCCCTCAGTTTCATCGAAATGGCAAAGTAGAGGCCGGCTGGTCCGCCGCCGAGAACCGCAACCTTCATCTGTGCGATCTCCTCTTCGCTTGCTGGAGTTCAGTATCGCGCCGGCGACAAGATATTTCAAGCTTAAAGTTTTATATCAGAACGATCGTCCTGACATGGCGAAAGCGCGCCTGCGTGTCATCGCGCAAGCGCGCTGCCGGATCACTTTTCCGGGTTCTTCGGGCTCCACAGCACCGTCTCGGCGCCCTTCTCATAGGCCATGCCATCGGGATAGCTGATCGCTTCCAGTTGCAGCCCCCACGGCGCCTGGAAATAGAGGATGGTCTGGCCGGCGGCCGGCCCTTCCTTGACCGGCAGCGGCCCCATCCGCGTCTTGACGCCCTTGCCTTCGAGATAGGCTTTGGCAGCAGCGACGTCGTCGACATAGAAGGCGATGTGGAAGCCGCCAATGTCGCTGTTCTTCGGCGTCAGGTCCTTCTGGTCCGGTGCTGTGTATTTGAACAGCTCGATGTTCGAGCCGTAGCCACAACGCACCATGGTGACCTCTTCGATCACCGCCTTCGGATCGACGCCCAGGAGATCCTGCATGAAGGTGCCCTTGTCGTCGGCGAACGGGCCGAACGACATCGCCTTCTTGCAGCCGACCACTTCGGTGAAGAAGTCGACCGCCTGCTTCATGTCGGGAACCGTGATGCCGGTGTGGTCGTGGCCGCGCATGCCCGGGATCGAATCCGCCGAGGCCATGCCGGCGCTGCCGAGCATTGCGGCGGCGAGCGTTGCAATTGCGATTGTGGTCTTCATGTCAGTCCTCTCCATTTGGCGGGACTTGGGTCTTTGTGGTCGCACGTCCGAGGCCCGCTCGTCGGCGTGCGTATGCATTCATGGCGGCGCCTTGGCGGCGGAAGGAATGTCCAGCCAACTCGCATCGATCTCGGGCAGCGGAATGGCCGCGATGAGATCGCGCGTGTAGCTTTGCCGCGGCTTGTCGAACAAGGTGTCGGTGGCGCTCGCTTCGACGATCACGCCTTCGCGCATGACGATCACCTGCCGGCACAGCCGCCGGATGACCGACAGATCGTGGCTGATGAAAGCGACGGTCAGCCCCATCTCCGCGGCAAGCTCCTCCAGCAGGGTGAGGATCTGCGCCTGCGTCGAGACGTCGAGGCCCGAGACGATCTCGTCGGCCAGCACGAATTTCGGCGACAGCGCCAGAGCGCGCGCAATGCCGACGCGCTGGCGCTGGCCGCCCGACAGTTCGTGCCGATAGCGGCTGGCGAAACTTTGCGGCAGGCCGACACGCTGCAGCGCCTCGGCGACGCGCGCCTTCAGGTTGTCGCCAAGACCATTCTGCTTCAAAGGCGCGGCGATAATGCTGGCAATGGTGCAGCGCGGGTTGAGCGACGACATCGGATCTTGAAAAATCATCTGCAGATTGCGCCGCAGCGGCCGCAGCTCCGCTTCCGGCAGATTGGTGATGTCGCGGCCGTCGAAGCGGATGCTGCCGGCGCTTGGCTCCAGCAGGCGCACCAAAGCGCGGCCGAGCGTCGACTTGCCCGAACCGGATTCGCCGACGATGCCGGTCACCGAGCCCCGCGGCAGGTCGAAGTCCAGGCCCTTCAGGATTTCGGCCAATGGCGCGCGGCCGATCAGTGGCTTGCGCGTCATGTCGGGCAGCGCGACCTTCAGCCCGCGCACGGAGAACAACGGTTCAACCATGCGGCCGCCTCCAGGCTTGGTCGGCGGCAGCGATCTCCGAAGCAAGTCCGGCCAGCACCGCCTCGTCCACCGGTCTTAGCGAGGCGAAAGGATCGGTGTAGCGTGGCGTCGCCGCGATCAGCGCCCGTGTGTAGGGGTGCTGCGGCGCGGCGAAGAGCGCTGCGGTCTCGGCCTCCTCCACCACCTTGCCGGCATAGAGCACCGAGACCCTCTGGCTGATCTTGGCGACGACGCCGAGATCATGGGTGACGAACAGGATCGCCGTGCCATGCTCGCGCTGCAACGCAGCGATCAGCCGCAGGATCTGCTTCTGAACGGTGACGTCGAGCGCCGTGGTCGGCTCGTCGGCGACGATCAGCCTTGGCTCCGCGGCGAAGGCGGCGGCGATCAGCACGCGCTGGCGCATGCCGCCGGACAGTTCGTGCGGATAGCTTTTGAGCACGCGGTCGGGGTCGCGGATCTGCACCTCGTCCAGCAACTGGCGAATGCGGGTATCGGCCTTCTCGCCACTCCAGCCGAGGATGCGCACCAGCCGGTCGGTCATCTGCGAGCCGATGCGGCGTGACGGGTTGAGAGCGGTCAGCGGGTCCTGCGGGATCAGCGCCGTGCATGCCCCGATCAGCGTGCGCCGTGCCTTGGGCGGCAACTTGCCGAGGTCTTCGCCCTCAAGCAACATATCGCCTTCGACGATGCGCACGCTCGACGGCAGCACACCGAGCACCGCCTTGCCGATCATCGTCTTGCCGGCGCCGCTTTCGCCGACCAGCGCGCGGACCTCGCCGGGCTGAACGGCAAGCGACACCGAGCGCAATACGCGCTGGCCGTTGGGCAGCACGGCGCTCAGATCCCTGATGTCGAGACAGGCGCTCATCGCAGCACCGGATCGAAACGCGTCTTCAGCGCCTCGCCGAACTGGCTGAACGACAGCACGGTCAGGATCAGCGTGATCAGCGGAAATACGAGCACCCACCAGGCCTGGTGGATCGACAGCCGGCCCTCGGCGATGATGCCGCCCCAGGTCGGGTCGTCGGTCGAGATCGACAGATTGACGAAGGACAGGATCGCCTCGACGATGACGGCGATGCCCATTTCCAGCGACAGCAGCGCCACGATTGACGGCACCACATTGGGCAGCACTTCGCGCAGCATGATGCCGATGCGGCCATAGCCGGCGATGCGGGCATTCTCGACATAGTCCATGCGCGACTGGCCCATCGTCTCGGCACGGATCACCCGGCAGAAACGCGTCCAGTCGATGATGGCGATGGCGAGGATGACGGAACTCAAGCCTGTGCCGAGCACCGCAACCAAAAGGATGGCGAACAGCACCGGCGGAAACGCCATCCAGACATCGACGATGCGCGAGATGATGCGGTCGGCCCAGCCGCCGAAATAGCCGGCTATGAGCCCCAGCATCGAGCCGACCAGGCAGGCGGCGATGGCCGCGGCGAAAGCGACGATGAAGGCGATGCGGCCGCCGAAGATCAGCCGGGACAACAGATCGCGGCCGAGGCTGTCCGTGCCGAGCCAATAGCCGGGTTCGGCGCCGGCCATCCAGAACGGCGGCAACCGTTCCAGCATCAAATCCTGCGCCAGTGGATCCTGCGGCGCGACCAGCGGCGCGAAGATTGCCGCCAGAAGCGCCAGCAGCAGCCAGCCGCCGGCCAGCCACAGACGCGGCGACACAGCTCGTCTTTGAGCGCGGCCCTCATCCATGGCGCAGCCTTGGATTGAGCAGTGCGTACATCATGTCGACGCTGAGGTTGATCAGCACGAACAGCAGCGCGAAGACCAGCACGATGCCCTGAATCAGCGGCAGGTCGCGGTTGATGACGGCGTCGATCGCCATGTTGCCGAGGCCCTCATAGGAAAACAGCCGCTCGACGATGACGGTGCCGCCGATGAGGAAGGTGAACTGCACGCCGACCAGCGTCAGCGTCGGCAGAGCGGCATTCTTCAGCGCCTCGCGCAGGATGACCTGCGTTTCCGAAAAACCCTTGACCCGTGCCAGCACGACATAGTCGAGGTCGAGCACTTCCTTCAGCGACTGTTTCAGCAGCTGCGAGATGATCGCCGCCAGCGGCAGCGCCAGCGCCACGGCCGGCATCAGCATGTGTTTCAGCAGATCCCAGGTCAGGTCGAGGCGCAGACGAAGCAAGCTCTCGAACAGATAAAACTGGGTGACGAAGGGCAGGTCGAGCTGCGGCGACACCCGGCCGGAAATGTCGAAGATCGGCACCAGCACGCCGAACAGCAGGATCAGCACCAGGCCCCACAGGAAGTCGGGAATGGAAAGCGCCGCGCCGCTGGCGATGTCGATGCCGGCCTCGACCGCCGTGCCGCGTTCGCGCGCGCCGATGATTGCCGTCGTGCCGCCGAGCGCCACCGCCATCACAAGCGCGACGATGGCAAGCTCCAGCGTCGCTGGCAGCCGGTTGAAGACGAGACCCAGCACATCCTGCCTGAGCGAAATCGAGGTGCCGAAATCGCCCCTGGCGACGCCTGACAGCCAGATGAAGAATTGCTGCACGATGGTCTTGTCGAGGCCGTAGAGCGCTCGCAGCCGGGCAATGTCGGCATCCGTAGCACCAGGCGGCAGCATCATGGCGATCGGATCGCCGGGCGCGACGCGGATCACGACAAAGACGACGATGGCCACGCCGAACAGCGTGATCAGCATCGTCAGCAGACGGATCAGGAATCTTTGCAGGAGCATTCTGGCGTAGGCCTAATGCGTTTCAGTGACTGATGGAACGAAGACCCCTCATCCGGCCGCTTCGCGGCCACCTTCTCCCCGAGGGGAGAAGAGGTCGCTGACGGCTGAGCCGGTCTCTTCTCTCCAGCGGGGAGAAGGTGGCCCGAAGGGCCGGATGAGGGGGCCTGCGCAAGTTGGGAGAAGGCATGTCGGCTTTGCGACAGCGCGCCTTTCTCGACTCTCTCAGGCCGGGGTCATCAGGGCCGGCAGCAGCGCGCCCGACACATGCTGAACCACATTGACACCCTTGGCATGGACGATGGGCTGCGCATACTGCATCAGCGGCAGCACATAGGCCTGCTCGGCGATGTATTTGTCGACAGCCTTCCAGCCGGCGATGCGCTTGGCCTCGTCCTTCTCGCCCCACAACGGGTTGATCATGTCGATCAAATCCTGGCTGTCCCACACCGAATGCGGGCTCGGGCCGTACATGGCAAAGCCGGTCGAGGTGGTCGGATCGCCGATGGCGTTGCCCCAGTTGTAGAAGGCGGCCGGCGCCAGCTTATCGGCGGCGCGCAGTTCGTAGTGCTTTGCGATCTCGTAGACCTCGATCGTCGCCTCGATGCCGACCTTGCGCCACATGCCGACGATCGCCTGGATCATCTCATAGTCCTTGGGCTTGAAGCCCTTGGTCGTCTGGATGGTGAACTTGACCGGCTTTTCCGGCGAATAGCCGGAGGCAGCCAGCAATTCCTTGGCCTTTTCCGGATTGTGCTCGACCTTGATCGACGCGTCGTAGGATGCGTATTCCGGCGTTTCCAGCGTATCGATCGGCTGTCCGTAGCCGCGCAGCAGGCGATCGACCAGCAGCTTCTTGTCGACGGCCATCACGGCGGCCTGACGGACGTTCTTGTCCAGCATCGCCTCGATGTCGTTGAAGAAGATCATGCCGATGTCGGAAACGTTCTTGCACGAGCCGGCCAGCCCGTCCTTGGCGATCAGCCGGTCATACTCCTCGTAGGGGATTTCGAGCGTCACTTGCGAGGAGCCGGATTCGATCTCGGCGACGCGGCTTGCCGCGTCGGCGACGAACTTGATCGTCACATTCTCGAAGGCCGGCTTGCCGCCCCAGTAGTTCGGGTTTGCCTTGAGCCGCAGGAAAGCGTTGCGCTCGAACTTTTCCACCATGTAGGGGCCGGTGCCGATCGGCGCCTTCTCGAAACCTTCGGCGCCGACCTTCTCGTAATAGGCCTTCGGCATGATGTAGCCGGTCAGGAACGACATCCATTTGAAATAGACCGGGTCGAACTGCACGACGTCGCCGGTGATCTTGTTGCCGTCGATCTTGAAGTTGTTGACGTTCTTCCAGACGAACTGGATCGGGTTGCCGGTCTTTTCGTCGCCTGCCCGCTGTAGCGACCAGACGACGTCCTCGGCCGTGAACGGCGAGCCGTCATGCCAGGTCACGCCTTCGCGCACCGTCATCATGATCTTCGTGCGGTCGTCGTTCCAGCCCCATTCGGTGAGCAGGCCCGGCGCGAAGGACAAATCGGGCTTCTGCGGGATGAACTGGTCGAATACCGACTGGTAAAGCCCCTGGATCGTCGGGTTGACGGCCGAGGGTCCGGTGGTCGGATCCCAGGATGGCAGGTTGACATTGTAGGCGATGGTCAGTTCGCCGGCAGCCGCCCTAGCGATCTGCGGCAGGCCGACGGCGGCCACTCCGAGTGCCGCGGCGCTGTATCCCAGCAATTCCCGTCTGTTGATTGTCATGGTCGTTCCCCTTGTTGGTTTTGTTTCTGCGCGGCGTCTTCAGGTCATTGGTTCAGGCTTCTTGGGCAGCAGCGCCTTGCCCCTCGTAGCCTCAAGGAAATCTCCGGCTCCTACCTCCCGCCAAGTTGTTGTGCGAGCATGAAGCCCGACGCCGCACCGGTGCCGGCGCCCGGCCATGTCGCGGCTCCAGTGAGGTGCAGATGCGCCACCGGCGTGTTCCAGCCGGCATAGTTGCGCGCCGGGCGGAATAAAAAGTTCTGCGCCAGATGATGGCTGCCGCAGACCTGGTCGCCACCGACGAGATTCGGGTTCTCACGCTCGAGGTCGATGGGCGAGAAGACGGCGCGGCCGAGAATCTTGTTGCGCAGGCCGGGCGCATAGGTCTCGATGATGTCGAGGACACGGTCTGCGTAGACCTCCTTCACCTTGTCCCAATGGTCCGGTGCGATCTTGCCGGCGGCATCGCCCAGGATTTCGGCCGGCAGCATGCGCACTTGCACCCACAGCACATGCTTTCCCTGAGGCGCCCGCGACGGGTCGATCGCCGTCGGCTGGCCGACCACCAGCACCGGCTCGTCCGGCAGCATGCCCGCCATGGCCTGCTGATAGGTGCGCGACATAGCGTCGAGCGACGACGACAGATGCACATAGGCGAACTGCCGAAGCTCCGCTCCGGCACGCCAATCCGGCAAATCGTCCAGCGCCAGGTGGATCATCATCGTGCCTGGCGCATGGCGGAATTTCTGCATCGCCGTGTCGAAGCCGGCGTCGCCCGAACCATTGGGCAGCAGCTTGCCCGTCAGCGCCTTGGGCGCGACGCCGGCAATGACTGCCCTGGTGGCGGTATGCGTCTCGCCCGAAGCGAGCCGTACGCCGGTCGCCCTGCCGGCGGAAACCGTGATCTCGGCGACTTCGGCGCCGGTGACGATCTTGCCGCCGGCGGAGGTCACCATGCCAGAGAGGGCACGGATGATGGTATCGGCGCCGCCCTTGCCCAGCACCATGCCGAAACTCTGGTTGGCCATCGATTCCAGATAGGGGAACACGGCACCGCCGGCGATATCCGGGGCGAAGTCGAGATGCATGCCCCAAGTGGCGAGCGTTGCCCTGATATGCGGCGACTCGAAAGTTTCCTCCAGCCAGGCGCGGGGTGAGGACAGCAGCAGCCGGCCCGTATCGAGCGAACCGGCGATGCCCTTCTTGCGCCACAGGTTCCACGCCGTGCCGGCAAGCGCGCGGGCACTCATCGGCGAACCCAGCAGCCGGAACAGGTGTTCGGCCTCTGCCGGGAAGGCGGCAACCAGCCTGCGCCATGTGGCGGCGTCGGCGGCTGAGAAGGCGGCGATGCGCGCGGCGGTCTTTTCCAGATCGTTGCTGACGCCGAACCAGCGCCCGTCAGGGAATGCGCTGGCAAAACAGTCGGCGACCGGGGCGAACTCCAGCCCCTGCGCTTTCAATTCATTTGCATATTTCCGGTGGAATGCCGAGCCGGCGAAGAGGCTGAGATTCATCGCGCCGAAATCGTGGCGGAAGCCGGGAAGGGCGAATTCGCGCGTCTGGACGGCGCCGCCGATTGTCGCGCCGCGCTCGAAAACCCCTGTTTTCCAGCCTTTGAGCGCCAAATGCGCGGCGCATGCCAGACTGTTGTGGCCCGCCCCGACAAAGATGGCGTCGAACTCGCTCACGCCCTGTCCCCATTTCCTTTATGCTTAAAGATAATTGCAGATGCATATGTTTTCGTCTAGTAGGATATTAAGGGCCGAGACGAGCCTTGATCATCACACGAAAGAGGGAACTTCAAACCATGGACACGCAAAAACTCCTCGGCGAAGTCGCCGGCCAGCTTCTTTCAGGCGCCATCAAGGTGGTCGACCTGTCGGCGCCGCTCGGGCCGGACACGCCGTTGATCAAGCTACCGCCGGAACTCGCCGTCGACACGCCGAAGGTCGAGATCCACAACATCTCCCGTTACGACAAGAACGGTCCGTGGTGGGCCTGGAACTGGCTGAAGCTCGGCGAACATTCGGGCACGCATTTCGACGCGCCGCAGCACTGGATCAGCGGCAAGGATTATCCGGACGGCGCCACCGACACCATTCCGGCGCAGAATTTCGTCGGCCCCGTCAATGTCATCGATTGTTCGAAGGAAGCCGCCGCCGACCCCGATTTCCTGCTCACCGTCGACCACATCAAGGCCTGGGAAGCCAAGCACGGCGCGATCAATGCCGGCGAATGGGTGGTGATGCGCACCGACTGGTACAAGCGCAACGGCTCGGAAGCCGAGTTCCTCAACGCCAACGAGACCGGCCCGCACACGCCCGGGCCGACGGCCGAAGCCATCCAGTTCCTGATCAGCAAGGACATCAAGGGCTGGGGCTCGGAGACGATCGGCACCGATGCCGGCAAGGCCGGTGGCATGGAGCCGCCATTCCCGGCGCACACGCTGATGCACAAGGCCAACCGCTACGGTCTCGCCAGCCTCTGCAACCTCGACCAGCTGCCGCCGAAGGGCGCCATCCTGATCGCGGCGCCGCTCAAGATCGAGCACGGCACCGGCAGCCCGATTCGCGCGCTGGCGCTGGTGTCGAAGCAATAAAGCGAGGTGGGTCTTCGGGAGAAGATCATGCGAGAAGGCGAAACCGGGTTGATGGCAGGTAGAGGGTGGCAGGCTTGTAGCGCTAGCGCCCTACGGCGCCCCCCTCTGTCCTGCCGGACATCTCCCCCTCAAGGGGGGAGATTGGCCTTCACAATGGTTTTCGCCAATCTGCGACGTTGCAGGATTGAGTGGGGCGCCGAAGCTGCCAATCTCCCCCCAAGAGGGGGAGATTGCCGGCAGGCCAGAGGGGGGCGCCGCAGAGCGCAATTCCACGCGATTGAACTCCACTGCCCGCAAGCAAAGAGCAACCGCCAATGACCGCCCCCGATCACATCATCGTCGGCAGCGGCATCAACGCGCTGGTCTGCGCGGCGATGCTTGGCGGCAAAGGGGCGCGTGTGCTCGTCCTGGAGCGCAACGACCGCATTGGCGGTTGCTTGCGCACCGAGGAGATCACCGCACCCGGCTTCATCCATGATGTGATGGCGACGACCTTCGTGCTGTTCATCACCTCGCCGGCCTTTGCGGCACTGGGCGCCGATCTCGCGCGCCACGGGCTGGAGTTCTGCCACACGGGCACGCCGACGGGCGTGCTGCGGCCGGATGGCAGCCATGCCGTGCTCAGCACCGACCGTGCCGCCAACATCGCCGCCCTCAACGCAATCGCGGCAGGCGACGGTGACCGGCACGCGGATGATGTCGGCGGCATCGAACGCAATGCCGGCCTGCTGTTTGGCTTGCTCGGCGGCAGCCTGTGGTCCTACCCGACAGCGAAGCTGCTTGCCGGTGATGGCTGGCGGCGTGGCCCGCGCGGCCTTGCCGCCTTCCTCGGCGAAGCTCTGGTGCCGGCGCGCGGCTGGCTCGAAAACACCTACCGGTCCGAAACCATCCGCGCGCTGTGGGCACCCTGGGTACTGCATGCCGGGCTTGGACCCGAGGACGCCTTCTCCGGCCAGATCGCCAAGGTGATCGCCTTCGCACTTGAGGCGGCCGGAGCACCGATCGTCAAGGGTGGGGCAAAAAACCTGCTGGCGGCCTTCGAGGCTTTGATTCGGGAACGCGGCGGCGATATCCGCACCGGCGCCGATGTCGCTTCGATCGTTCAAAACAATGGCCGGGCAACCGGCGTGCGGCTGGCCTCGGGCGAGACAATCAATGCCGACAAGAGCGTCATCTGCTCGGTTACGCCAACGCAGCTCTATGGCAGGCTGCTTGGCGCGGATGCACCCAAAGCCGATGTCGAGGCGACGCAAAAGTACCGCTACGGCAAAGGCAATTTCCAGATCCACTACGCCTTGGACAAACCGCCCGCATGGCCGGGCGAAGGCTTGGATAAGGTGGCGCTGCTGCACCTGACACCGGGCCTGGATGGCGTCTCGAAAGCCTGCAACGAGGCGGCGCGGGGCATGTTGCCGGAGGTGCCGACCATCTGTGTCGGCCAGCCGCATGCGCTTGACCCATCGCGCTGCCCTGAAGGCAAGGCGATCCTGTGGCTGCAACTGCCCGAGGCGCCTCGCCACATCAAGGGCGACGCGGCCGGCAAGCTGCAGGCGCCGGCAGACGGGCAATGGACCGATGTGCTGCGCGAAGCCTATGCCGACCGCATTGAGGCGATCCTCGCCAGCCATATCGAAGGCTTCAAGGACAGCGTCATCGCGCGCCGCGCCTATTCGCCGGCCGATCTGGAGGCGATGAACATCAACCTGGTCGGCGGTGACCCCTATGGCGGTTCCTCGACCATCGACCAGTCTTTCCTGTGGCGGCCGTTCAAGACCAGCCGCAATCATCAGACCGGCATCAAGGGTCTCTACCATATCGGCGCCTCGACCCACCCGGGTGCGGGTCTCGGCGGCGGTTCCGGATTTCTCCTGGCGGGGAGGCTGTGATGGAAGAGAAGGTCGCGGAAAAGCGCCAGCGCATTTCGACCCTGGGGCAGATCGGGCTGCAGCAATTCGCGCCCTATCTGATGAACCGCATCATGGGCCGCTACAACGCCACCTTGCGCGACGATTTCCGCAAGCAGGGCCTGACCATCCCGCAGGTCCGCACGCTCGCCGTGCTGTCGGTCACCGACGGTATCACCGTCAACGACCTCTCGGTCTATACGGTCATCGAGCAATCGACCTTGAGCCGGACCCTCGATACGCTGGAGGGCCAGGGTCTGGTGCGACGCGAGCAGGGTGTCACCGACAGCCGAATCCGCCATGTGTTCCTGACCGACGAGGGCCGCGCCGAGTTCACCCGCGCCTGGCCGGCCATGCACGACGCGTTCGAAGCGATGTTCGACGACATCGACGATGCCGAATATTCCGCGCTCATCGCCACGCTTTTGAAGATGCTGAAGAACATTCGCAAGCACGACATCTAGACCTACGCGCCGCCAGCGCTGGCGGTAACGGAAGGGAGAAAAAGAATGGCCGAACGGTCTTTTGCCAGGGAAGTCGAAAAACTCAGGCTCGGTGCCGGCGAGGAGTTTGCCGGCGAAGGCATTCTCGCCATCACCAAGGCGCTGCTGCAATGCGGCGTCGGCTATGTCGGCGGCTATCAGGGCGCGCCGATCAGTCACCTGATGGACGTGCTGGCCGACGCGCAGGACATTCTGGGCGAGCTCGGCGTGCATTTCGAAGCCAGCGCCTCGGAAGCCACTGCCACCGCCATGCTGGCGGCGTCAGTGCATTATCCCATTCGCGGTGCGGCGACCTTCAAGTCGACCGTCGGCACCAATGTTGCCTCCGACGCGCTCGCCAATCTCGCCTCCGGCGGCGTCACCGGCGGCGCGCTGATCATCGTCGGCGAAGACTATGGCGAGGGCTCCTCGATCATGCAGGAGCGCAGCCATGCCTTCGCCATGAAAAGCCAGGTGTGGCTGCTCGACCCGCGACCGAACCTGCCGTCGATCGTCAAGGCGGTGGAGGATGGTTTCGAGCTGTCGGAGATTTCCAACACGCCGGTCATGCTGCAGGTGCGCATCCGCTGCTGCCACGTGCATGGCCATTTCATCGCCAAGGACAACAAGCGGCCGCCGATGACGGTCGCCGATGCCCTCGACGCGCCGCGCCGCGACACCGACCGCATCGTGCTGCCGCCCGCCTCCTTCCTGCATGAGAAGGAGAAGGTGCAGAAACGCTGGCCGGCGGCGGTCGACTTCATCGCCAAGAACAAGATCAACGAGTTCTTCGGCTCGGACCATGGCTCGGTCGGCATCGTCATGCAGGGCGGCATGTACAATTCGGTCATCCGCGCGCTGCAGCGGCTCGGCCTTGCCGACATTTATGGCGACACCGACGTGCCGCTCTATGTGCTCAATGCCGTCTATCCCTTGATCGATGACGAGTTCCTGTCGTTCTGCGAGGGCAAGCAGTCGGTGCTGGTCGTCGAGGAAGGCCAGCCCAACTACATCGAACAGGCCTTTGCTTCGATGCTGCACAAGGCCGGTCGAGGCACCAGGCTGGTCGGCAAGGAGCATCTGCCGATGGCCGGCGAATACACCGGCCAGGTCATGCTCGACGGCATCGGCGCCTTCCTGCGCGCCGAGGCGCCGCATCTTTTGCCGGGCGAGGTGCGCGCGCCCAACAAGGTCGGCGACGGCGTTGATGCCGCCGACCTCATCAATGTCGTGCCGGGCCGTCCGCCGGGCTTCTGCATCGGCTGCCCGGAACGGCCGATCTTTGCCGCGACAAAACTGGTCGAGCAGGAGCTAGGCAAGCATCACATCGCCTCCGACATCGGCTGCCATCTGTTCTCGATCATGCCGCCTTTCGAGCTCGGCGCCACCACCATGGGCTACGGGCTGGGCCCGGCCTCCGCCTCGGCCTTCAATTCGCCTGATGCCAAGCGGCGGTCCATCTCCTTCGTCGGCGACGGCGGCTTCTGGCACAACGGCCTGACCTCCTCAATTGGCAACGCGGTGTTCAACAAGAACGACGGCGTCATCGTCATCGTCGATAATTTTTACTCGGCCGCCACCGGCGGCCAGGACATCCTCTCGTCCCGCGCCGGCAACAAGACCAAGTCGACGAAGCATCCGATCACCGAGGCGGTCAAAGGCATGGGCGTCAAATGGCTGCGCCATGTCGACCGCACCTATGACGTGACCAAGATGCAGGACACGCTGCGCGAGGCGCTGACGACGGAGGAGAAGGGGCCGAAAGTCATCGTCGCCTCGTCCGAATGCATGCTCAACCGCCAGCGCCGCGAAAAGCCGCTGGTCGACAAGGCGATCAAGGGCGGGACCCGTGTCGTGAAACCGAAGTTCGGCGTCGATGAGGACATCTGCACCGGTGACCATGCCTGCATGCGGCTGTCCGGCTGCCCATCGCTGTCGGTCAAGTCGCTCGACGATCCTTTGCGCGACGATCCGGTCGCGCATATCGACCAGAGTTGCGTCGGCTGCGGCAATTGCGGCGAGGTCGCCGATGCGGCGGTGCTCTGCCCGTCCTTCTATCGCGCCGACGTCGTCCACAATCCAAGCCGCTGGGATCGCTTCCTGGAAGCCGCACGCCGCGCCACCATCAGCCTGTTGCAGCGTCGCCGCGAAAGCCGGCGCCTGACTTTCGCCGATGCTTGACGCCGTCCCCCCACTTCGCGCCCACGCCGGCGCTCAAGATGGTGAGCGTGTCATCAAGCTCGCCGTGCTGGCGGTCGGCGGCCAGGGCGGCGGCGTGCTCGCCGACTGGATTACGGATGTCGCCGAGCGCAACGGCTATGTCGCGCAGTCGACCTCGGTCGCCGGCGTCGCCCAGCGTACCGGCGCCACCATCTACTATGTCGAGATGGCCCGCGACACCGGCCGGCTGCCGGTCTTTGCGCTGTCGCCCTCGCAAGGCGACGTCGACATACTGATCGCGGCGGAGTTGATGGAAGCCGGCCGCGCCATCATTCGCGGCTTCGTCACGCCCGAGCGCACCACGCTGATCGCCTCGTCGCACCGCATCGCCGCCGTGTCGGAAAAGATCGAACCGGGCGACGGCCGGGCTTCGTCCTCCAAGGTGCATGCAACGGCGGAAGCCGCATCGAAGCGCTTCATCGCTTTCGACATGGAAAAGATCGCCGCCGACAATGGCTCGATGATCTCGGCCAGCTTGCTTGGCGCGCTGGCAGGGTCCGGCGCCCTGCCGTTCACGCGCGAGAGCTACGAACAGGCGATCGGTGCCGGCGGCCGGGGCGTCAAGGCCAGCCTCGCCGCCTTCGGTGCCGCGTTTGACCGTGCGCGCGGCACGGCAGCACCGGCGCCAAAGCCGGCCGAGCCCGCGATCGTCGAATCTGCCCTGGGCGCCGGACAGGTGAGTGGCCCGCAAAACCTGCTGCAAGGCTGGCAGGCCTTGGCTGCCCGCATCGATCTGTTGCCGGTGGCCGTGCGCGACATGGCGCTTCGAGGCTTGAGAAAGGTCGTCGACTATCAGGACATCGCCTATGGGCGCGACTATCTCGACCGGTTGGACAAGGCCGTCGCGCTGGACGGGCCGATTCAGGGCTATGGCTTGTCCATCGCTGCCGCCAAGCATCTGGCCAACGCGCTGTGCTACGACGACATGATCCGCGTCGCCGATCTCAAGACACGTTCGACGCGCGACAAACGCGTGCGCCGCGAGGTCGGCGTCAAGGATGGCTCGATCCTGCAGGTCACCGAATATTTCCATCCGCGCATCGAGGAGTTCTGCGGCACGCTGCCGGCGGGTCTGGGCAGCTACATCGAGAACCGGCCGAAGCTCGCCGCCTTTCTCGACCGCCGCATCAACCATGGCCGCCGCATCCGCACCGACAGTTTTGCCGGCTTTGCAGCACTCTGGTTCATCGGTGGCCTGCGCCGCTGGCGCCGCAGCCTGCTGCGCCACAAGGTCGAGGTCGCGCATCTCGATGGCTGGTACGCGCTGGCGCTCGACCATGTGCCCCAGGATTACGCACTGGCCGTCGAAATCCTCAACTGCCGCCGGCTGATCAAGGGCTACAGCGACACCCATGTCCGGGCGCAGTCGAAATTCGACCGCGTGCTCTCGGCGCTCGACCTGGTCAAGGGCCGCACCGACGCCGCCGACTGGATCCGCCGCCTGCGCGAGATGGCGCTGAAGGACGAGAAGGGCGACATGCTGGATGGTGCGCTGAAGACCGTGGCGACGCTGGGGCCGGATACAATAGGCTGATTTAACGGGCATCTACCGATTGGAGCGGCGCCAGCCCATGCAGCGGCACCGCTTCGGCGAACAGATGCAGCAGCCCTGAATCGACGCGCCTACGCAGATGCGCATCGACCTCCGCCCGATCCTGACAACCATGAAACCTGCCGCCGCAACGGTCGCGCAGGCGCACGAGATCGGCCATGACAGGCGACATCGGCAGGCCGGCGGCGTCGAGCAGGCTTGCGCTGAGGAAGCCGACGTCGAGCGGGGCCAGGTCAGGCATCGGATGGCGCAAAGGATGGTTGAAGGTGGTGAGCGTGTAGAAAGTGCGATAGGCAAGCGAGCCAGGGGTCGCCAAGGCGTCGTCCCCGGCGATCGCCTCGACGAACGGCTTGGTCGCCGACGACTGGTGATCGCCGAATTCGAGCACCACGGCGCCGCGTTCACCGGCATCCGCTTGCCTCTTGTCGAGGAAATCCTGGAAATCGCCGCGCGCTACCGCCATCCGGCGCAGATACTCATTGGCCTGGAAATCGCCCGAGAAAGGCTCGCCCTCGACCTTCAGCCCGGGCTCCATCCGCCCCTCATAGGGTGAGTGCGGAAACATGGTCTGGATTTCGAGGAACAGCGGCCGGCCGTCTTCCCTATGGTGCCTGGCGATGAATGCCTCGGCCGCCTGGTAATAAAAGTTGTCGCGCAGGTGATAGAAGGGCGCGGCGATGTCCTTGATGTCGAGCACGGTCTCGAAACCGATCGATTTCAGGAACGGCCCTTCATTGACGAACGAAAAGTCCATCGGCGTCATCACGACAGTCCGATATCCGCAGCGCGCCAGCACCTCCGGCAAGGCTCCGGCGACCTTGTCCTGCAGGGTGATGGTCAGATAGGGGCTTCGCCAGCCGAAATCGGTGGCCGACAGGCCGGTCATCAGCGACAGATTGGTGATCCAGGTGCCGCCGCCAAACGTCTCGACCTGCATCTGGTGCGGCGTGCCGGCCCCCGGTGCGAATCTCTGCAGGAATCCCGCGCCGTTGCCGACCTGCGGAAAATAGCCGGGATCGGACTGGCTTTCGCTGAGCACGAAAAAGACGTCGGGAAGATCAGCCCGGTCGCCGCAATCGACCGTGTCGGCAAAAGGCGGCTGCGGCGCCACGGCTTGCAGCCGCTTTTCGAAGCCCGATTCTACAACGAGGTTGTGCAAATCCAGCAGCGAGACGAAGAAGGCCGACATGTGCCGGCCCTGCATGTAGTAGAAATAGCGGTCCTTCGAGGCCTCGGCCGGAAAGGTCAGCGGCACCAGAACGACGAGCGCCGCCATGACCAGGACGCGTGCCGACACCGGCCAGCCGATTTTCCGATCGATCCGGAACAGAAGCACCGCCGCCCCGATGCCGAGCCCTAGGGCAATGACGACCGGCGCGATCAGATGGAGGTAGGAGCCGAGCAGGAAACGATACACTTCCGGGTCCCTCGACACGAAGACCGTGTCGTAGAAGTGCAGCGAAAATCCTTTCAGCCGGAACTTGATCGCCGAAACCACGGTGACGAAGGCAATGCCCATCCAGGCGAGGTAGACGGAAAAGGCAAGGCGCCCCGAAGCCAGGAACAGAAGTCCGGCAAGGGCAGCCACCAGCGCCAGCGAGAACGGCACCGACAGCCATTCGTGCTCGGCCCGTCCGGCGGCGAAGACGCCTGCAAGGCTGACCACGGCCAGCGTCAGCGGATGGCAGAGCACCCGTCCAAGACCTTGAAGCTGAACCACAGATTTTCCCACGAAGATGCCTGAGCATAGTTTCGGGAAATTCTTCGATTATTTGCGGGCTAAGAACAAATGTATAGTGGATTTAACCTTAACTCGGCTGGTCGGGATTGTCCGGTGTGCGCCAGCGCTGAGGGGGGCCAGGCGCCTGGCCCCCGCCACGCTTCGATCATTAGCGGTGCCAGTGGCGCCAGTGATGATGCGGATGCCAGACGTAGGCCGGACCGCGCCAATAGTGGTAGCGCGGGCGCACGACGACGACGCCGTTCGGCACGCAGCGGCCCCATCGGTTCGGGTGCCAGCCGATGCCGCAACCCCAACGGACATGCTCGACCAGGGCGGCCGGCTGAGCGACGGACACGATGGGCATTGCGCTGGACGCGGAGGCGGTCACGACAGTTCCACTGACCGCCAGGATGGCGGCTGCTGCATAGTTTTTCAGGCGACTCATAATTGGACTCCGAGTGCTTTCGAGTTTGAAGATGGCCGCCCCGCACGGTGCGATCGGGCAGGCTTGTCTCTTCCCTTCGTTAAACGGCGTCTCGAGCATTTTCCGTCGGTCGTCATGGCGATTTTTTTGGCGCAACGGTGGCGCGGCGTTCCATATGGCGCAGCAACGCCTGTGCCAGCACGCTCCGGTTTTCAGGCGATGTGCTCGCCGCGAAATCGACAATGGCCTGTTCAAGCCGGCTGCGCACCGTCACATCGGCATTGCGTGCCCGTTCCAGGGCGGCGGACAAGGCGGCCTTGTCCATGACAGGCTGCTGCAACAGGTCCGCTGCCTCCTGCCTCGCCTGCTGGCCATCGAGAATGATCTGACGGGACTGCACGCGAACCTGGCGCAGCGCCTCGCGGAACGCCTTGCGGTCCTGGTTGGCAAGCTGTCGGCCAGCCGATTCCAGCGAGACAGCCGCGCCCGCTTTGGCATTTCTCAGCCAGACCGCGCCGCCGACGAATGCGCCCGCAAGAAAGACGTTCAGCACCACGGAAGTAATGACCAGACCACGGATCCAGCGCGGGCTCATAGGTTTTCCTCACCGTTCTCGGCATCCGGGCCGGCATAGCCAAACGCCGTTACATCGGTATCCAGCACATAATGGTCCGGCTGGACCTCCGGCGTGACGATGGTCACCAGGGCCAGTCCTGCCACGGCACCGGCCAGACCAATGCCTGCAAGTCCAAGTCCCAGCCACCAGAACCACTGACGCCGGCGCTGGACGATGTGCCGGCCGGCAGCCTGCAGAATGCTGCTGTGCAGTGCCTTGTCCGGGGCGTCGACGCGGTAGCTGTCGAGCAGCGCGTCAAGTGTCCCGGCCTGCCTCAAGATGGCCTCGCCCGCGTCGCTTGCGGCAAAGACCGTGCCGGCCATTCGCTCGGCCTCGGGCCATCGCCGCAAGTCGCCGCCATAGGCCTGCGCCAAGGCGGCAAAGCGCTTGGCATCCATTGCGGGTTCGTTCCTGGACCCTTCAGCCATGTGTCTCCCCCTTGCCCGTCGGCGCCGAGCGCCAGGCGGCACCAGCAAGGCGCAATGGCCGTGCTGCGTTGCTGCTTGCCCGGCGTTTACTCATCGGCGCCATCCTCCGCCAGGATCGCTTGCAGCGACCGCCGGCCGCGCGCGAGCAGGCTTTCCAGGGCATCGACGCTGATCTGCAGTGTCGCTGCCGCCTCGATATTGGACATCCCCTGATAGTAGACCAGAACGATCGCTTCGCGCTGGCGCGGCGCTATGGCTTGCAGCGCCCGTTCGACCCGATGGGCTTCTTCCTCGGAATGAGCATCGGGAAGCGGCGCAGGATCGGCGACGTCCGGCAGGTCGCCGGTCACCCACTCGCGCCTGCGACGCAGCCGGTCGTAGCAAAGGTTGAGCGTCACCCGGTGGATCCAGCTGTCGAAGCGCGCATTGCCGCGCCGCCAGTTCGCGGCATGGCGCCAGATCCGCACGAAGGTTTCCTGCGCGACATCCTCGGCCTCCGCCGCATCGCCGAGCATGCGCACGGCAAGCGCCAGGATACGCGGCAGCTTGCGCGCGACGAGCGTTTGCACGGCTGCCGGCTCGCCGGCGCCGACACGGCGAACCAGCTCCTCGTCCGGATCCGCAGCCATCAGTCGGCGCACTCCCGATCTTCATCGCGCGTCATTGCCTCTTGGTCATTGCTCTTGCTTGGGAGCGGTTTTGTGGCCCGGCAATTCGTCGGCTGTCAGAATGCCATCGGCATTCTTGTCCAGCCGGGCGAAGCGCTTGGCGAAGAAGGCATCGAGTTCGGCGCGATCGATGAAGCCGTCATGGTTGGAATCGATCCGCGCGAAGGATCTGGAGGCGTCGCCCTTGACGTTGCGCTTCGCCTGAAAGGCCTCCCATTCCAGCAGGCTGATCTTGCCGTCGCCATCCGTGTCGGCCGCCATGATCGCCTTTTCGCGCCGCTTCTGGAATTTGGCCAGCGTGATGTCGGACCTGCTCCCCGACGCGCCTGGCGCGGCAAGTGGCGCGGCGGTCTGCGGTGCAGGCGGGGTCGTTGCCTGGGCAAGAGCCGCAACGGTCTGCAAACTCAAGGCAACGACTAATATCGAACGGCTGATCATGTTGTGCGTCTCCAGCTTGGCGCGACGCAGACGGCTTGTGCCGTCATCGCGCTTCAACCGTTAAACGCCGCGACCCGGAAAATCCGTCGGTCGCGCGTGCTGATCCGTTCGTGCTCGGGTGCGCATCCCGTCGATCGGGATGGAAGGAGCTCTAGTCCGACTGGTCGGCCGCAATCAGTTGTTCGGGCTTGAACCCGGCATGCTGCGGGGTCCACACCTCGCCCTCGCGATTGAACCAGTGGCACAGATACATGCCCGAGGCTGCGCCATCGCTGACCGTCATCCTGGGGCCTCCGGATTTCAGCTTGACGACGTCTCCGGTCTTGAAATTGTTCGGCATTTTTTGACCTCCCATGCTGAGGCCATGAGTTTCACACCAAACCGGGGTCACGACAATGGCAGATCTGCCAGGCCGGCGCCGCAATCCTTTGCACCAGATGCGGAGGGGTAGACGACGAAAAGGAGGGGGGATGGTGCCGCTTGCGTGACTCGAACACGCGACCCCCGCATTACGAATGCGGTGCTCTACCAACTGAGCTAAAGCGGCCCGGGAAGCCAACGCCTCCAAGATGCGGCGGTGATAGACGCAACCGGGCGCGAATTCAAGATGCGACTTGGCAATTCCTGCGGCGGCGTCGTGGCACCCTCGAAAGCCGGCCGCCGCCTTGTCCGCCAATCAATCGTCAAGGGGATGCGGCGCACGGTGCGTGCGCTCCACGCGCGTGAAGATCGGTGAAACATGCTGATTTTGTTGCCGGAACAGCGCCGGAATGGACTTTGCATACCTCTGCGAGGCAGAATGCGCCGCTCGCCCGTTGATTGATTGGTCGCCTGCGGCTAACGATCACGGCAAGGTTGGCAAAGACAGAGGGACCCGCTTGGACGCGATCGAAAAAGCGATCCGGAACGCCTTGGAGAAAGGCAATGCCGAGGACCGCGCGTTCCGCGAGAGGGTCTATCGCTCGGCTTTTGCCGCGCTTGATCGCGCGCTCCAGGCCAATCCCGGTGTGACCGTTGAGGTCGCCATCAAGCGCCGCAAGGCAATCCAGGCGAAAATCACCGAAATCGAATCCGAGTTCCTGCCGGCGGTGCCGGATGTCGGCCCGCAGGGCGATGCACCGGCGGTCGAACTCGGAGCGGACTCGGCGCCCGCGGTCGAAACCGGCCGACAGGCATCATCCCCCGATGTCGTCGTCGACGGCCCCGTGCAATCCGCTGCCGATGCGCCGCGCTCGCGCGTCCTGCCCGTCGTTCCCGACATCATGCCGGACGCCACGCTTCCCGATGCTCCGGCCATCGACATGTCGGTTCCGGCCTCGGCCGGTGCGACCACGGAAGTGGCGCCCGACCGCGATGAACGACGCATAAGAGGGCGTCGCCTGCCGCTGACCGCCATCTTCCTGACCGTGACACTGCTGGCAGCAGTTGGCATCGGCCTGTTCTTTGCCGTGCAGACCGGCGTGTTCAAGACGTCGGCCCAACTCGACACCGCACCACCTGAAGCGCCGCCGACCGTCGAGGACGACGATTTCACACCGGCCGACGGCGGTCCGGCAAAACCCGGCGCCGCCGACCAGTCGCGCGACTGGATCAATGTGTTTTCGCCGGCCGATGCATCGCATGTCAGTGCGCCATCGGACGCCAGGGCCGAGGTGATGAAGGACGATACCGGTTCGTTCCTGCGCATCCGTTCCGGCGCGTCCGGTTCGGCGATCAGCTTCGACGTCGGACAAGGCGTGCTGGAGAAACTGGCCGGCAAACATGCCGTGTTCGACATCATTGCCCGCTCCGAAGAAGGCAAGGAGACGCAGATTTCGGTCGACTGCAATTTCGGCGAACTCGGCGACTGCGGCCGCAAGCGCTATGCGGTCGGCCAGCAGCAGAACGAATATCTGTTCGACGTGCAGTTTCCCGACAAGCATCCGGGCTCGGCCGGCACCATTGCCATCAATTCCGACTTCGACAAGCAGGGCAAGGCCGCCGACATCTACGAAATCCGCGTTTCGATCGAGCCGTAAGGGCATCTGCGCAGGAAGCAACTTAGCCTTCGCTCACCTCCGTATGAGATCGAGCGCATGTTTTCTGGCTTCGCGTTTCATTCGCTGCCGCTCAATCGGTGGCAGCATCTCGACGAAGTCAGAAATGGTTTCGGATGGTGTGCCCACGAATTGGGACACCCGCATACAAAACTCTGCCATATCGGTATATTTTTTTGCCTTCTCGCGATCAAACTCGCTTGGCTTGGATAATATTTCGAGATCATTGGAGATATCAACATAAACAGATGAAAGTCTATCTCTTTCTTGCTCCGCGATTGCGTTCTTATTTTGTTTAATTATATTATCGTCTTTTAAATCAAGGACCCCGAGTATTGACCTGGCAACTGCTTCAGGGTCATTACGATAGAAATAGTGAGAAATATATTTTGAAAATGTGCGAGTGGATTTAGCGAGATCGTCGTCGCCTTGCTGCATCTCGCTTGCGACATGGACCATGTATACGACTGATAATTGCCCAGCAAGGAACCATGGTGCTCTCGAAACTGCATGTTTATTCAAGTGTTGAAATCGCTTCCGAAAAACCTCTTCCGGAAGGTGTGACCGACAGAATAGTATGAGGTATTTTGCACTCTCTTCTATGCTGAGAATTGATACGTGAACTGATAGGGCGTATTTTTTCGTTCTACACAGCGACTTCGCGTTCTTTGTTAACTGTTGAATATTCTCTAGAATTTCAGCGAGTGGGCTACCAGAATTCGTTGTCATCCGCCCCCCTTTAAGACGCACTCTCACCACGCCAGTGTATGAAAGCGATCTTTGAGCCGCTACGGAAAAGTTTGAAACGGGTTTCCGTGTGTAAATTTGTCAAAACAATCACTCAGCGGTCGAGCAGCGCCTGCAGCGTTTCGATGCGGTCGGCCTCGTTGGCCGGCTTGTCCCAGCGCAATCGCGAAATGCGGGGAAAGCGCATGGCGACGCCGGATTTGTGCCGGGTCGAGCGGTTCAGTCCTTCGAAGGCGACTTCCAGCACCAGGCCGTTGTCGCGGTCGGCCCGCACCGAGCGCACCGGCCCGAAACGCTCGATCGTGTTGTCGCGGACATATTTGTCGATCTGCTTCAGTTCCTCGTCGGTGAAGCCGAAATAGGCCTTGCCGACCGGTACCAGTTCTTCTTCGCCTTCGGCACCTGCCCAGACACCGAACGTATAGTCGGAATAGAAGCTCGACCGCTTGCCGTGGCCGCGCTGCGCATACATCAGCACCGCGTCCACTGTGTGCGGATCGCGTTTCCACTTGAACCACGGACCTTTCGGCCGGCCGGCGACATAGGCTGAGTCCCAGCGCTTCAGCATGACGCCTTCGATGATCGGATGCGGCGGCGCCCGGCGCAGTTCCTCCAGCGTTTGCCAGTCCGTGAAGTCGACGAATGGCGACAGATCGAAACGGCTCGGGTCGAGTGTCGCGACAAAGCTTTCCAGCCGGCCGCGCCGTTCGCGAAACGGCAGCGCGCGCAAATCCTCGCCGCCGACCTGGAGCAGATCGTAGCAGCGCATGAAGGCCGGGTATTGCTGCTGCATCTTCGGTGCCACCGTCTTGCGATTCAGCCGTTGCTGCAGATCGGAGAAGGTTCCCGTCGCCTCCCGGGGATCGCCGACAAGCAGTTCGCCGTCCAGCGTTGCGGAAAAATGCATGGCCTCGGCGAGGTCCGGAAAGGCGCCCGAAACGTCATCGCCGGTGCGCGAATAGAGCCGGCGGATGCCGCCCTCCGCCACCGCCTGGACACGGATGCCGTCCCATTTCCATTCGGCGGCATAATCCGCCGGATCGAGCTTTTCGAGATCGCCGTCGCCGACCGGGTTCGACAGCATCACCGGGCGAAACAATGCCAACGCCGTGTTCCTGGGCTTTTCGGCCTTGCCTTCCAGCCAGGCGAACAACGCTGTGTAAGGCGGTGACAGCCCGTGCCAGAGCTCCTCGATCTCCGCGACCTCGACCTTGCCGAAATCCGCCAGCGCCTGTTTGGCCAGACGCGCCGACACGCCGATGCGCAGGCCGCCGGTGACCAGCTTGATGATGGCAAAGCGTGCCGAGATGCCGGCGCTGTCGAGCAGCCCTGCCAGCACCTTCGGTCCGTCGGAGCGGCTTGCCGCCTGCAGCTTGGCGACGACCTCGCCAAGCGTCGGCTCGCGGTTCGGGGTGTTTCCGGGCGTTTGCGGCCAGACCAGCGACACCGTTTCGGCGAGATCGCCGACATAGTCGTAGGAATAGCCGAACAGCACCGGATCCATGCGCTCGGTGACGAGCATGCGCAGCATCGCCGGCTTGACCGCGGCGATGTGGAGATCGCCAGTGATGGCAGCCAGCGCCAGGCCGCGATCGGGATCCTCGACGCTGCGGAAATAGTCGGTCAGCAAGGTCAGCTTGCCATTGCGCGACGGCGTCAGCACCAGGCGGTCGAGAAGTTCGGCGAAGCGGTTCATGGCTTCAATCGCCCTCGTCCTCGTAGCCCACCAGGTGCAGTGGCTTTGCCGCGATGCCTTCGAGTTCGCACCAGCGGACCAGCGCCTCCTCGCGGCCATGCGTCACCCAGACCTCTTCGGCTCCGGTCTCCTTGATGGTGGCGGTCAGCTCATCCCAGTCGGCATGGTCCGAGATGATCAGCGGCAGTTCGATGCCGCCCTGCTTGGCGCGCTGGCGGATGCGCATCCAGCCTGACGCAAAGCACGAGATCGGATCGGGAAACCGCCGCGCCCAGCGATCCGCGAAGGCCGAAGGCGGGCCGACGACGATGGCGCCGGCAAAATCATCCTTGCCGCCGCTTTCGACGGTCGCCGGTTCGAGGGTGCCGAGATCGATGCCTTGGCTCTGGTAGTACTCACTGAGTTTGGCCAGCGCGCCATGGATGTAGAGTGGCCTGTCGTAGCCGGCGTCGCGCAACAGCCGCATCACCCGTTGCGCCTTGCCCAGCGCATAGGCGCCGACCAGATGCGAGCGTTCAGGGAACTGCGCGGCCGATTTCAGCAGGCGGGCGATTTCTTCGGTGTCCGGGGGATGGCGAAACACCGGCAGGCCGAACGTCGCTTCGGTGATGAACACATCGCACTGGATCGGCTCGAATGGCGCGCAGGTCGCGTCCCTCTGCCGCTTGTAGTCGCCGGAAGCGACGATGCGCGTGCCCTGATGCTCGACCGCTATCTGCGCCGAGCCCAGCACATGGCCGGCCGGATGGAAGCTGACGCTGACGCCATCGAGGGCAATCGTCTCGCCGAGCCTTGCCGCTTGTGTTGTTCCAGCGAAATCCTCACCGTAGCGCAGCCCCATAATGTCGAGCGTCTGCTGCGTCGCCAGCACCGAGCGGTGGCCGGAACGCGCGTGGTCGGAATGGCCATGCGTGATCAGTGCCCTGTTGACCGGCCGCACCGGGTCGATGAAGAAATCGCCCGGCGGGCAATAGAGGCCCTCGGGCCGGGGATGAAGCAGAACACTGGTGCGCATGGTCTCCAAGATAGGATATAATTCCGCGGCGGGAAGCCTGTTGTAAGTCACTGCTGACTCCCGCATAGAGCACCGCCGGCTCGATCCGCCGGCAGGACCCATCGCCATGAAACCGCTTCAGGCCTCGTCAGGCGACTTGAACGCCGATCGTCGCGCCGACTATGCCGAGATGCTGCACGCTGATGGCGATCATGCGGCGGCGGCGGAATTGCTGCTCGGTGCGCTGGAAATGACGCCGCAATGGGCGATGGGCTGGTTTCGCCTCGGCGAGATGCAGCAGGCGGCGGGCGCGGCGGATCTGGCCGCGCAGGCGTGGACGATGTCGCTGCAACTCGATCCATCGGATCGTCAAGGCGCTGCACTGAACCTGCAATTGATCGGCAAGGCGCCGGCGGTCGATGCGCTCCCCAGCGCCTTCGTCGAGACCTTGTTCGACCATTATGCCGAGAGCTTCGACGAGTCCCTGGTCGGCAGGCTGGGTTACCGCCTGCCTGGGATGCTCGACCAGGCCATTCGAGCGGCAAGGCCGGGCCGCTTCGCGCTGGCGCTCGATCTCGGCTGCGGCACAGGCCTGATGGGGCAGAGGCTGCGGCCGATCGTCGACCGGCTGGAGGGGTATGACATTTCGGCCAAAATGCTGAGAAAGGCGCGGGCCAAGGGCGTCTACGATTTCCTCGACAAGGCTGATCTGCGGGATTTTCCCTATGCCGGTCCGAAAGCCGATCTGGTGACGGTGGCCGATGTTTTCATCTATGTCGGTGCGCTGGGCGGCGTGGTGAAGACGATTGCCGGCTTGCTGGCCACGGATGGCCTGTTCGCGTTTTCCGTCGAGACGCTGGCTGGCGATGGCGATTTCGCGCTGCTGCCGTCACGCCGCTATGCGCATGCGCAACGCTATGTGCTCGACGTGCTGGCCGCCAACGGGCTTTCGGTCCTGTCACTGGAACCAACCGCGATCCGGCAGGATCGCGGGGAACACGTCAACGGGTTGGTCGTTGTGGCCAGGGCTCCGAACTCAGCTGAACAAAAGACCTGACGACAGCCGGTCGGCGGTGTCGGCAGCTTTTCGTCGGGTGCGATAGGAATTTTTTCTTGACACCCTGCCCTCAGCTATGGTACATTTTCGCCCATGGTGCTGATTTGCGCCAGTGACCCGCCGCACAGGCGGGTTTTTCGTTTGATGCTCCGTCAGCCACGCGCCTGCGGAGGGGCAGCCTCGCCGCCTCGCAAACATTCCTGCTGTGAAAAAGTCCGATTTGCATGCGCGACTGATATTTGCGATCTGCTCGCGTCAGGGCGGGATATCAGGAGGAGCATAGCCGATGCGCTGGAACATGATGATCTTGGCCTCTTGCCTGCTGACCGCCGGCTGTGTCGGTGGCACTTCGATGTCGGAACAGCAGGATGCGAACATCCAGTCGTCCCTGCAATACGACAGCGTGCCGTGCGACCAGTTGCTGGCGCAGCGCAATGGCTTGGCGCAGCAGTACAACCTGCCGATCAAGGCCAAGCCGACCTTCTCCAATCCGGCGATGGGCTTCGGCCCGTTCACGCCGGACATGCGCTCCAAGGCCAAGCGCGATACCGACAAGGCGAGCGGTGAGATCGATGCCATGAACCGGTCGATCGACCGACGCGACTGCGGCCAGCCGGAGAAGCAGAAGAAGATCGCTCTGCCTGGCTAGAGGTCGGAGGCGGCTACGGGTCGAGAATCGCAGGCAACAAACCACCTTGCAGGGCACGATCGGATGCATCTCTCGGAGCTCGGGGACCGCATATGTATCTTGGGGCCGTCCAACAGTGGCAAGTCGACCCTCGCCGACGCGATTGCCCGCAAGCGTGATCTGGCGACTGTTCACCTCGATCAGCTCTTCCATCTCCCGAACACGGATTGGGAAGCGCGCCCAAGGGACGAATTCATTGCCTTGCACGACGCCGCAATCGCCGGAGAGCGTTGGGTGATGGATGGGAATTATTCGGTAGGTATGCCGCAACGTTTTCGGCGGGCGACGGGATTGATCCTGTTGGACATTTCCACACCCGCAAGTTTGTTGCGCTATTTTCGCCGGACGTTGTTGGAGCGGGAGAGGCGCGGTGCCTTGGAGGGCGGGCGCGACGGCGTCAAATGGGATATGATCCGCCATATCACTGTCGCCACGCCGAAAAATCGCAAACGCTACCTGGCTATGTTCGAGCAGATTGATCTGCCAAAGGTGCAGTTATCGTCACTGCGGGCAATCAAGAAGTGCTTCCGGGAGTGGGACCTGGCCCGATGAGGCCTTGTCCTGGCTAATACCCCGCCTTGCGGTCCACCAGATTGTCGAGCTTTTCGCCGCGTTCGAAGGCGTCCATCTGGCGCAGCATGATCGGCGCCAGATGCACCGGATCGGAGGTCGCCGCCGCGTGTGGCGTCACGAACACTTTCGGATGCCCCCACAGCGGACTGGTCTTCGGCAGCGGTTCGACCTCGAACACGTCGAGGCTTGCCTCCTTCAACGTGCCGTCATCCAGCGCCCGCAAAATGTCGGCATCCTTCTGCAGGCGGCCACGCCCGGCATTGATCAGCACCGAGCCGCCGAGGCCGTTGCGTTTCCGCAGCTCCTTCAGCACGCCGTAGTTGATGATGCCCTTGGTCTCCGGCGTCAGCGGCAGAAGCACCACCAGGATGTCGGTTGCCTTGAGGAAGGGGATCAATCCGGCCTCGCCGGAATAGGTCGCGACGCCTTGCATGGCCTTGTCGGTGCGCGACCAGCCATTGACGGCAAAGCCGAGCGAGAGCAGCACCGAGGCCGCGGCGCGGCCGAGACTGCCGAGGCCCATGATGCCGACCGAAATATCACCGGCAGGCCTCTGCTGCGGCTCATGCCAGATCTTCTTCGACTGCTGCGACCGGTAGAGCAGGCCCTGGCGGTGATGGTCGAGCACCCGCCAGACGACATATTCCGTCATGTACTGGGTGAGGTTGTCGGCAACGATTTTGACGATCGGCACGTCGGGCAGGCCGGGATCGGCGAAGATATGGTCGACGCCGGCGCCGATCGAGAAGATGGCGCGCAGATTGGGCAGCGACGCCAGGATGTTCGGCTTCTGCTTCCATACAACGGCATAGGTGATCGAGGGGTCGCTGGCGCCGTCCGGCTCCAGCACCACCTCGCGTTCGGCCGACAGCAGGTCGCGCCAGCGCTGCGGATGAAAGCCGGTGACGGCAAGCAGGATGCGGCCTTTTTCCATTGCGGTCCTTTAGTCCCTCTTTACGCAAATCACTCGCTGACGATGCCGACCGGTGCCGTCTCGATCTTGAAGGCGGCCGAGATCAGCGCCCGAGTATAGTCGGTTTGCGGATTTTCAAAAATCTGCTGGGAAGGGCCGGCTTCGACGATCCTGCCATTGCGCATGACGATGACGTCGTTGGCGAGCGCGCGGATGACTTTCAAATCATGGCTGATGAAGAGATAGGCGAGGTCGTGCTTGGCCTGCAGGCTGCGCAGCAGGTCGACGACCTGCGCCTGCACGCTCATGTCGAGTGCCGATGTCGGCTCGTCCAGCATGACGAAGCGCGGGTTGAGCACCATGGCGCGTGCGATGGCAACGCGCTGGCGCTGGCCACCGGAAAACTCGTGCGGGTAGCGGTTGCGGGTCGCCGGATCGAGCCCAACCTCCTTCAGCACGGCGGCCACCTTGTCGTCGCGCTCGTCGGGCGACAGCTTCGGCTCGTGGATCTTGAGGCCTTCCTCGATGATCTCGGCGATCGACATGCGCGGGCTGAGCGAGCCGAACGGATCCTGGAAGACGATCTGCAATTCGCGCCTGAGCGGCCGCATTGCATTGAAGGACAGCTGGTTGATGTCGCGACCGTTGAACTGGATCATGCCGGTCGACGAGATCATGCGCGCCAGCGCCAAGCCGAGCGTCGTCTTGCCGGAGCCGGATTCGCCGACCACGCCGAGCGTCTGGCCGGCGCGCACGGTGACATCGATGCCGTCCACTGCCTTCACATTGTCGACGGTGCGGCGGAAGAAGCCCTGCTTGATCGGGAACCAGACCTTTATGTCCTTGCCGGTCATGACCGGCTTGGCGTCGGCATTGGCGGCCGGCGGCTTGCCCTTCGGCTCGGCCGCCAGCAGATGCCTTGTGTAGGCATGCTGCGGATTGGCGAAGATCTCCTTGGTCGGGCCGGTCTCGACGATCTTGCCCTTGGTCATCACGCAGACGCGGTCGGCAATCTTGCGCACGATGCCGAGATCATGGGTGATGAACAGCATCGACATGCCCTTGCGGCTCTTCAAGCCGGCCAGCAGTTCGAGGATCTGCGCCTGAACGGTGACGTCGAGCGCCGTCGTCGGCTCGTCGGCGATCAGAAGTTCGGGCTCGTTGGCCAGCGCCATGGCGATCATCACGCGCTGGCGCTGGCCCCCGGACAGCTGGTGTGGATAGGCATCGAGGCGCTTGTGCGGATCGCGGATGCCAACCTCGTTGAGCAGGGCCAGCGTGCGCTCCTTGGCGGGGCGGTCGGCCATGCCTTGGTGCAGCTTCAGGATCTCGACGATTTGATGCTCGATCGTGTGCAGCGGATTGAGCGAGGTCATCGGCTCCTGGAAGATCATGGTGATCTTGTTGCCGCGCACCTGCCGCAACTGCTTCTCGCCCATCGCCAGCAGGTCGTTGCCCTGGAACACGATCTTTCCCGAGGGGTGGCTGGCGCTTGGATAGGGCAAAAGCTTCAGCACCGAAAGCGCCGAGACCGATTTGCCGGAGCCGGATTCGCCGACCAGCGCCACCGTCTCGCCCTTGGCGATGTCGAACGAGATGTGGTCGACCGCCGTCGACTGGCCGCCGCCCTGGCTGAAGGCGACGCTGAGGTCCTGTACGCTGAGCAAGGGGGCTTCGCTCATCGGAACGTCTTGCGCGGATCGAAGGCGTCGCGCGTCGCCTCGCCGACGAAGACCAGCAGCGACAGCATCAGCGAGATGACGACGAAGCCGGAAATGCCGAGCCACGGCGCATTGAGGTTGCGCTGCGCCTGCTTGAGCAATTCGCCGAGCGAGGCGGAGCCGGGCGGCAGGCCAAAGCCGAGATAGTCGAGCGAGGTCAGCGTCGAGATCGAGCCCGAGAGCAGGAAGGGCATGAAGGTCAGTGTCGCCACCATGGCATTGGGCAGCAGGTGCCGGAACATGATGGTGCGGTTGGGCACGCCGAGCGCCCGGGCCGCGTTGACATATTCGAAATTGCGGGCGCGCAGGAACTCGGCCCGCACCACGCCGACCAGCGCCACCCAGGAGAACAGCAGTATCAGGCCGAGCAGGATGAAGAAGCCCGGCGGCAGGATGGCGGCGACGATGAGCAGGAGATAGAGCACCGGGATGGCGGACCAGATCTCGATGAAACGCTGGAACAAGAGATCCGTCCAGCCGCCGAAATAACCTTGCACGGCGCCGGCCGCGACGCCGATCAAGGCCGAGCCGGCGGTCAGGATCAGGCCGAACAGCACCGAAATGCGGAAGCCGTAGATGACGCGCGCCAGCACGTCGCGCGCCTGGTCGTCGGTGCCCAACCAATTCCAGTTGCCGACGATGCAGGCGGGGTCGGCAGCACCCTGCGGATACTGGTTGCAGCGTGTCTTGGCGTCATACTGCCACGACGGCCTGGCCGGTGCTGCTTCGGGAATAGCGTTGTTGACCGTCTGATAGGAGTAGCGCACCGGCGGCCAGATCATCCAGCCATTGGCGTTGATCTCGTCCTGGATGACCGGATCGCGATAATCGGTGACGGCATAGAAGCCGCCGAATTTTTCCTCGGGGTAGGCGACCAGCACCGGAAACAGGATTTCGCCCTTGTAGGAAGCGATGATCGGCTTGTCGTTGGCGATGAACTCGGAAAACAGCGACAGCACGAACAGGACGAGGAAGATCCACAGCGACCAGTAGCCGCGGCGGTTGGCTTTGAAGTTCTGCAGGCGGCGCTTGTTGAGCGGCGACAGAAACGGCCGCTTGATCCGCGCGGGTGCCGCGTCGACGGGGACTGTAGCCTCCGACATCAGACGTCTCTCCGCTCGAAATCGATGCGCGGATCGACCCAGGTGTAGAGCAGGTCGGACAAGAGCCCGACGAACAGCCCGAGCAGCGAGAAGATGTAGAGATTGGCGAACACCACCGGATAGTCGCGCTCGACCACCGACCGGAAGCCGAGCAGACCGAGGCCATCGAGGGAGAAGATGTTCTCGATCAGCAGCGAGCCGGTGAAGAAGGCCGAGATGAAGGCGCCGGGAAAACCGGCGATGACGATCAGCATGGCGTTGCGGAAGACGTGGCCGTAGAGCACCTGCCGTTCCGACAGACCCTTGGCTCGCGCCGTCACCACATACTGTTTGCGGATTTCTTCGAGGAACGAGTTCTTGGTCAGCAGCGTCGTGGTGGCGAAGGCCGACAGCACCAGCGCGGTCAGCGGCAATGTCATGTGCCAGAAATAGTCGACGATCTTTCCCCACCACGACAATTGATCCCAATTGTCCGAGGTGAGGCCGCGCAACGGAAACCAGTCCCAGAAAGACCCGCCGGCAAACAGCACCATCAGCATGATGCCGAACAGGAAGCCCGGAATGGCATAGCCGACAATGACGACGCCGCTGGTCCAGACGTCGAAGGGAGTGCCGTCCTTGACCGCCTTGCGGATGCCGAGCGGGATCGAGATCAAATAGGACAACAGCGTGATCCACAGCCCGATCGAGATCGACACCGGCATTTTTTCCAGGATCAGGTCGAGCACCGAAATGTCGCGGAAATAGCTGTCGCCGAAATCGAAGCGGGCATAGTTCCACAGCATCATGCCGAAGCGCTCGAGCGGCGGCTTGTCGAAGCCGAACTGCTTTTCCAGCTTCTTGATGAATTCCGGATCGAGCCCCTGCGCACCGCGATATTTCGAGCTGACGTCACCGGCGGCATCGAAATTGCCGCCAGCACCCGCGTCGCCGCCACCACCGCCGAGGCGGTCGCTGCCGCCCTGATTGGTCAGCCGGGCGATGACCTGTTCGACCGGACCGCCGGGGGCGAACTGGATGACGGCGAAGGATATCGCCATGATGCCGAACAGCGTCGGGATCATCAAAAGGATGCGGCGCAGGATATAGGCGCCCATCAGGCCTTCTGCCCTCGTTGAGCGAACATCTCAGCCTTTGCCAATTCTTGCCGCCTTGCCCTTATCGAACCACCACAGCGTCTCGACCGGAAAGCCGAAATCAGGCTTCTGTTCGACAAAGCCGAACATGTCCCAATAGGCGACGCGGTGATTCGCCAGATAGTATGTTGGAATCCAGTCCAGCCGCGCGCGCAAGACCCGGTCGAGCGCTCTGAGCGCCGTGACGAGTTCTATACGGTCTTTCGCCTTGGCTGCTGCCGCGATCAGGGCGTCGATGGCCTTGCTTTCGGTGCCCGGATAATTGCGTTGCCCCGGGATTTTCGCCATGCGGGAATCATAGAGCATCTGCAGGCTGTCGTCAGTCGGCGTCGCCCCGATCGACCAATGCAGCAAGGCAAGATCGAAGTCGTAATTGCTGTGCCGCTGCTCATACTGCGCCGAATCGATTTGCCGGATCGATGCGTCGATCCCGATCGCCTTCATATTCTCCGACCACGGGGTGTAGATACGAACGATGCCATCGTCCTCCGCCAGCATTTCGACCCGCAGCGGCTCACCCTTGTCATTGACGACGAAACTGCCGTCGCGCTTCCAGCCGGCTTGCGCAAGCAATCTCGAAGCCTCGCCCAGCAGCTTGCGGTCATGGCCCGAACCGTCGGACAGGGGCTGTGTTACCGCTTCACCGAAAACCTCTGGCGGCAACTCGGCCCGGAATGGCTCCAGCAGGGCCAATTCGTCAGGCGAGGGCAGGCCTTCGGCCTTGTAATCCGATCGTTCGAAGTTCGATTGAGAACGCTCGTAGGAGCCGTAAAACAAGGCCCGCTTCATCCATTCGAAATCGAAACATCTGGCGATCGCCCGCCGCACCCGCTCATCGCGGAATTGCGGACGACGCTGGTTCAGCGCGACGCTCTGCATGTCCGGCGTCTTCTCGCCGGGAAATTCCCGTTTGAGGACCTTGCCGTCCTTCAGCGCCGGAAAGTCGTATCCGGTCGCCCATACCCGTGAGGTGAATTCCTCGCGAAAATGCGTGTCGCCTTTCTTGAAGGCCTCGAATGCCGCCTGCCGGTCAAGATAGAAGTCGATGCGGATGCGGTCGAAATTGTAGAGGCCGCGGTTCACCGGGAGATCGCGGCCCCAATAATCGGCGACGCGGTCATATTCGACCGTCTGTCCGGCCGCCACGCGTCCAATCTTGTAGGGTCCCGAGCCAAGCGGCGGCGTCATGGTCGAAGCATCGAAATCATTGGCCGTGTAAAAGGCCTTGGAGACGATAGGCATCCCCACGATCGCAAGGACGTTTTGCGCCGACTGCTTGCCGTTGAGGGTGAGATCGACGGTGGTGGGATCGACCGCAACCACGTCGGTCATGTACCGCAACGCCTGGGAAAGGTTCGGATGGCCCTTGTCCTTATAGAGCTTCAGCGCAAAGACAACGTCTTGCGCGGTCAGCGGCGAGCCGTCGTGGAAACGCGCTTGCGGTCGCAGCACGAAGCGGAAACCGTTGCGGTCTGGCGACAGGGTAATGGTTTCGGCAAGCAGGCCATAGACTGCATCTGGCTCATCGAGCGCGCTTGTCATCAGCGAATCGAAACAGAGTTCGGCGCGCGGCGGCGCCTCCCCCTTCAACACCAGGAAATTCAACGTGTTGAAGGTCAGGAAGCTCTGATTGAGGGTTGCGTTCGGCGGCGCGAAATTCATCTGGCCGCCCTTGGGCGCGTCCGGATTTACGTAGTCGAAATGCGCGAAATCGGGCTTGTATTTGAGGTCGCCGAAGGCCGACAGGCCATGCAGCTTGATGCCGGTCGCAATGTCGGCGAAGGCCCGGCCGGGCAACAGGGCAGCGGCTGCCGCGGCACTGCCCAGGGCGAGAAAGTCGCGGCGGGGCAGGGCCGCCATCAATTGCCGCCCTTGTATTTGGCCGCCAGCGCCCTCTCCTTGTCCGGGTCGATCCACCAGGAATCGATGTCGGCGCCGACATAGGCGGGCTGCTTGTCGGGGAATTTGAACTTGTCCCAATAGGCCAGCCACACCGCCGACCGGTGATATTGCGGCAAGACATAGAAGTTCCACAGCAGGATGCGGTCGAGCGCATGGGTGGCGGCGACGAGATCGTCGCGATCGGTGGCGAAGATGATGCGATCGACCAGCGCGTCGATGGTCGGATCCTTGATGCCCATCAGATTGCGCGAACCGGGCGAATCGGCAGCTTTCGAGCTCCAGAAGTCGCGTTGCTCGTTGCCCGGCGATTCCGACTGCTGGAGGATGCCTGTGACGACATCGAAATCAAAATTGTTGACGCGGTTGATGTACTGCGTCTGGTCGATGATGCGCAAAGTGGCATCGACACCGATCTTGCGCAGATTGGCGATGTAGGGACTGGCGATCACCTGGTCAGTGTCGTTCCAGCCGAGGATCTCGAACTTGAACGGCGCGCCGGTCTTGGCATTGACCATCTTGCCGCCCTTGATCACCCAGCCCGCCTTGGCGAAGAGATCGACTGCCTGTTTCAGGTACTTCCGTTCCGCCTGCGGCGAATCATAGACCGGCAGCTTGAATTCCTGGGTGAAAAGTTCGGGCGGCAGCTTGTCGCGGTATTTTTCCAGGATCTCCAGTTCCTTGCCTTGCGGCAGTCCGCTCGACGCCAGTTCTGTGCCCTGGAAATAGCTCGATGTACGGGTGTTGAAGCCGAAGAACAGGGTGCGGTTCATGCTCTCGAAATCGAATGGGATGGTCAGTGCCTCACGCACCAGCCGGTCCTGGAACAGCGGCCGCCGCTGGTTGAGGACGAAACCCTGCATCGGTTGCGGCGCCTGGGTCTGGAAATCCTTCTTGATGACATCGCCGGCCTGGAATGCCGGGAAATTGTAAGCCGTCGCCCACTTACGCGAACTGTATTCGCGGTTGATGTCTTCCAGTCCGCCTTTGGTGAAGGCGAGCCAGGCAGCATTGTCGTCGAGGATATAGGTGTAGCGTCGGGTGTCGAAGTTCTCGCGGCCGATCTTCACCGGCAGCTTGGCCGCCCAGTAGTCCGGCACACGCTGCCAGATGATCTCCGAGCCCGGCTTGAAGCTGGCGATCTTGTAGGCCGCCGAACCGAGCGGGATTTCCAGGGTCGGCTTGGTCACGTCGCGTTTCTTGCCGTTGGCATCGGTGCCTTCCCACCAATGTTTCGGCAGCACTGCGAGGTCGCCGATGATCTTGGGCAGTTCGCGATTGCCCTTCTGGTTGAAATGGAACTCCACCTCGCGGTCCGAAATCGCCACCGCATCGGTGACATTCTCGAAATAGCGGCTGTATTGCGGGCTGTTGGCCTTGAGCACCTGGAACGACCAGATCACGTCATCGACGGTGATCGGCTGGCCGTCATGCCATTTGGCGCGCGGATCGAGCCGGTAAGTCGCGGAGGAATAGTCATCAGGATATTTGTAGGCGTCGGCGATCAGCGGATGGCTGGTGCTGCCTTCATCGGTCGCCTGCTCCATCAGCGTGTCGTAGAGCAGGCCGCCGCCGAACCCGACCAGGCCGGCGGCCGGTGATCCCTGGACGACATAGGGATTGAAACTGTCGAATGTGCCTGGCACCACCGAATTCAGCGTGCCGCCCTTGGGCGCGTTCGGATTGACGTAGTCGTAGTGCTGGAAATTGGCGCCGTATTTGGACTCGCCGATCAGCGATGAGGTGGTGCGCCATTCGTCGGCGCGGGCAGCCTGCAATCCCGCCGCCAGAAGGGCTGCCGCCAGCAACGACTTGAGAAGCGTTCGGCCAACCGTCATGCACTATCCTCTTCGCGATGCCCGCTCATGGGCAATCTAGATGATTTGGCGCTCGTGAAAACCGTCATGCGCGGCTTTGTCGCCGCCTATGCGGTTTTCCCAATAAAAAAGCCGGGCTGAACCCGGCTTTTTCAAGGTCGTTGAGATGATATCGAAATTATTGGGCAGGCGCCGGTGCCGGTGCGGCCGGAGCCGGGGCGGCGGGAGCGGCCGGCGCGGCACCCTCAGCCGGCTTTGCCGGAGCGGCTGCATCGGCAGGCTTGGCGCCTGCATCGGCGGCACCGGGTGCCGGCAGCGGCTTGGGATTGTCGGACAGCGTGCGCAGATAGGCGATGACGTTGGCGCGGTCCTCGTCCTTGGGCAGGCCGGCGAAGCCCATGGCGGTGCCCTTCACGAATTTCTTCGGCGAGGTGATGAAGTGGTTGATGTTGTCGTAGGTCCACTTCTCGGTGCCGCCCTTGGAGAATTCCTTCATGCCGGCCGAATAGGCAAAGCCTTCATGCTCGGCGACCGGACGGTCGACGAGGTCCCACAGGTCCGGGCCGACCTTGTTGGGGCCGCCCTTTTCGCCGGAATGGCAGGCCTGGCACTTCTTGAAGACGGCAGCACCCTGCTCGACATTGGCGGTCGCCAGCAGATCGGCGATCGGCTTGGCCGCGGCGGCGGGCGCGGCCGGACCGCCTTCGGCGGGCTCGGCGGCCTCGATGGCGAAACCAGGCTTTTCCGGCGCCGGCGACGCAAACAGCGCATCGGACACAATGCCGACCGAGAAGACGACGAAAACGGTTCCGAGCAATCCGGCGAGCAGTTTGTTGACTTCGTTGGAATCCATACGCCCCTTGCTCCCTTTTCCGGCGGACAGAACCGTCCACTCCGTCCGTCGGTATCGTGACCGTCCTGCCAGGGCGGTCAAATCGGGCGGAAACTAGGTCTTTTGCTGCGGCGTTGCAACACCTATAAGGGCGCTTCCAGTGAGACCTTTTGCCACTTTCCCTGTCCTCTTTCGAGACGCCTTGCACCCGAAATGTCCACGCTGATCCTGATCCCGGCCCGCATGGCTTCGACCCGCCTGCCGGGCAAGCCGCTGGCCGACATCGCCGGCGCCCCGATGATCGTCCATGTCGCCCGCCGCGCCGCCGAAGCCGGCCTTGGCCGGGTGGTGGTGGCGACCGACACGCAAAGCGTGGCGCAAGCCGTGCGCGCGCACGGTTTCGAGGCCGTGATG
Organism: Mesorhizobium sp. BR1-1-3; assembly: GCF_020165455.1. Lineage (NCBI taxonomy): Bacteria > Pseudomonadati > Pseudomonadota > Alphaproteobacteria > Hyphomicrobiales > Phyllobacteriaceae > Mesorhizobium > Mesorhizobium sp. BR1-1-3. Next base: position 278,544 of record NZ_JAIUIC010000003.1, read on the forward strand.
ACACGCATGGATCATGAATCCGGCTCCGACCGCATCCACGAGGCGCTGGTCGCGCTCGACCCCGGGCGCAAGGTCGAAACCATCGTCAATGTGCAGGGCGACCTGCCGACCATCGATCCCCGGATCATCGCCGCGTCGCTCAGGCCTTTCGAGGACAGTGCGGTGGATATCGCCACGCTCGGCGTCGAGATCGTCCGCGATGAGGAAAAGACCAATCCCAATGTCGTCAAGATCGTCGGCTCGCCGCTTTCCGGCAGCAGGCTGAGGGCGCTCTATTTCACCCGTGCCACGGCGCCTTGGGGCGAGGGGCCGCTCTACCATCATGTCGGCCTCTACGCCTATCGCCGCGAAGCACTCGAGCGTTTCGTCGCGCTGAAGCCGTCGCCGCTCGAACGGCGCGAGCGGCTGGAACAGTTGCGGGCGCTGGAAGCCGGCATGCGCATCGACGCCGAGATCGTCCAGTCGCTGCCGCTCGGCGTCGACACGCCTGAAGACCTCGAACGCGCCAGAACAATCCTTTCAACCTGAGATATCGGCATGCCTGAAAAGACCAACAGAATATCCTTCCAGGGCGAGCCGGGCGCCAATTCCGACACCGCCAGCCGCAACATGTTTCCTTCGATGGAGCCGTTGCCCTGCCCGACCTTCGAGGATGCCTTCAACGCGGTCGAGACCAACAAGGCCGACCTCGCCATGATCCCGATCGAGAACACCATTGCCGGGCGCGTCGCCGATATCCATCATCTCCTGCCGGAATCGAAGCTGCACATCGTCGGCGAATATTTCCTGCCGATCCATTTCCAGCTGATGGTGCTGCCAGGCGTCAAGCGCGACGAGATCAAGACGGTGCACAGCCACATCCATGCGCTTGGCCAGTGCCGCAAATACGTTCGCAAGAACGGTTGGAAGGCGATCGTCGCCGGCGACACGGCCGGCGCCGCCAAAATGGTCTCCGAGGTCAAGGACCGCAGCATGGCGGCGCTGTCGCCGGCCCTGGCCGCGACCCTCTACGGGCTCGATATCATCGAGCAAAATGTCGAGGACACCGACTCAAACGTCACCCGCTTTGTCGTTCTGACCAAGAACAAGCAATGGGCCGAGCGCCCTTCGCCCGACGTCAAGATGATGACGACCTTCATCTTCCGCGTCCGCAACGTGCCGGCCGCGCTCTACAAGGCGATGGGCGGCTTCGCCACCAACGGCATCAACATGACCAAGCTGGAGAGCTACCAGCTGGGCGCTTTCACGGCGACGCTGTTTTACGCCGACATCGAGGGCCATCCCGACGATCCGCTGGTCAAGCTGGCGCTGGACGAGCTTCGCTTCTTCTCGCGCGAAGTGCGCATTCTCGGCGTCTATCCGGCCAGCGAGTCGCGTGAACAGTGGAAGGTTGCGGACTAGATCACCGCGCCCAGCGGGACATAGTCAATCTCCATGAAGGTCTCGACCTCCGGCACCCAGCGGTCGCGCACGAAGGCGACATGGTCTGGATGGTCGTTGTACCTGGTGTAGGCGGCCTGGTCGGCGAACTCCATCGAGAAGCCGAAACGATAGTCGTTCTTGGGGCTGATCTGCCGCAATTGCTCGAAATGCGTGACGCCCCTGATCGCGGTGAGGATCCTCTTGGCGTCGACCAGGAACCGCTTTTCCTCCAGCGAATGCGGCGGATGCTTCAGCGTGAAAACGACGGTGTGACGGATCATGTCCTGCTCCTGCAATGTCTTTAGGTGTTCGCTGCCATCATTCTGAATCGACCCAGGCGCGGATGAGGTGATGCGCAATGGCGCCTTTCGGCGGCGTGATCAGATTGCCCTGGTGCGTCCTTTCCAGCATCCGGCGCACCTCGTCGCGAAAAAACCAGCGGCAGTCCTCAAGCTCGTTGAGGTCGGCCTGGATATCGTCATTGAGCGGCTCGCCGAAGCAGCCGATCATCAGCGAATAGGGAAACGGCCAGGGCTGGCTGGCGTGGTAGACGACGCGGCCAAGCCGGATGCCGGCCTCTTCTAGCGTCTCGCGGCGCACCGCCGCTTCGATCGTCTCGCCCGGCTCGATGAAGCCGGCGAGGGCCGAATACATGCCCGGCGCGAAATGCCGGCCGCGTCCGAGCAGGCACTTCTCCCGCGTCGCCGTCAGCATGATCGCCACCGGGTCGGTGCGCGGAAAATGCTCGGTGCCGCAATTCGGGCAATGCCGCTTGTAGCCGCCGGCCCGCATCTGCGATTCCGTGCCGCATTTGCTGCAGAAGCGATGGCTGGCATGCCAGGCGAGCAAAGCCGCCCCTTGCGCCATCGCGCCGGCCGCCGCCTCGTCGATCAGCCCTTGCATGTAGACCGAGCGGTAGTCGATGGCCTTGACTGTTTCCGGAAGCTGTTCGGGTTCGACGCCGGCGGGCACGGCCAGCACCGCTCCTCGTTCGGAAAAGCCGAGCAGGATGCCTTGCGCCAGGGAAACCTTGAAGGGCTCGCTCTCGGTCGCGCCGAACCAGGGATCGAGAGCGCCGCCATCGCCGAGCTTCAGATAGAGCCGGCCGCCATGCATCAGAAGCAGCCGCGTCGCCGGATCGGCCAGCGCTTTGTCGACCGAATCGTCGGCGCGGTTCTCGGACTGCCGGTCGATCGTGTTGCCGGCGAAGCCGACGAACTGGCTCGGCTCGCGCAAAGGCGCGTCAAACAGGCGGAAGCTCATGGGGACTCTGGAATATGTTGAGGGATGGACACGGGGAACGCTTATAGCGCCGCCTTGATCGTTTCGGCAAACCGTCGCAAGTCGGAACGCTGATAGGGCTCTCGCAGGCCATGTCCCCACACAGGACCTGGCCAGCCGGGATCGCCTTCAGAACGCGCGATGACATGGATGTGCAACTGGCGCACGATGTTGCCGAGCGCGCCGGTGTTGATCTTGGTGCAGCCGGTCGCTTTCTTCAGCGCCTGCGCCACCATATTGGTCTCGAAGGTCAGCATCGCCTGGTCGAGCGGCGTCATGTCGTGGATTTCCTCCGCGCCGGGGCGCTGCGGCACCAGCAGCAACCAGGGCCAGCGGCGGTCGTTCATCACCCGCAGCTCGCACAGCCCAAGCCACATCAACTGTTCGCTGTCCGCCTCCAGCCGTGCGTCCAGAGTGAATCCGGCCTTCAGGCCCGGCAGCATCGGCGTTTCCCTTGCTTTTCTTGTTTTCCTCAAACGCAGGAACGCTAGAGCGGCGGCAGGGGGGCTGCAAGCGAATCATTGCGCCCCTCACGCTTTGGTGCGCCAATTCCATATTTTTGCGATTTCTGCGGCGCACTTGCATTTCGTCGCGCAATTGCCGATATGGAAAGCGGGAGGTTGGTGGTGGACGATCCACTCGCCAACCGGGTCAGGTCCGGAAGGAAGCAGCCCTAACGAGCCCGGAACGGGTCATTGTTCCAGCCTCCCACCTCATCGGCCCCTCTCGCGACATTGACGACGCATTGCAGCGCGGGCGAGACTATGCGCAGGAATCGGCCGCCTTCGGGCGGGCCATTTGGAGCTTTACGGGCGTATGAGCGAAGCCGGAAATTCGGGACCAAAAAGCCTGGAGATAGGCAAGGCCGCCGCCTATCGCGTGCTGGCACGCAAGTACCGTCCTTCGAACTTCTCCGAGCTGGTCGGCCAGGAGCCGATGGTGCGCACCCTCACCAACGCCTTTGCCACCGGCCGTATCGCCCAGGCCTGGATGCTGACCGGCGTGCGCGGCGTCGGCAAGACCACGACGGCGCGCATCCTCGCGCGCGCCCTGAACTATAAAACCGCTGATATCGACCAGCCGTCGGTCGACCTTGCCGTCCTCGGCGAACATTGCCAGGCGATCATGGAAGGCCGCCATGTCGACGTCATCGAGATGGACGCCGCCTCGCACACCGGCATCGACGACATCAGGGACATCATCGAGCGCGTGCGCTACGCGCCGGTCTCGGCCCGCTACAAGGTCTACATCATCGACGAAGTGCACATGCTGTCGACGCAGGCCTTCAACGGCCTTCTGAAGACGCTGGAAGAGCCGCCGCCGCACGTCAAATTCATCTTCGCCACCACCGAGATCCGCAAGGTCCCGATCACCGTCCTGTCGCGCTGCCAGCGCTTCGACCTGAGGCGCATCGACGCCGGCGCGCTGGTCGGGCATCTCGCCTCGATCTCGGCCAAGGAGGGCATTTCGGTCGACGACGACGCGCTGGCGATGATCGCGCGCGCCGCCGAGGGCTCGGCCCGTGATTCGCTCTCCATCCTCGACCAGGCGATTGCCCATGGCGCCGGCTCTGTCGGCGCCGATGCCGTTCGGGCGATGCTGGGGCTTGCCGACCGCGCCCGCATCGTCGACCTGTTCGAACATGTGATGAAAGGCGATGTCGCGGCAGCCCTTGGCGAATTCCGTGCGCAATACGATACCGGCGCCGATCCGGCCGCCGTGCTGACCGACCTTGCCGAATTCAACCACCTCGTCACCCGGCTGCGTTTCGTGCCGACGGCCATCGAGGATGCCTCGCTATCCGAGGACGAGCGGCAGCGCGGCGCCGATTTCGCCAGGACGCTGTCGGTCAGGGTGCTGTCGCGGACATGGCAGATGCTGCTCAAGGGCATTCCAGAGGTGCAGTCCTCCAACCGGCCGGTCAGTGCCGCCGAAATGGTGCTGATCCGGCTGGCGCATGCCGCCGACCTGCCGACGCTGGACGAGGCGTTGAGATCGCTTGAAGGCGCCGCGCCGGTGCAGAATGGCGCGCTGCGCCCAAATGGGGCGCCCGCAGGGGGAGGAGGCAACGGCAACGGCGTCAGCGCGGTGGCGCAGACGCGCATGCCGTCTGGCCCGGGCGGCGCGCAGACCATGCGGCTGGTCGAAGCCTCGCCTGCGCCCGTTGCCTACGTCGCTCCGCCGGAGCCGGTCACGGAGGCGCAATCGGCGCCGCTGAAATCGCTGGCCGACATCATTGCCCTGGCAGACGCGCAGCGCGACATCGCCTTCAAGGTGCTGGTCAAAAGCTGCATCCGGTTTGTACGCATCGAGCCCGGCCGCATCGACGTTGGCCTGACCAGCGATGCGCCCAAGATGCTGCTCAACGACCTGACGACGAGATTGCGCGCCTGGACCGGTCGCAGCTGGCTTGTCTCGCTGTCGAAGGAAGAGGGCGGCCAGACGCTCGCCGAAATGGAATCGGCCAAACGCGAGACGGCTTTTCTCGATGCCAAGAGCGACCCGACAGTGGCCGCCATCCTGGCGCGCTTTCCCGGTGCCAAGATCATCGACGTGCGCATTCCGGACGCGCCGGAAGCCGAAACGGCAGAGGCCGAAGTGCCGGTCGAGCCGCCGGCTGACGACGATGAACCCTGATCCAGCCACGAATCCGCAAAGGACCCGACCATGAAAGATCTTCTCGGCCTGATGGGCAAGGCGAAGGAAATGCAGGCCAAGTTCCAGGCCATGCAGGACGAGATCGCCACGCTGGAAGCGTCCGGCCAGGCCGGCGGCGGCCTGGTCAATGTGACGTTGACCGGAAAATTCGAGATGAAGTCGTTGAAGATCGATCCGTCTCTGTTCAAGGAAGACGATGTCGAGATCCTGGAAGACCTGGTGCTGGCCGCTCACAACGACGCCAAGACCAAGGTCGAGCAAATCATGCAGGAAAAGACCAAGGCGCTGACCGCGGGCCTGCCGATCCCGCCGGGAATGAAACTGCCCTTCTAGCCTTCGGTGCGGCCATGGCCGAAGAGCCGTCCGAAAGACTGATCGAGCAGCGTATCCGCAACAGGATCTACGAGATCCTGGAAATCCTGGCCGATTGTGACGACGGCGTCGATCTCGTCGGCATCAAGGGTTATTTCTATCTGTTCGAGGATTTCCTCCATCGCCCATCGATCGAAGCCGGCACATCGGCGCTTTCGAAGGACGAGCGCGCGATCGTGCTGGAGATCGCCGAATTCCTCGAGGCGGCAAGCGAGACAAATCCGGACTTCACCAAGGCTGAGTTCATAGACAGCGACTGGCCGGGAAAGATCGCGCCGACGGCCAGGGAGGCGCGGACGCTGTTCCTCCGGCGCGGCCTGTTTTCGGAGAAGGTCGAGGAGCTTGAGCCTGGCCAGCCGGCCGCGATAGCGGCCGGGCGGTAGATCGCTTCAGGAAAAACCGCGTGGTGCTTTCCCTAGGGGCAATTGCGGCGAAACAAAGAGAGAGCGGTCATCGCTTTTGTGAAATGACGGCTCGATCTATCTGGAAAGCCACGAAATTGTGCCAATTTGGCAACAGTACGTTGTTAATAACGTTTTGGCCATCATTTTGCCCGAAAGTGTCTCATTCTTGCCGCAGCCTGGGGGCGGGCACGAAGTGAGAGGGTTACCTGTTGATTTCCACGCGATGGAAGACGCCGCTGTTGCTCGGCGCCGTCATTTCACCCCTGTTTTTGGCTGCCTGCAGCCAGACCACTTCACACGGCATGTCCGTCGCCAGCCTGACCGACGCCATCACGCCGGGTTTCCTGAGTTCAGGGGCCTACAGCCACACGCCGAAGGACAAGGAATGCCTGGAACGGGCGATGTTCTTCGAGTCCAACCGCTCGAGCCGCGACGGCATGATCGCGGTCGGCACGGTGGTGATGAACCGGCTGCGCTCCGGCAACCATGGCAGCACCATCTGCCAAGTGGTGGGCGAGCCCGGGCAGTTCGCGCCTGGTGTCATGACAAGGCCGATGAATTCACGCGCAATGCCCGATGTCGAGGAAGCCGCCGACGCGGTGCTGAAGGGCGAGCGCAAGTCCAAGCTCAAGAACACCATGTTCTTCCACACAGCCGGCCTCCGCTTCCCCTACAAGAACATGCACTACACCATGGTTGCCGGCGGCAATGCCTTCTACGAGAAGCGCGGCCGCAACTGGCAGCCGCTGCCGGATGAGCCGCAGGTCGCTATTGCCTCGGCGGCGCCCGACAAGTCAGCCGCGCCGGTGACGATGGTCGCGTCCGCCGAGCCGGTGCGTCCAGCCAGGACGGCAACCGTTCGATCCGCTCCCGCCCAGCAGACCTATGTGACCGCCGCCGCCGCGCCGGCCGCGAAATCCGCGCGTGTCTCGCAAGAGCCGACGGTGGTGGCGATGCAGGAGCCGATGGAAGAGCCGGATGCCGCGCGTTTTGGCGGAAGCTTGAACACAAGGGTCATCTCGTCGGTTCAAGACGCGCCGCAAGAGGCGTCGATGGGGTTCCAGTCGACGCCTGAGAACACAGACGCCATTGGCGCGATGATTGTCAGCCAGGGCCGGCCGCTCGAGACCAACTGATCTGCGCCCCGCGGTCCGCCAAGGCCCAATATGGCGGTCATGCGGATGCAGATGTTCCAAAGCGCTCTGAAAAATCCTGGAGCGGGTCACCGTTTCGTGGAAACGGTGAACCGCTCCAGCTTTTCGTTTTGACGCAATTCCGGACGGAAAACCGCTTCGCACTTTTCCTGGAATTGCTCTAGATCAGAGCGATGTCGAAGCGAATCGCCGGTCCCGAGATCGAACGTCTGATCCAGCTCCTGGCCAAGGTGCCGGGGCTGGGACCCCGTTCGGCCAGGCGTGCCGCCCTTCATCTGATCAAGAAGAAAGAGCAGCTTTTGTCGCCGCTTGCCGCCGCCATGGCCGAGGCGGCCGACAAGGTGCGCATCTGCTCGACCTGCGGCAATGTCGATACATCGGACCCTTGCATGATCTGCACCGATCCGCGCCGTGATGCCGGCACCATCATCGTCGTCGAGGACGTCTCCGACCTGTGGGCGCTGGAGCGCGCGGCGGCGATGAATGTGCGCTACCACGTGCTCGGCGGCACGCTGTCGCCGCTCGACGGCATCGGCCCCGAGCAGCTCAACATGCGCTCGCTGGTTGATCGCGTCGCCGGCGGCGAGGTCAAGGAGATCATCCTCGCCGTCAATGCGACGGTCGAGGGCCAGACGACCGCGCATTACCTCACCGACCAGTTGTCCGGCTTCGACATCAAGGTGACGCGCCTTGCGCATGGCGTGCCGGTCGGCGGCGAACTCGACTATCTCGACGAGGGCACGCTGGCCGCGGCGCTGCGCTCGCGGACGGCGTTTTGACAAAGTTGCGGCAGAGGATGCGGGTCATGATTTTTGCGCGTCCTTCCAGGCTGGTGCCAAGCACCCCCCTCGACAGGACGGAGAGGGGTGCGAAGGAACGCAAACCTCTCAGATTGGTTCTGTTTTCCTTTTTTGCAGTTCTTCTCTCGGTCTTTTCCACCCCCGCCTCCGCCGCAAAGATCGACGACCAGTTCCGCGCCTGGCTGCAGAACGACCTCTGGCCACAGGCCAAGGCGAAAGGCATTTCCAAAACCACCTTTGATGCCGCCTTCGACGGCATCAAGCCCAATCTGAAGCTGCCGGACCTGGTCAAGCCGGGCGAGAAGGCGGCCACGCCCCAGAAGCAGCACCAGGCCGAATTCGGCTCACCCGGCGCCTATTTCGCCGAGAAGACGGTTCGCGCGGTGACGGCGGGCGGGCGCGCGCGCGAAGCCGCCAATGCCAGGACACTTGCGGCCATCGAAAAGCGCTATGGCGTGCCGGGCGAAGTGCTGCTGGCGATCTGGGGCCGCGAGACCGGATTCGGCGCGGCGAAGATGCCTTATGACGCCTTCGAAGTGCTGGGCACCAAGGCATTCATGTCGACCAGGAAGGACTTCTTCCGCACCGAACTGCTTGCCGCACTCGAGATCGTCGAGCGCGGGCTGGCTCCGGTCGGCGCGATGAAATCGTCCTGGGCCGGCGCGCTAGGCCAGCCGCAATTCATGCCGACCTCGTTCCTGAAACATGCCATCGATTTCGACGGCGACGGCCGCGTCGACATCTGGAACTCGACGCCGGACGTGTTGGCCTCGATCGCCAATTATCTCGTCCACTATGGCTGGGTAAAGGGTCGTGGCTGGGGATTCGAGGTGACGGTTCCGGAAAGCGTTTCCTGCTCGCTGGAAGGCCCGGACCAGGGCAAGAAAATCTCGCAATGGGCTGATATGGGCATCAAGCGCGTCGGCGGCAAACCGTTTCCAGTGAGTGAGCTGAAGGCCGAAGGCTTTCTGCTGATGCCGGCAGGGCGCAGTGGCCCGGCCTTTGTCGCCACGCCCAATTTCTACGTGCTGAAGCAATACAACACCAGCGACCTGTACGCGCTGTTCATCGGCCATGGCGCCGATCGCATCGCCCATCGCGATCAGAACTTCGCCGGCAGCTGGGGCGCGGTCGGCGGGCTGCACCGTTCGGACATCGCCGCCCTGCAGCGGGCGCTGGAGGCCAAGGGCTATGATGTCGGCAGCGCCGATGGCCTGCCCGGCTTCAAGACCCGCCGCTCGATCGGCATATGGCAAGCCAAGAACGGCCGCGCCGCCACCTGCTTTCCTGACGCCGACCTGGTCGCAGTGCTGAAATAGCTCCGAAATTAGCAGATTTTTCTCGATCGGCAGCCTCGATTGGCTGGCCTATGCGTCGACACCCCACCGGCCTTTCTGGCCCAATGAGCCGTCGTATAAATGCTCGTTGCCCGCCACGGGGCCGCCGGGTATGGTGTTGACCAACTGGACAAAAACCACGACGGTAAGTGGGCAGAGGGGCCGTCTCCAGGCCCCGAAAAAATTCCGCAACCCTGAGCCGGGAACTCAGGTCAACAAACAACAAAACAGGGAACAATCACAATGATGATGGAAAAGTTTGCTCTACGCTCTCGCTTCCTGCTCGCGGGTGCCGCCATGTCGGCGCTGCTTCTGGCCGGCGCGCCCGCCGGTGCGGTCACGCCCGCCGACACGCTGGTCGAAGGTTTCGCGATCGACGACATCATCTCCATGGATCCGGGCGAGGCGTTCGAGCTGTCGACCGCCGAGGTCACCGGCAACACCTATGATCTGCTTGTCCGTCTCGACCTCAGCGACACCTCCAAGGTCAAGGGCGACCTTGCCGAAAGCTGGACCGTCTCCGATGACGGCCTGACCTACACGTTCAAGCTCAAGCCCGGCCTGAAATTCGCTTCCGGCAATCCGATCACGGCGTCCGATGTCGCCTGGTCGTTCGAGCGCGTCATCAAGCACGACAAGAGCCCGGCCTTCATCATCGGCCAGTTTGGCATCAGCGGTGACAACGTCACCGAAAAGGCCAAGGCTGTCGACGACGGCACCTTCCAGTTCACCGTCGACAAGGCCTATGCGCCGAGCTTCGTGCTGAACTGCCTGTCGGCAACGGTGGCTTCGGTGGTCGACGCCAAGCTGGTCAAGGAGCATGTCGCTTCGGTCACGCCGAGCGCCGACTACAAATGGGACAATGACTTCGGCAATGCCTGGCTGAAGACCGGCTATGCCGGCTCCGGCGTCTTCAAGCTGCGCGAATGGCGGGCCAACGAAGCCGTCGTTCTCGAGCGCAACGACAATTACTACGGCGAAAAAGCCAAGCTTGCCCGCGTCATTTATCGCAACATGAAGGAAAGCTCGGGCCAGCGCCTGGCGCTCGAGGCTGGCGACATCGACGTTGCCCGCAATCTCGAACCGAACGACCTCGACGCCATCGCCAAGAACGCCGACCTCACCACCACCAGCGCGCCCAAGGGCACGGTCTATTACATCAGCCTCAACCAGAAGAACGCCAACCTCGCCAAGCCGGAGGTGCGCCAGGCGTTCAAGTATCTGGTCGACTATGATGCCTTGAGCTCCACCATCCTCAAGGGCATCGGCGAAATCCATCAGACCTTCCTGCCCAAGGGCGTGCTCGGCGAATTGGATGAGAATCCGTTCAAGCTCGATGTCGCCAAGGCCAAGGAATTGCTGGCCAAGGCCGGTCTGCCCGACGGCTTCAGCGTAACCATGGACGTACGCACCGGCCAGCCGACGACCGGGATGGCGGAATCGATCCAGCAGACGCTCGGACAGGCCGGCATCAAGCTCGAGATCATCCCGGGCGACGGCAAGCAGACGCTCACCAAATACCGCGCCCGCAACCACGACATCTATATCGGCCAATGGGGCCAGGATTATTTCGACCCGAACTCCAACGCCCAGACCTTTGCCTCGAACCCGGACAATTCGGATGGGGCCAAGACCAAGACGCTGGCCTGGCGCAACGCCTGGGACATTCCGGACCTGACCAAGCAGACGGAAGCGGCACTGCTCGAGAAGGATGCCGGCAAGCGCGCCGACATGTACAAGGATCTCGAGAAGAAAATCCTCGACACCAGCCCCTTCGTCGTCATCCACCAGCAGCTGGAAGTGGCCGGCCTGCGCAAGAACCTCAAGGGCTTTGCGCTCGGCCCGAGCTTCGACACCAACTTCGTCGGACCGGTGTCCAAGGAATAGTGCTCGCGGACACGCCGCATGAGCGCGGTTGAAAAAGAAGTGGCGGCGGGGCGCGGCAGCGCCCGCGCCGTCGCTATTGCATCATCGCTTGGCCGTTTCCTGGTCATTGCGATCACGACCTATCTTGGTCTGCTCGCGGTCACCTTCTTCATCGGCCGCGTCATTCCGATCGACCCGGTGCTGGCGGTGCTCGGCGACCGGGCGCCGGCCAATGTGGTTGAGCGCACGCGCCGCGAGATGGGTCTCGATTTGCCGTTGATCGAGCAGTTCTACATCTATGTGAAGAATGCGCTGAACGGCAATTTCGGCGTCTCCGTGCTGACCACCAATCCGGTCATGACCGACATTCGCCGGGCGCTTCCGGCCACGACGGAACTGGCGACCCTCGGAACGCTGATCGGCGCGTTGTTCGGCGTGCCGCTCGGTGTGCTGGCCGCGGTCAGGCGCGGCAGCCTCATCGACCAGATCGTGCGCGTCATCGGCCTGATCGGTTATTCCGTGCCGATCTTCTGGCTGGGGCTGCTTGGGCTGGTGCTGTTTTACGCCAAGCTGCAATGGGTTGCCTTCCCGGCGAGGCTCGACGTCGTCTACGAATACACCTTTACGCCGATCACCGGCTTCTATCTCCTCGACTCTGCGATGCAGGGGCAGTGGGACGTTTTTTACGACGCCTTCCGCCACATCATCCTGCCGGCCTCGCTGCTCGGCTATTTTTCGCTCGCCTATATCAGCCGCATGACGCGCTCGTTCATGCTCAACGAATTGTCGCAGGAATATATCGTCGCGGCGCGCGCCAAGGGCCTGTCGGAAACCCGCATCATCTGGGGCCACGCGCTGCGCAACGCAGCGGTGCCGATGGTGACGGTGATCGCGCTGTCCTATGCCGGACTGCTGGAAGGTTCGGTGCTGACCGAGACCGTCTTCTCATGGCCGGGCATCGGCCTTTACATCACCAATTCGCTGCAGAACGCCGACATGAATGCGGTGCTCGGTGGCACCATCGTCATCGGCTCGGTGTTCATCGCCATCAACCTTCTCTCCGACCTGCTGTATCGGGTGCTCGATCCGAGGACGAAGTCCGCATGAGCGTCGACACCATCCAGAGCCGTCGCGACTGGCTGCTCAGCGAGCGGCCGGCCTCGCGCATGCAGGCAAGGCTCGGCCGCGCCTATGTGGCGTGGCGGCGCTTTTCCGCCAACCGGTTGGCGTTTCTGGGCCTGCTCATCATCATTGCCCTGCTGGTCGTTGCCGCCCTTGCAGGCGTGCTGGCACCTTATTCGCCAACGTTCGGCGACCTGAAGAACGCGCGCCTGCTGGCGCCGAGCTCTGAGCACTGGTTCGGCACCGACGATCTCGGCCGCGATATCCTGTCGCGCATCCTCTACGGCTCGCGCTGGACGCTTTACGTGGTCATCCTGGTCGCCATCATCGCCGCACCCATCGGCCTTCTGGTCGGCACGGTGGCCGGCTATGCCGGCGGCTGGACCGATGCCATCCTGATGCGCATCACCGACATCTTCCTCGCCTTTCCCAAGCTGATCCTGGCGCTGGCCTTCGTCGCAGCACTTGGCCCCGGCATCGAGAATGCAGTGCTGGCCATCGCCATCACCTCATGGCCGCCCTACGCCCGCATCGCGCGGGCAGAGACGCTGACGGTGCGCAATTCCGACTACATCAAGGCGGTGCAACTGATGGGCGCTTCGCCCTTCCGCATCGTGCTGCGCCATATCATGCCGCTTTGCATTTCGTCCCTGATCGTCAGGGTGACGCTCGACATGGCCGGCATCATCCTGACCGCCGCCGGGCTCGGTTTCCTCGGCCTCGGCGCGCAGCCGCCGCTGCCCGAATGGGGCACGATGATCGCCTCCGGCCGCCGCTTCGTGCTCGATCAATGGTGGGTGGCCGGTGCGCCGGGCTTCGCCATTCTCATCGTCAGCCTCGGCTTCAACCTGCTTGGCGACGGCCTGCGCGACGCGCTCGATCCGCGGAGTGGCGACCAATGAGCGGGGAGACGAAGACGCTTCTCGACGTAGACGACCTGCGCGTCACCTTCCCGACCCGCACCGGGCTGATCGAGGCGGTGCGCGGCGTTTCCTTTTCGCTCGGCCGCGAACGGCTCGGCATCGTCGGCGAATCCGGCTCGGGAAAATCGCAGACCGGCCGCGCCATCATGGGCCTGACGCCACCGCAGGCGCGGATATCGGCCAACAAGCTCGCCTTCGACGGCATCGACCTGCTCACCGTCTCGCCACGCGAACGCCGGGCGCTGCGCGGCAAGCGCATCGCCATGATCCTGCAGGATCCGAAATATTCGCTCGACCCGGTGATGAGCATCGGTCGCCAGATCGTCGAGACGCTGCGCACCCATGAAAAGGTCGGCAAGGCGGAGGCACGCGACCGTGCATTGGCCATGCTGGAGGCGGTGCAGATCCGTGATCCCTCTCGCGTCTTCAATTTGCATCCGCATGAAGTTTCGGGCGGCATGGGCCAGCGCGCCATGATCGCCATGATGCTGATCGCCGGTCCGGAAATGATGATCGCCGACGAGCCGACCTCGGCGCTCGACGTCACCGTGCAGCTCGATGTGCTCGGCATCCTCGACCGGCTGGTCAGTGAGCGCGGCATGGGGCTGATCTTCATCTCGCACGATTTGCGCCTGGTCTCGTCCTTCTGCGATCGCGTCATCGTCATGTATGCCGGCAAGGTGGTCGAGCAGCTCAAGGCGTCCGAACTCGGCCAGGCCCAGCACCCCTACACGCGCGGCCTGCTCAATTGCATGCCCAAGATCGGTGCCGACCGCCACCCGCTGCCGGTGCTCGACCGCAAGCCGGAGTGGGCGGCATGACTTCTGCGATTGCCGTCGACAGGCTGGAAGTGATCTTCGACCGTTTTCGCGCACTGAAAGGCGTCAGCCTCGACGTGCAGCCGGGCGAATCCTTCGGCCTGGTCGGCGAATCCGGCTCCGGCAAATCGACGCTGCTGCGGGCCATCGCCGGCCTTGCGCCGGTTGCATCGGGCGGCATCGTCGTCAACGGCAAGACGCTCGGCGCGCGCCGCGACAAAGCCTTCTACCGTGAAGTGCAGATGGTCTTCCAGGATCCGTACGGGTCGCTGCACCCGCGCCAGACCGTCGACCGTCTGCTGCAGGAGCCGCTTGCCATCCATGGCTTTGCCGACGGCGAAAAGCGCATCCAGCGGGCGCTGGACGAGGTCGGCCTCGGCAACGGTTTCCGCTTCCGCTATTCGCACCAACTGTCCGGCGGCCAACGCCAGCGCGTGGCGATCGCCCGTGCGCTCATTCTCGAACCGTCGATCCTGCTGCTCGACGAGCCGACCTCGGCGCTCGATGCCTCGGTGCAGGCGGAAGTGCTCAACCTGCTGGAAGAGGTACGCAAGCGGCGCAAGCTGACCTTCCTGATGGTCAGTCACGACCTCGCCATCATCACCCATATGTGCGAGCGGCTGATGGTGATGCAAAGCGGCGAGGCGGTGGAGAATCTGGCGGCGGCGGATCTTGTCGAACGCCGTGTGACCAAGGACTATACGCGCAATCTGTTGCGGGCCAGCGACGGGTTTGTGAGAACCGCTTGAATTCGTTTTCTCTTTTGCGCCGAACAACCATCTTGGGGAATTCCCATGGAGGAATGGAAGTTTGCGGATCCGCCCAATGTCGCGGTGTTTGTGGATAGGGCAGTCGTTACCCGCGGCGATTGGATTGCATACGTCTCACATGACGATGACGACGGCAGTTGGCAATTCCACAACAGCGAAACCGGACCTGTTGACGAAGGCGATATCATGATCGTCAGCTTGCAAAACGTTGTGCAGCGGGACGAAAGCATCCAGGCGTTGGCGGACTTGCCAGAAGGCTGGCACGCTTGGCGCACCTCGAAATCGTCGCCATGGCAACGCGCCAGGTCGCGCCCTGTGCCCTCCAACGACAACGAATGATCAGGCAAAGCCTTAGGCTGAGCCTTGCGCCAGTTCGCCGCTCTCCAGAACGGGTGGCTCTTCCCGGCCCTTCGGCTCCTTGATCCTGAACCACGTCACATAAAGCGCCGGCAGGAACAGCAGCGTGATTGCGGTACCCGCGATGATGCCGCCCATCATCGCATAGGCCATCGGACCCCAGAACACTTCACGCGCGATCGGGATCAGCGCCAGGCTGGCGGCCGCCGCCGTCAGTGCGATCGGCCGCATCCGGTGTTCGGTCGCTTCGATGACCGCCGCCCAGCGGTCCTTGCCCTCGCGCACCAGATCCTCGATCTGCACGATCAGGATGACCGAATTGCGGATCAGGATGCCGATCAGCGCCAGCACGCCCAGGATGGCGACGAAGCCCAGCGGCGCTCCGCTCGGCACCAGCGCCGCCACCACGCCGATCAGGCCGAGCGGCGCCACCGCGACGACCAGGAACAGGCGCTGGAAGCTCTGCAACTGCACCATCAGGATCGTTGCCATGACGAACAGCATCAACGGCACGACGGCGGCGATCGGTCCCTGACTTTTGGCGCTCTCCTCGACCGAGCCGGCGGTGGCGATCGAATAGCCCGGCGGCAGCTTGGCGGTGAAGGCATCGACCGATGGCTTCAGTTCGTTGACGACCGTGGCCGGCAGCACGTCGCCGACCAGCCCGGCGCGCACGGTGATGGTCGGGATGCGGTCGCGTCGCCACACTGTCGGTTGCTCCAGATCGTAGCGGAAGTTGGCGACCGCCGCGAGCGGGATCGCCTCGCCGGTGCTGGTCGGTAATTGCATGTTCTGCAACGTCTCGATCGAGCCGCGTTCGGCGCCGCGGGAGCGGGCCACGACATTGATCAGGTAGGTGGCGTCGCGCACCTGCGTGATGGTAGCGCCGCCGACCGTACTGTTCAGCGCGCTGGCGATGTCGGAGGAGGTGATGCCGAGCTGGCGTGCCTTGTCCTGCAGCACGTCGACCCTCAGCACCCGCTGCGGCTCGTTCCAGTCGAAGGTCGGCGCGGCGAGCTTTGGATTGGCGGAGATGACACCGGCGAATTGCTGCGCCAGTTCGCGCACCGTCTGGATGTCGGGACCGCCGACGCGGTATTGCACGGGGCGGCCGACCGGCGGTCCGAGTTCGAGCGGCTTGACGAAGGCGTCGGTGCCGACGAACTCCTCGCGCAGCAGCTTTTCCAGCGCCGGCTTGACCCGGTTGCGGGCCTCGATGCTCTTGGTGACGATGACGGTCTGGCCGAAATAGGGGTTGGCCGGCTGCACGTCATAGGCGAGCACGAAACGCACCGCGCCCTGGCCGATATAGGACGAGAAATGGTCGATGTCGGGATTGCCGACCAGTGCCCGCTGCTCGAACCGCTCCATCTGGTCGCGCGTGTCGGCGATCGAAGAATTCTGCGGCAGGTTCCAGTCGACGATCAGCTCCGGCCGGTCCGATGGCGGGAAGAACTGCTGCTGCACCAGGCCGAAGCCGGCGATCGAGCCGGCAAACAACAACACGGTGGCGATGATGGTCAGCCAGTGATGGCGCACCGAGCCGACAAGCACGCGCCGGAACAGCGAGGTGAAGCGGCCCGGCTGGTCGTGATGCTTGGTTTTCATCGTCGCCGGCAGGATGGTGACGCCGAGCAGTGGCGCAAACAGCACCGCCACGATCCATGACACCAGCAGCGAAACGGCGATGACCACGAACAGGGTGAAGGTATATTCGCCGGCGGCGCTGTTGTTGAGGCCGATCGGGATGAAGCCGGCGACAGTTACCAGCGTACCGGTCAGCATCGGAAAGGCGGTCGATGTGTAGACATAGGTCGCCGCCTTGCGCAGATTGTCGCCGACCTCAAGCCGCGCCACCATCATCTCGACCGCGATCATCGCGTCGTCGACCAGAAGGCCGAGCGCGATGATCAGCGCACCCAGGGAAATACGCTGCAGCGAAATGCCGAGATAGGCCATGACCGTGAAGGTGATGGCCAGCACCAGCGGGATCGACAGCGCCACGACGAAGCCGGCGCGCATGCCGAGACTGATGAACGACACGGCGAGCACGATGGCGACCGCCTCGAACAGCGCACGCGTAAAGCCCGAGACGGCCTCCTCGACGATGACCGGCTGGTCGGCGACCAGATGCACGCCGACACCGACCGGCAGGTCGGCCAGCACCTTGTCCATCTCCTTGTGCAGGGCCTCGCCGAATTCGAGCAGGTTGGCGTTGGGTTTCATGCCGATGGCGAGCCCGATCGCGTCCTGGCCGTTGAAACGGAACAGTGCCGTCGGCGGATCGACATAGCCGCGTGTGATCGTCGCCACGTCGCTCAGGCGGAAGAAGCGGTCGTTGACGCGCAGATTGATGGCGCGCAGGCTTTCCTCGGAGGTGAACTGCCCGCCGACACGCACGCTGATGCGCTCCGGCCCGGACTGGATGACGCCGGACGGCGTGATCGCGTTCTGCGCCTGCAGGCTGGCGACGATCGCTTGCTGGTTGAGGCCGAGGGCGGCGATCTGGCGGGTTGAGAATTCGAGATAGATCGCTTCGTCCTGGGCGCCGACCAGGTCGACCTTGCCGGCGTTGGGCACGGTCAGGATCTTTGTTCTGGCATCCTCGACATAGTCGCGCAACTGGCGCGGCGTCAGCCCGTCCGATGTGAAGGCGTAGATGTTGCCATAGACGTCGCCGAAGCGGTCGTTGAAAAACGGTCCCTGCACACCCTGCGGAAACTGCGCCCCGATGTCATTGACCATGTTGCGCACCTGAATCCAGTTCGGCACGACATCGCGTGCCTTGGTGGTGTCCTTCAGGTTGACGAAGATGACGGTCTGGCCGGCCGTGGTGACGGACTTGGTGTAGTCGAGGCTGTCGAGTTCCTCGAGTTTCTTCTCGATGCGGTCGGTCACCTGCTGCACGGTTTCCTTGACCGAGGCGCCCGGCCAGTTGGCCTGGATGATCATCGTCTTGATGGTGAAGTTGGGATCTTCTTCACGGCCGAGATTGAGGTAGGAGAACACGCCAGCCACGACGAAGACCAGCATGAAATACCAGACCATGGAGCGGTGGTTGAGCGCCCAGTCAGAGAGATTAAAGCCTTTCATGAGGCCCCTCCCTCGGGCACTGTCACCTTCTGGCCTTCGCTCAGGCTGTGGACGCCCGCCGTGACAACACGCATGCCGGCCTCCAGCCCCTCGGTCACCGTGAAGGTGCCGCCATTCTTCGACGCGACCTTTATGTCGCGTGCGTTCACGCTCGATGTCTGCGGGTCGACGATCCACACTTTCGCGGAACCGTTCTTTTCGAACAGCGCCGACATGGGCAGTTCGATCGTCGGTGCCACCTTGGTCACGCGGGTCGCCGTCACCGTCGAGCCGAGCCGGAAGGCCTGTGGCGGATCCGTGAGCGTCAGCCTGACGCGCCGGGTGCGGGTCGAGCCCTCGGATTGCGGTGCGATCTCGCGCAGCTTAGCCCCGGTCTGGATCGTCGGCAGCGACTGCAGGATGACCTGGAAGGGCGTGCCGGCCGCGAGATCACCGGTCAATTGGTCGGGAATGTCGACCACCGCCTCGCGCAGGTCCGAGCGCGCCACGGTGACGACCGTCTGGCCGGGCGAGACCGTCTGGCCAACTTCGGCGCCGACAGCGGTGACGACACCGTCGAAATCAGAGAACAGCCTGGCATAGCCGAGCTGTTCCTGCGATTTGGCAAGCGAGGCCTTGGCCCGCTCGACACCTGCCTCCGCAGCTTTGCGCGCCTGCTGCGCGGCGTCGAAGACAGCTTGCGTGGCGTTGGCCGAGGCGAGTAACTGGCGCTGCCGTTCCTCGCTGGCGGCGGCGTTGGCGAACTGCGCCTCGGCATTGGACAGTTCCGCCTTGGCCGCCTGGAGCGACAACTCCAGCGCGGTCGGATCGAGTGCCGCTATCGTCGTGCCCTTGCTGACGATGTCGCCGACCTGGACGTCGCGCGAGACGACCCGGCCAAGCAGGCGGAAGGCCAGGTCGGCGCTGACCTGCGGTTCGACGGATCCGGCAAAACCGAAGACTTGCGTGGTGCGCGGCTCGATCACCATCGACAGCACCGGCCGGATGATCTCGGGCGGCTTTTCCTCCGACCTGGAGCAGGATGCCAGCGCGCCGAGCATGAGCACGCCGAGCAGGATGCGCGGCGTCCGGCTCATTGGCCCGCTCCCGATATCTCGATCGTCTGTCCAGGGCTGAGCAGCTGTCCTCCAGCGGTGACGACGCTTTGGCCTTCGTCCAGCCCCCTGGCGATCACGACCGTGCCCGAATTGAACGCCAGCACTTCGACCGGCGCCATCGTCACCGCCTTGGTCGACGGATCGACGATCCAGACCGCCGGCTTGCCGGCGCTGGACGTCAGCGCCTGCCAGGGCAGCAGGATCGCCTTCGCCGGCTTGGCGCTTACCGAGCCGATGACGGCTGCTCCCAGCGGCATGCCGGCGGGCGTGTCGGGAATGGCGACCTTGACCCGGATTGAGCCCGAAGCCGGGTCGACCGCAGGCGAGATTTCGCGGACCTTGCCCGTTGCCTTGACCTGCGGATCGGACAACAGCGTGATCGTCACCGCAGGCGATGCCGGTGTCTTGGCGATCAGCGTCTCCTGCACGTTGAACACCGCGTCGCGGTCGCCGTCCTCGGCGACGGTGAAGACGGTTTGCGCGGCTTGCACCACTTGGCCGGTTTCGACTTGGCGGGCGGTGATCACGCCGGCGGCACCGGCCTTGAGCTCGGTGAAGGACAGGTTTTGCTGGGCGTTGGAGAAAGCGCTCTGCGCGGCTTCGACGCTGCCTTGTGCCACCTTCAGGGCCTGGTCCGCGGCGTCATAGTCGCGCCTGGTGGTGAAGCCCTGCGCCAGCAGCGTCTTCTGCCGCTCGAAGGCGGCAACGGACTGGGTCAATTGCGCCTTGGCTGCATCAAGATCGGCCTGCGCCGAGCGCAGGTCGGATTCCTGCTCCTGCGGGTCGATGCGGGCGAGCACCGTGCCTTGATCGACATGCTGGCCGACATCGACAAACCGTTCGGCGACGCGACCGCCGACCCGGAACGACAGATTGTTCAGCGTACGCGCCGCGATCACCCCGGTCAGCGAAGTCCTTGGCGCATAGTCGGCCATCGCCACCGTTTCGGTGCGCACCATGATCTGCAGTTTCTTATCCGCCGCCTCCTGCTTCTCACAGCCGGCCAGAAGCAGCGCCGCCGTGCAGGCGAAAAGCGCCGGGGCGGCTGGAAAAGACAAAAGACCGGGAGCTCTGACCGATGGCTGCGAGACGGGCGAAGTCACGTTCCTGCTCATGGGCTCCCCCGACCGCGGGCCGCTCGCTGATCGCGGTGCCTCGCGGACACTCAGAGGATAGTCGATCCCCGGGAAAAGGAAACCGGTCTCGTACGTGTATCGCCCGACTGGTTAAGCGCCGGGATCTGCCCACCGCAGGCCCAATCGCCTGCTGGTGGTGCCGACTTGAGGAAAACGTGAAATAAGGTCAGAAGACATCTCAACGGCATCAAACAGGACGGGCGCCGGCCCGGTGAGGGATACGATGAAGAATTCAGCCATTTCCGAACGCAAGAACCAATCGATTTCCCGCGGCGTCGGCATGACCACGCAGATTTATGCCGACCGGGCTGAAAATTCGGAAATCTGGGATGTCGAGGGGCGTCGCTATATCGATTTCTCGTCGGGCATCGCCGTCGTCAACACCGGGCATCGCCATCCCAGGGTGATCGACGCGGTCAAGGCACAGCTCGACCGCTTCACCCACACCTGCCACCAGGTGGTGCCCTATGAGAGCTATGTGCGCCTGGCCGAACGGCTGAACGGCATGCTGCCCGGCAAGTTCGAGAAGAAGACGATCTTCGTCACCACCGGGGCCGAGGCTGTCGAGAACGCCATCAAGATCGCCCGCAATGCCACCGGCCGTCAGGCGGTCATCGCCTTCGCCGGCGGCTTCCATGGCCGCACCTTCATGGGCATGGCGCTGACCGGCAAGGTCGTGCCTTACAAGGTCGGCTTCGGCGCCATGCCGGGAGATGTCTATCATGCGCCGTTCCCTGTGCCGCTGCACGGTGCCTCGGTCGCCGACTCGCTGGCGGCGCTCGACCGGTTGTTCAAGGCCGATGTGGATCCGGCGCGCGTCGCCGCCATCATCATCGAGCCGGTTCAGGGCGAGGGCGGCTTCTACGACGCGCCGCGGGATTTCCTGGTTGCGCTGCGCAAGCTTTGCGACCAGCACGGCATGCTGCTGATCGCCGACGAAGTGCAGACCGGCTTTGCCCGCACCGGCAAGATGTTTGCTATGGATCACCATGAGGTGGCCGCCGACATCACCACCATGGCCAAGAGCCTGGCCGGCGGCTTTCCTCTGGCGGCGGTCACCGGCCGCGCCGAAATCATGGATGCGCCCGGCCCCGGCGGGCTCGGCGGCACCTATGGCGGCAGCCCGATCGGCGTTGCCGCGGCGCACGCCGTGCTCGACGTGATCGAGGATGAAAAGCTGTGCGATCGCGCTAATACGCTGGGCGCAAGGCTGAAACAGCGGCTGCAGTCGATCCGCGACGACGTGCCCGAGATCGTCGACATCAGAGGTCTCGGCTTCATGAACGCGGTCGAGTTCAACGACGTCAAGAAGGGCCTGCCCTCAGCCGAGATCGCCAATGCGATCCGGTTGAAGGCGCTCGACAAGGGCCTGATCCTGTTGACCTGCGGCGTCTACGGCAACGTCATCCGCTTCCTGGCGCCGATCACCATCCAGGACGAAGTCATGAACGAAGCACTCGACATTCTGGAAAGCTCGATCCGCGAAGTCTGCGCCGCCTGATCAGTAAGGTGCCGCGCCTGAGGGACGGAATTATCCCGCCGCTCTGGCGGGCTCATTCTCGAGGAAAGCAGCCAGTGCCGCTTTCAGCCCCTCGGGGCCAGCGGCCACCGTCTGTGGCGTCGGCGAGAAGCCGGCGCCCAACATCTTGCGGCCAAGCATATGGTCGCCCGGACGGTTGACCGATTCGATGCCGAGCAGCCGCTCGCCGGCGTAGTGGTAGATCGAGAATTTGTTGTCGGGCAGGTCGCCCAGCACGACATGGCTGTCGCCGCCGGCGGTCAGGCCGACCATCTGCAGCTTCATGTCGCCGATGTCGGACCAGAACCATGGCACCGCAGAATAGGCGTCGGCATGGCCTGATATCGTGCGCGCGGCAAGCCGCGCCTGGTCGGTGGCATTCTGCACCGATTCCAGCCGCACGTCGCCGCCGGTGAACCAGTGACGGTAAGAGGCAGCATCGCCAATAGCGAGAATCTCCGGCACCGAAGTCCGCATCTGGTGATCGACGCGGATGCCGTTGGCGATGCCGAGGCCAGCTTCCTGTGCCAGTTCGACATTCGGCACGGCACCAATGCCGACAATGACCATGCGCGCCGGCAGCCTTTCGCCTGACGAGGTGATCGCGGCCACGACATGACCGTTTTCGCCTTCGAGCCTGGCGATCGAGGTGCCGGTGAGGATGCGCACGCCCGTCGCTTCCAGCCGTTGCCGGACGTGGCTCGCCACCACCGGCGCTACGGCGCGGCCAAGCAGCCGGTCCACCGCCTCGACCACTGTCACCGTGCGGCCGGCGGCCCTCAACGTGGCTGCGATCTCCAGCCCGATGAAACCGCCGCCGAGGATGACGACTTCGTCGGTTTGCGCGCTGAGGTCGCGGATCAGCCGCGCATCGGCCAGCGAGCGCAGCGACAGCACCCCGGACAGATCGGCACCGGCCAGCGGCAGCGTGCGCGGGCGCGAGCCTGTCGCCAGGATCAGGTGGTCGAAGGCAAGCGCACCACCGCCGGCAATATCCAAACTGCGGCGTCCGGCATCGATGCGATCGATCCTGACGCCAGGCCGGTAGTCGATGGCGCTGCCGGTGTAAAAGGCCTCGCCGCGCAAGGGTTGTGGCTTGGCCTCGGCATCCTTGATGAAGGTCTTCGACAGCGGCGGCTTGTGGTAGGGCAGTTCGTCCTCATCTCCGACGAGGATTACCGGTCCGTCATAACCGTCCTCGCGCAGACTTGCGGCCGCTTGCACGCCCGCATGACCCGCGCCGACAATGACCACACCGTTCTTCATCGCACTCGATCCCGATTCTACCCTAGGATGTTCCGCCAGATGGCAATTGTCTGGCACCGCTGCAAGCGAGCTTTTGCGGGTCGCATCCGGGATGGCGGCTGTCAATCGCACAGTTCAGCGGCAAGACCGGTGCAGGAAACGCATAAAGTTGACAGTTGCAGTTTAGAATAATTCTAAACTGTTGTTTCGATTGACTTTTCTTGCGGATTGTCATTGACATCCGACGGTGTCGCAGCTTTATGGAAGTTCGCGCGTCAGCGCATCCCTTTAATGTTTGGGCCTTGAACCCTTTCGATTGGAGGCATTTTGGTGTCTTTCTTCCGCGAACCGCGCGATGGCGCGGCATCTCTTGCGCCCAATGGCCCGCAGATGGCCTGGCGCCGGTTGCTGCGCGCGCCGTTTACAGAATTTCCGAGAAACTGGAGAGTGATCATGACAGCACGATATGGCAGCAGGCTTGCGGCGATCGGCGCCACTGCCCTGCTGACGGCGGCGGTATTCGTGTTGCCGGCAAAGGCGGAAACAGATGTAAAGGCGGTCATCAAGACCTATTCCGACATCGCGCTCGCGAAATACGAGGATTCGCTGACCACCGCGCAAGCGCTCGACAAGGCGGTCGACGCGCTGCTCGCCACGCCATCGGTGGAAACCCTCAACGCTGCCCGTGACGCCTGGAAGGCATCGCGCGTTCCCTACCAGCAGACCGAAGTCTACCGCTTCGGCAACAAGATCGTCGACGACTGGGAAGGCAAGGTGAATTCCTGGCCGCTGGATGAAGGCTTGATCGACTATGTCGCCAAGAGCTACGGCACCGAATCGGACGCGAACGCGCTCTACACGGCCAATGTGATCGCCAACAAGGAGATCGAGATCAACGGCAAGAAGGTCGATGCATCGAAGCTTTCGCCGGAATTCCTCTCCGGGACGCTGCAGGGAGCCGGCGGCATCGAGGCCAATGTCGCCACCGGCTATCACGCCATCGAATTCCTGCTCTGGGGCCAGGACCTGCATGGCACCGGCCCGGGTGCCGGCGAGCGCCCCTACACCGACTACGACCTCAAAAACTGCACCGGCGGTAATTGCGACCGCCGCGCCGAGTATCTGAAATCGGCCAGCGACCTTCTGGTTTCGGATCTTCAGGAGATGGTCGGCAACTGGAAGGAAGACGGCGCCGCCCGCAAGGCTCTTGTCGATAGCGAGCCGAACACGGCGATCTCGACGATCTTCACCGGCATGGGCTCGCTGTCCTACGGCGAACTGGCCGGCGAGCGCATGAAGCTCGGCCTACTGCTGCATGATCCGGAAGAGGAGCACGATTGCTTCTCCGACAACACCTACAATTCGCATCTCTACGACGCCATCGGCATTCGCGCGGCCTATCATGCGAGCTACACGCGTCTCGACGGCACCATCGTTTCGGGTCCTTCGGTGGCCGATATGGTGAAGGCGGCCGACCCGGCGATCGACAAGGAACTGTCTGACAAGCTCGATGTTTCGGTCGCCAAGATGGAGGCGATCAAGGCGCGTGCACTGGCCGGCGAGGCCTATGACCAGCAGATCGCCGAGGGCAACATTGAGGGCAATGCCACCGTCCAGGCGGCGATCGATGCGCTGATCGATCAGACCAAGTCGATTGAGCGCGCCGTCGGCTCCCTGAAGCTCAGCACCATCGCCTTCGAAGGGTCCGACAGCCTCGACGCGCCGGACAAGGTGTTCAAGTAAGGGGTAAACGACGGAGACTGACCCGGAGCCGGACAACCGGCTTTGCAACGGCCTCCGCCAGAAGATCAAGCCACACGGCGCGGGAGACGCCGTCAGCCAGCCGAGCAAGCCAATGCTGATTTGTCATTGCAACATCATCACCGAGAAGGAGATCGAGCAGACGATCGTCGGGCTGCTGGACCAGGATCCCTGGCAGTTGATCGTGCCGGCGAAAATCTATCATGCAATGCAAAAGCGCGGTCGCTGTTGCGGCTGCTTCCCAAATGTGGTGGAAACGATCATTCGGGTCACCGAAAACTACCACGCTCGCTCGGAGGCGAGCGGCGTGGATGTCGTTTCACACCTGGATCGCGTCAGAGGCCTGCGCATCCAATACGGGAGCAGAATTCATGAAAGGCGATCCGCAGATCATCGAGCGGCTTAACGAGGCCCTTTTTCTGGAGCTTGGCGCCGTCAATCAGTACTGGGTGCATTTCCGTCTGCTTGAGGACTGGGGATACGCGAAGCTGGCAAAGAAGGAGCGGGCGGAATCGATCGAGGAGATGCACCATGCCGACAAGCTCGTCGCCCGCATCATCTTCCTCGAAGGCCATCCGAACCTGCAGTCCGTGGCGCCGCTGCGCATCGGGCAGAACGTCAAGGAAGTGCTCGAATCCGACCTTGCCGGAGAATATGACGCACGTACCGCCTACAAGCGTTCGCGCGAAATTTGCAACGACGCCGGCGACTACGTGACGATGAAGCTGTTCGAGGAATTGCTGGCCGACGAGGAGGGTCACATCGACTTTCTTGAGACGCAGCTCGACCTGCTTGCCTCGATTGGCGAGGAGAAATACGGCCAGCTCAACGCCGCATCGGCAGACGAGGCGGAGTAAGGGCATGCGGGAATGCGGCGCCTGCTAGAATTCGTGCGCCGCTCGCGGCGGGCCAATGGCTCGCCGCTCCCTGAGAAGACGCCAGCCGGATTGGCGCGTCGGCGCTGTGTCATGCTCGTGTTGGCGCTTACCTCTTCGGCGATGGCGGGTGATCTTCAGCCGGCCGGCTTCGCCACCACGCGCACCGACCTCAATGCGAAGGATCAGGCGCGCGTCATTGCCGTCACCAGGCCGACCACGGATTTTTCCAGGCCAGAGCCGTTCGAATTGATGCAAGGTGGCGCCGGCACGTCCCGAAAGGACGTCAGCCGCGATTCCTTCTCGCAATCCTCGGCCAACATCACCTTCGAGGAAGAGGGCGACTTCAAGCTCGGCAATGCCCTTTTCCGCAAGAACTGGGTCTCGTCGCCATCCTCGACGCAAGCGTCGGACGGGCTCGGCCCGCTGTTCAACGAACGTGCCTGCCAGAACTGTCATCTGAAGGATGGCCGCGGCCGCCCGCCGCAAGGCGACCCCGGCACCACGTCGATGTTCCTGCGGCTGGCCCGCGACGCCAGCAGCGTGGAAGAGAAGGCGGCGCTTGCCGACCATCAGGTGCTCAACTTCCCCGACCCGGTCTACGGCAGGCAATTGCAGGAGCTCGCCGTACCCGGCCTGCCTGGTGAAGGCAGGATCCATATCGATTACCAGGAACGTAAGGTGGAGCTGACGGACGGCTCTGTGATCTCCTTGCGCAAACCGAGCTATTCGGTTGACGGCCTTGGCTACGGGCCGCTTGACCCGCGCACCACGCTGTCGCCGCGGCTCACACCGCCGATGATCGGCCTGGGCCTGATCGAACAGATCGCGCCGTCTGATATTCTCGCCCAAGCCGATCCGGACGACAGGGACGGCGACGGCATTTCCGGCAGGCCGAACATCGTGCGCGATAGCCTGAACGGGGAACTGACGCTCGGCCGCTTCGGCTGGAAGGCGCAGACCGCGTCGATCCGCCAGCAGGCGGCGGACGCCTTTGCCGGCGACATCGGCATCTCGACGCTCGAAGAGCCGAGGCATTGGGGCGATTGCACTGCTGCGGAGGCAAAATGCCTCGCCATGCCGAACGGCGTGCAGCAGCGTCTTGGCCCGGTCGAGGCGCCGCCGCCGGTGATGGATCTCGTCACCTTCTATTCGCAGAACCTGGCCGTGCCGTCGCGCCGGGACCTCGACCGGCCGGACGTGCTCGCGGGCAAAAAGACATTCTACGAGATCGGCTGCATTGCCTGCCATACGCCGAAATTCGTCACGCGCCGCGATACGCCCAATAAGGCGCAGGCCTTCCAGTTGATCTGGCCCTATTCCGACTTCCTGCTGCACGACATGGGGCCTGATCTGGCCGATGGCCAGGCCGTGGGCGATGCGACGGGCAATGAGTGGCGCACGCCGCCGCTGTGGGGCATCGGCCTGACCGAGACAGTCAACGGCAATTCCTTCTTTCTGCATGACGGGCGCGCGCGCAGCCTGGCTGAGGCGATCCTGTGGCATGGCGGCGAGGCGCAGAAAGCGCGCGACCGTTTTGCCGCCGCTAACGCGGCCGAGCGTGACGCATTGCTCAAATTCCTGGAGTCACTGTGATGTTCAAGCGTTCTGCATTGTTTTTCGCTCTTCCGCTGGCCCTGCTGGGCGTTGTCCCTGCGTCTGCGGCGGTCAAAGCCTCCGACATCATCCAGCGGGCGATCGATGGCTTCGTCCGCCCGGCCTATGCCGGCCTGCACGAGCATGCGGAAGCCTTGACCGGATCCATGCGCAAGCTGTGCGTCACGCCCTCGCAAGGAGAACTCGATGCCGCACGCGCCGAATTCTCCGCCACCGTCTATGCCTGGTCGTCAGCCGAAATCATCGGCTTCGGGCCGATCAAGGAGAACAACCGGCTGGAACGCATGCTGTTCTGGCCGGATCGCAAGAGCATTGGCCTGAAGCAGGTGCAGGCGGCGCTGTCGGCGAAGGATCCAACCGCCACAGATCCGGAACAGCTGGCCAGCAAGAGCGTCGCCATGCAGGGGCTGGGCGCGCTGGAGTTCGTACTTTACGGCGACGGCGCCGATGCACTGGCCGGCAAGGATGATCCCTACCGCTGCGCCTATGGCACTGCTGTTGCCGGCAACATCGAAACCATGGCCGGCGAGGTCAGCGCCGCCTGGAACAAACCGGACGGCTTTGCAGCGCTTTGGGCCAATCCGGGGCCGCAGAACCCGCTCTACCGCGACGGCAATGAAGCGGTGACCGAACTGGTCGGCGTCTTCATCAACGAGCTGGAAATGGTGCGTGACGTGCGCCTGAAAGGATTTTTCGGCGGCAAGCCGGACGCGGACAAGCCGAAACAAGCGATCTATTGGCGCTCGCAAAACACCACCGCGTCACTGGCCGGCAATCTCTCCGGCATCGATACGCTGTTCCAGGCCTCGAAACTTGGCGACGCCCTGCCGGCCGATGCGCGCTGGATGGCCGAATCCATCCACATCCAGCTGGTCAACGGTGTCGCCACCGCCAAGGCCGTCAGCGGTCCAATCGACAAGGCGCTTGCCGATCCGGCATTGCGCGACAAGCTCGATCATTTCGCGCTGATCACCTCCAGCCTGTCGACCCTGATCGGGACCAGGTTGACCGCTGAATTCGGCCTGACCGCAGGCTTCTCCTCGCTGGATGGGGACTGAATTGAAAACCCCGCTGATAGATCGCCGCGATTTCCTGAGAGCTGCAGGCGTTGGCTTCATGGCCGCGATGGCGCCATCGGCCTGGGCAAGGACGCTTGCGGTCGACGCCGTCTTCGCCACCGCTTTCGTCAAACGCGACGGCAGCTTTGGCGCTGCCGTCCTGTCCGAGGCCGGCAAAGTCCTGCATGCGATCGATCTGCCCGATCGCGGCCACGATGTCACCTTCGATCCCATATCGAAACGCTCGGTGGTCTTCGCGCGGCAACCCGGCACCTTTGCCGTGGTTTTCGACCATTCGGGCCGTGATGCGCCGCTGACCATCGCCAGCATCGCCGGCCGGCATTTCTTCGGCCACGGCGTGTTCTCGGCCGACGGTGCGCTGCTCTATGCCACCGAAAACGACTTCGACAACGCCGCCGGCGTCGTCGGCGTTTACGATGCGCGGGCGAAATTCAGCCGTGTCGGCGAGTTCCCGACCTATGGAATGGGTCCGCACGAGCTTCTGCTCCTGGGCGATGGCAGGACGATTGCGGTAGCAAATGGCGGCATCGAGACCCATCCGGATTACGGCCGCGCCGAGCTCAACATTGCGACCATGAAGCCGTCCTACGTGCTGATAGACCGCGCCACCGGCGACCTTATCGAGAAGCACGAATTGCCGGCCGCACTGCATCAGCTGTCTATCCGCCACATGGATACAGATCCATCCGGAACCGTCTGGTTCGGCTGCCAGTACCGGGGGCCGGGCACCGATCGTCCGTTGCTGGTCGGTCGCGCCACGCGCGGCAAGGATCTGCAACTGCTCGACATGCCGCAGGACGTTTTGTCCGGCTTCCGCAACTACATAGGCTCGGTCGCCGCCAATCCGGCTGCCGGCACGGTCGCGGTCTCCTCGCCGGAAGGCAACTCGCTTGTCGTGCTCGATGCGGCCAGCGGCCGGGTCGTCGCGAACAGCGCGCTGGTCGAGGTCTGCGGGGTGGCTCCCGATGGAACCGGCTTCATGGCCACCACCGGCGCTGGCCAGATCGTCGAGGGCAGTGGTGCGACACGCTCCGAACCGGACTATGTCTGGGACAACCACATGCTGCGCATCGAGCATGCCGCATGGGCCACAAGCGAAGCCGCTTAACGAATTATGCACTATCCCCTTGCGGTGGCGGGCCGTGGCGGGCACAGGGAATTGTTTTCGAACCGGTTGCTTCATGAAATTGCTTGCCATCGACTGTGCCGCCAACCTCTGCGCCGCTAGCGTCTATGACGCGACGGCGAAGCGGGAGCTCGGCCGCTCGGTGCTCGATCTCGGCAAGGGCCATGCCGAGCAGCTGATGGCGGTCATCGCCGAAGCGCTGGAGGCAGGCGCAACCGACTATGCAGGTCTTGGCGCCATTGCCGTGTCTGTCGGCCCCGGTTCCTTCACCGGTCTGCGGGTCGGCGTCTCGACCGCGCGTGGCCTGGCGCTGGCGCTGAAGATACCGGCAATCGGAGTGACGACACTGGAGGCGCTGGCTGCCGAAGCAGCGACGGCATTTCCCGGTCGCACCGTGCTGGCGGCGCTGGATGCCGGCCGTGAGGAGATCCACGCGGCCTTTTACGACGAAAGGTTAGTCTTGAATTACGGTCCGGCCGTGGCCACGCTGGCCGACGTGGTGGCAATGGCGATGGCAACGTCTCCGGTGCTTGCCGGCACCGCTGCAGCGCTCATCAGTGCATCGGCCGGGCGCGAATTCGATGTCGGCCCTCGGACGGCCACCGCCGACATTGTCACCTACGCCCGCCTGGCTGCCGCCAAGGGCGCGGGCGAACGGCCGAAACCACTCTACCTGCGCGGCGCCGACGCCAAGCCGCAGGCCGGGTTCATTCTTTCAAGGATCAGACCATGATCCCGAAAAGTGGAAGCCGGTTTTCACGGACAACGGTTCCCGTTTGTCCAGAGATCATGGTCAAACAAGAAAACAAAAATTAGATGCGCATCCCTTTTCTCCAACCACGCCGCCGGGACTATGCGCTCGAGCCGCTGAGGATCGCCGACAGTCCGGCGGTCTCGCTGCTGCACCGCGAGGACTTTGTCCGCCCCTGGACCGATGGCGAATTTGCCGCCTTGCTCGAACAGGGCACTGTGTTCGGCTATGCCGCGCGCGAAACCGGACAGGGCTCCAAGCCGCCCGTCGGCTTCGTGCTGGCGCGGCTTGCGGCAGGCGAGGGCGAGATCCTGGCCGTCGCGGTGGCGCGATCGCATCGCCGGCAGGGGTTGGGCTGGCAATTGATGGACGCGGTGTTGCGCGAACTGCACGCGCAGCGCGCCGAAGCGCTGTTCCTCGAGGTCGACGAGACCAATGTCGCGGCGATCGCGCTTTATCGCCGGCTGGGCTTCCGCGAGGTCGGCAAGCGGCCGAATTACTACAGGTCGGCCGAACACGGACCGACCGGCGCGCTTGTCATGCGCCGCGATCTTCGCTAGCGAGACGGCCGGGATGGGGCGATGATCAAGAAAATCAGGATTTTCCTGGCGCTGGGCCTCGTTGTCGCCGGTTCGCTGGTCCTCGTGCCGTTACAGATACTGTCGATGAAGACCGGCTGGTGGCCGGAAACCTTCATCCTCAAGATCTGGCACAGGCTGATCATCAGGGCGCTCGGCATGCGCATCCATGTCAAGGGGACGCTGTCCGACAAGCGCCCGCTGCTGGTTGCGTCCAATCACATCTCCTGGACCGACATCATGGTGCTCGGCTCTTTTGCCGACGTAAAATTCATCGCCAGGGCTGATATGGAAGGCTGGCCGCTGATCGGCATGCTTTCGAAGCTGCAGCGTACCGTGTTCATCGAGCGCGAGCGCAAGCGTTCGTCGGGCGACCAGGCAAGCGAGATTGCCAGCCGCATGGCCAAGGGCGATGCGATGGTGCTGTTTGCCGAGGGCTCGACCGGCGACGGCAATATGGTCCTGCCGTTCAAGAGCACGCTGTTCGGCGCCGCCTCGATGGCGATTTCGGAAGGCGCGGCGGAACAGGTGTTCATCCAGCCGGTGGCGATCGCCTATACGCGTCTGCACGGCGTGCCGCTCGGCCGCCGGCATCGCCCGCTTGCCGCATGGATCGGCGATGAGGATTTGATGCCGCATCTCAAGGTATTGCTCGCGGAGGGCGCGCTCGACGTCGAGGTGCATTTCGGCGAGGCAATCGCCTTTTCCAAGGGTTCGAACCGCAAGGAGACGTCGAAACTGATGGAAAGCCAGGTGCGTGAGATGATGCAGGCGGCGCTTGCCGACCCGCGGCCGAGCCGCTAGCCCCGGCATGCCCTTGCTGGCGCGGGCTGAGAATCGTCTGTTTTTTGTCACGGAAAGGCGTTAGAAGCCGCCTTATGGACTTGAACACGATAGAAAGCGACGACATCGGCACTTTGGCTGGACAGCCGGCAGTGCTTTCCACGGCAGCGAGAAAAGTCTTCATCAAGACCTATGGCTGCCAGATGAATGTCTATGATTCGCAGCGTATGGCCGATGCGCTGGCTGCCGACGGCTATTCCGCGACCGATGCCATTGGCGAGGCGGACCTGGTGCTGCTGAACACCTGTCATATCAGGGAGAAGGCGGCCGAAAAGGTCTATTCCGAGCTCGGCCGTATCCGCGACATGAAAGCCGAGCGTGCCTTGGCCGGCCGCGAGATGCTGGTCGGCGTCGCCGGCTGCGTGGCGCAGGCCGAAGGCGCCGAGATCATCCGCCGTTCGCCGGCCGTCGACCTGGTCATCGGCCCGCAGACTTATCACCGGCTCCCCGACGTGCTGGCGCGGGTGCGCGGCGGCGAAAAGATCGTCGAGACCGACTACGCCATCGAGGACAAGTTCGAGCATCTGCCGCAGCCCAAGCGCGCCGAGGTCATCAAGCGCGGCGTCACCGCCTTCCTCACCGTGCAGGAAGGCTGCGACAAGTTCTGCACCTTCTGCGTCGTGCCCTATACCAGAGGCTCCGAAGTTTCCCGGCCGGTGGCGCAGATTGTCGCGGAGGCTGAGCGCCTGGCTGAAGCCGGGGTGCGCGAAGTGACGCTGCTTGGCCAGAACGTCAATGCCTGGCATGGCCAGGGCGAGAACGGCCACGAGTGGGGCCTTGGCCGCCTGCTGTTCAGGCTGGCCGAAATCCCCGGGCTGGCGCGTCTGCGCTACACCACCAGCCACCCGCGCGACATGGATGACGAGCTGATAGCGGCCCATCGCGATCTGCCGTCGTTGATGCCCTATCTGCATCTGCCGGTGCAATCAGGCTCCGACCGCATCCTCAAGGCGATGAATCGCCGGCACACGGCGAGGGATTATCTGGCGCTGCTCGACCGTATCCGCACTGCCCGGCCTGACATCGCGCTTTCCGGCGACTTCATCGTCGGCTTTCCCGGCGAGACCGAGGCGGATTTCGAGGCAACCATGGAGCTGGTGCGTCAGGTGAATTACGCCTCGGCCTTCTCCTTCAAATATTCGCCGCGCCCCGGCACGCCAGGCGCCGAAATGCCCGATCATGTGCCGGAAACGGTCAAGGACGAGCGCTTGCAGCGGCTGCAGGCCTTGCTCGTGAAACAGCAGCAGGACTTCGGCTTGAGCCTCGTCGGCAGCACCATCGACACGCTGATCGAGAAGCCCGGCCGCCAGGCCGGCCAGAAGGTTGGCCGCTCACCTTGGCTGCAGCCGGTTATTGTTGATGAAAAGGCCGGCGAAATCGGTGACATTATCCAAGTGCGAATCACGAAGACGGGCTACAACAGCCTGTTCGCCGAATTGGCCTGAGGGTCTCGGCAGATGAGGAGAGACGGTTGAGCGCAGCAGAGCTGAAGAACCTGCCCCCGGTACCGGCATCTGGGGCTTCTGACATGGCGCACATCGTTCTGACTTTCGACAACAACAAGCTTGCCAGCGCCCTTTATGGTCAGTTCGACGAAAACCTCGCCCGGCTCGAGCAGAAGCTTGGCGTCGACATCCGCTCACGCGGCAACCAGCTGACCATCAAAGGGTCCGCTTCTGCCGCCGAGCAGGCGCGCCGCGCCCTGGACAATCTTTACGGCATTCTCCAGAAAGGCGTCGATATCGGCCAGTCCGACGTTGACGGCGCCGTGCGCATGGCGATTGCCGCCGACGATCAGTTGACCCTGCCAACGCTGGAACGCAAGGGCAAGGTCTCCGCCGCCCAGATCGCCACTCGCAAGAAGACGATCTATGCCCGTTCGCTCAACCAGGACGCCTATATGCGGGCGCTGGAACGGTCGGAACTGGTGTTCGGCATCGGCCCGGCCGGCACCGGCAAGACCTACCTGGCGGTGGCGCACGCGGCGATGCTGCTCGAGCGCGGCATGGTCGAGCGCATCATTCTCTCGCGGCCGGCGGTCGAGGCCGGCGAGCGGCTGGGCTTCCTGCCCGGCGACATGAAGGAGAAGGTCGATCCCTATCTGCGGCCGCTCTATGACGCGCTCTACGACATGATGCCGGCCGACAAGGTCGAGCGCGCCATTGCCGCCGAAGTGATCGAAATCGCGCCGCTTGCCTTCATGCGCGGCCGCACGCTGGCGCATGCCGCCGTCATCCTCGACGAGGCGCAGAACACCACGCCGATGCAGATGAAGATGTTCCTGACGCGTCTGGGCGAAAACTCGCGCATGATCGTCACCGGCGATCCGACCCAGATCGACCTTCCCTCGAACACCAAATCGGGCCTGGTCGAAGCCTTGCGGGTGCTGGACGGCGTGGCGGGCGCGGTCACCGTGCGCTTCAACGACGGCGACGTGGTTCGCCATCCGCTGGTGGCGGAAATCGTCAGGGCCTACGACCGGGACGCCAAGCTGGCGCGTGGCCTCGGCGCCGAGAATTGATGTTGGCGATGCGGCTTCATGCCTGAGGACATAATATCCGGCGACGGGAATATTCCCGTCGACATCGACATAGCGGTTGAGGCGGGCAACTGGCCCGACGAGGCAAGCCTGACGCGGCTGGTCGATCGGGCCGTTAAGGCGGCTTTTGCCGAAACCGGCGTGGCGGGCCGTTCCGAACTCAGTCTCGTTTTTTCCGACGACGCCCATATCCAGGTTCTCAACGCCGGCTGGCGCGGCAAGGACAAACCGACCAACGTCTTGTCTTTCCCGGCTTTTCCGTTTGCGCAGGGCGGTCCGTTGCCGCCGATGCTGGGCGACATCGTGCTGGCCGCCGAAACGGTCGCCCATGAAGCGGTACTGGAAGACAAGCCTGTCGAGAACCATATCACCCATCTCGTCATCCACGGCCTGCTGCATCTGCTGGGCTACGATCACGAGACCGAGGCCGAGGCCGAGGCGATGGAAGCCGTCGAACGCGCGGCGCTTGCAAGGCTTGCCATTCCCGACCCCTACGCGTAACTACATCTGACCAATTGACCGGACGACGATGAACGACAAACCAGAGACTGCCGCCCGCCCCGACGCCGGCAGTGCAACCAAGGCTTCCGATACGTCGGAAGAGGGATCAAGTCCGAGTACCGTTACCTCTGGTGCTAGCAGTACCTCTGCTGCTGCCAGCATCGGCAGCGCTGCCAGCGAGACATCGCCTGCCGGTCCCTCCCTGTTCGACCGCGTTCTTGGCCTGTTCAGGCAACGCAACGGAACCAGCCTGCGGGAGGAAATCGCCGGCGCGCTTGCCGAGACAACGAGCGATGCCGGCGCCTTCTCGCCCGGCGAACGCGCCATGCTCAACAACATCCTGCGGCTGCGCGAAGTGCGCGTCGAGGACGTCATGGTACCGCGCGCCGACATTCAAGGGGTCGAAATCACGACGACGCTCGGCGATCTGCTGGGCACCTTCGAGCAATCCGGCCATTCCCGCATGCCGGTCTATTCAGAGACCCTCGATGATCCGCGCGGCATGGTCCATATCCGTGATGTGCTGGCCCACATCACCAAGATCGCGCGCGTCAAGAAGGGCCGCTCGACCAGGAAAACACCCGTCGCCACGGTTCTCGATCTCGCCCAGGTCGATCTCGCACGCACCATTGGCGACCTCAATCTGATCCGCCCGGTGCTGTTCGTGCCGCCGTCGATGCTCGCCTCCGACCTGATGGCTCGCATGCAGACGACGCGCACGCAAATGGCGCTGGTCATCGATGAATATGGCGGCACCGACGGCCTTGCCTCGCTGGAAGACATCGTCGAGATGGTGGTCGGCGACATCGAGGACGAGCATGACGACGACGAGCCGATGATCACCCAGAGCGGCGACGGCGTGTTCATCGTCGATGGCAAGGCCGAGATCGACGACGTCGCCAAGATGATCGGCGGGGATTTCGCCGCCGGTGAACATGGCGAATATGTCGACACCATCGGCGGCATGATTTTCAACACGCTTGGCCGTGTTCCGGCCCGCGGCGAGGTGGTGCAGGCCATACCCGGTTTCGAATTTCACGTCCTCGACGCTGATCCGCGCCGCGTCAAGCGCGTGCGCATCGTGCAGAGCCAGAAGGGTGAGCGTCGCCGGCGTGCCACGGCGCGCACCGAACAGGCGTGAGCGTTTCGCTCGCACGATGACTATCGACGACCCGTTCAAGCATCCAAGTCTGGGCTCTGGTGTTTTCTACAAGGATCCTCGTGCCGCGCTGGACTGGCTCGAGGCGGCTTTCGGCTTCGAGCGCAGCATGGTGGTCAGCGATGCCGAGGGAAAGCTCATCCATGCAGAGATGCGGTTCGGCGACAGCTACATCATCGTCGATTCCGAATGGAGCGATTACGTCGCCAGCCGGCTTCGATCTCGGGCAAGAACACGCAGTCGATCTATGTCAGGCTGAAGGGTGGCCTGGATGCGCATTGCGAGCAGGCGCGGGCGCTCGACGCTGATATAATCCAGGAGCCGGCGGATCAGTTCTACGGTGAGCGCCAGTATCGTGCACGCGACCCCGAGGGCCATGTCTGGACCTTCACGCAGACCATCCGTTCGGTTCCGCGCGAGGAGGCCGAGCGGCTGGGGGGCGTTCAAATCGAGGGTTGGCACCGGTAGGCAGGGCCGGAGCTGTGCATCTCAGCCAGCCCATGCGCCGTTTGGAGCGCGGAGCGCAGCCTGTTAAATCTTGTGTCCTGATTCGCGACTCGGAAGTATGCATGGAGCGCCTCACCGGCCGGATAATTCTGCTTTGGGGTTGGCGGCGTGCGCTCGTGGCGTTTCTCGCAGGCGCCCTCGCGGTGCTTGGGCAGGCGCCTTACGACTTCTTCGCCGCCTGTTTCGTCTCGTTCCCGCTGCTGGTCTGGCTGCTCGACGGCGCCACCGGCGAAGCTTCAGGCAGTCTGTTCCGGCGTCTGCGGCCGGCTTTCGCCGTCGGTTGGTGGTTCGGTTTCGGCTATTTCCTCGCCGGCCTCTGGTGGATCGGCTCGGCGCTGCTGGTCGAGGCCGACAGCTTTGCCTGGGCGCTTCCCTTCGCGGTGGTCGGCATTCCTTTCATGCTCGCCTTTTTCTACGGCTTTGCGGCAATCGTTGCCCGGCTGCTGTGGAGCAACGACATTGGCCGCATCGCCGCCCTTGCCTTCGGCTTCGGCCTGGCGGAATGGCTGCGCGATTTCCTGTTCACCGGTTTTCCCTGGAATGCCATCGGCTACGCGGCCATGCCCGTGCCGCTGCTGATGCAGAGCGTCTCGGTGACGGGCATGATCGGCATGAACGCGCTCGCGGTGTTCGTCTTCGCACTGCCGGCACTGCTGGCGGCACGTCGGCACCTGCGCCTCGGGGCGGCACTGTTTGTCGTGCTCGTCGCTGCCCATGTCGGCTTCGGCTATATCAGGCTTGCCGCTCCCGAACCGCCAGCTTCACGCAGCCTGGATGTCCGCATTGTCCAGCCGGCCGTGGACCTGTCGGAAAAATGGGATGCCTCGGTGCGCGACCGCATCTTCGCGGTCCTGATGGGGCTCTCGGGCAAGGCGCCGGATCCAGGCCATCAAAAGCCGCAACTGATCCTGTGGCCCGAAACCTCGGTGCCGTTCCTCTTCACCGAGCGTCCGGACGCATTGACGGCGCTGGGGGATATGCTCGGACCCGGCCAGATGCTGATTGCCGGCGTCGTCCGCGAGGAAGGCGGCTCGGCCGCAAATGCCGACAGCCGCTACTACAACTCCGTGGTGGCGATCGACGACAAGGGTGAAATCACCGACGCCGTCGACAAGGTTCACCTGGTGCCGTTCGGCGAATACCTGCCTTTCGCCGATCTGCTCCAGCGTTTCGGCATCGAGCAACTGGTTGCCGGGCCGATGAGTTTCGCGGCCGGCAATGAGCGGCACGCCATTACGCTGCCCGACGGCATCCGTGCGCTGCCATTTATCTGTTATGAGGTGATCTTTCCCGATCTTGTGGCAGTTGACGCTGCGTCAGCGCAGCTTATTGTGAACGTTACCAATGATGCGTGGTTCGGCGACACGCCGGGTCCGTATCAGCATTTCAGGCAGGCCCAGATCCGTGCGGTGGAAAATGGATTGCCATTGGTGCGTGCCGCCAACAACGGCATCTCGGCCGTCGTCGATCCGCGCGGGCGCATCGTCGATGCGCTTGCTATCGACGCGCGCGGCGCCATCGATGCCCACATACCGATTTCCGGACAGGCGCTCATATCTCCCGGCCAACGGCGCATTAACGGAATGCTGATCATGTTGCTGTTTGCCGTTGGGGCAGCGCTGTTGAACGTAAGGCAAAGGCTACGGGTGAATTGACAGCCAACACATTAGAAACTCATACTGTAAGTGCCTGAAAATTTCTCGAAGCCGGTGGATCGTTCTGTTGGGGCAGTTGCCTCCGGCTTTGTTTGGGCAGGAAAAAAATAGAGAAAGCCGAAAAAATTCGGCGAGGAAAAAATGACAGAAGATAACAAGAAGAAACCGAATCCGATCGACATCCATGTTGGCAGTCGCATTCGGCTTCGCCGCAACATGCTTGGAATGAGCCAGGAAAAGCTGGGAGAAAACCTCGGCATCACATTTCAACAGATTCAGAAATATGAAAAGGGCACCAACCGCGTCGGCGCCAGCCGTCTGCAGGCGATCGCGTCCATACTCGGCGTGCCTGTCGCTTTCTTTTTTGAGGATGCGCCCGGCCAGGAGCCTGTGGCGGGCCGTGGATTTGCCGAGGACGCTTCGATGGCTTTCGCTGTCGAATTCTGCGGCAGCCCTGAAGGCCTTCAGCTCAACCGGGCCTTTGTCAAGATCGCCGACGCCAAGGTGCGCCGCAGGATCATAGACCTGGTCAAGTCCCTTTCCGCCGACGATCCCGACTGATCCTCAATCACGCCAGGACCGGCGGCGCCCCGCCGCCGGTGGCACAAGATAACGGCATCGACATTCATGCCAGAGCCGAAGCACCGCTTGACGAGCGGCGCTTCGCCCCGCTAACACGTGGCGCGCCAAAATCGGCAGCCTGCCGATCGTTTTTCAAGAGGGGACACCCGTGACGCGGCAGAACTACTTCTTTACCTCGGAATCCGTTGCCGAGGGCCATCCCGACAAAGTCTGTGACCGGATTTCCGACGAGATCGTCGATCTGGTCTATCGCGAAGCCAAGAAGACCGGCATGGACCCGTGGAAAGTCCGTGTCGCCTGCGAGACGCTGGCCACCACCAACCGCGTCGTCATCGCCGGCGAAGTGCGCGTCCCGGAAACGCTGCTGAAGAAGGACAAGGCAGGCAACATCCTCAAGGATGCCGCCGGCCATCCGGTCGTCAATCCGGCCAAGTTCAAATCGGTCGCCCGCAAGGCGATCCGCGAAATCGGCTACGAGCAGGCCGGCTTCCACTGGAAAACGGCGAAGATCGAGGTTCTGCTGCACGGCCAGTCGCCTGACATCGGCCAGGGCGTCGACAACGCTGCCGACCGTCAGGGCGAAGAGGGTGCCGGCGACCAGGGCATCATGTTCGGTTATGCCTGCCGCGAGACGCCGGATTTGATGCCGGCGCCGATCTACTACAGCCACAAGATCCTCGAACTGCTGGCTGCTGCCCGCCACGAAGGCAGCGGTGAAGCCGGCAGGCTCGGGCCGGATGCCAAGAGCCAGGTCACCGTTCGCTATGTCGATGGCAAGGCCGCCGAGGCGACGCAGATCGTGCTGTCCACGCAGCATCTCGATGCGAGCTGGGATTCGAAGAAGGTCCGCAAGGTCGTCGAACCCTATATCCGCGAGGCGCTGGGCGACCTCAAGATCGCCGACGATTGCATGTGGTACATCAATCCGACCGGCAAGTTCGTCATCGGCGGGCCGGACGGCGACGCCGGCCTGACCGGCCGCAAGATCATCGTCGACACCTACGGTGGTGCCGCACCCCATGGCGGCGGCGCCTTCTCCGGCAAGGATACCACCAAGGTGGATCGTTCGGCGGCCTATGCGGCGCGCTACCTGGCCAAGAACGTGGTGGCGGCGAAACTCGCCGACCGCTGCACCATCCAGCTTTCCTACGCCATCGGCGTCGCCCAGCCGCTGTCGGTCTATGTCGACTTGCATGGTACCGGCAAGGTCGACGAGGCAAAGCTCGAGGACGCGCTGCGCACGGTGATGGATCTGTCGCCGTCGGGCATCCGCCGTCACCTCGATCTCAACAAACCGATCTACGCCAAGACGTCGTCCTACGGCCATTTCGGCCGCAAGGCCGGCCGTGATGGGTCTTTCTCCTGGGAAAAGACCGATCTCGCCAAGGCGCTCAAGGACGCGGTCGCCGCCTGACAGCGGCGCCGCGAAGTCCCGCCATGGATCCGAAGGACAGACCAAGCCGCGCGACCGAAGCCTTTTTCGGTCGCCGGCGCGGCAAGACCATGCGTCCGCAACAGGCGGCCGCGCTGGAAAGCGGCTTCGGTGCATATCGGCTCGATCTGGCGGCCGAGCCGCCGGCCGATCTGCAAACTCTGTTTCAAACCGATGTCAGCGCGGTTCGCCTCGAGATTGGCTTCGGCGGTGGCGAACATCTCCTGCACCGCGCGACCGAGGCGCCTTCGATCGGCTTTATCGGCGTCGAGCCCTTCGTCAACGGCATGGCCAAGATGATGATGGCGGTGCGCGAGAAACCGCTCGCCAATCTGCGGGTTTATGACGACGACGCCACAAGGCTGCTCGACTGGCTGCCGCAGGCCTCGCTCGGCGGCATCGATCTGCTCTATCCCGACCCCTGGCCGAAGAAGAAACACTGGAAGCGACGTTTCGTAAGCCCGGTCAATCTCGAGCGGTTCGCGCGCGTGCTGAAGCCTGGTTCAAAATTCCGCTTCGCCTCCGACATCGACACCTATGTCAACTGGACCTTGCTGCATTGCCGCGCGCATGGCGCGTTCGCATGGCAGGCTTGCGAGGCGGCGGACTGGCACCGGCCCTATGATGGTTGGCCGGGCACCCGTTACGAGGCCAAGGCCATTCGTGAGGGCCGGCGGCCGGCCTATCTTACCTTCATTCGGAAATAGGCTCGCTGTCTTAGAGCAATTCCAGAAAAAGTGTGAAACGGTTTTCCGTCCGGAATTGCGTCAAAGCTAGAAGCGGCGGCCGATGCGATCAAAGGCGGCAGGCTCGACGCCGAGGTTGCGCAGGTCGTCGGCGCGCGGCCTGCGACCGGCTTCCACGGCCCGTGAAGCGGCCACGGCGCTGCCGAATACGGTGAAGAAGTCGCCTATTGCAGAAAATATCTTGCGATTGCTCATGATCATGTCCTTTCGCGCACGTGTGGCGCACGGCCACCTTTGTGCAGCGCAGCGTAAGTAGGTGCGTTTCAGCGCCGATCCCATGGGGGCCGCCGCATGGGCGCCATGCGCTCCATGCAACGCTGGCGGGGGCCACCTCGATGGCAGCGTTGCCCGACCAGCATAGCGGGCTTGAAACACAGGCCGCGATCGTCTATATCAGCCTCAAATTCTTGGTCGGTATGACGAAGAGTGGGTCCACCCGGTCCCGCTCTTTTTTATTACCTGGCGATAACTTGGTAGAGAACGACAGGGCTTCAATGACTGCAACGGCAAGCGAGGGCGACGATCGCATCATCCGCGAAAGCGGCATCGATGCGCGCATCGCGCTGATCGTCCAGCCGGTTCTGCGCGGCATCGGCTTCCGCCTCGTGCGGGTGCATCTGTCGGGCCAGAACGGGCTGACGCTGCAGATCATGGCCGAACGCGAGGACGGCACCATGACCGTCGAGGATTGCGAAGAGGTCAGCCGCGCGGTGTCGCCGGCGCTCGATGTCGATGATCCGATCGAAAAGGCCTACCATCTTGAAGTCTCGTCGCCCGGCATCGACCGGCCGCTGGTCCGCAAATCGGATTTCACGACCTGGACGGGTCATCTGGTGAAAATGGAAACATCGATCGTCGTCGCCGACCGCAAGCGCTTCAAGGGCAAGATCGCCGAAGCCGGCGAAGACGATGTGCTGATCGAGCGCGACAAGGCAGCCTATGGCGAGGAGCCGACGGTGCGCGTCCCCTATGACGCGATTGCCGATGTGCGCCTGATCCTGACCGACGATCTCATCCGCGATGCCCTGTCGAAGGACAACAGGGCGCGCAAGGAAGCCAAGAAGCGCCGTGGCGAACCGGACGACGACGAGTCGGGTGCGGAAGCGGACGCCACGGAAGAACACGAACAGGAACTATGATTGAGCTGCCGGGCGCAAAGGTCCGGCAAACAAGCTCGGGAGAAAAACGATGGTTGTAAGCGCCAACAGACTTGAATTGCTGCAGATCGCCGACGCGGTCGCGCGTGAAAAGTCGATCGACAAGTCGATCGTCATCGCCGCCATGGCCGATGCGATCCAGAAGGCGGCGCGCTCGCGTTACGGTCAGGAGACCAACATCCGCGCCGACATCAACCCGAACACCGGTGAGATGAAGCTGCAGCGGCTGATGGAAGTGGTCGAGAAGGTCGATGACTATGCCACGCAGATCGCCATTTCCTCGGCTCGCGAGCGCAATCCCGACGCCCAGCTCGGCGACTTCATCGCCGAACAGCTGCCGCCCATGGATTTCGGCCGCATCGCCGCCCAGTCGGCCAAGCAGGTCATCGTCCAGAAGGTCCGCGAGGCCGAACGCGACCGCCAGTATGACGAGTACAAGGACCGCATCGGCGAGATCGTCAACGGTACCGTCAAGCGCGTCGAATACGGCAATGTCATCGTCGATCTCGGCCGCGGCGAAGCGATCATCCGTCGCGATGAGCTGATCCCGCGCGAGAACTACAAATATGGCGACCGCGTCCGCGCCTATGTCTACGATGTGCGCCGCGAGCAGCGCGGCCCGCAGATTTTCCTGTCGCGCACCCATCCGCAGTTCATGGCCAAGCTGTTCACCATGGAAGTGCCGGAAATCTATGACGGCATCATCGAGATCAAGTCGGTCGCCCGCGACCCAGGTTCGCGCGCCAAGATCGCCGTCATCTCGCGGGACTCTTCGATCGATCCGGTCGGCGCCTGCGTCGGCATGCGCGGCAGCCGCGTCCAGGCGGTCGTCGGCGAATTGCAGGGTGAGAAGATCGACATCATTCCGTGGTCGCCTTCTGCGGCGTCCTTCATCGTCAATGCGCTGCAGCCGGCGGAAGTCGCCAAGGTCGTGCTCGACGAGGATGCCGAACGCATCGAAGTCGTGGTTCCCGACGACCAGCTGTCGCTGGCCATCGGTCGCCGCGGCCAGAATGTGCGTCTGGCTTCGCAGCTGACCGGTTGGGATATCGACATCCTGACCGAAGCCGAAGAATCCGAGCGCCGCCAGAAGGAATTCGTCGAGCGTTCGTCGCTGTTCATGGAAGCCCTCGACGTCGACGAGATGGTCGGCCAGGTGCTGGCCTCCGAAGGCTTCACCAGCGTTGAGGAAGTCGCTTATGTCGATTCCGGCGAGATCGCTTCTATCGACGGTTTCGACGAGGACACCGCTTCGGAAATCCAGACCCGCGCCCGCGAATATCTGGAGAAGATCGAGGCCGAGCACGACGACAAGCGCAAGGCGCTCGGCGTTTCGGACGAATTGCGCGAAATCCCCGGCGTCACCACCGCCATGATGGTGACGCTTGGCGAGGATGGCGTGAAGACGATCGAGGATTTCGCCGGCTATGCCGCCGACGACCTGACCGGCTGGAAGGAACGCAAGGACGGCGAGACAAAAGTCTATCCGGGCGTGCTGGCCAATCATGGCGTGACCCGCGCAGACGCCGAACAGATGGTTCTGGCCGCCCGCCTCAAGGCCGGCTGGATCACCGAAGACGAGCTTGCAGCCGAAGAAGTCTCGGCTGACGAAGCCGTTGGTGCGTGAGGTGAAACCGCATCGCACCGAACCCGCCCTTGGACGAGATGAACGATCGCACCTGCATCGTTACGCGCAAACAAGCCGAACCGGATGATCTGATCCGGTTCGTCGTCGGCCCGGATTCGGCCGTCGTTCCCGACATCAAGAGAAATCTGCCCGGCCGCGGTTGCTGGGTGAGCGCCGACCGCCTACATATCGACAAGGCTGCGGCGAAGAACCTCTTTGCCCGCGCCTTCAAGGCACAGGTGGTCGTGCCGCCCGATCTTGGCGGCATGGTCGACGGGCTGCTTTCCAGGCACGCTCTGGGCATGCTTGGTCTTGCCCGCAAGGCAGGCGCAATTTCGCTTGGTGCTACCAAGGTCGAGAGCGCGGTGCGCGGCGGATTGGCGCTTTTCGTGCTGCATGCTTCCGAGGCGTCCGATGACGGCGTGCGCAAGATCAGCCAGGCGCGACGGGCGACGGTCCATCTCGGTGGGCCCGCTATCCTTGCCTACAAACTTTTCTCCGAGGCCGAGTTGAGCTTGGCATTGGGGGGTACAAATGTGATACATGCTGCCGTTCTCGCGGGAGACGCGGGCAGGGCGGTCCAGAAGCGCATGGTTGCGCTCGACCGGTATCGGGGCGGTTCCCCGGACGATCTGGCAATGCTTGCGGCTGTTGCTGACGAAGATGATGCCGCAGAGGATATGGAATGAGCGATACGAAATCGGGTGACGACAATACGCTGAGTGT
Source organism: Mesorhizobium sp. BR1-1-3 (assembly GCF_020165455.1). NCBI lineage: Bacteria > Pseudomonadati > Pseudomonadota > Alphaproteobacteria > Hyphomicrobiales > Phyllobacteriaceae > Mesorhizobium > Mesorhizobium sp. BR1-1-3. The sequence goes on from NZ_JAIUIC010000003.1 coordinate 323,179, forward strand.
GACGCCGAAGAAGACCTTGACGCTGAAGCGCCCCGGTATGGAACAGGGCACTGTGCGCCAGAACTTCTCGCACGGCCGCACCAAGCAGGTCGTCGTCGAAACCAAGAAGCGCAAGTTCTCGATGCCCGGCGACAAGCCGGAGCCTGTTGCCGCCCCCGTCTTCACACCGAAGCCGGCGGTCGTGGCCGCCCCCGTCGTCGTGCCGGAAGCACCGAAGGCGCCGCCACCCCCGCCGCCCCCGGCCCCGGTCGAGCGCAGCGGCATGGTGCTGAACGAACTGTCGCGCAGTGAAATGGAAGCACGCCGCAGGGCGCTCGAGGGCTCGAAGGTTCGCGAGGTCGAGGACCGCCAGCGCGCCGCCGAGGATGCCAAGCGTCGCGCCGAGGACGAAGAGCGCCGCAAGCGCGAACGCGATGAATCCGCGCGCCGCCAGGCCGAGGAAGAAGCACGGTTGCAGACCGAGGCCGAATCCCGCCGTCGGGCCGAGGAAGAGGCGCGTCGCCGCGCGCCATTGGCTGCCGAACTGGCAACAGTCGATGACGAGGAAGTGGCCAAGCCGAAGCGGGTTGGCGCCGGCGCACCGGTGCGCCGTCCGGTCACGCCTGAAGTGGCGCGTCCGGCCAAGCCGACCAAGAGCGAGGAAGATCGCCGCCGTGGCAAGCTGACGCTGAATTCGGCATTGTCCGACGAAGATGCGCGAGCCCGTTCGCTGTCGTCGATGCGTCGCCGCCAGGAAAAATTCAAGCGCGCGATGCACAATGAGCCGCGCGAGAAAGTCATGCGCGAAGTGATCCTGCCAGAGACCATCACCATCCAGGAACTGGCGCAACGCATGTCCGAGCGCGCGGTCGACCTGGTCAAGTTCTTCATGAAGCAGGGCCAGATCCTGAAGCCGGGCGACGTCATCGACGCCGACACGGCCGAGCTGGTCGCCACCGAATTCGGCCACACGGTCCGCCGCGTCGCCGAGTCCGACATCGAGGAAGGCCTGTTCAACATCGCCGACAATGCCGAGGACCTGGTTTCGCGTCCGCCGGTCGTGACGATCATGGGTCACGTCGATCATGGCAAGACCTCGCTGCTCGACGCGATCCGCAACGCCAATGTCGTCTCCGGCGAAGCCGGCGGCATCACCCAGCATATCGGCGCCTACCAGGTTGAGAAGAATGGTCACAAGATCACCTTCATCGACACGCCCGGCCACGCCGCCTTCACGGCGATGCGTGCTCGTGGCGCCCAGGCGACCGATATTGCCATCCTGGTGGTTGCGGCCGATGACAGCGTCATGCCGCAGACGATCGAATCGATCAGCCATGCCAAGGCGGCCGGCGTTCCGATCATCGTGGCGATCAACAAGATCGACAAGCATGATGCCGATCCGCAGAAGGTGCGCTCCGAACTGCTGCGCCACGAGGTTTTCGTCGAATCCATGGGCGGTGAAGTTCTGGACGTCGAAGTGTCGGCGACCAAGGGCACCAATCTCGACAAACTGCTCGAGGCGATCCTGCTGCAGGCCGAAATTCTCGACCTGAAGGCCAATCCGGACCGTACCGCCGAAGGCGTCGTCATCGAGGCCCAGCTCGACAAGGGCCGTGGTCCCGTTGCCACCGTGCTGGTGCAGACCGGCACGCTGATGCCGGGCGACATCCTCGTTGCCGGCAATGAATGGGGCCGGGTGCGTGCGCTGGTCAACGATCGTGGCGTGCAGATCAAGGAAGCGCCGCCGGCGATGCCGGTGGAAGTGCTTGGCTTGCAGGGCACCCCGCAGGCCGGCGATCGCTTCGCCGTGGTCAACAACGAGGCCCGTGCCCGCGAGATCACCGAATACCGCCAGCGTCTGGCGCGCGAGAAGGCGGTTGCCAAGCATGCCGGCCAGCGCGGTTCGCTCGAGCAGATGATGTCGCAGTTGCAGACAAGCGGGCTGAAGGAATTCCCGCTGGTCATCAAGGGCGACGTGCAGGGCTCGATCGAGGCGATCAACGCCGCACTCGACAAGCTCGGTACCGACGAAGTGCGTGCACGCATCGTCCATGCCGGCGCCGGCGCCATCACCGAAAGCGACGTGTCGCTGGCCGAGACTTCGGGTGCCGCGATCATCGGCTTCAACGTCCGCGCCAACGTCCAGGCACGTGCCGCTGCAGCGGCGGCTGGCATCGAGATCCGCTACTACTCGATCATCTACAACCTTGTGGATGACGTGAAGGCGGCTCTGTCGGGCCTGTTGTCGCCGGAGCGTCGCGAGACTTTCATCGGCAATGCGCAGATCCTCGAAATCTTCGACATCACCAAGGTCGGCAAGATCGCCGGCTGCCGTGTCACCGAAGGCAAGGTCGAGCGTGGTGCGGGCGTGCGCCTGATCCGCGACAACGTCGTTATCCACGAAGGCACGCTGAAGACGCTGAAGCGCTTCAAGGACGAAGTTTCGGAAGTCCCCGGCGGCCAGGAGTGCGGCATGGCCTTCCAGAACTACGAGGACATGCGCGTCGGCGACGTCATCGAGTGCTTCCGCGTCGAGATGGTGACCCGGACACTCTGAGTTCGAGTGACTTGTCCATACCGGGCGGTGGTCGAAAGGCCGCCGCCCCAAGTCTATTGAGAATGCCCATATGAGACATGCGGCACGGTTCCATCCCGCGCCTCACGCTTTCAGGATTGAGAAAAATGCCCCGTCCAACCGCATCCAGCCCATCCCAGCGCATGCTGCGCGTCGCCGAACAGGTGCGCCATGCGCTATCCGAAACCCTGCAGCGCGGCGAGATCATCGATCCGCTGATCGAGAACACCGTGGTGTCGGTCTCGGAAGTGCGCATGTCGCCCGATTTGAAGGTCGCTACCGCTTTCGTCTCGCCGCTCGGCGCCAAGGATACCGATGCGGTGGTCGAGGCGCTGAACAAGCATGCGAAATTCGTCCGTGGCCGTGTCTCCGGCGCGCTGCGGCAGATGAAGTTCATGCCGGAGTTCCGCTTCAAGCTCGACACCTCCTTCGACAATTTTGCCAGGATCAACGACCTCTTGAAATCGCCGGAAGTGGCGCGCGATCTGGGTCCTGAGGACCAGGAAAACGCAGACCAGGACAAAGACGACAACAAGGACACCGAATAGTGGCGCGTCGCGGCAAGAAGAAGGGCCGGCCGATCTCGGGCTGGCTGATCCTGGACAAGCCGGTCGGCATGGGCTCGACCGAAGCCGTCTCCAAGATCAAATGGCTGTTCCAGGCGGAAAAGGCCGGCCATGCAGGCACGCTCGACCCGCTGGCGTCCGGCATGCTGCCGATCGCGCTCGGCGAGGCTACCAAGACCGTGCCTTACGTGCAGGACGGCGCCAAAATCTATCGCTTCACCGTTGCCTGGGGACAGGAGCGTTCGACCGATGACCTCGAAGGTCCGGTGACGAAAGAATCCGACCTGCGTCCGTCGGAAGCCCAAGTGCTCGCCCTGCTGCCGAAATACACCGGCGTCATCATGCAGACGCCGCCGCAATTCTCGGCGATCAAGATCGCAGGCGAGCGCGCCTATGATCTGGCCCGCGACGGCGCGACGGTCGACATACCCGCGCGAGAGATCGAGATCGGCCGTCTGGACGTTGTCGAGCATGGCGCCGACCATACTGTTTTCGAGGTCGAGTGCGGCAAGGGCACCTATGTGCGCTCGCTGGCCCGCGACATGGGCCGCGACATCGGCTGCTTCGGTCACATCTCCGAATTGCGCCGGGTCGAGGTCGAGCCGTTCACCTCGGAAGACTTCGTCACCATCGCCGAACTGGAAGCCGCCCGTTTCGGTGTGGAGGAGGTCGACAGCTCGGACACGACAGAAGCCGCTGACAAGGCAGAGGCTGCCGACAAGGTGGAAGCGCCAATCGACTTCGACGCCATCGATGCGCTTCTGGTCGACACATCGGCTGCCCTCGATTGCCTGCCGCAGATCGCCATCAGCGATGACGCGGCAACCAAGATCCGCCTCGGCAACCCGGTCATCATCCGCGGCCGCGACGCACCGGTGGAAGCCGAAGAAGCCTGCGCCACGGCGCGCGGCAAGCTGGTCGCCATCGGTGCCATTGAGCAAGGCATGTTCAAGCCCAAGCGGGTCTTTGCCGGTTGATTCCTGTCGTCTAATGTCGAGGCGAGGACTCGCACGAGGGGAATATGGCAAAGGCTGAGACCGTGAAGACGCGGGCACCGGCGAAAACGCGGCGGCCGCCGGTCGGTGCGTCGCCCGGCACGCTGATCGCCGACCCGTCGGCGCGTCGCTCGGAACTGCGTTTGACGCTGATCTCGCCCGAAAAATTCAAGACTATCGAAAATGCCAGCATCGACGACCTCAACACCCATTGCGACAAATGGCCGGTCCTCTGGCTCGACTGCACCGGCCTCGCCAACATCCCGCTGATCGAGGAGATCGGCCGCATTTTCAGCCTGCATCCGCTGGCGCTGGAGGACGTCGTCAACACCGGCCAGCGGCCCAAGGTCGACTTCTTCGAGGACCATGCCTTCGTCGTCGTCAGGATGATCGACGATGTCACCTCGCACCGCTATGAGCAGATCGCCGTCTTCTTCGGCAGCAACTTCGTCGTTACCTTCCAGGAGCGGGAAGGCGATCCATTCGATCCGGTGCGCAAGCGCATCGAAAGTTCGGCGCCCAACCGGCTGCGCGCCCGCGGCGCCGACTACCTTGCCTATGCGCTGATCGATGCCATCGTCGACAGCTATTTTCCGCCGATCGAGGCCGCCGGTGACATGGTCGACAGCATCGAGGACCAGATGCTGCATTCGCCGCACAAACACCAGATGCGGCAGCTGCATGAATTGCGGCGTGACGCCAACGTGCTGAAAGGCGTGCTGTGGCCGATGCGCGATGCGCTGGCGACGCTGATCCGCAACGATGTGCCCTATGTGAAGGCCGAGACCAAGATCTTCCTCAACGACACGCTCGACCATGCGCTCAGGCTGATCGAGCTGGTCGAGACCCAGCGCGATATGCTGACCGGCCTGATCGAGATGCACCTGTCGCTGAGCCAGGCGCGCACCAACGACGTTATCAGCTATCTCACCATCGTCTCGGTCATCTTCATGCCGCTCACCTTCCTGGTCGGCATCTGGGGCATGAATTTCGATCCGGAGTCTTCGCCCTGGAACATGCCGGAACTGAAGGCCTACTACGGCTATCCCTTGTCGCTGCTGTTCATGGCGCTTGTCGCGTTCGGGCTGATCGCCTTCTTCAAATGGAAGAAATGGCTTTGACAGGGATAAACCTGCCATTTTGGCCTGAAAAGCCGGCTTGTGAATTGGGCTGGTGTTTTCCGGGGAATTGCACTATATGCGCCGCAGCTTAGCGCTATGACGCTTTGCTTGCACCGGCCCCTGCTGGACGACATCCCGGCTGAGGGCGACCCGTTTCCTCAAACAGATAAGGAAAAACACGATGTCGATTACTGCCGAGCGCAAACAGGAATTGATGGGTGAATTCGCAACCGCCAAGGGCGATACCGGGTCTCCGGAAGTCCAGGTGGCCATCCTTTCCGAGCGCATCAAGAACCTGACCGACCATTTCAAGGACCACAAGAAGGATAACCATTCCCGCCGTGGTCTGCTTGCTCTCGTCTCCCAGCGCCGCAGCCTGCTTGATTATCTCAAGCGCAAGGACGACGCGCGCTACCAGACGCTGATCGAGAAGCTCGGTCTGCGTCGTTGACGAATTGACCGGCGGGCTTTCGAAGGAGAGCCCGCCGGTCGCGCATTCTGCCAGTCGTATCGACTGGCCAGACCCGGTTTCGATCGTGCAGAGGGCACTCGAAACCGCCCATGGACGGTCATGGGGCAGGATTGCAGGACGCTCGCGCGCACCGCGCCGAAACACCCGAGCCTCCCGTTGTCTTGCCCGTGGCTGCCCGAGAAAGGAAGCCAGGGAAAGGGCATCTCCGCGCACCGTGAAACGGCGCGGCCCTTTCCTCATATTAAGGACAAGAGATGTTCAATCACCACAAAGTGGAAATCGAATGGGGCGGTCGTCCGCTCATCCTCGAAACCGGCAAGATCGCGCGCCAGGCTGATGGCGCGGTGCTCGCCACCTACGGCGAGACCAAGGTCCTCGCCACCGTCGTTTCGATGAAGGAGCCGAAGCCCGGCCTCGATTTCTTCCCGCTGACCGTCAACTACCAGGAAAAGACCTACGCCGCCGGCAAGATCCCGGGTGGCTATTTCAAGCGTGAAGGCCGTCCGAGCGAGAAGGAAACGCTGGTTTCCCGCCTCATCGACCGCCCGATCCGCCCGCTCTTCGCCTCCGGCTACAAGAACGACACCCAGATCGTCGTCACCGTCGTCCAGCATGATCTCGAGAACGATCCCGACATCCTGTCGATCGTTGCCACTTCGGCCGCCCTGACGCTCTCCGGCGTTCCCTTCATGGGCCCGGTCGGCGGCGCTCGCGTCGGCTACATCAACGGCGAATACGTTCTGAACCCGCATGTCGACGAGATGCAGGAATCCAAGCTCGACCTCGTTGTCGCCGGCACCGCCGACGCTGTGCTGATGGTTGAGTCCGAAGCCAAGGAATTGGGCGAAGAGCTGATGCTCGGCGCCGTCATGTTCGGCCACAAGGGCTTCCAACCGGTCATCGACGCCATCATCAAGCTGGCCGAAGTCGCCGCCAAGGAGCCGCGCGACTTCACCGCGCCGGACTATTCCGCGCTTGAAGCCGAGATGCTGAAGATCGTCGGCGACGAACTCAGCAATGCCTACAAGAACGTCGACAAGCAGAAGCGTTACGCCGCCGTCGACGCCGTCAAGGCGAAGGTCAAGGCAGCGTTTGCCCCGGCCGAAGGCGAAGATGCCAAGTACACTTCCGAGCAGATCGGTTCGGTATTCAAGGAACTCCAGGCCAAGGTCGTGCGCTGGAACATCCTCGACACCGGTTCGCGCATCGATGGCCGTGACCTCAAGACGGTCCGCAAGATCGTCTCCGAAGTCGGCGTCCTGCCGCGCACCCACGGTTCGGCGCTGTTCACCCGCGGCGAGACCCAGGCGCTGGTCGTTGCCACGCTCGGCACCGGCGAGGACGAGCAGTATGTCGATTCGCTGACCGGCATGTACAAGGAGAAGTTCCTCCTTCACTACAACTTCCCTCCCTATTCCGTCGGCGAGACCGGCCGCATGGGTTCGCCGGGTCGCCGCGAAATCGGCCATGGCAAGCTCGCCTGGCGCGCCATTCGCCCGATGCTGCCGAGCGCCGACCAGTTCCCCTACACGCTGCGTGTCGTCTCGGAGATCACCGAGTCCAACGGTTCGTCGTCGATGGCCACCGTCTGCGGCACCTCGCTGGCGCTGATGGATGCCGGCGTGCCGCTGGCCAAGCCCGTCGCCGGTATCGCCATGGGCCTGATCAAGGAAGGCGAGCGTTTCGCCGTTCTATCCGACATCCTCGGTGACGAGGATCACCTCGGCGACATGGACTTCAAGGTCGCCGGCACCGCCAACGGCATCACCTCGCTGCAGATGGATATCAAGATCGAAGGCATCACCGAGGAGATCATGAAGATCGCGCTAGACCAGGCCAAGGATGGCCGCCAGCACATCCTCGGCGAGATGGCGCATGCTCTGACCGGCGCGCGTTCGGAACTGGGTGAGTTCGCACCGCGCATCGAAGTGATGCACATCCCGACCGACAAGATTCGTGACGTGATCGGCTCGGGCGGCAAGGTGATCCGCGAGATCGTCGAAAAGACCGGCGCCAAGATCAACATCGAGGACGACGGCACGGTCAAGATCGCTTCGTCCAATGCCAAGGAGATCGAGGCGGCGAAGAAGTGGATCCACACCATCGTCGCCGAGCCGGAAGTCGGCGAGATCTACGAAGGTACGGTCGTCAAGACCGCGGACTTCGGCGCTTTCGTCAATTTCTTCGGTCCGCGTGACGGCCTCGTCCACATCTCGCAGCTTGCCAACGACCGGGTCGCCAAGACCTCGGACGTGGTCAAGGAAGGCGACAAGGTCTGGGTCAAGCTGATGGGCTTCGACGAGCGCGGCAAGGTCCGCCTGTCGATGAAGGTCGTCGACCAGGCCACCGGCAAGGAACTCGCCCGCGACAAGAAGACCGAAGGCGAAGAAAACGCCGCCTGATTGGTCTGAGATCATGAATCGAAACGGGCGCGGCTTATGTCGCGCCCGTTTTCATTTTCAGCCTGGGTTTCAAAGCGCTTAGACAAGTCGAGATCGAACAATGTCCGCCGAGCCGTTGAAGACGCTTTTCCATCCCTTCGAGGCGGAGGCTGTTCCTCTACCGGCCAAGGGCACGCGCGCCCTGTTTCTCGGCGCTGAGCCGGGTTTTCGCCTGCCTGAAGGCTTTGAGGCGACACTTCACCTCGTGCAGGGTTTCCGGCCGCATTTTAGCGCGCTGCAAGCGTCTGGCTTCGTCGTCACCGCGCAAGTGGAAGGCGATGGCTTCGATATGGCACTTGTGCTTGCCGGCCGGCATCGCGGCTTGAACGAAGTGCGCATCGCGCAGGCGCTTGAGTGCGTGGCGCCGGGCGGCCTGGTCGTCATTGCCGGCGGCAAGGACGATGGCATTGCCAGCCTGCGCAAGCGCGTTGACGAGCTTGTGCCGCTTGAAGGCCATTTGCCCAAATATCACGGCATTGCCTTCTGGCTGCGACGTCCCGCCGATCTGGCCGCCGCGGAAGAATTGCGCGCTGCCAACCCCGCTCTGCTGGTTGAAGGCCGGTTCCACACCGCGCCCGGCATGTTCTCGTTCGACCGGATCGATACCGGATCGAAATTGCTGGTCGAGAACCTGCCCAATGACCTGCGTGGCAGCATTGCCGATCTCTGCGCCGGCTGGGGCTATGTGGCGGCCGAGATCGCCGCCCGCTCCCCCGGCGTTCAGGCGCTCGACCTCTATGAGGCCGATTTCGCCGCGCTTGAAGCCGCGAAGCTCAATCTGGCAGCGGTCAGCCAGCCGACCGCCAGGAATTTCTTCTGGATCGATCTGCTGAAGGAACCAGTCGAGAAGCGCTACGACGCGATTGCCATGAACCCGCCCTTTCACCGCAGCCGGGCGGCCGAGCCGGAGATCGGCGCCGGCATGATCCGAGCGGCGGCCAAGGCCTTGAAGCCGGGTGGGCGGCTGTTCATGGTCGCCAACCGTCAGCTTCCCTACGAACCGATCTTGGCGGCTGTCTTTTCGAGCCATGCCGAACTCGCTCGTGACGGCATGTTCAAGGTGCTTTCCGCTCGTCGTTGAGGCATGATCCCGAAAGTGGATACCGGTTTCGGAAAAGATCATGCTCAAAAACAGATATCGCGTCGCACTCAATGCAGATTGGCAACGCGCCGGACCTCATCGGTGATATGCACGTCGCCGACCCTGATCTTGAGGGGGGCGGGCCTGCCATACAGGTAGCCTTGCACCACCTCGCAGCCGGCTGCCCTGAGCAGTGTCGCCTGGCTTTCGGTCTCGACGCCTTCGGCAATGATGCTGACGCCGAGCGCGCGCGAAAGCCCGACGATGGTCGAGACGACCGCGCCGGAGCTGGAATCCGTGTCGAGGCGGCTGACGAAGGACCGGTCGATCTTCAGCTTGCCGAATGAGAAATCGATCAGGTAGCTCAAATTGGAATAGCCGGTGCCGAAATCATCGACGGCGACCGAAATGCCGATATCCGCAAGCTCCTTCAGGATGGCGGCGGCGCGGTCGCGATCCTGCATCATCGCCGTCTCGGTCACTTCCAGTTCCAGCCGTGACGGCTTGATGCCGGTGCTCGTCATGGTGTCGCGCACGATGCCGACGAAGTCCTTGGTCATGAACTGGACGGGCGAGATGTTGACGGCGACGAAGCAGTCGTCGGGCAGATGCCGGGCGTCGCTGCAGGCTTTGCGCAGCACCCATTCGCCGATCGGGCCGATCATGCCGGTTTCCTCGGCGATCGGAATGAACTCCATCGGCGGGATCATGCCGCGTTCCGGATGCCGCCAGCGGATCAGCGCTTCGTAGCCGACGATGCGGCCGGTCGGGAGATCGAGCTGCGGCTGGTAATGAAGGTCGAAGTCACCGCGCTCGAAGGCTGTATGCAGTTCGGATTCGATCCACTGGCGATGGTCGGCGACCCTGCCCATTTCGGCATGGAAGACGGACCAGTTGCCGACGCCGCTGGCGCGCGCGTTCTGCAGCGCCAGATTGGAGCGGCGCAGGATGAGGACGGGATCGACACCGTCCTTTGGCATCGCCACGATGCCGACCGACAGGCTGACCGATTGCAGGTGCGTACCGAGATCATAGGGCTCCATCATCTCGTCGATGAGCCTCTCTATGGTGCTTTCCAAGGACCCTGCGACTTGGTTGTCGGGGAGCAGGATCGCGAATTCACCGGCGCCGATGCGTCCGATCAGCGCGCGCGGCGGCACGCACATCTTCAAGCGCTTGGTGAAGGCGCGGATCAGCTCGTCGCCCTGGCTGTAGCCGATGGCGTCATTGATCTGCTTGAACCGGTCGATGTCGATATCGATGAGGAACATCGGCTCGCCGGTCCGGCTGGTCGCGCATGCCGCCTCGGCAATCTTGCCGACCATCGCCGGACGTGCCACCAGGCCGGTCAGCTTGTCGAAATGGGTTTCCGTGAAGACGAAATCCGCCGATTCATCGACGCCGGCGAAGAAGGACATCGCGGCGACCGACGCCGCCAGTGCGCAAAGAGCGGCCATCACCGAGACCATCATGTCGGCGGAGATGCCGGCAAAGCCATCGCCGAGACCGAGCTTCAGGCCCCAGAGCCCGAGGACGAAACTGCCGAGACCCGAACTCGCTATGGTGAGCAGTCGGAACACCGGTGTTCGCTTCGGGTTGCTGACGGCGAGCATTGAAAGTTCCCCTGAGTACGGGGCTTTCTAGCGGATATCTCCTTAAAATGAGTTTCCGCGAATGAATCCAATTTTATTGGACCGAAAGTATTTCTTGAGCGGATCAATGCGACTGGCGCTGAAACGGGGTTTAGCCGCACGCTTTAAGCTTCGTGTTTTCAGATGTCCGCCATTTCAAAACCGTCGCGCACCTTTGGCCGACAGGCGTTAGTCTCGCCCGCCGTCGGTCTGCTTCAATTCGTCGAGCGTCGGCATGGAAACGATGTGATAGCCGGAATCGACATAGTGGATTTCGCCGGTAACCCCGGAAGACAGATCCGACAACAGATAAAGCGCCGAACCACCGACCTCGTCGATGGTCACCGTGCGGCGCAGTGGCGAGTTTCGCTGCTGGTAGGAGAACATGTGGCGGGCGTCCGAAATGCCGGCGCCGGCGAGCGTGCGCACGGGCCCAGCCGATATGCCGTTTACCCTGATGCCGCGCGGACCGTAATCGTTGGCGAGGTAGCGCACGCTGGCCTCCAGTCCGGCCTTGGCGACGCCCATGACATTGTAGTTCGGCATGACGCGGACGGAGCCCGCATAGGTCAGCGTGATCATCGATCCGCCGTCCTTTATCAAGGTGGCCGCATGGCGGGCGACCTCGGTGAAGGAGTAGCAGGAGATCACCATGGTGCGGACGAAATTATCCCGGCTGGTGTCGGCGTAGAGGCCTTTCAACTCGTTCTTGTCGGAAAAGCCGATGGCGTGGACGATGAAATCCAGCCCGCCCCATTCGTTGCCCAGGGTCTCGAACGTGGCGGCGACCGAAGCGCTGTCCTCGACGTCGCACGGCACGACCAGCGAGGCGCCGAGCTTGTCGGCCAGCGGCTTGACCCGGCGTCCGAAGGCATCGCCCTGATAGGTGAAGGCGAGTTCCGCCCCGTGTTCGGACAATTTCCGGGCGATGCCCCAGGCGATCGAATGATCGTTGGCGACACCCATGACAAGCCCGCGCTTGCCCTTCATCAATCCGTCCATGGCCGGCAAATCCTTATGCGGAATAGCGCTGGAAAACGAGCGTGGCGTTGGTACCACCGAAGCCGAACGAATTGGACAAAACAGTGTCGATCCTGGCGTCGTCGATGCGCTTTCGCACGATCGGCATGCCCTCGAATTCGGGGTCGAGGGTCTCGATATGGGCGCTTTCGCCGATGAAACCGCCCTGCATCATCAGGATCGAGTAGATGGATTCCTGCACGCCGGCCGCGCCCAGCGAATGGCCGGTCAGCGACTTCGTCGAGGTGATGTACGGCATCTCTGGGCCGAACACCTCGCGGATGGCGCCCATTTCCTTGGAATCTCCCACCGGCGTCGAGGTGCCATGGGTGTTGATGTAGTCGACCGGCGTGGAAACCGTGGCCAGCGCCTGGCGCATGCAGCGGACCGCGCCCTCGCCTGAAGGAGCAACCATGTCGTAGCCATCCGACGTCGCGCCATAGCCGACGATCTCGGCATAGATCTTGGCGCCGCGCGCCTTGGCATGCTCAAGCTCTTCCAGCACCAGCACACCGGCGCCGCCGGCAATGACGAAGCCGTCGCGATTGACGTCATAGGCACGGGAGGCGGTCGATGCCTTGTCGTTGAATTTCGACGACATGGCGCCCATGGCGTCGAACAGGTCCGACATCGTCCAGTCGAGATCCTCGTGGCCGCCGGCGAAGACGATGTCCTGCTTGCCCCATTGGATCAATTCATAGCCATTGCCGATGCAATGCGCCGAGGTCGAACAGGCCGACGAGATCGAGTAGTTGACGCCGTGGATCTTGAACCATGTGGCAAGCGTCGCCGATGCGGTCGACGACATTGCCTTCGGCACCGCGAACGGACCGATGCGCTTCGGACTGCCGTTCTTCAGCGTCGTTTCGGCAGCTTCGACTATGGTGCGGGTGGATGGTCCGCCCGATCCCATGACGATGCCGGTGCGCTCATTGGTGATGTCGCTCTCGCCGAGGCCCGCATCCGCGATCGCCTGGTCCATGGCGACGTGGTTCCATGCAGCACCCTGGCTCAGGAAGCGCATCGCACGGCGATCGATCATCGCCGATGGATCGAGCGTCGGCGCTCCCCAGACCTGGCAGCGGAAGCCGTGTTCGGCGAAGGAATCCGAGAAGCTGATGCCTGATCTGGCGTCATGCAGCGAGGCTTGCACCTCGTTGGCATTGTTGCCGATCGACGACACGATGCCGAGGCCTGTGACTACGACACGTCTCATTCGCAACTCCTTCCAGGGATGCTGGCCAAGGGGGCTGGCCAGGGGTGCCGGTCAGCCGACCGCCGACTGCTTGGACAGACCGACTTTCAAATCCGTTGCCGCGTATATGGGTTCGCCATCCGCCTTCAGCCAGCCATCGGCGATGCCGAGCACCAGCCGGCCCCGCATCACGCGCTTGAAGTCGATGCCATATTCGACCTTCTTCACCGAAGGCGTGACCATGCCCTTGAATTTCACTTCGCCGGTCGACAGCGCCATTCCCTTGCCGGGTTCGCCAAGCCAGCCAAGATAGAAGCCCGTCAATTGCCACATGGCGTCGAGGCCGAGGCACCCCGGCATGATCGGATTGCCGATGAAATGGCAGGCAAAGAACCACAGGTCCGGCTTGATGTCGAACTCCGCGCGGATAAAACCCTTCTCGAAGGCGCCGCCGGTCTCGCTGATCTCGGTGATGCGGTCGAACATCAGCATTGGCGGATAGGGAAGCTGGGCGTTGCCCGGTCCGAACAGTTCGCCGCGGGCGCAGGCCAGCAATTCGTCGTACTCGTAGCTGGATTTACCCGCCATCAATCTCATCCCATATCGTTCCGGGCCATCGGGTGCCCTTGTCGTTGGTTTCCTAACACAATCTGTTTCAGGCCGGAAACCGGCGTTTGCGCTTAGCCTGCTCGTCTGCCTGGGTCAATGCGCGCTATTGATCGCATTCGGACGACAGAATATATGTCCTGAGAGGTCCGGTTTCGGCAGACGTTCATTTTTTTGCCATTCTGGGCGTGTCTTGGGGCGGAACTGTGGGGTTCGACGAGAAGATGGACCTGGACGGCCGGAAGGAAAATGTCGCTGTGGACAAGCGGGTCCGTGAAGCCGGGCTGAGGCCGACGCGTCAGCGCATTGCGCTGGCCGATCTGCTTTTCGCCAAGGGCGACCGGCATCTGTCGGCCGAGGAACTGCACGAGGAGGCGGTTGCCGCCGGCGTGCCGGTGTCGCTGGCCACCGTCTACAATGCCCTTCACCAGTTTACCCAGGCGGGACTTTTGCGCATCCTCGCCGTCGAAGGCGCGAAAACCTATTTCGACACCAACACCTCCGACCACCACCATTTCTACATCGAAGGCGAAAACCGTATATTCGACATCGACAGCGGTCCGGTGACGGTTGCCAACCTGCCGGAGCCTCCGGAAGGGATGGAGATCGCCAATGTCGACATCGTCGTGAGGCTGCGCCCCAAACGCCGCGAATGACTGGCGAGGCCGGAATCATCTGCCAAGCCAGAATTATCGGCCAGGGATGAAACCCCTCGATCTCGTAATCCGGCTCGAATGGGCGATCGTGGCACTGGCTGCCGTCATTTTCTACGGTTCGACCGGCATCTCCTGGTGGCTCTTCGGATTGCTTATCTTGGCGCCTGACCTATCGATGTCGGGCTATCTGGCCGGTCCGCGCGTCGGTGCCCTTGCCTATAACGCCTTGCACATCCTGATCGTGCCCGTGCTGCTGCTGCTCGGCGGGCACATGTGGGGCAATACGGCCGCGATGGCGGTTGCGCTGATATGGATCGCCCACATCGCCATCGACCGTGCGCTGGGCTACGGTCTGAAGCTGCCGACCGGCTTCCAGGACACCCATCTCGGCCGTATCGGGCATAAAGCCAGGACCGCGAAAGAGAATCAGTCCTTGACCCGTTCGCCGGGATAGGCGCCCCAGACGACCGACTGGGCAAGCCAGCCGGTGTGGCCGTCGAACGTCATTTCGCACCACTGGCCGTCGCAGGATTTGATCGTACCCATGACGCCAGGTTCGATCATCGCGACCACCCTTGCATCCTTGTCGGGACTGTTGAGAAGATTGATCCGGGTGCCCTTGCCACGCTGCCATGGTGCGACGATTGCCGTGCGTCGGCCGGAAAGCAGCGACTGGTTGATCCAGCCTTCCGAACCATCGGCATCGCGCACGCGGCGCCATGTGTCGAATTCCTGGATGATCTCCATCGGCAGGCCGGCCTTCATATACATCCAATCGACCGAGTAGTTGGCGCCGGGGCCGACGCGCGAGTTGACGCGGCCGGATTTCAGGCTGACGAATCGCGGCAACGGCAGGCCGCTCGGCCCGAGCGTGACGACGCTCTGGGCAGGTGCAGCCGCACTCTGTGCCGCCGTAAGCGGAGAATAAAGCAGAGCGCCGAAAAATGCTGCACTGAGGGCCAGGCGAAGCGACGCGAAACCAGACACTTTCATTCCTTTCGGCGCTTGCCTCGGCGCCCCTTTTTCTTTGTCTTCGGCGGCACCGCTTGTTACATGGGTAATCGGCACCGCGACCGGCTTTCAGTTTCGCCGGTCTTGGTTAAAGAGGTCTCAACGAGATCGGGTTAGAGCAATCCCAGCAAACCTGTGAAGCGGTTTTGCGTTCGGAATTGCGGCAAATACTCGAGAGGGAAACAATGGCAGGCAAAAAAAGGCCTCTCGTCGTCATCACGCGCAAGCTGCCCGACCCGGTCGAGACCCGCATGCGCGAACTGTTCGACGCAAGGCTGAATGTCGAGGACCGACCGATGACGCAGCCGGAACTGGTCGCGGCGGTCAAGGAAGCCGACGTTCTGGTGCCGACCATTACCGACAATATCGACGCGGCGCTGATCGCTCAGGCAGGCGACAACCTCAAGCTGATCGCCAATTTTGGCAACGGCGTCGATAAGATCGATGTCGCGGCTGCGGCCAAGAGGGGCATCACCGTCACCAACACGCCGAATGTCCTGACCGAAGACACCGCCGACATGACGATGGCGCTGATGCTGGCGGTGCCGCGGCGGCTCGCGGAAGGCGCCAATGTGCTCACCGGCGACAAGAAATGGGCCGGCTGGTCGCCGACCTGGATGCTGGGCCGGCGCATCTGGGGCAAGCGGCTCGGCATTGTCGGCATGGGGCGGATCGGCACGGCCGTAGCCAGGCGGGCCAAGGCCTTCGGACTGTCGATCCACTATCACAACCGCCACCGCGTGCTGCCGGCCGTGGAAGACGGGCTGGAGGCGACCTATTGGGAAAGCCTCGACCAGATGCTGGCCCGGATGGATATCATCTCGGTCAACTGTCCCTCGACGCCGGCAACCTTCCATCTGCTTTCGGCGCGGCGGCTGGCGCTGCTGCAGCCCACCGCCTATGTCGTCAACACCGCGCGCGGCGACATCATCGACGAGGAAGCACTGGTCAAGCTGATCCAGGACGGCAAGATCGCCGGCGCCGGCCTCGATGTCTACGAGCACGAGCCGGCCTTGAACAGCAAGCTGCTGAAGCTCGCCGCCAAGAACAAGGTTGTGCTTCTGCCGCATATGGGCTCGGCGACGCTCGAGGGCCGTATCGACATGGGTGAAAAGGTCATCATCAACATCCGCGCCTTCGTTGACGGCCACCGCCCACCAGACCGCGTGCTGCCGCTCAGGACCTGATGCTGTCGCGGTGCAATATCCGTGGCCCACAAACCGTAAGATAAGACTTACGGGAGGGCTTTGCGCATGGTGACCGAAGTCGGCCTGGCATAGCCGTCATGCGCCGTCCGTTCAGTTTCGCGAAAGCCGAGGCGAGCAAAGGCCGCATGGTTTGCGGTCAACTCGATCCGCGTCTGAAGCTCGATGGCGGCCTTGCCGCGGCTGCGGGCAAGGTCTTCGACCGCCTGCATCAGCTGCCGTCCAATGCCTTGTCCCTGGCAGTCCGGCGCCACGGCGAGCTTGCCGACATAGAACTCTGCCACCTTTTCAAGGGCAAAGACGCAGCCGACGATCCGATCGCCCTTGAGCGCCACGAAGCCGGTCTCCCGCCCTGCCTTGTCCCGCAGAGTGTCTGCGGTCAAAAGGTGGGCCGAGGAGGGCGGGTCGATGACATCGTCCATCGAGGCGAAGGCACGCATGATCAATGCGAGCACATCGTCCCAACGGTCGAAATCGGTCGGGATCCGCCTGATGGAGACTGCTTCGATCCGGTCCAAGAATTCAGCTTCTCTTGTAACGGATGGTGTCAAAGCGCGCCGCCAGCCCATCATAAAGCAGCAGCCGGCCGACCAGCGGTTCGCCCACGCCGGTGATCAGCTTGACCGCCTCCATGGCCTGCAGCGTGCCGACGACGCCGGTCAGCGCGCCAAGCACGCCGACTTCGGCGCAGGACGGCACCAGGCCCGGCGGTGGCGCTTCGGGAAACAGGTCGCGATAGCCTGGGTTGGGCTTGCCGTCCTTGCCGTCTTCGAATGGCTTCAGCACCGTGACCGAGCCGTCGAAGCGTCCGACTGCGGCATGCACCAGCGGTTTCCCAGCGCTCGCGCAGGCATCGGCCACGGCGTAGCGCGTTTCGAAATTATCGGAACCGTCGACGACGATGTCATAGCGGGCGACGAGGGCAGGCGCATTGTCCGTGGTCAGCCGGAACGTATGCGGTTCGACTGTGGTATTGGGATTGATGCGGGCGATTGCCGCCTTGGCGCTGTCGGTTTTCAGCAGGCCGACAGTGTCGGTGCCGTGAATGACCTGGCGCTGCAGGTTGGAGAGCGAAACGGTGTCGTCATCGACCACGCCGAGTGTGCCGACGCCGGCGGCGGCAAGATATTCAAGCACCGGGGCGCCCAGCCCGCCGGCGCCGATGACCAGCACCCGGGCCTGCTTCAGCCTCTGCTGTCCGGCGCCGCCGATTTCCGGCAGCACGATGTGGCGGGCATAGCGTTCGATCTCGTCTGCGGTCAGGGCGGCAGTGGTCATTGCCTGATCATACAGGCACGGAAAAACCTTGTCAGGGGTCTTCGGTTGGCCCAACCGTCCCATGGTCGACGGTCAGGAATTGCGCACGGCCCTGGAGACTGGAAAACAGCGCAGCATCGGTTCCTGTCATGAATGCCTGGCAGTTCAGTTCCTCCAGGATGGAAAACAACGCCGCGCGCCGCCCGCTGTCGAGATGCGCAGCGATCTCGTCGAGCAGCAGGATCGGCGTCATGCCCGACATTTCGCCGGTCAGCCTCGCGTGCGACAGCACGATGCCGACCAGCAGCGCCTTCTGCTCGCCGGTCGAGCAGAGCTCGGCCGGCATCGCCTTGGGGCGGTGCCGAACCACCAGGTCCGAACGGTGCGGGCCGTCGAGCGTGCGCCCGGCGGCGCGATCGCGCTCGCGGCCCTCGGCAAGCGTCCGACGGAAGCGTTCCTCCACATCGACCGCCGGCGCCACGGCAATCTCGGCTTCCAGCTCGCCTGAAAGGCCGATATCGGCCTGCGGAAACGGTCCCGTGTCGGGCAGCCTGTCGATCATGGCGGCCAGCAGGCGCACCATCTCGGCGCGCGCCGCGGCAATCGCCACACCGGTTTCGGCCATCTGCGTCTCGATAGCGTCGAACCAGCGGTCGTCTCGAGAGCTTTCGGTAAGCAGTCGGTTACGACCGCGCATCGCCTTCTCGTAGTCGATCGCACGTTGCCCGTGGCCGGGATCGATCGCCAGCACCAGCCGGTCGAGGAAGCGCCGGCGATCCGCGGCCGGTCCGGTGAATAACGCGTCCATGGCTGGCGTCAGCCAAACCACGCGCAGCCATTCCAGCATGTCCTCGGCCGAACGCGCCGAAGCTCCGTTGATGCGTACCCGCCTGCCGCCTTCGCCGGCGGTGTCACCGCCGGAAATGCCTGTTCCGATCTCGACCTGGCCATCAGGTCCGTCGAGCCGGGCATGCAGCGCAAAGCCGCCGTCGCCGCCCTCGCGCGCGACATCGGCGTAGGGCGCGCGGCGCAAGCCGCGTCCCGGTGTCAAAAAGGAGATCGCTTCGAGGAGATTGGTCTTGCCGGCGCCGTTGTCGCCGGAAAAAACCACGGCACCTGGCGCCAGATCGATCGTCAGCGCCGCATAGTTGCGGAAATTAGTAAGTGTTAGCTTACTTATATGGTTCTGTGCCGGCAACCGCTATCCGCCTATAGAAGTCGCCGTAAATATCGCGCTTGCCGCCGGTCCACAACAGGACCGAAGTGCTGACACCGCGCCGCTACACGCGCATCGGCATCAGCACATAGAGTGCGGTCTCGTCGGCCATGTCGTGGATCAGCGTCGGCGAACCGGCATCCGCCAGCATGAACTTGGCCTCCGTGCCAGTCAGTTGCGCGGCAACGTCGAGCAGGTACTTGGCGTTGAAGCCGATCTCGATCGGATCGGATGAATAGTCAGCGGACAGTTCTTCGGTGGCGCTGCCTGAATCCGGATTGTTGACCGCAAGCGTCACCTGACCCTCGCTGATCGACAGCTTCACCGCGCGACCGCGTTCGGAAGAGATGGTCGAGACACGATCGACGGCGGCGGCAAAGCTCTGGCGGTCGATGATCAGCTTCTTGTCGTTGCCTGTCGGAATGACCCGCTGATAATCGGGGAAGGTGCCGTCGATCAGCTTCGAGGTCAAAACCACGCTGCCGATGGTGAAGCGGATCTTGGTGTCCGACAGTTCGGTGGTCACCGCAACATCCGGATCGTCGACAAGCTTCTGCAGCTCGCTCACCGTCTTGCGCGGAATGATGATGCCCGGCATGCCCTCGGAACCCGCCGGCGCGTCGATCTCGGCGCGCGCCAGGCGGTGGCCGTCGGTCGCCACCGAGCGCAGCTTCAGCTTGCCGCCGACCTCATGCGTGTGCAGGTAGATGCCGTTCAGGTAATAGCGTGTCTCCTCGGTGGAGATGGCGAACTGGGTCTTCTCGATCAGGCCTTTCAGGGCAACCGAGTCGAGACGGAAGATATGTGAGAAGGATCCGGCCGAAAGCTCCGGGAAGTCGGATTGCGGCAGGCACTGAAGGCGGAAGCTCGAGCGGCCAGACGTCACCGTCATGGCGTTGCCGTCCTCGTCCGTCTTCAGCATCACCTCGGCGCCATCGGCGAGCTTGCGCACGATGTCGTAGAGCAGATGTGCCGGGACCGTCGTCGCCCCGCCGCGCTCCACCTTGGCGGGCGTCGCTTCGGTCACCTCGAGGTCGAGATCGGTTGCCTTCATTTCAAGGCTGGCGCCTTCGGCGCCGAGCAGCACGTTGGACAGGATCGGTATGGTGTTTCGCCGCTCGACCACACGATGGACGTGGTTGAGCGACTTCAGGAGATTTGACCGTTCCAGGATAACACGCATGACGAAACAGGCTCGCTTGAATGAATGACGGGTCACCAGTGAGCGGCGTCCCGCGAAAGGTCTGAATAGGCTCAGAATCTGCGTAAACTGACAGGAAAAAACCAGCAAACGCAAGCCCGCGCCGCCGGTTCAGGCCGGCTACGCGGGCTTTCTGGGGATAACGCGCCCGAAGTCCGCGAGCCAGTGTCGAAAAACCGAAATCCAGATCGCTTCCAGGCCACGCCACGAGCCCGATGCAGGCCCGGCGCTACACAGGCAAGCCATTGAATCCCGGCGTTGTTTCGGTTCGGCCCTCCCGGAGGGTCAGGCCTGATCGTTGATCAGCCGCCTCAAAAGCTCAAGTTCCTGCGCCAGCGTGTTGTCGTTGCCGGAAAGGTCCTCGATCTTGCGCACGGCATGCAGCACCGTGGTGTGATCGCGGCCACCGAAACGCCGTCCGATCTCGGGTAGCGAGCGCGGCGTCATCACCTTCGACAGGTACATGGCGACCTGCCGCGGCTTGACGATGGTGCGCGTGCGCCGGTTGGACAGCAATTCGGTCTTCGACACATTGTAGTGACGCGCCACGATGCGCTGGATGTCCTCGATACGGACACGCTTCGGCTCACCTGTGCGATAGATGTGGCCGAGGATTTCGTCGATCCGGTCGATGGTGATCTGCGGCTCGAAGGATTGACGGAACAAAAGCTGATTGAAGGCGCCTTCCAGCTCGCGTCCGCTGCCGGTCACGGTGCGGGCGACGTGATTGAGGATCTCCTCCGAAATGTCGAGGGATGCGTCGTCGCTCCTGGCCGTGGCAAGGCGCAATTTGAGCATGCCGAGGCGCATGGCGAAATCGGGCGCCGACATTTCAAGCGCGACACCGCCATTGAGGCGCGAACGGACCCGCGGTTCGAGCGATTCCAGTTCCGATGGTGGCCGGTCGGCAGCGACGACGACCTGCTTGGCGCTGTCGAGCAGCATGTTGATCAGGTGGCAGAATTCGTGCTGGATCGACTTGCCCTGCAGGAACTGCATGTCGTCGATGATGAGCAGGTCGATGTCGCGCAGCTGCTCCTTGAGCGTCAGAGCGTTGTTGTCGCGGATGGCGGTGGCAAAGCGCCACATGAAATACTCGGCCGTGAGATAGACGACGCGCGACTTGGGGTTCTGCTTCAGCGATTCCGCGGCGATGGCCTGCAGCAAATGGGTCTTGCCGAGCCCGACGGTTGCGTGAAGGAAGAGCGGATTGAAGCGCACCGCGCTCGATTGCGATTCCGCCACTGCCTTGGCGGCGGCGAAGGCCACCCGGTTCGACGGCCCCTCGATGAAAGAGCCGAACGTGTAGCGTGGATCGAGCGGTGACCCCAGAACGTTGTGGCGGAATTCGCTCTCGACGGGTGTGCCCGGACGCGGAGTCGATGCGCGCTCCACCCGGCTGGGGCTGACTGTGCCTGCGGCAAGCGCCGTCTGCGTCTGCCGTGTCACCTTGCTGCGTGCCGGCGTTACCTCTGGCTCGGCCTGGGCGCGTCCCTGACGGGTTGCCGTGCGCACGATGATGTCGATCTTGAGAAGATCGGGATCCTCCTGCTTCCACAGTTCGGAGATGAGGTCGAGATAGTGGCCGTTGATCCATGAGCGCAGGAAGGCGGTAGGCACCGAGATGCGGACAATGCCCTTGGAAGCCTCGGCGACTTTCATGCGGCCAAACCAGCTCGAATAGACTTCGGTTCCCAGGCGCGCCTTCAACTGGGTCTTGACCCGGTCGAATTTCTGTTCCGCGTCGCTGGACACCGCCATGTCGTTTGCTCCGATCAAAGTTCCAGGAAATGGGAGGTCGCCCGTAAGTTCCCTTTCGATGCCGCTCTGCATGATCTTTTCCTTGTCCTTCCGTACCTGTTTTCCGCCGGGGATGCGCCTCCTGCATCCGGTTCCGGCGACCTAAGTCTTTGCTACGATGTCCGCTGCCGCCGCCGGCAGGTGAACGTCGCCCATTATCCGTGGGAACCGGTGCCGGCCCATGGAAGCCAGTCCGCGTTGGGTATGTCAGGGCAATACAACACCGTCCGGCGAAAAGAGCGCCGGCGCGCCGTCTACCTGCCATGTCTAGTTACGCCAGTCCCCTACCGTATCGAAAAAGACAAACCAAAGCCGTCCGCGGACTTGATCCGCGTTGCAAATCCCGCCAATTTAAGCTGGCCGATTCAGGCTTGGGTTAAGAGCCAGAGCCCGTCCCTTTCGATAGATCGACACTACCGAAATCGCTGTGGATAGGGCAAGGCCACGTCTAACGGATTTTTAAGGAATCTGGTTAGTGGAGGCGGGTTCGAGTGGCATGCCGCGACGGCACATTTTAACAAAGCCATTGTGATTCAAACCCTTTTCCGGCGAATATGAAAAACCGGGCGCTGGCAGAAATATTCTGAAATAATTCGCTTGACAGCGACTTCTCCCCGATCGGGCCAGTCCGGTGTGGACAAGCTGTGGATCACCATCTGTAAGCGTTTGAAAAATATAAGCTATTTTTGACAGCCAAGAATCATTAGGCCGGCGATTTTCAAGCGTGCCGATCAACAGCAGGCATGCATATGCCGGCAAACTATTCCCTATTGTGAAATCCGCATAAGACGCCGTTTCCGGACATTCTTTTTAAGTGCTTGCCGGCAAACGAAAAAACCCGGCACAAACGGCCGGGCTCGAAGAACGTCAGTCTAGGCAAGTAATGTCAGGCCGACAGTACCTTGACCCGCTGAGCCAGTCGCGACACCTTGCGGGACGCCGTGTTCTTGTGAATCACGCCCTTGGTTGCGGCGCGCATCAATTCCGGTTCCGCGATCTTGAAGGCAGCCTGTGCGGCAGCCTTGTCACCGGAGGCAAGCGCCTCTTCGACCTGGCGGATATAGGTGCGGACGCGCGAGCGACGGTTCTTGTTGATCGCTGCGCGGCGGACGATCTTGCGCGTTGCCTTTTTGGCCGAGGATGTATTGGCCATGATGCCTCTCTTCTGATCTGGTCGGCGCATGCGGGATGCCGCAGGGCGCAAAAAACAAACGGGCTGCCACGGGGCCGCCTCGGTTGGTGCGGCTTATAGTTCAGCTTTTCCGGCGCGTCAACGCTGCCTGACCTTCTTTTTGGCGGCCAACAGCCATCTTCTTCGAAGCCAAGGGATTGGCGTCAGCGGTTGGTGAAATTCGGCTTCCGCTTCTCGGCAAAGGCCGCCATGCCTTCCTTCTGATCGTCCAGTGCAAACAGCGAGTGAAACAGCCGGCGCTCGAACCGCAATCCCTCGGCAAGCGTCGTCTCGAAGGCGCGGTTGACAGCTTCCTTTGCCATCATCACCGATGGCAGCGAGAAAGCGGCGATCTTGGCCGCGGCCTTCAGCGCCTCCTCGACAAGTTCGCCGGCAGGCACGACCCGCGACACCAGGCCAGAACGCTCGGCCTCGGCGGCATCCATCATCCGCCCGGTCAGGCACATGTCCATCGCCTTCGACTTGCCGACAAAGCGGGTCAGCCTTTGTGACCCGCCCATGCCTGGAATGACGCCGAGCGTGATCTCGGGCTGGCCGAACTTGGCCGTGTCGGCGGCGATGATGAAATCGCACATCATCGCCAGCTCGCAACCGCCGCCGAGTGCATAGCCCGCCACCGCCGCGATAATAGGCTTTCGCGCCCGCGTCAGTTCCTCCCAGCCGACGAAGAAGTCCTGGGCGTAGGCGTCCGCATAGGAGATGGACTGCATCTCCTTGATATCGGCGCCCGCCGCGAAAGCCTTTTCGGAACCGGTGATGACCATGGCGCCGATACCGGGATCGGCGCTGAACCCGTTCACGGCTGCCACCACCTCGGTCAGGATCTGGGAGTTCAGCGCGTTGAGCGCCTGCGGCCTGTTCAGCGTGATCAGCCCGACCTTGCCGTGCGTCTCGGTGATGATCGTCTCATAGGTCATGGCTGCTTCTCCTTGCTTACGCTCGTCTAGAGCGGTTCATCGTTTCACGGAAACGCAGAACCGCTCCATCTCCTTGTCTTGACGCAATTTCGGACGGAAAACCGCCCTCGCTTTTCCTGGAATTGCTCTGACTCATCGCTGACATGTCCGGCAATAAAAGGTCGATCGGCCGCTCTGCACGACACGCTCGATGTGGCCGCCGCAACTGGGCTTGGAGCAGGCCTCGCCTTCGCGGTCGTAGACGGCGAAGGCGTGCTGGAAATAGCCCAGCGACCCATCGGTCTGCATATAATCCCGCAGTGAGGAACCGCCGGCTGCGATCGCATCCGATATCACCGAACGAATGGCTTGCGCGAGGTGTTCGCTTTGGGCCTGGGCTTTCTTTCCGGGCCTGGCGATCGTGCCCGCCTCGCGCAGCGGCGACAGGCCCGCACGCCACAACGCCTCCGACACATAGATATTGCCGAGCCCGGCGATCAGCCTCTGGTCGAGAAGCGCTGCCTTCAGCGGTGATCTCCGCCCCTTCATCAATGAGGAAAGCAGCGCACCGTCCAATGTGTTGCCCGTAGGCTCGACGCCAAGTCCAGCCAGCATCGGATGAACGTCCGGCAGTCCTTCCGCAAACAACATGAAGCCGAAGCGGCGCGGATCATTGAAGATCACGCGCGATCGGGTACCGGCCGGAGACACGACATGGAAGACGACGTGGTCGTGATTGGAGCTCTTCGAGCGGTCGTGCCGGAAGATGCCGGGCATGTCGCTGCCATCGGCCGTCTCGAAGCGGAATGAGCCCGACATGCCGAGATGGCAGATCAGCGCGGGGCCGCCTTCCAGGTCCATCGTCAGATACTTGGCCCGGCGGCCGAGTGCCGTGATCGTCTTGCCGGCCAGTCGCTGCGCGAATTTCTCGGGAAATGGAAAGCGCAGATCCGGTCGGCGCGCCTCGACGCGGGCGATGGTGGCGCCTTCCAGAACCGGCTGAAGTCCGCGCCGGACGGTTTCGACCTCCGGTAACTCAGGCATGACCGCCGATCGCCGCATAGAAAGAAGTGCCGTAGCGTCCGGGCGCCAGCCCGAGATGCTCGGCCACGGTTTCGCCGATGTCGGCGAATGTCGTTCTCAGTCCGATGTCGCCGCCCTTGAGACCCGGTCCAGTGCCGATCACCGGAACGCGCTCGCGCGTGTGATCGGTCCCGGCCCAGGTAGGGTCGTTGCCGTGGTCGGCCGTCAGGATGAGAAGATCGCCCTGCCGCAGCCTCGCAAATGCCTCCGGCAGCCGCAGGTCGAAGGCCTCGAGCGCTGCAGCATAGCCCGCGACATCGCGGCGGTGACCGAATTCGGTGTCGAAGTCGACGAAATTGGCGAAGACGAGGTCACCGTCGCCGGCATCATCCATCGCACCCAGCGCTTCGTCGAACATCGCCATGTTGCCTGCCGCCTTGCGCACTTGCGAAATTCCGCGATGGGCGAAGATGTCGCCGATCTTGCCGACGGCGATGACACGGCTGCCACGCGCCGTCAGCCGGTCGAGCAGGGTCGGTTCCGGCGGGGGCACGGCGTAGTCATGACGGTTGTATGTCCGCTCGAAAGTGGCGGTGGTTTCGCCGACGAACGGCCGCGCGATCACCCGTCCGATCCTGAGCGGGTCAACCAGCCTGCGCACCACCTGGCAGAATTCATAAAGCCGATCGAGGCCGAAATGGACTTCATGCGCGGCGATTTGCAGGACCGAGTCGACCGACGTGTAGCAGATCGGCTTGCCGGTCCGGATGTGTTCCTCGCCGAAGCGCTCGATGATTTCGGTGCCCGGCGCATGGCAATTGCCGAGAATGCCCGGCACCTTGCCTTCGCGGATCATCGCCTCGGTCAGTTCGGCCGGAAAGGCGGGAACCGTATCCGGGAAATAGCCCCAGTCGAGGCGCACCGGCAGGCCGGCGATCTCCCAATGGCCCGACGGGGTATCCTTGCCGCTCGAAACCTCCTGTGCGGCGCCGTGAAAGGCAGTTGGGAGCACATCCGTCCCGTTGCTGGCAAAGCCCAGCCCCGTTGCGGTTTCGGCAGCCTTGCCAAGCCCGAGCGAGGCCATATGGGGGACAAACAGCGGTCCACTGCGAAGCCCTTCGCGATCCGCGCGGCCCTCTGCACAGGCTTCTGCGATGTGCGCGAATGTGTTGGCGCCGGCGTCGCCGTAGCGGTCGGCGTCGGCCGCTCCACCGATGCCGAAGGAGTCCAGAACGAAGAGGAAAGCGCGTGCCATCGAGTTGTTGCCAGTTTGACCGACCAGACATAGGGTTCCGCGACTTCATTGGCAATTCGGAAACCAAACGGCAACGGCTTGGCGTGATAGTCTGGTGCATGTCGCCCAAAAGTGCGCAGCGGTTTTGGGATAACGACATGCACAAACAGAGATGCATGTCGCCCAACGGTGCGCAGCAGTTTTGGGCTGCGATATGCACAAATGCTCCGGGCATGGGCATGAATCGAGGACAACAGACCGTGGTTCCTGTCATGAGGGTTGCGCTGAAGACTTATGCCGCTCTCATGCTGGCGCAGGTCGCGCTCTGGTCCAATCCGGCGCATGCCGACTGGCGCGATGATATCGGCACGTTTCGCATCGGCATCGTTGCCGAGCCAGGCGCCGGCAACTCCGTTCCGGGGCTGGCACTGTTGACCGACGCCTACACCAAGGCCTTGGGCATGAAGGTCGAGTTTGTCGTTGCACGCAACTATGCCGCGCTGATCGAGGCGCAGGCCAATGCCCGCATCGAATATGCGATCTATTCGGCCACTGCATATGCGACGGCCTCGCAGCGCTGCTTATGTATCGAACCGCTTGTGGCTCCGGTCGATTCAGACGGCGCGATCGGCATCCGCTCGGTTCTGCTGACGCGGGACGGCAAGCTTCCCGACCTTGCGGCGATGGACAGCCATCGTATCGCCATGGCGCCTTCTGACAGCGTCGGCGGTTCTCTCTTGCCATTGGCGGCGTTGGCGGCGGAAGGCCGCAAGATCGCGGAAGATGCACCGTTTCTGGTCCATGCCGATTCGGCCGCGGCGGCCGAGACGATGCTGGTCGACGGCAAAGCCGATGGCCTGTTCGGCTGGGTGACGGCCGCTGCCGACGGCCCGCGAGAACCGTCGGGCACGCAGGCCAGGTTGGAGGCGGCAGGGGTCTCAGTGACGGCGCTTCGGATCGTATGGACGTCGGGCCTGTTGAGATACGGCCCGCATGCGGTCCGTAGCGATCTCGACCCCGAAGCCAAGCGCCGGCTTGCCGTGTTCCTCACCAACCTCAAGTCGACGACGCCCGATATCTACGATCTCCTGGAATCGAAACATTCCGGCGGCTTCGCCACCGTGGCGCCAAAAGACTACGAGATGGCCGCTGCTATCGTGCGCTTCGTTTCGGACCGTGGGCCGCAGCAGTAGCTGGAGCGGCCTGCGCACGCCTGGCTGCCTCTGTTCAACAGTCGCTGCAAGGGATCGTCACGCTTCTGCGGGGGCGCAGAAAATAGGTTTCGCCCATGGTTATGTTGCTGAAAGCCGAGGTCAGCCCAAGCTTCTGTTGACTGCTCGCGCTCCACGCGATGACCGGCGTATAGCCGAGGTTGCTTTCGACGCGGATGAGAAAAGTGTTGGCGACTCTGAGCGACGCCGGGATCGTTGTCTCGGTGGTGGCGGCGGCGCCAGGGCTGGCGACGCCGGCTACCAATTTGCGTGACCACACCACCAGTGCCCTCGTCGCATCGGCCGAGACCTGGATTGCCGTGACGGTGATGGTCGGATTTGAGCGGTTGTAGGGCTGAAGGGTGACGCTGCCGATCTGCATGATGGCGTCGACATCTGCCTTGAGGACGCTTGTCTGCTGGGTGACGAGATCGGCCACCATGCTGCCGATACGGCTGACCTTCTTGCTGGTCTCGATGGCTTGCGACGCTTCCATTGTGAGGAAATACATGATCAGCAGAATTGGCATGATCAACGCGAATTCGACCGCCGCGATGCCACGACGATCGGACCAGAACAGACTTGTTTTCCGCCAAACTCCCGTAATCATAAGATGTGCCCCCGCACGCATCATGCCCATTGCCCTTTTCTTATACTGCTCGTGCATTCCGCTCAGTTGTCGAACGGTTCGTTCTGCCAGGTCACCGATGCGAAGTGCAGCGTCTTGTTGCCGCCCATCGATTTGGCCAGCAGGTCGGTCATGATCGGCCATTTGTAAAAGACCCGCAGCATGTTCCTCGACTCCGCCGCACCCGCTGTCACTGAAAACGACTGGGTTGCGGTGCCTTTCGTCAATACGACATCGCCGTTCTGGATCTTGAAGCCGGCCGTGGCCGCATCGGCGAACGATGTATATTGGCGAAGATCCACCAGCAGTTGATTGGGACAATCCTGGGAAACGATGATCTGCAGTTTTGTGCAGATCATGTCCCGCAAGTTGGTTCCGGCGACGTCAACCGCCCTCAACTGGCCGGTGCGAAGCTTGCGCGCGACATCGTCGGTGATGTTGGCCATCACTTCCTGCGCGGCAAACGAGATGCAGCTTTCCAGAATGGCGAAGACAAGCAGCGCGAAGGGGACTGAAAGGATCGCGAATTCGATTGCCGTGGCGCCGCGCCGGTCACGAAGAAAGCGGGCGAAAAACCTTGGGCATCTCACTTTGTGGTCGCCTGCGCGGCCGTATCCCTTGCTCATGTCCGATCCTGCCGATCTCTATGCGGTCTCGGAAGGACCATTAACGCAAACCGATTGAGGTCCGGTTTGGATGATCGTTAAAGTCGGCGCAGACCTCTTAACCGGCCAATAACCGCACCGGCAGCCGGTCACGCCACCTATCGGCTGACGCTCATCTCCGCCTCGGAAGACTTCTCCGCTTCGCTCTTGTAGGAGCTTTCGCAATACGGCGTGCAGGACATCGTCTGGATTTCGGCACGCCGATAGATGCGCACCGACGAAGCAGCCTGCCGCACGACGGTAACCTGCTCATCGACGATGGGACTGCCGTCGGTATCGAGCACGACCAGATTGGTGACGCCGAAACCTTTGCCGGTGAGCACGATCGTCGAAGCGTCCTGCACGGAAGCGTCGGCGATTGCCGGGTTGCCGACCACGATGGTGTCTGCGGGACGCGACAGTTTGACGATCTTGGCCTGGTTCATCGTGACCTCGATGCCGGCGCCGGCCATGGCGGGCGCGACGAAGCTCAAGACGGCAAGAAGCGCGGCAATCAGGATTGACGATCTCGGCTGGGCCATTGAGGCGCTCCACGCAGGCGGACTGATCAACGGAACATGAACGAGATTGGTGAACCAACGGTTAAGCCTGCGATGTTGCCAATCCTGCAATGGCCGACAAGGGCGCCCCGCGAGGCGCGGTCCAGTCGGGGCGCAAGCCTGCCAAACCCGGGACTGGAAGGCGCGGCGGTACTTTAGCCCGAAGTTAACCACGCAATATGTTCGAACCGGGAAAGGAATCGGTAAGGCTGTTTCTTAAGCCGATCGAAAGAGCTTCTCCCTAGATTGGCAGCATCCGATCAACCATCACAGAAGTTGACGGAAGTGCTGTAACACGTGGAGTAGGAGCTCTCGAATGTCTAATCTCATCGCACGTTTTGTGAAGGACGAATCCGGCGCGACCGCTATCGAATATGGTCTGATCGCCGCTCTCATCGCGCTCGCCATCATCACTGGCGCCGGCACGCTCGGCAATGCGCTGAATGCCAAGTTCACCAACATTGGCAGCACCCTGAACAACGCGCCGACCGGCAGCTGATCGGCTTATCGCCGAGCACTTGCATCGCATTTTCTGGAAAAGGGCCGCCGCGTGGCGGCCCTTTTTATGCCGCTGCCAATATAGGTCGTCTTTTCGTTCCTGGCCTCATCAATCGTTAATCGAACATATCTTAGATTGAGCCCAATAAAATCGGACAATAGGCGTGGCGCCGATGCTTGAAGCCCTGATCTTCGTCGTCTTTCCGTTCTGCATGCTGTTTGCCGCGATCTCCGACATGCTGTCGATGACGATCGCCAACCGCGTGCCGGTGCTGCTCGTCGTCGTTTTCGCGCTGGTCGCGCCCCTGACAGGCATGGACTGGGCAGCCTACGGCGGACATTTCGCCGCCGGCGCCCTGGTCTTGGCCGTGACGTTCGGCCTGTTTGCAATGGGCGGCATGGGCGGCGGCGACGCCAAGCTTCTGGCCGCCACCGCGATGTGGATGGGCCTCAATATCAATCTCGTCGAATATCTTGTCGCGTCGACAATCATCGGCGGCCTGCTGACGCTCGCGATCCTCCTCTATCGGAAGTCGCTGCTTGCGGCCGTTACCGGCCAAAATCCGTTTCTGCGCCATTTCGCCGACGAGGCCAAAGGTGTTCCCTATGGCGTCGCGCTCGGCCTTGGCGGGTTGCTGACCTATCCGGATTCGCCTTTGATGCTATGGGCGCTTGCCAGGCTGGCGGCTTGAGTACGACCTTATTTTATTGTCTGTCGGCATTGCAGAACCCTCCGTTCTCAACAGGGTCGGCCCGGCTGTTTTGGCCAGTCCGGCTATAGTCCGGCTAATTTATGTAAACCTTAAATTAATCACGATCGTAAGCATTACATTAACCTTGTTTTGACGATTGCCGCTGCAAAGTTCGGCTTGGCTACGTGGTTTGCCAGGGCAAGGGTTCGGACAGATGCCAGCATCGCGATTGATAATTCTGAGCGTGGCGGTGGCCGCGGCGGGTGGCGCTGGCTATGTCGCGAAGAACATGGTGGCACCGCCGCCCCAGGTCGTCGTCGATTCCGCTCCCCAGGCCCCGGCAGTGGCACTCCAGGATGTGCTTGTGCTTTCAGGCGACGTTCCGATGGGCAGCCCGATCCAAAACAACATCGCCTGGCAATCCTGGCCCGCCGATGGCGTCAACGCGAATTTCATCACCCGCACCGCCGAGCCCGAGGCGCTGGACAAGCTGAAGGGTTCCATTGCCCGTGTGGCGATGTATGCCGGAGAGCCGCTGCGGCGTTCCAAGCTGATCGGCGAGGGGCAGAGCTTCATGTCGTCGATCCTGCCTTCCGGCATGCGGGCGGTCGCCACGGCCATCTCGGCCGACACGTCGGCCGGCGGCTTCATTCTTCCCAACGATTTCGTCGACGTCATCATGACCCGCAGGGCCGATGCCGCCAGCGGTGCCGCCGGCTTCAACACCGAGACCATCCTCAAGAACATTCGCGTCCTGGCCATCGACCAGACCATTCAGGAGGACGAGGAAGGCAAGAAGACCAGGGTGGGCCAGACCGCCACGCTGGAACTGACGCCCAAGCAGGCGGAGATTATCACCGTCGCCCAGCAGATGGCGGATCGCCTGACCCTGGCGCTGCGGGCGGTCGCGGACACGCAGGAAAAGAATGTGGGTGAGGCCGACTATCTCGTTTCCGGCAATGGCCGCAGGGGAACGGTGAGGCTGATCAAGTCGGGCGAAGTTTCCGAAGTGGGAGCAAGGAAATGAAGCTAGGTGGCAAACTGCCGGCAATCGTAGCCGCGGCATTCGGCCTGCTGCTCGTCGGAACGAATGTGCAAGGCAGCGTCGTCGAGGCAAAGAACGCGCAGGTCACGGCATCGACGGCCACCCAGCGCGTCAAGCTCGGCCTCAACAAGTCGGTGGTCATCGACCTGCCGAGCGATGCCTATGACATTCTCGTCGCCAACCCGGCGGTTGCCGATGCGGTGACCCGCACCGCAAGGCGCATCTATCTGTTCGGCAAGGCGGTCGGCGAGACGAACATCTTTGTCTTCGGCCCCAATGGCGAGCAGATCGTCAGTCTGGACCTGGCCGTCGAGCGCGACGTTGCCGGCCTTGAGGATTATATCAGGCGCTTCCTGCCGACGTCGGCCATCAAGGTGGAACTGCTGAACGACAACGTCGTCCTGACCGGAACGGTCGACACGCCGCTGGACGCAAAACGCGCGGTCGACCTGGCGACGATCTTCGTTTCCGGTGGTGAAGCGACGACCGGACAATATTCGCAGACCGCTGCCGGCGGTTCGGCCCAGAGCGGTGTCGACATCAACAATCCGGACCAGGAGCGCCGCACCAGCAAGATCGTCAACCTTTTGCAGATCATTGGCGACGACCAGGTCACGCTGAAGGTCACGGTCGCCGAAGTCAGCCGCTCGGTGATGAAGCAGCTCGGCGTCAACATGGTCGGCAGCGGGGGCAGCAACGGCATTAGCTACGGCGCGGTCAGCGACAATTTCATGGGTCTCGGCAAGCAGCTATCGAACTCGGGCCTCCAGGTCGGCGCGTCGGGGCTGCAGGCCTATGTCAACGCCATGGAGCAGTCCGGAGTCATGAAGACTTTGGCGGAGCCGACCTTGACCGCCGTATCCGGCGAGAAGGCGACCTTCAAGGTCGGTGGTGAATACAACATGGTCACAAATGTCGACCAGAAGGTATCCGACGACAACCGGACTGGGTTGAAGACCTACAGTGTCGAAAAGATCGAGTACGGCATCGGCCTGGAATTCCAGCCGGTGGTGCTGTCTCCCGGCCGCATAAGCCTGAAAGTCCGAACCTCGGTTTCCGAGCCGACAACCGAGGGATCCGTGTCGTTGTCCGAAGGCGTGACGAGTTCCGGCATGAACGCCCTTTCGCTGCGTAAGCGTCTTGCCGATACGACCGTTGAACTGCCCTCGGGCGGCTCCATGATGATCGCCGGCCTGGTTCGCGACGATGTCAGGCAAGCCGTCAACGGACTGCCCGGACTGACAAAGATTCCAGTGCTTGGCGCGCTCTTCCGCAGCAGGGATTTCGTCCGCAACGAGACCGAGCTCGTCGTCATCATCACCCCCTAT
This sequence comes from Mesorhizobium sp. BR1-1-3, assembly GCF_020165455.1. Taxonomy (NCBI): domain Bacteria; kingdom Pseudomonadati; phylum Pseudomonadota; class Alphaproteobacteria; order Hyphomicrobiales; family Phyllobacteriaceae; genus Mesorhizobium; species Mesorhizobium sp. BR1-1-3. The sequence goes on from NZ_JAIUIC010000003.1 coordinate 356,158, forward strand.
CTGGTGAAGCCGGTGGCACGCAACGACCTTGCCAAGCCGGACGACAATTTCAACGCCGCCAGCGATGGCGCCGCCATGTTCCTTGGCCGCGTCAATCGTGTCTACGGCACCATGCAGACCGACAAGCCCAACGGCCGCTACCACGGCGTCGTCGGCTTCATCTACAAGTGAGCGGAGAAGCGGACATGTCTCAGTCAGCATTGAAGGCAAGCACCATCGCCGCAACGATGCGCTTTGGCCGCTCGCGGGTCTGCCGGCGGTCCGTTCCGGTTCTGGCGATTGCGATGGCGGCACTGCTGGCCGGCTGCGCCCAGCGCGACAGCATCACGGTCGGCTCCATCCCGGACGATTATCGCACCAACCATCCGATCGTGATCGCCGAGAAGAACCAGAAGATAGATCTGCCGGTGGGCGCCGGTGACCGTGGCATGACGGGCTCCCAGCGTGACACGCTTTCGGGCTTCCTCGACGGCTACGACAGGAGCGCCGCCCCGACGCTGACGATTGCAATCCCGGCAGGCTCGGCCAACGAGGTCGCGGCGGCCGCTGCCGGGCGTGATTTCGCCCGGCTGGCGGTTGCCAGCGGCATCAAGCGCAACCGGATCGTCATGACCTCCTATCAGTCCGCTTCCGCCGAAGCCTCGGCCCCCATTCGCGTTGCCTATATCTCGGTGAAAGCCCAGACCGATAAATGCGGGCGCTGGCCCGAAGATCTCGTGGAGACATCGGAAAACAAGCACTATGCCGATTTCGGCTGCTCCTATCAGAACAATCTTGCTGCCCAGATGGCCAATCCGGCCGATCTGCTTGGACCACGCAAGCAGGCGCCTATCGACGCCGAGCAGCGTGGAAAAGTCATCGACGGGTACCGAAATCAACCGTTCTTTGATTGGCAAGCAGAAGGCGAAGTTAGCTACTAAAGCGCAGTTCCGGAGCACATGGACATGAACAATCTGGCCTATGACACTCCTGTGGACGGCAGCGATACCTCGCAGCAGGACATCGCCGCGATGCAGGCGTTGCGGCCGATCCCGCGCATCTCGATCCAGGCATTCTGCGAGACCGAGGGTGTTGCCAACCCGGTCGAGCGCGCCGGCGAGGACCGTCGCATGACGAAGGCGCATCTCAAGGTCCACATGGGCGGTGTTCCCACTGCCATCGAATTCTACCAATCGGCGCCGACGCCCAATCTGATCCTGCTGGAATCGCGCAGCGAGCCCAAGCAATTGCTGGAACAACTCGCCCAGCTTTCGGAATATTGCGATCCGACGTCGAAGGTGGTGGTGATCGGCCACTACAATGATGTCGGCCTCTACCGGGAACTCATCCGCAACGGCATTTCCGAATATGTGATCGCTCCGGTCTCGATGGCCGACATCGTCAGCGTGGTGTCGTCGATTTTCATCGATCCGGAAGCCGAGCCGCTCGGCCGCTCGATCGCCTTCGTCGGCGCCAAGGGCGGTGTCGGCTCCTCGACGATCGCCCACAATGTGGCTTGGGCGATGTCCTCCCTGTTCAAATCCGAAGTGGTCGTCGCTGATCTCGATCTGGCTTTCGGCACCGCCAACATCAATTTCGACCAGGATCCGGCGCAAGGCATCGCCGAGGCGGTGTTTTCACCGGAACGCATCGATGAAGTCTATCTCGACCGGCTGCTGACCCAGTGCGCCGAGCATCTGTCGCTGCTGGCGGCGCCTTCGACCCTCGAACGGGTCTATGATTTCGATCCAGAGGCCTTCGTTCAGCTCATCGACACCGCCCAGCGCAGCGTGCCGCTTCTGGTGCTCGACGTCCCCCATGCCTGGACGGGCTGGACCAAGAACACCTTGGTCAAGGCCGACGAGATCGTCATCACCGCGACACCGGAACTTGCCAATCTGCGCAACACCAAGAACCTCATCGATATGCTCAAGCGGCTTCGTCCCAATGATCCGCCGCCCAAGCTTATCATCAACCAGGCCGGCGTCCCGAAACGCCCGGAGATTTCGCCGGCCGATTTCGCCGAGCCGCTCGGTCTGTCGCCAATGTCGGTCATTGCTTTTGATCCCTTGCTGTTCGGCAATGCCGCCAACAACGGACGTATGCTTGGCGAAATGGATGCCAAGAACCCGGTCGTCGCAATGATCAACGAAATGGCGCATGTGCTGACCGGGCGCAGCGAAATCAAGATCAGGAAGAAGGCCGGGCTCGGCAGCCTGCTCGGCAAGCTCTCGCGCAACAAGAAGTGACGCTTCAGCAGTGGAATCGGTAGTCGATCATGTTTGGTAAAAGAGGCAGCGACGACGGCAACCGGTTCACGCCGGAATTTCGCCAGCCAGCACCGGCGCCTGTTGCGCCGCCGGCTGCAGGTTCCGTGGACACGGCGGTTCTGACACGGTCCGCGGCGCCAAGCGCGCCTGTCGCGCCGCCGGCGCGCCGTGCGGTCGAGGCACCGCCATTGGCGCCTGAGCCGAAGCGGGCACAGCGCGAAAAAAGCGAAACCTATTACGATACCAAGAGCCAGGTCTTCTCCGCACTCATCGACACCATAGATCTGTCGCAGCTTTCCAAGCTTGATCCTGAAAGTGCGCGCGAGGAAATCCGCGATATCGTCAACGACATCATCGCGATCAAGAACTTTGCAATGACGATCGCCGAGCAGGAAGAGCTGCTCGAGGACATCTGCAACGACGTGCTCGGCTATGGGCCGCTCGAGCCGCTGCTCGCCCGCGACGACATCGCCGACATCATGGTCAACGGCTCCAGGAACGTCTACATCGAGGTCAACGGCAAGGTCGAACAGACCGGCATCCGCTTTCGTGACAACCAGCAGCTCCTCAACATCTGCCAACGCATCGTCAGCCAGGTTGGCCGCCGCGTCGACGAATCCAGCCCGATCTGCGACGCGCGCCTCCCCGATGGCTCGCGCGTCAACGTCATCGCGCCGCCGCTCTCCATCGACGGCGCCACGCTCACCATCCGCAAATTCAAGAAGGACAAGCTGACGCTCGACCAACTGGTCAAGTTCGGCGCCATCTCGCCGCAGGGCGCCGAAGTTCTCAAGATCATCAGCCGTGTTCGCTGCAACATCGTGATCTCGGGCGGTACCGGTTCGGGCAAGACCACGCTGCTCAATTGCCTGACCAACTATATCGACCGCGAGGAGCGCGTCATCACCTGCGAAGACTCGGCCGAGCTGCAATTGCAGCAGCCGCATGTGGTGCGCCTCGAAACCCGCCCGCCCAATCTGGAGGGCGAGGGTGAGGTGACGATGCGCGACCTGGTCAAGAACTGCCTGCGCATGCGGCCCGAGCGCATCATCGTCGGCGAAGTGCGCGGACCCGAAGTGTTCGATCTTCTGCAGGCGATGAACACAGGCCATGACGGCTCGATGGGCACGATCCACTCGAACAGCCCGCGCGAATGCCTGAACCGCATAGAATCCATGATTGCCATGGGCGGTTATTCGCTGCCGCAGAAGACAGTGCGCGAAATCGTCGTCGGCTCCATCGACGTGATCATCCAGGCAGCGCGCCTGCGCGACGGATCGCGCCGCATCACCCACATCACCGAGGTGATCGGGATGGAAGGCGACGTTATCATCACGCAGGATATCGTCCTCTACAACATCAAGGGTGAGGACGCCAACGGCCGGCTGTTGGGTGAGCACGTATCGACCGGCATCGGCCGTCCGCATTTCTGGGAGCGTGCACGCTATTACGGCGAGGAGCAGCGTCTCGCCATTGCGCTCGAGGCGATGGAGAAACGCGCTGACTGACGTCTGCTGGGGTGTAAGGGTTCGGGCCAATGTTTGGAATTGACGGCACAGTACTGGCGTTTGTCGTGCTCGCCGGCTTCAGCGCCGGCGCCGTCGCTTATGCATTTCTGTTCACCCGGATCAGCAACGAGAAACAGGTCGGCAAGCGGCTCGAAACAATCAGGACCGCCGAGACGGATCGCTCCGTCGTCAAGGCCTCGCGCGACCGCGTGGCGGAAGCCGCCAAGCGGCGCAAATCGGTTCAGGATTCTCTCAACGAACTCGACGCCAAGCAGAAAACCAAGGACAGCCGCGTCAAGAAGCCGCCGCTGAAAGCCCAGCTTCGTCAGGCCGGCCTCAAGACCACCATCGAGCGTTTCTATATATATTCCGCAATATGCGGCATCGTTTTGACAATGGCCGCTTTCGTGGCCGGAGCCCCGCTGATCGCCTTGCCGGGCGTGCTGCTGGCCGGGGGGCTGGGCCTGCCGCGCTGGTTCGTCACGTTTCGCCGCGCCCGCCGGGTCAAGGCATTCCTCAACGAATTTCCAAACGCGCTCGACATCATCGTGCGCGCGGTCAAATCCGGCCTGCCGCTGAACGATGCCGTGCGCCTGATCGCCAACGAATCGCCCGAACCCGTAAAGACCGAGTTTCGCCGCATCGTCGATTCACAGCAGATGGGCCTCTCTATCCCCGACGCGACCTTGCGCATGCCCGAAACCATGCCTTGCACCGAGGCAAGCTTCTTCGGCATCGTTATCCAGATTCAATCGCAAGCCGGCGGCAATCTCTCCGAGGCGCTGGGCAATCTTTCGCGCGTGCTTCGCGATCGCAAGAAGATGAAAGCCAAGGTCGCGGCGCTGTCGATGGAAGCGAAGGCATCCGCCGCGATCATCGGTGCGCTGCCCTTCATCGTCGCCTTTCTCGTCTACCTGTCGAGCCCGGCCTACCTGATGCCGCTGTTCAACACCAGCGTCGGAAACCTGATCCTTGGTTGCTCTGCGGTCTGGATGTCGATCGGCATCCTGGTGATGCGCAAGATGATGAACTTCGAAGTCTAGGATGCTGGCATGACCGAGCAAGTCATCAAGACCCTGACGGATCCGAGCTTCCTGATCGCGATGCTGGTCGCGATAGCGGTGTTTGCGACCGTCTTCACCTTGCTGCCGGCGTTTGGCGGAAACCAGCTCAAGTCACGCATGAAATCCGTTGCGCTGGAGCGCGACGAACTGCGTGCGCAACAGCGCGCCCGGCTTGCGGTCGAGGCCGACCGCCGTCGCAAGGGCTTGCGTGAGGAACAGTCGATCGGCATGCGCAACATCGTCGACCGGCTGGATCTGAGACGCGCGCTCGCCGATGAAGGCACCTTGCAGAAACTCAAGGTGGCCGGTTTTCGTGGACAGAATCCGCTGACGCGGTTTCTTTTCTTTCGTCTCGTGCTTCCTTTTGTCGGTTTCGCGCTGGCCGCAATCTACATCTTCGTGCTCGGAGGACTGCCCGACAAGCCATTGGTCATCAGGCTGTTCGTCTGCATCCTCGTTGCTTACGGCGGCTTCTACGCGCCGGTCATCTACGTCAACAACCGCGCCACCAAGCGCAAGCAGTCGATCCAGATGGCATGGCCGGATGGGCTCGATCTGATGCTGATCTGCGTCGAATCGGGCATGTCGGTGGAAGCAGCATTGCGCAAGGTCGCCGACGAGATCGGCGCGCAATCGGTGGCGCTGGCGGAAGAGTTCATCCTCACCAATGCCGAGCTTTCCTATCTGCCGGAGCGCAAGCAGGCCTACGAGAACCTGGCAAGCCGCACCGGCCTGGATTCGGTCAAGTCGGTGTCGCAGGCGCTCGTCCAGGCCGAGCGTTACGGCACGCCGGTGGCGCATGCACTGCGCGTGCTTGCCGCCGAAAGCCGCGACATGCGCATGAATGCGGCCGAGAAGAAGGCGGCCGCCCTGCCGCCAAAACTCACCGTGCCGATGATCCTGTTTTTCCTGCCGGTGCTTTTCGCCATCATCCTGGGTCCCGCCGGCATTCAGGTCAGCCAACGCGGTATCTTCGGCGATCATGCGGCGCCGGCAACAAACGCCCAGTAGCGGCAAGGCAAATTCCTGCAGTACACTTCAAACGAAGAGGCCGCGCTGCATGCAGCGCGGCCTCTTCGTTGGGGCATCGGAATTGTGGTCTCAGTTGGTTGCGGATTTCGGCTTATCCTGGTCCTTGAGCTGGCTCCAGGCGTTCTGTTGGGCCAGCATCTGCCTGAGATAGGCGACATTTGCCTGCGCCTGTTCGGGCGACAGTTCCTGCGAGGCGATCTTCTCGGCCTCGTCGAACCGGCCTTGCAGGCCGACGACCAGCGCCAGGTTCTGGCCGACCCGGCTGTCCGCATTCGGCTGTTGCGCGGCCGAGCGCATATAGGTTTCGGCGGTGCGCAGATCACCTTCCAGCACATATGACATGCCAAGATTGGAGAGCACGGAAGGCTCGTTCGGCTTGAGGTCGAGCGCCTTGCGGTAAAGCTGGCGCGCATCGTCCTTCTGGCCGGTCTGGTCGAGAATGGCCGCTTCCGCCGACACCAGCCTCCAGTCGGGATATTCCGGTGTCTGAGCGCGACGCACGGCGTCGAGCGCCGCCTCGAACTGGCCATTGGCGGCCAGCGCCTTGCCATAGGAGGCAAGCACGTCACGATCCTTGGGCAAAGCGATGGCGAGTTTGCGCATCACGGCCAGCGACTGGTCGGCGTCGCCATCCATCTGCAACGCCGCCGCATAGTTCGTCGCTATCCGCTTGTCGTTGGGGTTCTTCGCGTAGGATTGGCCAAGTGCACCGGTGGCATTGTGCAGTTCGCCGGCCGACATGCTTTCAAGCGGTTTGCCGCTGGTGCGTGCGATAGAGCCGGTGGAGAGCTTGTCGGTGCCGCAACCGGCGACGCCCGCCGTCAGCGCCAGCACAAGAGCCATGGTGATGAGCCGTTTTCCCCTGGCATTGATCCTGCGGTTGGTCGGCATGGCACCCTAAGCCTCCATTCATGCGCGGCCATTGCGTGGCCGTCTTCCCTCTCGCAGAAATATTCTGTTAACCCTAACGGACGGTTAAGAACGGCGACTCACACGGAGAACATCGCATGCCTGTCGAACTCGTCGGGAAGACATTGCTGGGCGCGTTGCCGGTCCATCTGGTCGCTAGGGACGGTCTGGACGCGGCCGGTCTTGCGCCGGCCGCCATCGCCTGGGCCAGGGCCAACGGCTTTTCCGGCGAGGCAGGCAGGACACTGGTCGTGCCCGGCGAAAACGGGGCGCTCGGCGGCGCCTTGTTCGGTATCGGCGATGGCGAAGGCGCGCTTGCCCTCGGCGCATTGTCGAAAGCCTTGCCGGAAGGCGACTGGCATTTCGCCTTGGCGCCGGCCGAGGCCGAACTCGCGGCGATCGCGCTGCTGCTCGGCGGTTATGTCTTTACTCGCTACGGCAAGAAGCCAGGCAGGGCGCTGCGCTTCGGCCTGCCGGCCGACGTCGATGCCGGGCGCGTTCGCCGCATTGTCGATGGCGTCTTCCTGACACGCGATCTGGTCAACACGCCGACCAGCGATATGGGTCCGGAAGATTTGGAGCAGGCGGTGCGGACCCTGGCCGCCAGGCACAAGGCCGAAGTCTCGGTGATCAAGGGTGACGATCTCCTCGACCGGAACTTCCCGATGATCCATGCGGTCGGCCGTGCGTCGACCAGCGCACCGCGCTTGATCGACATACGATGGGGGCAGCAAGACGCACCGAAGGTGACGCTGGTCGGCAAGGGCGTCTGCTTCGACACGGGCGGTCTCGACATCAAGCCATCGTCCGGCATGCTGCTGATGAAGAAGGACATGGGCGGTGCCGCCAATGTGCTTGGCCTCGCCTCGATGATCATGGCTGCCGGGCTGAATGTGCGGCTGCGCGTGCTCATTCCCGCGGTCGAGAATTCGATTGCCGGCAACGCCTTCCGGCCTGGCGACGTGCTGGTGAGCCGCAAGGGCATCACTGTCGAGATCGGCAACACGGATGCCGAGGGACGGCTGGTGCTGGCCGACGCGCTGGCGCTGGCCGACGAGGAGGAGCCGCAGCTTCTGGTCGACATGGCGACGCTGACCGGGGCTGCCCGTGTCGCGCTCGGCCCCGATCTGCCACCGTTCTACACCGGCGACGAAACGCTGGCATCCGATCTGGCGGAGGCTTCCGTCGCGACGGAGGATCCGCTGTGGCGCATGCCACTGTGGCGGCCCTACGATGCAAAACTGTCGTCGAAGATCGCCGACATCAACAATGTCACCACGGACGGTTTCGCCGGCTCGATCACAGCGGCGTTGTTCCTGAAGCGCTTTGTCGAAAAAACCGCGGGCTGGGCGCATTTCGACATCTTCGCCTGGAATCCGGCTGATCGTCCGCATGGCCCCGCCGGCGGCGAGGCACAGGGCATCCGCGCGCTGGAGCGGATCATCGCGAAACGCTATGGCTGACAGTCGCAGGCGAAAGACGGCAATCGCTTTGACTGAAACGGAACCGAAACAATTTGCCGTCATGCTGGCGCGATGTCGATTGCGATGCGCCCCAGCCAGGCCTTGCGACTGTGGCAGCAGGTGATGCTGTCGCAGGTGCGCGACGACGCGCCCGATCTGACCATGCGCCAGACGGCGATCCTGTTCACCATCTATCTCGATCCGCCGCCGCACACCGTGCGCGGGCTCGCCGCCCGGCTCAATGTGACCAAGCCGGTGATCACCCGCGCCCTTGACACGATGGGCGCTTTGAAACTCGTCTCGCGCCATCGCGACGAGCTCGACAAGCGCAATGTTCTGATCAGGCGCACGGTCGAGGGCGCGCTCTTTGTCGAGCGCTTCGGCGATGGTATCATCGCCAAGGCGCTCGAACTGCCGATGTGAGCGACCTTTTCAACAGAGTGCTCGATTTGACTGCCAGGGATGCCCGCCTTCACGCTTTTCGCTCCGACCTTGCCGATGCAAGGCTGAAGGGCGAGGTCGCCGCTGACCGCTTCGTCGCCGGCCGGCCGGCGCGGGTCATCGCGTCAGTGGCCGATATGCGCAAGGCGCCGCGGCCGGATGCCGGCGTCAACACGCAAGCCCTGTTCGGCGACGATGTCCTGGTCTTCGATGTCGCTGAAGGCTGGGCCTGGGTCCAGGCCGAACGCGACGGCTATGTCGGCTACGTCGCCGACACGATGCTGGGCAAACGGGACCATACGCCGACGCACATCGTCTGCGTGCCGCGCACCTTCCTCTACCCCGGGCCGGATCTGCGCTTTCCGATCGCCGGACAATTGTCGATGGGATCGACGGTGACAGTGACTGAGGCGGCCGAGACGCGCGGTACGCACTATGCGGTCCTGCCGTCCGGCGAGGCGCTGATCGCAGGTCACCTGCGGCCGCTCAGTGAAGCTGCCTCCGACTATGTCGCGGTTGCCGAGGCGTTTCTAGGAACACCCTATCTCTGGGGTGGCACTTCCGGTTTCGGCATCGACTGTTCGGGGCTGGTGCAACTGGCGATGCGCATGGCCGGCAGAGACGTGCTGCGCGATTCCGACATGCAGGCTGCGGCCCTTGGCGAGCCGCTGGAACCGGGACCTGATTTCTCCGGCTTGCGACGCGGCGATCTGGTGTTCTGGAAGGGCCATGTCGCCGTGATGACCGATGCCGACACGATGATCCACGCCAACGGCCACACCATGCTGGTGTCGCGCGAAGGCCTGAAGGATGCGGTTGACCGCATCGGTTATCTCTATGGTGGCCCGACAGGGTTCAGGAGGCCGTAGCCTTTCTTCCTTCGCCCCGTTCACGGGGAGAAGGTGCCCGAGGGCGGATGAGGGACAGCGCCAGCATTGAGAGGTTCGCGCCGCCCCCCACCTGCCTGCCGGCATCCTCTCCCCGTACCGGGGCGAGGAAAGCTCACCTCGATCACCTTTTGTTCCGATTTTCCTTGGCGTTCGCGCGCCGTCGCGCTACCTCTGGCGGGTGACAGTTGAGCCGCGCCTTGCCGAACAGAATGCCGCCGTGGCCCTGCCCGAACCATTCCTCAGATGGTTTGGCGAGAAAGGCTGGTCGCCGCGCGCCCATCAGATCGAACTTCTGGCGAAGGCCCAGGCCGGTCAGTCGGTACTGCTGATCGCGCCGACCGGTGCCGGCAAGACGCTGGCCGGCTTCCTGCCTTCGCTGACCGAACTGGCCAACCGGCCAAAGAGAAAGCCGGGCCAGGCGCGTCGCGGTATCCACACGCTCTACATCTCGCCGCTGAAGGCGCTTGCCGTCGATATCGAGCGCAATCTCGGCAAGCCGGTGGAAGAGATCGGGCTGCCCGTCACCATCGAGACGCGCACCGGCGACACGCCGGCGCACAAGCGCCAGCGCCAGAAGCTGGTGCCGCCCGATATCCTGCTGACCACGCCTGAGCAACTGGCGCTGCTGATTTCGGCCGGCGATGCCAGACGCTTCTTCGAAGATCTGCGCTACGTCGTGCTCGACGAACTGCATTCGCTGGTGACATCGAAACGCGGGCATCTGCTGGCGCTCGGCCTGGCACGGCTGCGCGGCTATGTCCCTGGCCTGCAGACGATCGGCCTGTCGGCCACGGTGGCCGAACCGGACGAGTTGCGGCGCTGGCTGGTCAGCCAGAACCCACCCAAAGGTCCCCCAAGCCCAGACATGGCCGAATTGATCGTCGTCACAGGCGGTGCGAAGCCCGAAATCTCCATCCTCGATTCCGAAGAGCGCGTGCCATGGGCGGGACATTCGGCGCGCTACGCCACGCCGGAAATCTATCGCGAGATCAAACGCCACAAGACGACACTGCTGTTCGTCAACACCCGCAGCCAGGCGGAGCTGCTTTTCCAGGAATTGTGGCGGGTCAACGAGGACACGTTGCCGATCGCGCTGCATCACGGTTCGCTCGACGTCGCCCAGCGCCGGCGGGTCGAGAAGGCGATGGGCGAAAACGCGCTGCGCGCCATCGTCGCCACCTCGACTCTCGATCTCGGCATCGACTGGGGCGATGTCGATCTGGTGGTGCATGTCGGCGCGCCAAAGGGGGCGAGCCGACTGGCACAGCGCATCGGCCGTGCCAACCACCGCATGGACGAGCCGTCCAAGGCGATCCTCATCCCCGCCAACCGCTTTGAGGTGCTGGAATGCCGGGCCGCCCTCGACGCGAACTATCTAGGCGCGCAGGACACGCCTCCGTTGATCAATGGCGGGCTCGATGTGCTGGCCCAGCATGTGCTCGGCTGCGCCTGCGGCGCGCCGTTCCGTGCCGATGACCTGTACGAGGAGGTGCGAACGGCAGCACCCTATGTCAGCCTCGACCGGCCGACATTCGACCGCGTCATCGACTTCGTTGCCACCGGCGGCTATGCGCTCAAGAACTACGAGCGCTATGCCCGCATCCGTTTGAACAAGGACGGGTTGTGGCGGGTGTCCAATCCCCGCGTTGCCCAGCAATACAGGCTGAATGTCGGCACCATCATCGAGGTGCCGGCGCTGAATGTTCGATATGTGCAGGCCGGCAGCAAAGGCGCGGCTTCGCGTGGCGGTCGGGTCCTCGGCAAGATCGAGGAGGCCTTCCTCGAAACGTTGACGCATGGCGACACGTTCATGTTCGCTGGCAAGGTGCTGCGCTTCGAAGGCATCCGAGAGAATGAATGCTTCGTGTCGAACGCGCCGGGCAGCGATGCCAAGGTGCCCTATTATGGAGGCGGCAAGTTTCCGCTTTCGACCTATCTCGCCGAACAGGTCCGCATCATGCTCGATGACCCGCAGCGATGGAAAAAGCTGCCCGAGCAGGTCGCCGACTGGCTGCGCTTCCAGGCCGACAAATCGGTGCTGCCCAAGCGCGACGACCTGCTGATCGAGACCTTTCCACGCGGCAATCGCCACTATCTGGTGGCTTACCCGTTCGAGGGCAGGCTGGCGCACCAGACGCTCGGCATGCTGCTCACCCGCCGCCTCGACAGGGCAGGAGCCAGGCCGCTCGGCTTCGTCGCCACCGACTATGCCTTAGCGATATGGTCACTGGGCGACATGGGCGCGATGTTCAAAGCCAGGAAGCCTTCGCTGAGCGCACTTTTCGACCAGGACATGCTGGGCGACGACCTCGAAGCCTGGCTGGCCGACAGCTGGCTTCTCAAGCGCACCTTCCGCAACTGCGCGCTGATTTCCGGATTGATCGAGAAACGCCACCCTGGCCAGGAGAAGAGCGGCCGCCAGGTCACGGTCTCGACCGACCTGATCTATGACGTGCTGCGCAGCCATGAACCGGACCACATCCTGCTGCAGGCGACGCGTGCCGATGCGGCGGCCGGCCTGCTCGATGTCAGCAGACTTGCCGACATGCTCTCGCGCATCCAGGGTCGAATCGTGCATAAGGCTCTCGAACAGATATCGCCGCTCGCCGTGCCGATCATGCTCGAGATCGGCAAGATGCCGGTGAACGGCGAAGCCGATGAGACATTGCTGATGGATGCGGCGACGCTGGTCGCGGAGGCCATGGGGCCGGAGATGGTCGAGGAATGAATTTTTCGCTGGCGCGCACATCGCTGATCGCCGAGGCCGATCTTGTCGGCATATCAGGCGAACGCGCCGTCTGCGACCCGCGCGGCGTGCTTTATTTTCCGGATCTGCGGCTTCTGGCCGTGTCCGACCTGCATCTGGAAAAGGGCTCGTCGCTGGCACGCCGCGGCACGCTGATTCCGCCCTATGACACCGGCGCGACCTTGCTGCGATTGCAGGCCGTCATCGCTGACTACCAGCCGTCTATCGTCATCAGCCTGGGCGACAGCTTTCACGATGGCGGCGGCGCCCAACGCATGCATGCAAGTTTCCGAGAGCGGCTGGAAGCGCTGATATCAGGCCGGCAATGGTTCTGGGTCGCCGGCAATCATGACCCGGAAGCGCCAGCCGACCTGCCTGGCGAGACGGTGCGTGAACTTGCTATAGGCTCGCTGCTGTTCCGGCATGAGCCGTCGAAGCAGCGTGTCGAAGGCGAAATAGCGGGCCATCTGCATCCCTGCGCCCGCATCGTCCAGCAGGGCCGCTCGGTGCGGCGCCGCTGCTTTGCCGGCGACGGCGGCCGCATGATCATGCCGGCCTTCGGTGCCTATACAGGCTCGCTCAACGTGCTCGATCGCGCCTATGCCGGGCTGTTCCGGCTGGATACGCTGATGGCCTATATGCTGGGCGCCCAACGCATCTTTGCCATTTCCGGCTCGATGCTGCGGCCGGGCTAAACAGCCCTACCTGCCGTAATAGAGCGTAACCGTGTGCTTCGCCTCTGCAAAAAACAGCCAGCGCTCGACCAGCATGCCGGCGAACTGGATTGCAGCAGCGAGTACCGACAGCAACGCTGCCGGCGGCCAGGGCAGGGCGAACACAATGGCGAGCAGCCCCAAGGGCAACGCGAAGGCCAGAAGCTGCGTGATCTGGCGCAGCCGCGCGCTGTGCTTGCGCGCGATGCGGAAACCCATTTCCTTGAGCAGGTAATTCTCTTCGGTATGCGGCCATTCCAGCGACCGCACTGTACCGCCGGCCAACCCGGTTGCGGTGTTGGCGGTGGTCGCGGTCTCCAATCGGTCGTTGTAGCGCCAGGTCGCCACTTTCCAGCCCCAGCCGGTCAAGGTAAGCAGCAGGCAAGCCGCCAGAAGCATCTTCGAACCGAAGGCAAAGCCCTGCAGCAGCGCGTTCAGCAGCACGCTGCCGGTCATTGCCGAGAAGATGACATAGCCGGGCAGGGTGAAGCGGCTATGCCATTGGGCGATCGGCTTCAGCGACGCATAGATCATGCCGGTGGTGCAGACGGTGATGATTGCGCCGATGGTGGCCAGAGATCCGGCGATGCCGACCCAGCCATCGGTCTTGCCGAAGAATATCCAACCGATGCCGAACAGTCCCGCCGGAATGAAGGTGATGACCGAGGCAACACCTTCGCGCGACAGCCATGAACTGCGCCATTGTGAGAACGCCCGCCAGGCGCGTTCGGGTCTGCCGAGGTGGCCGGTCGAGGACAACAGGCCGGCTACGATCAGGCCGAGCGCCAGCCCCATGCCGATGAAGCCCAGCCAGAAATCGGGTGGGATGATCTGGAAGCCTCCGAGCGTGCCCAGCAGCGCGAGCAGGCCGTAGCCCGCGCCGGTGGCAGTGGTGAAGAAGACGACGGAGAAGGCTGGATGCATGGGTCAGTTCGAAAGCATGCGGTCGACCCAGCCGAGGAAACCGCCTTCGGCCCGCACCGGTTCCAATGCCGGCGCGGCCACCGATGCGGCGCGCGCGGTGTGGGCGCGCGGCGGCAAATATTTGTTGGTCGGGCGATAGCCGAGCTCAGGCATCAGGTCGACGCCGCCACGCTCCGCCACCAGTTGCGAAACAGCCGACAGGGGATCGCCGAGATCGCCGAAATGCCGGGCACTGGTCGGGCAAGCGGCGACGCAGGCCGGCACGCGGTCTTCTTCGGCCAGATTGTCATTGTAGATGCGGTCGACACACAGCGTGCATTTCTTCATCACCCCGACATCGGTGTCGAATTCGCGTGCTCCATAAGGACAGGCCCAACTGCACAATTTGCAGCCGATGCACTTGTCCTCGTCGATCAGCACGATGCCGTCCGAAGCCCGCTTGTAGGAGGCGCCAGTCGGGCAGACGGTGACGCAGGCCGGCGTCTCGCAATGCAGGCAGGAGCGCGGAAAGTTCACCGTCCGTCCGCCCATCTCGGTGGTGTGCTCATAGCTGTGCACGCGGTTGAACCAGACGCCGTCGACATGGCCGCCATAGGGATCGATGTCGGTCAGCGGCGCCATGTGGCCGCCGGTGTTCCATTCCTTGCAGGCGGTGACACAGGCCTGGCAGCCGACGCAGGTATCGAGGTCGATCACAAGGCCGAGTTTCTTGTCGCTTTGACTTGGCAGACAGGTCATTTGGTCGCCTCTCTCGCCCTGCGGAATTCGGCGCCGAAAGTCAGTCTGTCGGGCGAGGGTTCGAAATGCGGCGGCTGCAGGAAACGCTGGAACTGCGGCTCGGTGAACCCGGCTTCTTCGGCTGCGCATTTGACGATGCGCACGCGCAGGTCGAACCACGCAGCCTGGCCCGTCACCGGATCGGAATTCGAATAGCGTTTGCCCTGCGCGTCGGCCGAGGTCTGGTCGCCGATGATATGGTTGAGCAGGAAGCCACGGTTGCTCTCGGCCGCGTCGTCCTTCAGCCCCCAGCTGCCGCGCCTTTTGCCGATGGCGTTCCAGGTCCAGACCGTGCTTTCGTTCACCCCGTCGATCAGCTTGATCTGCCCCTTCACTCTACCGTTGATGCTTTCGATCCACACCCAGTCGTCATCGACAAGGCCAAGACCGGCTGCCGTCCGGTGATGCACGAACAGCCGGTTCTGGCTGGTGATCTGCCTCAGCCATGCATTCTGCGAACCCCAGGAATGGTACATGTGCATCGGCCGCTGTGTCAGCGCATGCAGCGGATATTTTTCGAGGTCGACGACCGCTTCCTCGAAGGGCATGTGCCAGAACGGCAGCGGGTCCATGTAGGTCTCGATGCGCTGGCGATCGCCTTTCGGCGGCACCACACGGCCATGGCCACGCGCGGCGAGCCTGAAGCGCTGCATAGGCTCCGAGTAGAGCTGGAAAACGATCGGTTCGGCTTTCGGGATAAAACCCATCTGCACTGCGAAGTCGAGATAGGAGCGGTTGGCCATCTTGTAATAGCGCTGGTCGTCCGCGAAATCATGATGCCAGAAGCCGCCATTGTCGATGTAGCGCTGCAACTGGTCCGGGTTGGCCTCACCCCTGCCGGTCGAGGTCCCATCCTTGCCGCGCCAGCCGGCGAGCGGGCCGATGCCGGGCGTGCGCTCATGGTTGACGATGTAGTCGGCATAGTCGCGGTATCTGGCCGAGCCGTCCTCGTCGACGAAACCGGGCAGGCCGAGCCGGGCGCCGAGTTCGATCAGCACCGACTGGAACGGCCGGACGTCGCGGTCGGGCTCGATGACGGGATGGCGGATGGCGTCGCCCGGTCCGTCGGCATGACTGATCGGCCGGTCGAGCAGGCTGATGCAGTCGTGGCGCTCGAGATAGGTCGTGTCCGGCAGCACCAGATCGGCGAACGGCACGGTCTCGGAATAATAGGCGTCGGAATAGATGATGAAAGGGATCTTGTAGTTGCCCGCTTCGTCGCTGTCGGTCAGCATCGCCATGGTCTCGACGGTGTTCATCGAGGAATTCCACGCCATGTTCGACATGTACATCATCAGCGTGTCGATCTTGTAGGGATCGCCTGCCCAGGCGTTGCGGATGACGGTGTGCATCAGGCCGTGCGCGGCCAGCGGCGCGTCCCACGAATAGGCCTTGTCGATGCGAAGCGGCGTGCCGGCCTCGTCGACCAGCAAATCGTCCGGCCCGCAGACGAAGCCGAGCGGCATGCCGTCGAGCGGCGTCATCGGCTTGACGATCTTGCCCGCCGGCTTCGGTCCGGGCGGCGCGGATCGAGGGTAGGGCGGCTTGAAGCGGAAGCCGCCGGGGACATCCACCGTGCCCAACAGCACCTGAAGGAGATGGATGGCGCGGCAGGTGTGAAAACCGTTCGAATGGGCAGAGATGCCGCGCATGGCGTGCATCGAGACAGGCCGCCCCTTGATCGTCTCGTGGCGGCGCCCGGCCCAGTCGGTCCAGGCGATCGGCAATTCGATCGTCTGTTCGAAGGCGACATGGGCGAGTTCGGCGGCGATCCTGCGGATCGTGTCGGCGGCAATGCCGCAGCGCTCGGCGACCGAGTCCGGTGCGTAACTCTCATCGAGGTAGCGGTCGGCGATCAGCTGGAACACCGGGACGCAGCGGCGCCCGCCGATCGTGAAGCTGCCGGTCAGCGCCGGTTTCGCACCGGCATCGGCGGCGCTGACCGGTGTCTTCGCCGCCCTGTCCCAAGCCAGCGGATTGCCGTCGGCATCGCGCACGAACAGTCCGTCATCGGCAGCACCCGGCTCCTGGATGACGAGCGAATGGGCATTGGTGTAGCGCAGCAGATACTCGAGATCGACGCGACCCGCCTTGAGCAATTCGTGGATGAGGGCGAACACGAACAGGCCGTCGGTGCCGGGCCGGATGCCGATCCAGTCGTCGGCAATGGCATTGTAGCCGGTGCGGCACGGATTGATCGAGACGACCTTGGCGCTGCGCGCCTTGAGTTTGCCGAGGCCGATCTTGATCGGGTTGGAATCGTGATCCTCGGCAACCCCGAACAGCATGAAATACCGGGTGTTGTCCCAGTCGGGCTCGCCGAACTCCCAGAACGAACCGCCGATCGTGTAGAGACCGCCGGCCGCCATGTTGACCGAACAGAAGCCGCCATGGGCGGCGAAGTTCGGCGTGCCGAACTGGCTCGCCCACCAGCCGGTCAAGGATTGGGATTGATCGCGGCCGGTGAAGAAGGCGAGTTTCCTGGGGTCGGTCCGCCGGATGTTCGACAGCCGTTCCGTAGCGATCGAAAACGCCTCCTCCCACTCGATCTCGCGGAACTCGCCGGAGCCTCGCGGCCCGCTGCGCAGCAATGGCTTCTTCAGCCTTGCCGGGCTGTAATGCTGCAGGATGCCGGAGCTGCCCTTGCCGCAGATCACGCCGCGATTGACCGGGTGGTCCTTGTTGCCGTTGATGTAGCGGACCTTGCCATCCTTGATGTGTACATCGATTCCGCAGCGGCAGGCGCACATGTAGCAGGTCGTCTTGGCGATGCTGTCGGAAACGGCAGGCGAGGTGTCGACGCCGTCGCCTTCATCGGGCGCTCGCGTGTCAGCAAGCGGGCGTTGCGATGGTGCCGAATTCGCGCCGCGCGGCGGTCCCTGCATCATGATCCGGTGGCGCCTGTACGGCGCATGGATTTGGCCCGCGTCTTCGGTCCGGGGCCTCGCATGTAGTGCTCTTCCGGGTGATAGCGATCGCCGGCCAGCCGCCGCCTTAAGCCGCGGGTCCAATGCGCAAGCAGGGATCTGAACCGCCCGATCATTCTGCTCTCTGCGATCTTTCGGCGAATTTTTTCTAACTTCGCTGGAAAACTTAGAATAAAGCTATCGATCTGTCTAATCAGTTGTTCTTGTAAATTCGATCGATATTGGTTCTTAATGCGGACATGACCCTGGACCAGTTGCGGATTTTCGTCGCCGTCGCCGAGCGCGGCCATATGACCAAGGCGGCGGAACTGCTGGGCATTTCGCAGTCGGCGGCATCGGCGGCCATCCGGGCGCTTGAAGAACAGCACGGCGTCCACCTGTTCAACCGCGTCGGCCGCAACATCGAGCTTGCCCAGACCGGCCATCGGTTCCTGCCCGAGGCCAAGGCCGTGCTCGAACGGGCCGCCGCTGCCCGCAATGTGCTGGAGCATGTCTCGCAGACCGTCACCGGCAGCCTCTCGATCGCCGCCAGCCAGACCATCGCCAGCTACTGGCTGCCGCGCCGGCTGGCTTCCTTCCACGAAGCCTATCCGGCCGTCAGGCTGAGCGTCTCCATCGGCAACACCAGGCAGGTCGAGGCCAATGTCCTCGATGGCGCGGCGGATCTGGGCCTGGTCGAAGGCCGCACCGAGTCCGATATCCTGCGCCGCACCAAGGTCGACGTCGACAAGCTGATGCTGGTGGTTGCCAGCGCGCATCCGGAGATCCCCGAAGTCGCGCCCGGCCGCCCTGACATCAAGGGCCTGCGCTGGATTATCCGCGAGGGTGGTTCGGGTACGCGCGAGGTGCTGGAGGATCTGGCACGCCACGAAGGCATTTCGCTCGCCGACCTCCAGATATTCCTGGTGCTGCCGAGCAATGAAGCTATTCGCCAGGCGGTCGAGGCGGGGGCCGGCGCCACCATCATCTCCGAGCTTGTCGCGGCTCGCGCCGTGGCCGAAGGCAGTCTGAGATCGGTGCCGCTCGAACTGCCGAAACGCGACTTCGCCATGATCACCCATCGCGATCGCCAGGCAAGCCTGGCCCAGATGGCGCTCAAGGCGCATCTCGACGGCAAGGCGGATGCCCCGTCGGCGGGCTAGAGTATCAGAGTTTGCGGCTTTGCCGTTGGCTCGGAGGTCTTGGTACTTTGTATCGAGTGGCTGATTGAAACGCCTCACCACGACCTTCCTCCCCAGATGGGCTCGCTAGCGCTGTCCGCCTCGACGCTCAGCCGTCACTCTGGCAATCCGGCGTCCCGCAGCGCGCTTCCCAGAGTCTCCGCGAGCGCTGGCGCACAGCGCACGCCAGCAAATTGGCGCCTGTAGCGGAAGCCCGGCTGAAGCTCGCGCACGCGCGCGGCGGCGGCCCTCGCTTCGTCCAGCCGGCCGAGTTTGGCGAGCGCAGCGGTCAGTTGCACGTAGGTGATGCTGTGTGCCGGATTGGCTTGAACGGACTTGTAGGCTGCGCGACAAGCTTCTTCGTAACGCCCGCGCAGCAAATGGCTCATTGCTTGGGCGTCAAACGCGGCCCAAGCCCACGAATCGAACGGGCTTAGCCGGATACCCTTCTCGCTCCATTCTATCGCGCGCTCTGCTTCGCCGGCCCATCCGAGAACGACGCTGCCAAGAATGTAAGTCAGCGCCGATGACGGGCTAATGGCGAGGGCTGCGTCTAATGCCGTGAATGCAGCGGCGCGATCATGCGCGTCCATGCCGATCGAAAACCCTGCCCATGTCAGAGCGAGTGCATCGTCTTGTCCATGGACAATGGCCAATCGGGCGTGCCGGATCGAAGCCGCACGGTTGAATTCCTGCAGCCCGGCACGAAGGAACAAACAATGATGACACATTGCTGCATTGCCATGCGCAAGGGCATAGGCAGGCTCGAGTGCGATGGCACGCTCAAGAAGCGCCAGCGCTCTCGTAACTTGTTCCGGCATACCTGTATCGACATCAGGCTGGGCTTGAAGCACGAGATCGTATGCGTCGAGACTCTCTGGGCGCTTCCGCCTGACACGTTCAATTTCCGCTTTTCGCAAGCTTGGAGCAATCGCGCCCACCGCTGATAGCGCGATTTCGTCCTGAAGCGCGAAAATGTCCTCCGAACTCCGGTCGTAGCGCTCGGCCCACACGTGCGCGCCGGTCGATGCATCGATCATCTGAGCGGTTACGCGCACACTACCGCCAGCTTTGCGCACGCTGCCTTCGAGGACATATCGTACGCCAAGCTCGCTGCCGACCTGCTTCACGTCCACGGCGCGGCCTTTGTAAGCGAAGGTCGAGTTTCGCGCGATAACGAAAAGCCATTTTATGCGTGCCAGGCCGGTGATGATGTCATCGACCATTCCATCGGCGAAGTACTCCTGTTGCGGATCTCCGCTCAAGTTCGAGAACGGCAGGACCGCCACGGAAGGCTTCTCAGGCAAGGTCGGCGCCGACGCGGTGCGGGCGGCTGCAAAACGATCAGGGACACTCGTCGCAACAGCCGGTCCTACATAGCGATAGCCTCGGCGCGGCAGTGTTTCGATCCAGCTCTCAGCATCCGCTGCGTCGGCCAATACCCGGCGCAAGGCCGCGATCTGGACCGTCAGGTTGTTGTCGGCAACCGCCAATTTGCCCCAGCCGGCTTCGACCAGCGCGTCTTTGGATACCGGTACGCCCGCGTTTTGGAGCAGCAAACGCAGAAGCGAAACGGCGCGTTGCCCAAGCATGGTCGGCTCGGTGCCGTGATACAAAATGCCCGCCACCTGATCGAGACGGAACGGGCCAAACTGATAAAGGTCGCCTCCGATTGTCATCCAACGCTTTTAGCAAATTTTTGGGAACGAATTCACGACTTTCCCGGCATCGACGGCCAATGTCGCACAGGTGCTTGCCGGAAGTAAGCACCCAGTCAAAGGAGGATCCTATGAGCGCCAATGCCATTATTCGCATGCCCGACGAGAAGAAGGGGATCATGCTGCGTGGTCAACCTATGGTCTTCCTCGTCACCGGCGAAAACACCAAGCACACGAGCATGTTCGACTGGACGATCCCAGCGGGATTCGCCACCGGACGGCATGTTCACCGTGTGCAGGAAGAGACGTTCTACCTGCTCGAAGGCGAGTGTGCGTGGCATGTCGGCGACAAGACGGTTCGCGCAACGCCCGGAACCTATCTGTTCATTCCACCGGGAGTGCCGCACGACATCACGAATGTCAGTGAGAGACCCGCCCGCGTGCTGATGACCGTCTCTCCGCCTGGCCACGAACGCTACTTCGAAGAACTTGCCAGACTCGCGGCGCAGGGTGCGCCGGACCCAAAAGCCCTCGCTGAGCTGCGGAACCGCTACGATACTGACCAGCTCTCGACTTTGACGACACGCGGGTAGGCATCTGTCACGGCGGCCCCACGACAGCTTCTGGCCCATTGCGACATATCGCGCTGGCGCACGAGCTTGGTCGCTATCGGCGCAAAGCGGACGTGATCTTCATCGCATCACGCCGAAGGTTATGGGTACACGACCTGGCCTAAAGCGGATCAGTAATCTCTGAAAAGCTGGACCGCTCGAAGAAAGCCTCAGCCGAACTTGCGTTGCGCATCCAGCGCCAGGCCAAGTCCGACCGAGCCGAACATGTCGCCTTCGATGACGGATGCCTGCGGCACCAGCGACAGGATCTCTCGTTTGGCCAGCGGGATCGCGGTCGATCCGCCGGTCAGGAACACCGCGGTGATGTCGGACGGCTTCACCTCAGCGTCCCTGATAGTCTGCCCGACCGTTGCGGTGACCCGCTCGATGTCCCTGGCAATCGTCGCGTCGAGCCCGCTGCGCGTGATTTCGGCGGTGAACTCCGCACCCGGCAGCTTCACAGCGACCTCTGCGGATGACCTGTCGGTCAGCTCTATCTTGGCCTTCTCGACACGTGCGGCCAGCGCGTGTCCGTAGCGGTGTTCGACGACGTGGATGAAACGGTCGACCAGGTCGGCGCGCTCGGCCTCGTAGCGGATCTGGCGCAGATGCGTCATCGCCTTGGCGGTGTAGACCAGGTTGATGCGCTGCCATGTGGCGAGGTCGATGAAATAGCTTGCCGGCAGGTTGCGCTTGCCGTCCTTGGTCGGCGTCAAATAGCCGAGCTGCGGCATGACATGGGCGATGCTCAGCAGCCGGTCGAAATCCGTACCGCCGATATGGACGCCCCGGCTGGCCAGGATGTCGTCCTTGCGGTCCGGCGAACGGGAGCGCTGCGGCGAGACCCGCACGATCGAGAAGTCCGACGTGCCGCCGCCCATATCGATGATCAGCGCCAGTTCCTCGCGTGTCACCTTCTGCTCGTAGTCGAGCGCCGCCGCGATCGGCTCGAACTGGAAAGCGATGTGCTTGAAGCCCTGGGCACGCGCGGCGTTCTCGAGTTCGCTTTGCGCCTTCGCGTCGACCTCGGCATCGTCATCGACGAATTGCACCGGCCGGCCAAGAACGACGGTCTCGACCGTATCGCCGGCATCGGCTTCCAGCCTCTTCTTGAGATGGCCAAGGAACATGCCGACGATCTCCATGAAGCCGATCGACCGCGATTTGATGCGGGTCTTTTCATGGGCCAGCGAACTGCCGAGCACGCTCTTCAGCGAACGCATCAGCCGGCCTTCGATGCTGTCGGTGTAATTGGCGATGGCCTGGCGGCCAAAGCAGGTGCGGTTGTCCTCGAAGTTGAAGAACACGGCACTGGGCAGCGTGACCTGGCCGTTCTCCAGCGCGACGAGGCGCGGCTGCCCGTTGCGGACCACGCCCACGGTGGAGTTCGAAGTGCCGAAGTCGATGCCGCCGAAGGCTGGTCGCATGACAAGTTCCTGCATTTGTCGTCGGCGAGCCGACAGGCGCCATGAGAAATCGCGCGCTGTCCGGGGACGGGCTGCTCTGCCGAACCGAATTGTTTGTGTCTGCCATTTGGCTGGGGAGCGCGGTCTACCGCATGCCTCGGCAAAGGGAAACCACTTTTCGGGGAAAATCCTAATCTCGCCGGAAGATCAGCCTTCCGAGCCAGCCTGTCAGCATGGCCAGCGATATCGCGAAGACGCCGTAGAGGAAGGAATAATTGTGCGCGACACGGAAGATCGACTGCTCGAAACCGGATTTGCGGATTTCGAGCTGGGCCGAGCTTTCCTTGATGAACAGACCGCTCTTGAACAGGAACGCGCGGGCTTTGTGGGTTCCAACCGGCACATTTGGCGCCAGCCTCACTGTGGCGCGGAAAAGGTTCTGCGACAGGAATTGCACGCCGCCGACATTCTCGCTGTAGAGCCCGGTCGCCGACTTGCGCTCCCGCAGTGCTGCCGTGAACTCCTCGATCGTCGCCGGGCTGTCGCCGGCATCGGCGGGCTGCATATAGAGGTTGGAGGCGCCGAGCGACAGCTGCTTGTAGCTGTTGGGTTCGGTGATGTCCTGCAGCGGCCGCGTCGTCGCCACCGAATAGGAGACCGGCACGTTTTCGAAGGTCTCAGAGTCCAGATTGACCCAGACGCCGAGCACCCTGTCCTTGCGGCGCACCACCACCGGTTTGGGCGGACCTTCGAGCACGACGATGACGTCGTAGCGGCCCTGGCGCGCGACGAGTGGATCCGGGTTTTCCAGCGAACCGAAGATGGTTAGATCGGCCCCGGAAAAACCGGCGGTGATCGAGACGTTGTCGGTGGAGAGACCGATCTGGATGCCTTCGGTCAGCGGGACCTGTGCCTTCGCCGGCACGGCGGCCGCAAGCAGCGACAGGACAATGGCGGTTGCGAATGTGCTGCGAGCCTTCATCAGTTGAGGCCCGCGGCAGACAGCGAATAGAGGTTGGGCGGGGTGACGAAAAGATCGATCGCCAATCGTATCGCCACCGCCAGCACCAGCAGTGCCAGCAAGGCCCTGAGCTGCTCGCCGCGCAGCCTCTGGCCGGCCTTCGCGCCGTACTGCGCGCCGGCGACGCCGCCCGCCATCAGCAGGAAGGCCAGCACGACATCGACTGTCTGGTTGGTGGTGGCGTGGACCAGCGTCGTATAGGCGGAGGTGAAGATGATCTGGAACAGCGAGGTGCCGATGACGACATTGGTCGGCACTTTCAGCAGATAGATCAGTGCCGGCACCATGATGAAGCCGCCGCCGACGCCCATGATCGACGACAGGAAGCCGATGCCGGCGCCAAGGCCAAGGACAGGGATGACGCTGACGAACAGTTTTGACGCCCTGAACCGCATCTTCAGCGGCAAGCGGTGGATCCAGTTGTGCTGGCCGGATTTCTTCAGCACCGGCGCCGCACCGCTGCGCGTGGCGCGCAGCGCATTGACGCTTTCGACCAGCATCAGCCCGCCGACAGTGCCGAGCAGCACGACGTAGAGCAGCGAGATGAACAGGTCGAGCTGGCCGAGCCTGCGCAGGAAGGCGAAGACGTAGATGCCGCCGGTGGAACCGACAATGCCGCCGGCCAGCAACACCCCGCCGAGCTTGAGGTCGAGCGTACCGCGCTTCATGTGCGAAAGGACGCCGGAGACGGAGGAGGCGATGACCTGGTTGGCGCCAGTGGCGACAGCGATCGCCGGAGGGATGTTGTAGAAGATCAAGAGCGGCGTGATGAGGAAGCCGCCGCCGACGCCGAACATGCCCGACAGGAAACCCACCGCCGCGCCCATGGCCAGCAGGACGAAGATATTGACGGAAATTTCCGCGATCGGGAGATAGATGCCCACCCGTCAGTCTCGATCAGTTCTGCCTGTCGGCGAATGCAACCGTTGCGGGCATCTTGGACCGACAAGCCAATTCGTTCTTGCGCCGGAGGTGCTGCGAAGTCAAACCGCGCTACGCCGCCGAAACAAAAAACATCTCAATCAGTTAACAGGCGAATGTGTGGCAAGGGCGTCGTGGAAGCGACGCCTCTGCCGTTATTTGCGCGCCAGCAGTGCCTTCACCAGGTTTTCGTCGACTTCGCCGGTCGCCGCCATCTTGTTGTCGGTCTGGAAAGCCATGATCGCGGTCTTCGTTTTCTGGCCCATCTTGCCGTCCGCGCCGCCGGCGTCGTAGCCGTTCTTGTTGAGAATGCGCTGGATGTTCTGGACGGCCTTCTTCATGTCGATGCTGGCGGTCGTCTGCGGCGCGCCGTCCTGCCAGGACTCGGGAATGTCGGCCGAGTTGGCTGCCGCATCCAGCGGCTTGGCCTTCCACAGCTCGGTCGCGGCGCGGGCGCGCTCGAGCTGCTCGGGCCGCAGCGCATTGGCGATCTCGTCACGCTTGGCCGCCGCATCCTTGTCGCCGGTCTTGGCGACGAGCGCGAACCATTTGTAGGACTCCTCGAGGTTCTGCTTCATGCCGACGCCCTTGGCGGCGAGGATGCCGAGATTGAACTGGCTGTCCTTGACGCCGACGTCGGCCGCCGCCTGGAACCAGTGCGCGGCCGATTCATTGTCGGTCACGCCGTCAGCCGCCATGGCAAACAGCACGGCCAGATTGTGCATGCCGCTGGCGTTGCCCTGTGCCGCGGAAAGCTGGTACCAGGTCTTCGCCTTCTTGATGTCGCGCGCGACGCCGATGCCCTTTTCGTAGAAATTTCCGATACGGTATTCGGCCGGCGCGAAGCCGAGTTCCGCCGATTTCTCGTACCATTTGGCCGCTGCCGCCATGTCTTCCTTGACGCCGCGCGACTCGGCATAGCGCGAGCCGATTTCGAACAGCGCCTTGGCGTCGCCGCTGGCAGCGGCATCACGCAAGGCGGCCGGGCCGGCGTCAGCAGGAATGTCGAATTTTGCCGTCGTCGCCGGCGAAGCGTCCACCGGCGGAACCGCGCCCGTGGTGTCCTTGGCGGTGGTCGGCTCTGTCGCCACAGGCTGGATGCCGGTGGCGGTATCGGTATCGGCAGGTTCGGCGGCGACCGGAACGGTCGAGGCCGGTGCAGGCGAGGCTGTCGTCGTCTCGGACACCGCTGGGTTCGCATCGGCCGATGTAGCCAAGGCGACGGGGGCGGGAACCGGTTCTGCGATCGGCGCGGCACCCGTCGACGGCTCGGCGCCTGGCGGCGTGGCAATCATGCTTTGCGCGGCCATGTCGTCCTTGGTTGCCGGTGCGGATGGCTCGGCCTGTCTGACGGTGCGGTCAGGCATGCTTTCCACTGCCGCGGGCTGCGCGTCCGTCTTTGGCTGGCTCGCGGCATCGAGCGAGGCGGTTTGTACCGGCTGCGAGGCGACGATCGGCGCAACGTCGTTGCTTGCCACCTGGGCGGGATCGGCGAAGAAGGCCTTGCCCAGTTGCAGGGCGCCCAGCGCCAGCAGGATCGCGGTTGTCCCCATCAGGATCGGCTTGCGCCGTGCCTTGAGCAGGTCGCCGATCCGCAGTGCCTTCACCGGTCCGGTCACCGTCGACTGGCGCTTCAGCGCATCGGCCTCGGCGGCCGCGGCCTGCGCCGCGCGCCGGGCAGCGGCGATGAAATCCGATTTCGCGGCATCGGTGTCGCTGGGCTTGGCCGGCTGGCCGCGCTCGTCACGCACGCGCTTCATGATGGCATTGAGGTCAGGTGCGCCGGAGCCGGGCTCCAGCGGCCGGTTGGCCATTTTCGGATCGAGCGGCTCGTCGAGATCGACGCTCGGTATTGGGGCACTCGGCGCTGAGCCGGCCAGTGGCGGGATATCCGCCTCCTTCTTGCCCTTGAAGGCGCGGGCCAGCCCGCCGAACAACGAATTGCGGCCGCCGGCCTGTCCGCCTTTCTGGGCGATCGTGTCCGAACCGAGCGCGGCCATGGCCGCCGCCGCGGCAGCCTCGGCCGGCGTGCGCGTGCCAATACCAATACCGAGGTCGCTACGCATACCCAGGTCGCCGCGTGCACCCGGCTCATTGCGCAGGATGGCGGCGGCACGGCCATCGAGATCTGCCATGTCCCCAGTCAATGGCAGGGGCTGATCGATATCCATCGACGGCGCGTCGACGGCCATTTTGGGTCGGCGCACGCCGCGCCAGTTGCTCGGCTCGGCCGGTGCCGCATCCAGCAATTCGCTCATCGCCTCGACCGGCTCGCCGGGTTCGAGCGAACCCAGCCGGTCGACGATCTTGAGCAACGTATCGTGGATGGCCTCGAACGTTCTCGAATTGCGTTCGTCGGAGCGCCGCGTCAGCGTTTCAAGCGTCTTCAAATCCTGGGCGAGGCCGGAAACCGCGGTCGCATTGGCGCTCGAACCGGCCAGCGATTGCACTGCGTTCTCGGCCGCTTCGCGCGCCGCGCCAAGGATGGAATCGCGGGTTCCTGCGAGCGACTTTTCAATTTCGTTGAGACGCGGGCTGATGTCCTCGAATTCCGGCAGCGGGGTGCTGGGCTTGGAAAGATGAGCCGACAGGCCGGCAACCTGTGCTTCCAGGCTGCGGATCAGCGCCGGATCGATGCCGGCGACCTGTGCGGCCGACGCGTCCAGCCGGCTTGAAATGTCTTCGAGCCGGCTCTCCAGGCCGCGGATCGCCGCTTCGCCCGCGGGATCGGGCACACGCGTTTCAAGGCGCTTGGCGAGCGCCGTAAAGCGGGCATCGATGGCTTCCATGATGCCGACGCTGTCGACCTGCGGCATGCGCTGGTCGAGCCTGTCAGCAACCTCGTCCAGCCTGCGCTCGAGATCGCGGAACAGCATGTTGCCCTGTTCGATGGCGTCACCCTGGCGGCGTTCCATCATGCTCGACAGCACGTCGAAGCGTTGCTCCAGCCCATGGAAGATGTAGTCGGCGTCAGGCATGGCGGGTGCCTGGTCGATCTTGTCGGCGATGAATGCGATCTGCTTGGCCAGGCGCTCCATCGCCTGCTCCGGCAGATTGGCGCGGCCGGCGAGTTCGTCGACCCGGCCCGACAGCGTGCTCAACCGGTCCATGACCGCGTTGCCGGGACGATCCTGCGCCACTTCCTGGATCTGGCCGGCAAGCGAGTCGATCCGTCTCTCTATGCGCTCGAAAGCCTCGTGGTCGAATGAATTGGCTTGCGCGGCGACCGTCGATGCCACGATGGCGCGGGAAATCTCGTCCAGCCGCTCGTCGATCATGCCAAGCGTGTCGCTGCCACGATTGTCTTGCTGGCTGGCGAAATGGTCGACAGCGCCGGCAAGCGTGCGCACCTTCTCCTCCAGCGAGCGCAGCGACAACGATTCCGGCAAATTGTTGACGGCATTGCTGATCTGCTCGAGCCGGGCGGTGAGAGCAGACAGGCCCGGGTCGTCCGAGCGCTTGCGCTGGTCGGCGTCGACGCGGTCTTCGAACGCCGTCCAGCGGCGATCGAAATCGTCCCAGCGGCGGTCGACCTTCTGCACGCTCTCTTCGCGTGCCAGCGTTTCGAGTGCGGCTTTGACCTGTTCGAGCTCGAGGCGCAGCATGTTGACGCTTCTGTCGTCGCTCTTCTCGGCCAGGGTCTGGATGGCGCCCGAAAGACGCTCGAACTCAAGGCCGAGTTCAGCACTGCCCTTGGCCGAAGCACCGGGCCTTGCGCCTGACTGGAAGGCCCGCTCGATGTCCTTGCGCAGCGCTTCGAATTCCCGCTGCAGGCCTGCGGTCATCTGGTGGCGCAATTCCTCGCGCATGCCGCGCAATTCGCCGGCGATCTTGCCGACCATGGCAACGCCATCCTCCTGGCCGCGCACGCGATCGATATCGCGGGCAATGGCCTGGTAATTCTGCTCGAAAGCGGCGGCTCCCTGCATCGGGCTCTTCGGACGCGACGCGGGCTGCGGGTCCTCATACCAGCGCTGCTGGCCAGAGGGCCGGGCGGCGGGGTAGCGCGCATCGGCACCATATTGGCGGGGATCGGGTTGGCGGAGTTCGGGACGTGCCATCGGATCCTCGCGCGTCCGCTCCAGCCGCTGCTCCAGTGTCTCCAGCGACTGGTTCAACTGATCGAGCGTGGTCTGCGGCCTGCGCTGCCTGCCGGCATTGAGTGTATCGAGATAGGACCGCTTGCTGTTCATCGGTGCGTCCGTCTTTCAGAATGGCTGGCTCGCGGCCAGTTCCCCCAGGTCCCTATCGGAACGAAGGCGACCGGCGGCGATGCCGCGGCGGAAGACGAGCTTCCCGGGCTCTCGCCCGCGCTCCGAAAAACCGTGAAAAATTCGATACAGGATAAACACGGGTAGCCGACGCGCCCACATTTCCCCCAACGTGGTAAACAACGCGTTAACTCTAGGTTATTGATTTATTTAGAGAGCGTTATTTTCTAGGCGTGTGGCGTTACGGGATTTTGTTCACGCTGCGTTCGCCACCGGTAGGTTGTCGTTTGCGCATTCGGCAGCAATGAAATCAGCAAGACTGCGTATCGCGCTGTCGGCTTGATTGGTGCGCTCTGGCAAGAGCATCTTTAGCGCCCTGGTTGCCTCAATAAAATATCTGGCATCGCTAATTATCCGCTGCGACCACCTGGCGTGGCGAACTGCGATGCTGTCAAGGGCCTCCTTTTGCGTGCGCTTTGCCCACGCCGCTCCACCATCGTTTGATACCCATCGCGCAAAGTCGTGGCTCTTATTCCATTCGATTCCGTTTCGTCCGCCTTGCGTCCACGAGTCGGGATCAACCCATGCGCCGCATGGCGTTACCTTCGTGACGGGATAGCATCGAAGAACGATTCCTCGCACCGTTCCGTCGACACCATCATTGTCCCACCATGCGCGCCAACGGTGCTCGTCGGGCGAGTCGCCAAAATCGTCGCTAGGATATTTGCGAATCTTCAGATCATTGGGATTCTCGTTCATCGCGAAAAGCAAATTGAAGTTACCCATTGCTATTACCCCTCTTCTTCGTCCTGGCGTCCGCAAACCGCTCAGCCGCCTCGAGATTGGCGCGGTCATAAACCGCTGCCGTTGTCTTGGTCGACGCATGGCCTGCAACCTTGGCAGCGTCATCAGTCGACACGCCGCTGGCTCGGCCTTCTGTAATGCCCGACGCTCTCAAGTCGCGCGCCCAAACGTTCGCAGCTATTCCAGCCTTAGCGCGGTCCTTACGCCAGAACTCACCAAAGTAGTTTGAGCTATACGGCATGCCCGTCCCTTCGCAGACGATGATCGGGCCTTTGCGCGCATCCTCTGGCCAGTGCGCAAGCTCCTCCATGACCATTGGCGCACGAGCCAGCGGGAAGGTCACGGAAAGCCCGGTCTTGGCGCTCGTCTTGGACGGCATGTAGCGCAGCACCAAATCGGCGCCGATGTCCTCCCACTGAACGCCGAACCATTTCTTGGCGCCTTTCATGCTGGTGTGCGGAGCCATGACGACATCGCTGATAAGCGGCGCATCGATAGGCCACCACTGGCCTATGACGTCCCACAGGCGCAGCGTGGTTTCGAATACCAGCGCATAGGTCAGTGCAGACGACGGCCTGCCGTCCTCGTGTGCAGCCTTACGGAGCGCAACAACTTGGTCAGCCGTAACTATCGACTCGCGCCGCTTTGGGTTTGGAAGCTTGCGGCTGGCCGCCTTCAGCGCCTCGCGCAATTCGGTAACGGCGCGTCGCTCTGCGGTGCCTGGCTTGGCACTCATGATGGCAAAGGTAATGGCAGCATCCAGCACGGCGCGCATCATCTTTGACGCGGCAAGCCGAACGCCACCTTCAGACCAAGCTTCGTGCCAGCGCTTTAGGTCAAGGCCAGTGACGCTATCGAGGCGGCGCGCGCCGATATCGGCAATCAATGCTTTGAGGTAAAAATCATACGGGTGGCGAGATCCCGGCCTTAGCGCGTGAATGGTGCTCTCTGGATCGTCACGGTACTTCTTTAGAATAAAACTAAGAGTACCGTCATAGGAGCCGACATGTCCGCGGACTCCCGCCTTCCACTTATTGAAGTCGCCATTAAGGTCCACCACGCGCGCAAGCATAGCCTGCGGCTTATCCCGCAAGCTTGCTAGGTTGACGGTAGCGGGTGCGTAAGCCTTATCAGGCGAAACCCACACAGGAGTATGGCTTGCTCTGCGTTTGATCCACTTAAGGTTCTTCGCGGTCAGCCGGTCTTCTTGTTCTTCCGCCATGATCCCAATCTTTCTTCGCCGTCTGGCTTAGCCATGGCGATGCCGGCTGTGATGCCGAAGTATGCATCGTAGAAGCGCCGAACCAGTGGCACTGCGCGCGCTTCATGTAGCGGATCCAATGCGGGGAAACCGCTCTTCTCCAGCGTTGGCAGCGCCGCCTTAAGCCAATAGTCAGCCTTGGTCTTGCCAACAATTGCAATAGCTATCTCGCGATCGGTCGCGAATAGCGGCAGGCTGTCCAGCGACTTGAATGCCGTTGGCTTGTTATCATTTGCCGGTTTCATGTTGTCTCCTTAACCGTCTTGCTGGGGGAGGGCTTCATGCTCACCACCTCTGCAATTTCGATGGCGAAACGTGCCCGTCATTCGCGGCAAGGACCATGCGCAGCCACAGCGCGGTCAGGTTACGCAATTCGTTTCGATGGTTCTCGCTCACGGTAGGCAGACCGCCGTCAGGTGGCAGTTCCGAGCCGTCCTCAAGCCCGAGCGCGTTGATGATGCGCTCCATCTCATCGGCGGCGCGGCATGCATAGAGGCGACGGCTGCGCCAATTGTTCAGGGGCTCGTCGCTCAAGCTCCTTCCTCCCCATTTTGAGATAGGGAACGGGCGGCGGCATTGCGGATACGCTTGGCGATAGACAGTCCGTGCTTATACCATTCTGGTTTGTGACCAGTGGATATAGCCATCGGCGAACGCATGTCAGTTTCTGCAATGACTGCGCACTGCTCATACGCATCCGCCAGCGCAGCCTTAAGCCGAAGTATCTCGGCCTGGGTGGAGGCGACGAGGGCTTCTGCCCTATCCGCGCGATCGGATTGCTCAATGACTTTCTCTGCCCATTTTCTGGCTGATGCGTTCGCCGTGTGCTTGTCGATGCTCATGGGCGCACCCTTTCGACAGAGCAATCTTCTGGGCGGATGTCGAAACATGCTGGTAGCCCATCAATCGCCTTGCGGATAATTCCGGTGTCGGTTACCCAGAAAGGCACACTCATCGTGATTGAACCGCACGGGAACCGCACAGTCACCTTGATCTTGTCTGTCTTCGCGCTCATGGTTCCCTCACGGAAGAGAGGGCAAGACGGCCGAGGTCGGTGACGCGCCAGTGATATTGGCCCTGCTTGTTGCCGCCATTCTTCTCGCCTTCAAGTAGGCCGAGCGCTACGAGTGACAGAAGCGTGGTTGATGATCGCTCGGCCTTTGTGCCGGATAGGTGCTGCGACCGCCACCAGCCTTCGCCCATGGCCACGCATTCGATCAAGCTGCGTTTTTGCGTCTCTGTCAGCTTCATGCCTTCTCTCCTTGCTGGGAGGAAGCGGCGAGCATGGCGCGGAACGGAATGCGCCACCAATAAGCGCCCTTCGTAGAGAAATTGCCGTCGCCGAACCAATGGCCTTCTTTGTCGGGGCCTTCGCCGAACAGCCAATCCAAAGCAGTCTTCGGCACCATCACCCAGCCGTCCTCCACCGCCAGTACTGGCGCTGTGGGGGTGGAGAGGGCGTATCGGTCCCAAGCCTCGCTATCGGTGTCATCCCCGAATTTGCCCGATGCTTCACCGGCGCTGAAGCCTGCGAGAAAGGCGCGCTTCAGAAGGTCTTCGTCATAGCGGTACGTGGGGATTGGCCCGTCCACAGGATCGCCCGTTTCAAGATCGACGGTCGGGCAACCCTCAAGACACGCTGCATGACAAGTGCCAAGCTCGATATCGGTTGAACACAGGTCGGCGGACTTCAATGGCTCCTTGCAAATCGGGCAAAGATCGGCCTCCTCCTCCCCTGGAGGGGGTAGCGATAGGGAAGCGAGGGCGGCTTCGAGCGCATATTTCGTTGCATGCCGCCCGATATCGGCGGTTGGCGGAAACACTAGACCGCTCGTCACCTTTGCGAAATAGTCGCCGAACGCATGCTTGTATGCCTCGACCATCGCCTCTGTCACGCCCTTGGTAGCGGGTGGGGATGTGGGGGTCATGCCGCACCTTTGAAAAGCGGGCCATCGTCGGGAAAAGCGCAAACTTGAGCTGCCATGTGCGCCAAGCTTCGGAAACAGCGCCGGTTCCGGGGAACATATCGTCCAGCATGTCGTCCGGCCGCGCGCCGACCATTTCGAAAGCCCAATGGCAGACGGCTTCGGGCTTCGCGCCGGTAAGTCCCTTGCGGAGCGTGATGCTTTCCTGAATCCAGTCACGCATGACGAGCCGCTTGGAGACGACTGGCTTCCGTGCCGCCTTGACGATGACCGGTTCCCAAGCGTAGGCCACAGAGACGTTGCGCTTGAAGGCAGCGAAGCCCTTGACCCACGACATCCAGCGCGCGCCTGTTTTCTCGACAAGCGGTGCAAGAACTGCCATGCTCTTGGCTGTAGCAGAGGCGTGAAGCACCCAGCCATCATAGTCGCCTTGGAGGCGGTCGATCAGCGCGGCATGGTCCACCTCCCCAGCAAAGTCTGGATGATCCTTGTAGAGGTGCGCGCAGCCTACGTAAGGCGGGTCGGCGTATCCGATCTTCACAGCCCCTTCTCCTCGGAGGCGAAGAGGGGGACAACTTCGAAATAGTCGGCGTCCCAATCGTCCACAAGATGTTCGGGTTCGGCCGCCACGCAATGCTCATCGAACACAGCTTCGCCCGTCGCCTTGTCCCGAACGCCAAACATGAACGGCTTCGGCTCCGCCTCCCCGGTTGTCTTCCTGGATAGAGAGGCGCGGAGGGCTTCAACGCATTTGCGGATATCATCGACACGGATGCGCAATTCGGCGGTTGGGTCTTTGGCTACAACTGCGAGGCGGAGAAGGTCAACTTCAGCCATGAGGCCTTCAAGGATGTCCCGGCTCGCTTCCTCCGTCTCTTCCCCAATACGACCGGGGGAGAGAGCGGCGCGAAGGGCGAGGTAGTTTGCGACCTGACGGGCTTGCTTGCCGTAGTTGGCGTCGAGATATTCATGGTCGCGCGCATATCGGTCGCCGCCGAACCACTCGCGTAGGATATCCGTCGCGGTGACCGCTTCCTGCTCGTCGCACCACGCCCGGATTGCATCGATAGCGTCCAAGGCTGGATAGGCGGCCAGAACAAGTTCATTCTTCTCGCGGCGCAGTTGTCCCGCCTCTCCGCTCCCCGCTGCTATAGGGGTGCTGAGGGAGCCGAGATAGGAGACGATGCCAGCTTTGACCGCGCCGTCGAAAGCCAGCCCTTCATGCTCCTCGGCTAGATATGCGACCTCGGCGGCATCTTGAGCGATTTCCAGCGCCTTCGGGTCCAGCGTCTCTACCCTGTTCATGGCAGAGAGCCTGAAGCGAGGCTGTCTAGCGTCCTGCCATGCGAAATCGCCGCCTTGGCAACATCGGCGAGCGCTGCGTAGCAGGTGCGTTTTCTGCCCATCGGGAGCGACTTCCAGAACCCCATCGAGCCAAGGGATCCGAAAGCGTATTCGTTGCTCCAGATCATCATCGCGATCCGCGCTTCCGGTGTCGGGTCTAGGTCAGGGTTGTTCATAGCTGGCGGTTCCTCAAGATATGGGATGGCGGAGGTCATGCGGTTCTCGCGGCGTAGAGCGTCCGCCGCCCACCCGCCCCATTATCATTCGCCGCAGCCCGCAACCGACGCGCCATGCCGTCTGCCCAAGGCTGGTCCTTGTTGGCGTAGAAGGAGGCGATATTCCTTGCAATAAGAGGCGAGATATCCGCGACGATGACGTTGAAGTTGCCGCCTTCGCAGTAGGGTTCGGTGCCGTTGTAATTGTCGTTATGTGCGGTGTGCATGGTTGCTCCTAGTGGTTGCGAATTATTGCGGGCAATAAGCGGCAAGGTAATTAGCTGTGGGAGGCGGCCTATGCGGCCGGCATCTCAAACCTGCATCCGCGCAGCCAGCCGACAATCGTCTTCTCTCCCACCGCGACGGCATAGAACCCCAGATCCACCAAGCGCTCCTGCGCGTTGATGGATGGTATGTTTCCGCAGCGCCAGAACTTGGCGATACGGTCGGCGGCGTTGATGGTGTCGATGAGCGTGGCCATTAGAATGTCCACTTATAGACTGCGCGCTTCCGCCAAGCGGTCTCACCGTGTTGTTCCAACACGCTGTCCAGCCTGTCAGCCAAGGCGCTGAACATAAGCGCGGTCTGCTTCTTGCCGTGCGACTTCTCGCAGCCTCTTGCGAGTTCAGTGATGGCGCGCAGTTCGGCTTCTGCTTGTGCGGTGATCATGACAAGCCCGCCGCAACCAAGAGAACGCCAGCCACGAAACAGGCCAACACCAAGCCGCTTGTTATAGCCTGCGGCAAGCTTACGGTCGGCTCACCAACACGAGGGCGGTTGTGGGTACCGCAGAAGGTGCCGAGCGCGATCATGGCTGCGCCTCGGCGAGATTGGCCAGCCTTGCCTCCGCAAAGGCAAGCGTAGCCTTGGCATAAGAAATGTCAGCGCCGGGGACGGCAAAGGCGATCGCGTTGCGAGCCTTGGAAATCTTATCTTCTAGATATTCTCTTGTCATTCCCGCAACTCCTAACCGGAGCCAGGCCGCACCAGGCGGCTACAGGAACCACAATATGCTCACTTACCTTTTATGTCAACGTGGAAAATGCAACAAGGCATATATCGTTTCACCGACACCAGCCCGATTGCATTTTCACCGCCCACCGCGGCGCATCAACGGGAAGTCAAGCTCAGCCTTCATGACGCGGCCGGTAATAACTGCGTCGTCATTCTCTTCAACCAGCAAAGGCGCTTGAAAGCGCGGGTCGTTCGAGCGCGGCCAGAGCCATTTGCTGCCGTCGACATCAACAACGTATTGCTTCAGCGACGCCTCATGCATCCCGTCCTTGTCGACGCGCTGAACCAGAACGTAATCGCCGCTGCGGGGTTGGATCCCGTTGGATATCGTACCGGCCACCAGCACAACTGTTCCATCGGGAAACACCTGATCCATCGATGTGCCGCGGACGATGAAGCCCTGCAGATCGAAGTTCGGCATGTTGGCCGGAATCGGATACTCGTCGCGCTCCTCTGGCGGAAACTCTATGGCCTCCCGCCATGCGCCAGCCTGAACGGCACCCACAATTGGCGCCATTCTCACGCTGGCGGCCGGAACCGATACGACCGGCTCGAGACCCTGATAATACATTGCGTCCTTGCCGCCTTTACGCGCCAGCAAGGCAGCTGCTTTTGAACCTGGCGCGCTCTTGCCGGCCTCCCACTTGGAGATGGACGACTGCCCATCCTTCGGCAGACCGATAAATCGGGCAAATTCCGGCTGTTCCATTCCAAAAGACTCGCGAAGCTCGCGGACGCGCTCTGCGGCACGCCTCTTCCTGTCATCGTCAGTCATCATGCACTCCCGTACAACTCAACGCCCCAACTGCGTGAAAATGCAAATAAGCCTTTCTTGCGTTTTTGTCAAATGCCCAAAATCATTTTCTGTCTTGACGAAAAAGGCAAATGGGCATATTGTTGGTTGTGTAGTTAACGAATCGGGCTTGGTTCGTTGCCTCCAACAACAAGAGGAAAATCCTGATGGATGCAGTTTTGGGCGGCGCGAAAGCGCCGGGGGGATTGGCGCGCGCTAAGAGCAGGCCAGTAACGGCTTACAACACATCCGCCATCGTTATGCGAGGCAATTCCGAAACGATGGTTGATCCTGACTTTGACGAGGACACATTCACGCGCTCACCGAACGGTGACGCGCTTTATTGCTTGGGTGCCGCGCAATGATCGGCGCGCGCTGCAGGATCATAATGGGCGACGTCGACGGGCTTGTGGTCGGCAAGCTTAGCTACTTGGGCGATCAGGACAAATACATCGTCCGGTATCTGGACGACGCCGGCCCGCAGGAGCGGCTGTACCCGGTTTCGATGCTGAATTTCGATGGCCGTGAGGCTTTGGACAACGTGGTTTCTCTGGAGAGGATGAGAGCATGAATATGCATGTGAAGGCGGAAGGCAAGTTTAAGGTGGGTGATCGGGTGCGGTGCGTCGATGCGGCCGGCACTCATGTCATCGTGGCCGGCGAAACATACACCGTCGAAGGCGTTAGCGGCCAGTACATCAACGTCAATGGCGGCAATGGTATGTGGGCTTCCCGCTTCGAACTCGCCACGAAGTTCGCGGCCGGCGACAAGGTGCGTGTGGTGAAGGACGGGGATGAGTTCGGCGGCAGCCATCACGAATGCCCAATCGGTCGCGTGGTGACTATGAATACCACACCGACTCCGAATGGTATTTCTACGAGCACGAAATCGAACCCGCTGCAGTTGCCACGGGCAACAGCACCTACTCCTCCTGCGCCGCGGCCGAAGTCCGACAACCTGGCCGACGAGTATGGTGGGCGGAAGGCTGAGACGAAGTTCGTTGCTGGAGACCGAGTTCGCGCCGTCGACGGCACCTGCTTGCTTGAAATCGGAACCGAACACGTCGTTACGAAGGCGAACGACAAAGACGTGTGGATTGACATCGACACAGGTAACAAGGTGCGGAACCTTAGCTACCCGCACAACTATTTCGTTGCCGTTGCGCCAGCAACCGCAACCACCCTCCGCATCGAAGCCGGCAAGTTCTACAAGACGCGCGATGGGCGGAAGGTCGGGCCGATGGTGTGGCGGAACGGCTACGGCGGCAATCATCCTTGGATTGGCACGCTCGACAAGCCGCACCGCGACCAGACAAATAACTTCATCTTCAAGGTGGACGGCAGCAACTACGAATTTACCAACCTCGACCTCATCGACGAATGGACCGACGACGTTCCGCTGCTTGGCGTTTCGCCCGTTGTTGCTCCCGCAACAACCGCGACGTTCAAGGTTGGCGATCGGGTGAAGTTCCGCGACGACTACAATTCACCCGCGCGCGGCAAGGAAGCGACGGTCATCAATGTCGACACTTGGGGAATTCAGGTCGATCAAGGTGGCCATAGTTGGGATGGCTTATCCACCGAACAGCCTTCCGATCTCGTCTTGTTGCCATCGGTCACCACCATCGCCGACATCGTGGCCAAGCACAGCCAGACCGGCACGGCGATCGTCGCGGTTCTCGAGAACGGCACGCCGCGACCAAATACCCGCCCGTTCGTTCACAACACAACCGACGCGGCAACCACTGAAGCAAACCGCCTGGCGCGCACCAATCACGGCAAGGAGTTTGGCGTCTACACGCTCGGCACCGTCGCCAAGGTCGATCGCGTGTACGACCACGAGTGGCAGCGGTTGGCGGCACGAGGAAGCAAAATCCCGGCGATTAAGGCGCTTCGCGATCTTGCTGGCGTTGACTTGGCAGCGGCCAAGACTGGCGTAGAGCAGTTCCTTATGCGCGCCGCCTAACCCACCACCGCACCGCAACCACCAATCACTTATTGCCGGCAGCGCTCGGCAATAAGAAGGAGGAATCATGGAAGACCTTATCGACCCGGAATACGACGACACCATCCCGCCTCCAGCGGCACGCTATGCGGCAGTGTGGATCACCATCGGCATTGTGCTCTTGCCGCTTATCGCCTGGTCGCTTCTCAAATGACCGCGCCGGATCCCAGACCCATGCTGTTTTATGGCAGCATACTCGTACTGCTCGCACTAATCGCTACAAGGATGCTGATGTAAGATGGCTATTTCCCTATCCAGTTTGAAATCCAGTAAGTCGACCAATCCGCCAATCACGCTACTCTACGGTGTGGATGGTATCGGCAAGTCAACTCTGGCATCGGAATGGCCGTCGCCGCTCTATCTGCCAACCGAGGGAGAGCGTCCGCCGTCCGACGTCGAGATGGCCACGCCTGGCACTATCGAGTCGTTCAGCGACGTCATCGATATCTTTTCGGAACTGCTGCAGACCGAGCACGAATTCCAGACCGTGATCGTGGACAGTCTCGACGGCCTCGAGCACCTGGTGTGGGCTGCTACTGCGGCGCGGCTTGGTGTCGAGTCCATCGAAACGCCAGGCTACGGCAAAGGCTACGTTGAGGCAGACACCGAATGGCGCGACTTCCTTGGCGGCGTCTCAGCGCTGGCGCAGGCCGGCATCAATGTCGTCATGCTCGCACACCCCGAAATCGTGCGCTTCGACTCGCCAACCACGGATCCATACAGCCGCTACACACCAAAGCTTCACAAGCGCGGCAATGCCCTGGTGCGTGAGCAGGCCGACTTGGTGGCATTCATGAATTATCGCGTCAGTTTGAAGGAGAAGGAGATCGCGCCAAAGAAGACCATCACGCACGCAGAAGGCGGCAAGGAGCGCCAAATCCATCTTTCCGAAGGCGCTGGCTTCGTGGCTAAGAACAGGTTCTCCATGCCCGATAGCATCGTTTACAAAAAGGGTGCCGGTTACGCGGCGCTAAGCAAGTTCTGGCTGCCCTCTGAATGATTGCTGACAATGACAACGAGCTTCCGCGCACTCGCGCCGAGGCTAAGGCGATCGGATCGAAATGGTATTTTACGGGCAAGCCTTGCAAGCATGGGCATGTGTCGATGCGGTATACAAGCGGTGGTAGATGCGTCGAATGCCAATCTGATTATCTTCGCAAGTGGAGTGCAGATAATCCGGAGTACTACTTGGAACGAAACAGAGTTCGCAGAGCGGCAGACCCGGAGGCCGCTCGTGAGTATCAACGAAGATGGTGGGCTGCCAACCCTGATCTCACTCTTGAGTATCAGCGCAAATGGCGTGGGAAAAATGAAGAGGAGGTTCGCGCATATAGCAAAAGATGGTTTGCGGAAAATCGCAATAAAGCCCGCGGATACCAGAGCAAGAGACGATCGACTCCAAGAGGAAGACTGGAGAGCAATATCAGGTCTGGAATGTACAGAGGAATCGCTAAGGGGTCAAAGTCGGGTCGCAAAACATTCGACATCCTCGGATACACAGTTGACGACCTTCGTGCCCACCTGGAGGGACTTTTCCAAGATGGTATGACATGGGAGAATTATGGCGAGTGGCATGTAGACCATAAAATTCCACTTGCCGCACACAACTATGTAACACCAGACGACATTGACTTTAAGCGGGCTTGGGCAATCTCCAATCTGCAGCCGTTGTGGGCAAAAGACAACCTGAGCAAGAACGACAAACTAACAGCACCATTCCAGCCGTCATTAGCCTTGGCTGCTTAAATCAAAAGGAACACCACCTTGAGCAAGATCGATTTTGACTATTCCGTAGATGTTGAGGCCACCGACAAGCAAGGCGGTGGTGGCATTATCCCGCACTGCTATGCCCGCATCTGGGCAGAGGCTATCGACTTCCCTGAAACCAAGGATAAGAAGGGTCGTCAGGCGGCCATTACCTTTGAGATTCAGGAGCCTGAAGAACTGAAAGGTCGCAAGTTCTGGTCCTATTTTACAATGTTGCATGCCGACGAATTCAAGCATGGAGCATACAAATTTGGGAAACCGATGTTCGATAGATTCTGCCGCGCCGTCCAGGTTCTAGTTGAAAAGGGCACAGACAGCGACGAACTGCTATTCAAGTCGTTTGTCGTAGAGATCGGCATCCAGGCCGGTCAGGCCAAGAATGATGGCAGTGGCGAGTTCTACAAGGACCGCAACGAAATTCGCCACTTCTACTACGAAGACGACGACGCCAAGGAAGAGATTCCCGCCTTGGGCATCATCGGCGACGGCAGCATGCCCGCCAGCGCACCGAAGAAGGCGGCCAGCAACGACAATGCGCCAGCCGCAAAAGTCGAGGCTGCTGCTCCGGCCAAAAAACTTCCTTGGGGCAAGAAGGCGGCTTAGCGGCGCGTAACTAACGGCGGGCTTCGGCCCGCCACCTATCCCCACAAGAGGAGAATACCAGCGTGAAACTCACCATTCCACGCGCCGACTTGGCGCGCCTATTGGCTGCCACAACTCGCGTTGTCGAAAGCCGCAACAACTTCCCGATCCTGTCATGCGTCAAGTTGGTTGCGGACGGCGGCAAGCTAACCGCAACTGCAACAGACTTGGATATTGAGATTACGTCCACGGTCACAGTCGAAGCCGAAGAAGACGGCGCGATCTGCGTATCGGCCAAGCTACTGGACGATATCGTCAAGAAGCTTCCGCCCATTCAGGACGTGACGCTTACCGCAGCCGACAACACGCTTACCGTCAAGGCAGGGCGCTACACGTCGCGCCTGCAGACGCTGCCTGCGGATGACTTTCCCGCATGGAGCGTGGACGGCTTCACCAAGCACTTTGACATTGACCTGGCTGCGCTGTTTGCGCCTACGGCGTTTGCAATCTCGACTGAGGAGACGCGCTATTACCTCAATGGCGTCTACATCGTTGGCACCGCCAAGACACTTACTGCGGTTGCAACGGACGGGCATCGCCTAGCACGCCACACCGTCGCAGGCGTCGGCAAGTTCGATGGCGTCATCGTGCCGCGCAAGATGGTTGGCATTGTTCCGAAGGGCGCGGTGTCTGTTTCGCTATCGTCGGCGAAGATCCGTGTGACGGCAGGCGAAACCATCATCACTTCGAAGCTGATCGACGGGACTTTTCCAGACTATCAGCGCGTCATCCCGACCGGCAACGACAAGATTGCGGTGTTCGACGCTGCGACGATGAGCAAGGCCGCCGACCGTGTCGCCATTGTTTCCAGCGAACGCGCCCGTGCCGTGAAGTTGAACTTCGCCGCAGACCTGGCGACGCTGGTTGTCAACAACCCCGACTCGGGAAGTGCAACCGAAGAAATCGCAGTTTCATACGATGGCGACCCAATCGAGATTGGTTTCGACTCCTCATACCTGACCGAGCTTATCGGGCAGTTCCCGGCTGGCGATATCAGCCTGGCGCTGGCTGATGGCGGCTCTCCTGCGCTGTTCACTTCGGACAAGGCTGAGGGGCTGCTTGCCGTGCTTATGCCGCGTCGGGTGTAGGGCGATGGTGGCGCCGAAGATGACCAGGGCTGGCGTTGATGGGGACGCGCACCCGTACTGCCCACATTGCGGCGCTGACATGTGGGACGCACCGACAACATTGTCTCGCGTGATGATTGGCTGGCCGCACGGTGGATTTGTCCACGTTGGCGAGGACGGCTATGCGCATCCCGGCGACTATCTGGAAATCGA
Source organism: Mesorhizobium sp. BR1-1-3 (assembly GCF_020165455.1). Taxonomy (NCBI): domain Bacteria; kingdom Pseudomonadati; phylum Pseudomonadota; class Alphaproteobacteria; order Hyphomicrobiales; family Phyllobacteriaceae; genus Mesorhizobium; species Mesorhizobium sp. BR1-1-3. The sequence goes on from NZ_JAIUIC010000003.1 coordinate 397,838, forward strand.
CTGCACGGAATGCATGCGCCCATCGGCTGTTGCGTTCGACAGGGGCGGCTGGGTCAAGCTCATAGCGGCACGCACGGCGGCAGACGAAGAATACAGGAGCACACGATGACCTGCCTAGCCGCCATTATCCACGACGGCAAAGTCTACATGGGTGGCGATAGCGCGGCCAGCACTGGCGACGCTATCGAGGTGCGCACCAACCGTAAGGTGTTCCGTAACGGCTCCTACGTGATTGGCTTCACCGGATCGTTCCGCGTTGGGCAGTTGTTGCAGTATGCCACGCTACCCGATGTTGAAGGCGACATCCTGGCGCACCTCGTAAACGCCATTGTGCCGTTGCTCATAAAACTCGCCGGCAAAGAAACAGACGAACTGCTTATCGGCACGGCCGGACGGTTGTTTAAAATAAGCAGCGACTACAGCGTGGCCGAGTACAGCACATATGCCGCAGCGGGCACTGGTGAGCCGTATGCGCTTGGCCGGCTGCATGGTTCGCTTGGCGCACCGGAGCAGCGTGTGGTGGCCGCCCTTGATGCCGCACAGGCGCATTGCTCTGGCGTGCGTGCTCCATTTGTGGTGGAGGTGGTGTAAGTGGCAACCATCCCCACAGAAGCGCCAGCACTATCGCCAACAGTGGCGGCTATCTATGCCGCATACGAGGCTGCGAATGAACCAAGGGACGGCCGCTCAATTTCCGTCTCAACCTTAACCGAAGAGTGTGAGCGCAAACTTTTCTATGACTTCCGGTGGGCCAGCCCGCACGAAAGCATACCAGGTCGCACGCTTCGCATCTTCGAGACCGGCAACATTGAGGAAGAGCGCTGGATTACAAACCTGCGTGCGATCGGCTGCGAGGTGTGGGACCGCGACGACAACGGCAAGCAGATTATGGTTGAGGCCTGCGGCGGTCATGTCCGCGGCTATCTGGACTCTGAAATCCTTGGCTTGCCGGAATCACCGAAGAAAATACACGTCGGAGAAATCAAGTCCCACAATGCCAAGTCGTTTGCAAAGCTGCTTAAGGACGGAGTTCAAAAGAGCAAACCAGCGCACTACGGCCAGATACAAACCTACATGTGCCGACGTGGTCGAGATCGCGGAATCTACCTGGCTGTAAACAAGGACACGGACGAACTCTACGCGGAGCGCGTCAAGCTAGACATTGAGTTCGTAATACGACTTCTTGCCAGGGCGCAACGGATTATCGATGCGGACACACCGCCAGCGAAGCTACACGAGGATCCATCTCACAAAATGGCGTTTGCCTGCGGCTGGTGCAAGCACCGCGCTGTGTGTCACGAACATGCGCCACCTCGAGTGAACTGCAGAACGTGCCTCTACTCGACGCCGGAAGAAGGCGGGTCGTGGTCGTGCGCGCGGTTTAGCAAGCCGCTTAGCGCCGATGAACAGGCGGCAGGATGTCCGGCCCACTTGACGATTCCCGGCTTGGTGGCTGGCGAGCAGATTGATTGTTCGGAGGCGGACGAGACAGTGACTTATAGGATGTACGACGGAAGCGTTTGGATTGATGGAGCGGGTGAACAAAATGCAGCGGCCTAAAGAATTCGACGCCAAGGTTATGGCCTACCTTCCCGGCCTCACCAAGCTTGCCCGCAAACTGACCAACAACACCGCGGAACGCGAAGACCTGGTGCAGGACACGATGGCCTTTGCGTTCGATCGCTGGCAGAACTTTCGTGAGGACGGCGGCTTGTGGAACTGGCTGCAGATGAACATGCGCGCCATTCTCCAGATGCAGCGCGCAAAGCAGGCGACGCTTAGCCGTCGGCTGCCAATCAAGGACGATCCGGAGGGACGTGCAGTAGCCAAGCTGAGCACTGCTCCGCGCCAGGAGGATATCACTTACGCCAACCAGGTTGTGCGGCGCCTGTCACGTAGCCGCGACGGCCGTATGTTGGTTCGCTTGGGGAAGGGCGAGATGCTGCGTGAGGTTGCCGAGAAGCGCGGTATCGGCACGGAGCGCGTTCGTCAGCTTACCGCAAGGGCGCGTGAACGGCTGGTGAAGACGACGAAGGTGGCGGCTTAATGCTTGAACTGCGGACATACCAAACCGAGGCAGAGCAAGCCATCTTCGATTACTGGTCAGAGGAGGCTGGCAATCCTTTGGTGGTTGCAGCGACAGGCACAGGCAAGAGCTTGCTCATGGCGTCACTCATCAAGCGCCTGGTCGAGGGTTGGCCAGAGTTGCGTCTGATGGTAGCCACGCATGTCGCGGAATTAATCGAACAGAATTATCTCGAGTTGCTTGGTGTATGGCCATTCGCTCCGGCCGGCATTTTCTCTGCCGGCCTCGGCAGGCGGGACGCTCATTCGCAAATCATCTTCGCAGGCATCCAGACCGTACATCGACACGCCAAGCGCATCGGCCATATCGACGTCTTGTTGGTGGATGAATGCCACCTGATTCCGACGGACGGCAACACCATGTACCGCCGCTTCATTGAGGCGCTGCGTGAGATAAATCCCGACCTGAAGATCGTCGGCCTGACCGCCACGCCATTTCGCCTCGATAGCGGCAGGCTGGACGACGGTGACGACCGCCTGTTCGATCGCGTCGTCTATGACTACGGTATCGCGGAAGGCATTCGCGACGGCTATCTCTGTCGCCTGTCCAGCCTGCCTACCGCAACCGAGTACGACATGCGCGGCGTGGCGAAGCTTGGTGGCGACTACAAGCAAAGCGCCATGCAAGCCGCAGTCGACAAGGACGAACTTACGCGCGCCGTTGTGGCTGAAACCGTGGCGGCCGGTGCCGACCGTCGGTCCTGGCTTCTGTTCTGCAGCGGCGTCGACCATGCTTTCCATGTGCGCGATGCGATACGCGGCTATGGCATCACCTGCGAGACGATCACGGGCGAGACGCCAAAGGATGAGCGGCGCCGCATCCTTGAGGACTTCAAGGCATACCGCATCCGCGCAGTGACCAACAACTCGGTGCTGACGACCGGATTCAACCACAAGGGAGTCGATCTGATTGCCGCGATGCGGCCAACCAAGAGCGCTTCGCTTTTTGTGCAGATGATGGGCCGCGGCACGCGACCACTCTACGCGCCAGGAATGCCAGTCGATACCGTTGAGCACCGACTTGCAGCCATCGCAGCGGGACCAAAGCCGAACTGTCTTGTGCTCGACTTTGCCAAGTTGGTGAATGAGCACGGACCTGTCGACACGGTACAAGCCAAGGAGCCTGGCAGCGGTGACGGTGACGCGCCGTTCAAGGTCTGCCCGCAGGAGCAGACTGATCCACACGGCAAGCACGGCTGCGGCGAGAAGATAGCGGCTAGCGCTCGACATTGCCCAGGCTGCGACTTCGAGTTTCCGGAGCCAAAACTGAAGCTTGCCGCGCAAGCCGAAGGCAAGCCGATTCTGTCCAAGGATGATGCGAAGTGGCGCCCCGTATCCGACCGTCGCTTTGACTACCATGAGGGGAAGGGGGAGAAGCCGCCGTCAGTGAAGGTTAGCTACACTACCGGCATGACCGCAATACGTGAGTGGCTATGCCCTCAGCATAGCGGCTTCGCAAAGTCGAAGGCCGATCGGTGGTGGGCTAGCCACCAGGGCCAGCGGCCCTTTCCGAAAACAGTTTTGGAATGGCTGGAGAGGCAGCGCGAACTACTAACAACGGCGGAGATATCCGTGCAGCCCGACGGCAAGTACTGGACGATCAAGGATGTGCGGCCTGGCACTGAGCGTGCGCATGCGGACAATGACAACGAGCCGGTGGCGACGAACGACAACTACTATTCGCCAGGAATGCGAGAGGTACTAGACGATGACATTCCATTCTAAGACCCCAGCCGAAGTGCTTACCGCCGAACTACGTGGCTGCTGCAATGGCTACGTCGGTGCGCCAGCGCTTGCCGTGCAGTTGATTGCTGCGTTGCGGTCTTCGGGATGGATAATCGTCAGGGAGGACGCCATCCGGTTGGCGCAAGGACATAGTGCAGCAGAAGCAAGAGGAGAGATTTGATGGCAATGCCAATCGTGGACGGTAGACTCCCGCTTGAAGGGCGCCTGTACCGGACGCCTTATCTGGTTCTCCCGCGTCTGGCCATCGAGGCTATGCCGGTTGAATGGCAACGGCGTCTGGAGGCGCTGTTGGTGGAGGCTGACGACACTGGATTAGTCACGCCAGAATATTACGTCCTCAACGCCGATCCCGGTTGCACGTCGACGCAGCCAAACGATTCAGAAGACCCGACTAGTTGGCCACGCGAGTTTTATATCCAGTCGCAAGACCCATGGGCAAACTACAGGCATGGTGATGTCAAGGCGCTCAATCCAGAATTCAAAGGTGCAGCATGAAACCCGCAAACGATAATTTCCTACAGGCTGACGTCGCCAACCTGCTTGCCGACGTCGCGGCATTGCTTGCCGCCTATCCGGAACTTGCCGAAGACGAAGACCTGCGGCGCGATATGGTAGAAGGCTCAACCAAGGCATTCGACGTGCTGACGCGCCTGGTTGGCATTGAGCGCGACGCAGACAGCATGGGAAAGGCGATTGCGGAGCGCATCTCGGAATTGCGGGCACGCCAGCTGCGGGCCGACAAACGCAAGGAAGCGATGCGCACGCTTATGCTGCGCATCATGAAGGCAACAGGCATCCAGAGGGCGCCACTGGTTGAGGCTACCGTGTCGGTCGGCAAGGGGCGTGACAGTGTGGAGATTGTCGATGAGGCCAAGGTGCCGCGCTCGTACATGCGCGTTGTGACGTCACCAGACAAGACGGCAATCAAGGTGGCGCTGGATGCCGGCAAGAAAGTTCGCGGCGCTGCAATGAAGACTGGCGACGATGTGCTTACCGTGAGGGTGGCGTGATGTCGAGACTAGAACCATACCGCTATAGCGTTGGCGATCATCCTGACTATCACGCACCAGAGTCGCGCTGCGAGTTCCCGCGCGGGCAATGTCTGTACACTGAGGATTGGCGATTAGTCGCGACAGACTTGGCCGATGACTATCACTCTAATCATGACGGATGGGAAGCTAATTGGCCGGTAGAAATGCGCATCTATAAGGACTGCGAGTGCGTATGGAAAGGCCAAGTCGACAGAGAGATGGAGCCTGCATTCTATGTCATCTAATTACGGCGACCAATTCATGGAATGCCCAGAGTGCGGCGGACAGGCTGAGTCCGACTGCGTTGATGTCGGCGTGGGTCTCTACATAGCCGGCAACTACTGGTGTGAATGCGGTTGGGAGATCACGGCTGACGGTAAGGCTGACGTAGCCTGTTACGAGGATTGGTTTGTTGAATATGAATGATTTGCACAAGCAGGACTACGACGCGCAAATTGCCGAGGTTTCGACATTCAAGGTGCCGGTCGAGCTAGCACCCGCCCAAATCTTCCTCAACGGCAAGGTCGAACTGCGTCCCGGTGATTGCCGCGATGTTATCAAGGCCATGCCGGACAACAGCGTATATAGCGTCGTCTGCGACCCGCCATATGCCTTGGTCTCAATCGTCAAGCGGTTCGGCGGCCCGAACGCTGCGCCAGCTAACGACAACGACGTTTACGCGCGTGCGTCCAGCGGCTTCATGGGAAAGCAATGGGATACCGGCGAGACGGCTTTTGCTGAGACATTCTGGCGTGAGGTGTTGCGCGTCCTGAAGCCTGGCGGACACGTCGTAGCGTTCAGCGGCACGCGTACATATCACCGCATGGCCGTGGCGATCGAGGATGCGGGGTTTGAAATCCGCGACCAGTTGGCTTGGATGTATGGTTCGGGATTTCCGAAGTCGCATGACGTCAGCAAGGCGATTGATAAGACGGCTGGTGCGGTAAGAGAGAAGGTTCGCGTTGACAATCCGCGCATTGCGAACATGCCAACCGCCAATACTGGCGCAGGCCGTCCGTGGCTTACCGCCGCGCTAGAGGCTGGCTATCACGAGGTAGACGGCAATGAGCCTGCCACTCCGCAAGCTGCGGAGTGGCAGGGCTGGGGAACAGCCCTCAAGCCAGCGTGGGAGCCTATCTGCCTCGCGCGCAAGCCGCTGATTGGCACGGTTGCCGCCAATGTGTTGGAGCACAGCACTGGTGCGCTGAATATCGACGGGTGTCGGGTTGAGATTGGGGCGGAAGGCCTCACAAACGGTGGTTGCAAAGATAAAGGCAAGCGCAAAGGCTTTGGCTTCAAAGACATTGGGCCGACGCCACAGCATCCAAAAGGCCGCTGGCCCGCCAACATCGTGCACGACGGCAGCGATGAGGTGCTGGCTGGGTTTCCTGAGACAACAAGTGGGACGTTCAGCGGCCACCGCAACAAACCGAAGACGAAGAACGCATTCGGTAAATTCGACCTCAAAGACGAAGCCGGCCATGTTGGCGACTCCGGATCCGCCGCCCGCTTCTTCTACACAGCCAAAGCCGACAAGCTCGACCGCATCGGCAGCAAGCACCCAACGGTAAAGCCGGTCGACCTAATGCAATGGCTTTGCCGGATGGTAACGCCACCCGGTGGAGTTGTGCTGGATCCGTTCGCCGGGTCGGGAAGCACTGGCGAAGCGGCGTGGCGAGAAGGCTTCCGCGCAATCCTGATTGAGCGCGAGGAGGAGTACCAAGCTGACATCGCGGAGCGCCTGCGGTTGGCCGACAAGGGACCTGCTACCCGTAAGGCGCGGGCGATTAAGCAGGTCGCTAACGACAACCTGCCGCTGTTCGGTGGCGCCGAGGCGGCGGGGGGGGGGTACGCGGTGAAGGACGCAAAAAATACGGCCACTTCGCGGACCAAGACGGACGGCGGAATCATGGCGGGTAAGGGTGGATTTGGGTTTCGGATTAAGGAGCGCACCAATGGCTGAACACGATCCCTCCTCCTGCCACGTATGCCAGCGCCATGCCATAGGCGTCGGCCTAGAACCCCAACGCAAGGGCGAGCCGCCGCGGTATCTCTGCGCTCAATGCCTGGACATCTTGGAATACGTCCACAGTGTCAGACGAATGGATCCCTACGAGGTGAAAGCGATTGCCTTGGTGGATGACCTAGCCGGCGAGTTCTGCGGGGCGCTGGAAAAGACCGACATGGCGGAAATGAGCGATGAAGAACGGCGCGCGCTGTGGAAGTGCGTCGTGGTTGGGTTTGGGGATAGTATTAGGAAGTTGGTACGAGAGGAAATGCCGTTTTGACTGCCTATTACAACGAGTTCGACCCGTTCGCCGCGGCGTGGCTACGGGAACTCATAAAGGCTGGACTTATATCTAATGGAGACGTCGATGAGCGCTCAATTGTTGATGTTCGACCTTCCGATCTGTCCGGCTACACGCAATGCCACTTCTTTGCGGGAATTGGCGTCTGGTCTCACGCACTCAGGCAAGCTGGCTGGCCAGACGACAAGCCAGTCTGGACCGGAAGCTGCCCCTGCCAGCCATTCAGCCGTGCGAACACAGTCTATGGGCGCCGCGGAAAGCAAGACGAGCGACATCTTTGGCCATACTGGAAGGCGCTCATCGCAGAGCGCAAACCTCCAGTCGTCTTTGGAGAACAGGTTACAGACGCGATTGCCGGTGGATGGATGGACGAAGTCGCTGACGATATGGAGCGACTTGATTACGCCGTTGGGGCGGCCACTATGCCGGCTCTCGGTATCGGCTCGCCACAGGAACGCATGCGTCTTTGGTTTGTATGCCACGCCAACGACGAGCGACTACAAGGGGTCGGTATCTCTGAAGCGTTCGCTGGAAAGAATGGCGGAATCTCAGCGTGGGGTGAGGTTGCCGGAACAGGTAATCCGTATCGAGGAAAAAGATGGATTACTAAACCCGGCCTTCGCTTGCTGGCTAATGGGTCTGCCACCCATGTGGGACGTGTGCGGGGCTATGGCAACGCCATCGTCGGCCCGCTTGCCACGGCGTTCATCCAAAGCGCATGTGAAGCCATAGGAGACTTGGTGCCAGCCAACGACAATCACTTCAACCGTTCAACCAGCGCCAAAGCCTCCCATGCTTGAAACAGAGCGTCTAGCCAATCGGGAATCGCACGGTCGCCAGCCTTCCAGCGGCGTACCGTGCGCGGGTCTACGCCAGCCTTCTTCGCCATGTCGGTCTGCCAATTGGCACCGAACAGGGCGAAGGCGCGTGTTTCTAGTTGGGAAGGCGTCACAGACCCAAGATCTCAACAGAAACAACGCGAACCGTCTTGCCCGTAGCGCGTTCAATAAGATCACGACCAATTTTGCGACGCTCGCCAATAGCCCAATTCTCAGCCTGACCCATCATCTCCGTGTCGTGGGTATAGGTCTTGCCACACTCGTAAAGCGTGACAACGCGAAACTTCTTCGGTGCGGCTAAGCGGGCTGCAATCAGGTCCATGGCGTTCATAACGTCTCTCCTTCTGTTATTTAGAGTCTAGGACCATTGGTCCGCATAGTCAACAGCTAATTCTGGAATTATGATGACCCCACTTGAAACCGCACGCTGGTACACAAGCCACGGCATTCCCGTATTTCCATGCCACGAATCCGAAGCGGAGGAAGTCGATCCTGCAACCGGCGAAATCATCACCAAGCCAGAGAAATCTCCATACACGACAAACGGCCTGAAGGGCGCCACGCGGTCTAGCCGCATCGTGGATATCTTCTTCGGCGAGAAGTACCCGTCCGCGGCGATCGGCGTTCCGACTGGCGATCCACTGTCCGCATGGGTTCTCGACCTTGATACGCACGACGGCAACGACGGCCATGTGTGGCTTGCCGCCATGGAGAAGAAGCACGGCGCGTTACCAGACACGGCACGCGCTGCCACAGCCAATGGCGGCACACACATCTTCTTCAGCCATGTCGACGGCGTGCGCAATCGTGCGGCCATAGCGCCTGGCGTCGATACCAGGGGAGACGGGGGCTATGTCTTGGCGCCAGGCAGCGCCATGGCGGACGGACGCGCCTACAAGTGGCTCAATCATGACGGCCACGGTCTGCCGGCCTTTGCAGAGGCTCCGCAGTGGCTTCTTGACATGGTCGTCAATAAGCACGCCGAGCCGGAGGCACCCCGAACCGAATACGTCTATCGTCCAGTTGAAGAAATCAACGAGCGTTACATCGGCCGCGCCATTGAAGACGAATGCGCCAAGGTTGCTTCGGCTGCCGTCGGTAATCGCGGTCAGCAACTTTACTCGAGCGCGTGTGCGTTGGGCGAGCTTGTTGCCGCCAACGCGCTAAGCCGTGGCGCCGCAGAAGACGAATTGTACCGCGCGGCAGAGTCCAGCGGTGTCGTCAAAAAGGATGGGCCGAAGTCGACGCGTGACCGCATTAAGCGCGGCCTAGACAAGACGGCCAACAGTCCGCGGCAGATACCGCAGCGCGAAATGGCTCCGTCATCGGATCCGACGGACATGGTTGCGGCTCACGATGCCAAGAAGGCGGCGCCAAAAGCGGCACCCGCCGCAGAACCAACCGCCACCACACCCAAGAAAAAAGAACGCTTCGAAAAGACGTGGTTTGACGAGATCGAGGAGGGCGCACCGAAGGAAACGCTCATCAAGGGCATGCTTGGCGTGGGCGAGTACACCACTATTAGCGGGCTGCCTGGCACAGGCAAGAGTGTCATTGTAACCGACCTTGCCTGCCATGTGGCAGCAGGTATGGATTGGCATGGGCGCAAGCTCAAAAAGCGCGGATTGGTGATCTATGTGGCCGCCGAGCGCAAGAAGCTCACAGAGCGGCGCATGATGGCCTTTCGCAAGCACCACGGCGTCAAAGACGTGCCGCTGCTTGTGGTGGGCGGACGGCTGGATTTCACGCGCAATCTAGATGACGCAAAAGCATTGATAGCGCTCATCAAGGAGGCCGAGACCGAAACAGACTTGCCTTGCGTGTGGGTTATCATCGACACGCTCACGCGCGTCTTTGGTGCCGGCGACCAGAACGCGTCTAAGGACATGACAAGGTTCGTCCAGTCCTGCGACGAGATACTGATTGCCACACAGGCGCACGTTTCGGCCATCCACCACAGCGCGTGGTCTGGTGAGAGAGGTAAGGGCGCGATCGACTTGGATGGCGCTGTAGACGCCAGCTACATGGTGAAGAAAGAGCATGGGCGTTACAAGTTGGTGTGCGACGGCACCAATGACGGCGACGAGGGCGACATCCTGGCATTCAAGATGGAGTCGGTGGAGTTAAGCGTGGATGCCGATGGCGAGCCAACCAATGCGCCCGTGGTGGTTAAGATAGACGAAGCCGCAGTTGGCGACATGGTTGAGGCCAAAACGCATAACGACCGAGCCATGATAATCCTGCGTGAAATGCAGGAGGACGGAACGGTATCGCCAGGCGGAAAGGGCTTCCCGCAAGAAGGCAACATGGTCACAGAGGAGGCGTGGAGACAAGCCTTCTACGATACCATGGGCGACGCCACACAGCCGACAAAGCAGGCGACATTTGCTCGCGTTAAAAAGTCGTTGCTGAAGTACAAGAAAATTGGCGAGCAAGGGCAGTGGGCTTGGTCTCTAAAATAGGTCAGCATTGCTGACCATACATCCGCCCATACACCCATACATACAATATCACAGGTTGCGCTTGACTGCCCATACAACATCAGAAGTTGCATAAGGTCAAAAATGCCCAGAAAATCGAAGGGATGTATGGGCGTGTATGGGTGTGTCTGGGTTGATGTATGGGCAAAAACATCAACTAAATCAACAACTAAACAACTATCCCATACACGCCCATACACCGCAATTATGATTTTTCTTACTTGAGCATCCCACCCCATACATACACCCCCTTCTTTAGAAGGGGTGTTGTGTATGGGTGCTTGTCTGGGCAGGACTGAAGATGAAAGAACCAACCCGCCAAATCGTCATCGACACCGAAACCACTGGCGTCGACATCCTGCGCGATCGGGTGGCAGAGATTGGCGCCGTCGAGCTTATCGACCTTCGCCCAACGGGCCGCACGTTCCACACCTACGTAAATCCTGGTGTGCCGATGCCTGCGGACGCTACTGCGGTGCATGGGCATACCGACGCCATGTTGGCGGGCTGCCCAAAGTTCGCAGCAGTGGCGCCAGCGCTTGTGGACTTCATCGGCGATGCTCCGCTGGTAGCACACAACGCCAGCTTTGACGTTGGCATCATCAACGCCGAACTCGAGCGCCACGGCATGCCTGCCTTGGCTAGCCGCGTCATAGACACGCTTGCCATGGCACGCGCAAAGCATCCTGGCTCGCCGGCAAGCCTTGACGCGCTGTGCCGCCGCTACGGCATCTCCACCGCGGCCCGCGCAAAGCACGGTGCGCTTATCGACGCGCAATTGCTGGCCGAAGTGTACGTTGAGCTTGTGGGGCGGCAAGGCGGGCTGGATTTGGCCGTTGTGGCCGCGACGGTGGCCGTGGGCGAGTTGCCGACACGCCTACCGCTGCCCTGTAGGCTGACGGAGGCGGAACTGGCGGCGCATGCTGTGATGATTGCTGATATGCCGAAAAATAAATGGCTAAGCCTGTTGACTTAGTAAGCTGAATGGCTTATGTATAGGTCATCAACAAGGAGACGCCGACATGACCTTCCTGAACAAGCCGCTCCCGACCAAGTCAAACGGCAAGCCGAACACCAACAAGGATTACGAAGTACAGGGGTGGAACGCGGCGAGTTTCGGCGTCAAGGCTGAGGACTGTCCCTACTACGCAACCTCAACCGCCGAAAAATACTGGCTCAAGGGCCACCGCTCCGTAAACTAAATTCGATAAGCCGCTTGACTTAGTAAGCCGTATCGCTTAGATTGTGATTATCGAAACGGGAGATACGGAAATGGCAAACAGGTGCAACAAATGCGGCGGCGCTGGCTACATCCAGAAATTTAGCGGCGTCGAGAACGGCACCTGCTTTAAGTGCGAGGGAACGGGCTTTACGCTTACCGCGGCCGAGCGTGCCGAAATCCACCGCCAGCGCACTCTGAAGCACGATGCTCGCATGGCTCGCCAGCAGGGCGTTTCCGTCGAGACCTTCCGTGCTTATGTAGGCGCCGGCCCCGTGCCGAAGCATCCAAACGGTTGCAGTTATTCAATTCAGGAGTTTGAGGCATGGTTGAGCGAAACGAAGGAGGCGGCCTAATGGCCACCCCTACAACCGACGAGGTGTTAGCTCGTCTCGAAATCCTTTGGCGAAAGCTGGAGGATGATGGCTGGTATGTTAAAGCCAATACCGTCGCGCTGGCGATCGATGAGATCAAGCGGCTGCGCAAATGACCAACCACGAATTCCGCGCCATACGGCAAAGGCTGGGCCTCACGCAGGCTCAGCTTGCAGCCGTTCTAGGCTACGGCTTGCCGCTAACGGTAAGCACCATGGAGCGCACCACCAACCCTCGCCCAATACCAGAACTGCTTGCGCGTCTCATGCGCGCTTATGACGAGGGCTACAGGCCGCCCGATTGGCCGCACAAGGACCACCAATGACCCGCACCCAACAGACCGTCCGCATAAACGGTAAGCGCACTATCCTGACCACACAGAACGGCAAGGTGACTGCCAAGCCGGCACTGCCGGAGGAGTGGGAACTACAGGCGGCCCAATGCCGCGCCCTGCGTGCTATGCCGGAGTACGGTAAGGTATTCCTGTTCGCAGGCGACCAGAACAGCGCCAAGCGCGGGCCTAGAGCGCAGGCACAGGCTACGGCTGCCGGCATGACGCCAGGCGAGGCCGACATGCGCTGCTACGGCACTGGCGGGCAATTGCTGATGTGGGAGAACAAAGTTGGCAATGGTCGCCTATCTCCCGCCCAAGTCGCCAGGCATGCGGCGCTAGCGCGCTTGGGGCACAATGTCGTTGTGTTGCGCGCGGTGACCGAAGACGATGCAGCAGCGCAAGCCGTTGGCCTGGTGCGCGGTTGGCTGGCCGCTAACGACAACAGGACTGGAGTCATTGCGGCCTGAACAATACATAGTGGGTGGAATGCTTTCGCTAAGGGGAACAGAATGGCACGCCATGCAGACTTTGCCGACCAGCTGCTTGCCTGGCGCAATAAACCTGAAGGCCCTATCGAACCGGTAAAGACCAACTGGACCGTTGTTCCTGCAAACGACAACGCCGAACCGGAAGAGATTGTGGACTACGGCTTTGAGAGGCATCTTCGGATAACGCCCTCGGTCGAGGAGATTATGCGGCATGTGGCGACAGGGCCAGAGGCGCGCAACGAAGATGGTGCAGTCGTGGCCATAGGCAGACTACGCTTTAGCGACGGCAACCAGACAGAGAAGGCATACTGCTATGGCCCGGAAGGCAAGTTAATCCAGTATGACGCACCCATGCCGCTTGGCGCTATGCTTGGCACACGAGATAAGCCCGACGGACAACTTGGTGGCGCGGGATTCAAGCTATCCGACGTAGAGCGCAGCAACAATGGTTTGGCGGCTCTGCTGGATACCGATTATCCAATCTACGTTAAAGGAACGACACGCAAGAATGGTCCTGGCTATTCACGCAATGAAAGCGTTGAGATCCTTGCTGCGGCATATGCGAACACGCCAGTTTTGCCCACCGTCAAACATTACCCGCCAGGACTGCCGTGCGGGTCGACAAGGCCATACGAGGCATTCGTCGGCATAGCCAAGGGCAAGAAGGGCGAAAGCGGTGCGATCGCGTGGGAGGACGTGGCCTCATCCATGGTGAGTCGTGAGATTTGGGACGCTACGCTTAGATTTTTGGCTGACGAGGATATCGCAACGCTCGACACGGCAATGACCGCTAAGAACATGCGCGAGATCGGTGAGGCGCATGGCTTCGTAGGCAAGAGAGCGGAGCGTATGGGCAAGCAGATACTATCTGCCGCGAACGACAATCTGGCTGAAGCAAGGGCAATATCCGCTTGAGCGTCCCTTTTTGCAGAGTTGTTCGGAGTATGGTGAAGGGTGTTGCATGTAGTGCAAACGCCCCACACCTTCCGTGCGCTATGCGACGGACCCGGTTCCATATGGCGGTACAGCTACTTACTAGTTTCGCAGCAGGGCGCCACCTCTGAGTCCGGGTAACTATCTTGTTTCATGAAGGAGGAAAGCATGAGACGAGCGATGACAACGCAGCAAAGGCTAAAAGAGCTTTTCCTGTACGATCCACTGACTGGTGTTTTCACTCGCCGAGTCAGAACAGCCAATAGCGTCTACGTAGGTGACGTTGCCGGAACGACCACGGGAGATGGCTACACGCAGATTAAAGTCGATGGCGTCGACTATCTCGCCCATCGACTTGCAGTACTATATATGACCGGCGATTGGCCAGACGAAGACGTAGACCATGAGGATTTAGATAAATCCAATAATGTGTGGCTAAACCTACGTCCAGCCAATCAATCGCTGAACAATGCTAACAAGCCGCTTCAGAGCAACAATAAAACTGGCTTCAAGGGCGTTAGCCTTCACAACGGCGGCCCTAAATACAGGGCTGATGTGAAGATAGAAGGCAAGAAAAAGTATCTAGGCTGCTTCGACACGGCGGATGAGGCGCACGTAGTTTACATGCTTGCTGCCAACGATCTTTATGGATCATACGCCAGATCGGCGTAGACCCCATCAAGCTGGCGCTGTCCTCCTCCAGCGACGCTTGATTGCCCGCTCCTGCTGTTTGCCTTTCGGGGCGTGGCAGTGAGCGGGCTGCTAATCCATGCTGGGCTCTTGGGACCAGTGTTGCGGCCCACGCAAGTGGCGTCCGTTGGTGCTAACGCCTATTGGACGCAATAGGTATTGCACCAGAAATTCAGCGGTCGACGTATGGGCAACGCCTCGCGCCGATAACCAAGATCCGTAATCGGGCGCCGTTCTCTTCTTCAATGCCCGTCATGGCATCGACGTGCACACGCAGCCTTATCAACTGCGCCAGTGTGCGCGTCATTTATCAGCCCGTGTAGCTCAGATGGTAGAGCGCTTGCCTTGTAAGCAAGATGTCCGGAGTTCGACTCTTCGCTAGGGCGCCAATTCTTAGTGCATGTTCACCAAAGGATTCCCCAATGTTCAACCTCATTATTCTAGCCGCCATTGCTGGCGCAGCCTGGTACTTCTGGCCGCAGATCGTGGCTTTCATGAAGACTAAAGACAGAGAGTAGCCTTTTCGTAGTGCATGCAACAGAGGAGAGATGAGCATGGACGGATCACCTTGGTATATGGGCATCGACCTTGGCGCCCAAGAAGATAGCCGTAAGCCTTCCGACTACTTTGCTGAGGCTATTACGGAAGACGCCTTCGATGTAGGCGATATTGTAACGCTGCTTACGGGCAGCCCGCTTATGACTGTGATTGGTGTATGTGATTGCGGCTCTGTTGAGATCGCATTCTATGACGACCATCGTGGGCTTGTTATTGAGTCCTTCCCTGAAGAGACGCTTGTGCATTGGGATGGCGAGGATGCGTAATCCTGGCAGCGGTACTGAGTGCATCGAGGGTTGGGGTGGCCTTACGGTGCGTGACGGGATAGGCGACATCATCTAGGTATGCCCTACGACCCTAAGCGACCATGGCGCCACCTCTACGGCACGGCACGGTGGCAGCGCTTACGCGCATACCAGCTATCGACGCAGCCTCTGTGCCAATGGTGCTTAGAGCAGGAGATAGTAGAGCCTGCCACTGAGGTCCACCATGCGGTCGCCCACAAGGGCGACCTAGAACTGTTCTGGTCAGGTCCATTCATCAGCACATGCAAGCCATGCCACTCGAGCCGAGGGCAGATGGAAGACCACGGCAAGACGGTGGTTCGCTTCGGTGCGGACGGATGGCCTCTGTGACCACTACATCTAGTGCGATGTTACCGAATGACGTCGAATGCTCTAGGGGTAGGGGGTGGGTCGATCCCTAAGTGGTCGGCCGCCCTGTACCGCGCGTCCCTAAGCGTACGCATTTTTCCAATTCAGAAGTTGGGGTCTGGCGGGAGTTTTAAGTGACCGAATCGGCGCTGTGCGTCTTCGATCTGTCACCTCAAATACATTATTCGATTTCGCCTGAATGGGCAAGAGGTATTTCATGGCGCGGCCAAGAACGCCGAAGGCCAAGGCGAAAGTTACTGGTCAGGCAGCCGTAAGGCGCAAGAAGTTTGAAGCGCGTGAAGAGCCGGTTGTTTCCGATGGTGTTGGAGAGCCATTCGATTGGCTGGACGACTTCGCAAAGCGCGCATGGCGCGACATCGTCTCGGAGGTGCCTTGGCTTAATTCAAGTCACCGCGGCCACCTTGCGATCGCAGCCAGGATACGCGGTCGGATGATGGATCCGAAAGACGTCGATGTGGGCGTGCAGGCGCTCAACCTTCTCAGGCAGTGTTACGGACAGATGGGCGCCACACCGGCCGACGCCAGCAAGGCGGGAGCAAAGCCGAATGGCGACAACGAAGAAGATCCAGCCGCTAAGTATTTCACGCGCAGACCCGGTTGACGCTTATGCGCTTGATGTCTGCGAAGGGAAGATTGTAGCCGGCCCGCACGTGCGGAACGCATGCCGCAGGCATCTGAACGACCGAGCGCACGGACACGAGCGCGGGTTGATTTGGGACAGGGATGCAGCACTAGACGTCATCAACTTTTTCCCTGACGTACTCCGCCTGAACGGCGGGCAGTTCGAAGGCAAGCCGTTCAACCTGCATCCGTCTCAGAAGTTCAAGATTGGCTCCATCTTCGGTTGGAAGCGCACGGAGTCGGATGGCGCTGTGTTGCGTCGCTTTCGCCGCGCCTACATCGAAGAGGGAAAAGGCAACGGAAAGTCGCCGCTAGCGGCCGGCATCGGCCACTACTGCATGATTGCGGACGGTGAGGCTGCCGCCGAAATCTACGCAGCAGCTGCAACCAAGGACCAGGCGTTCGTTCTGTTCCGCGACGCGGTCGCCATGTATGAGCAGTCGCCCGCTCTGAAGTCTGCGCTGACGCCGTCTGGTGGCAATCCGATTTGGAATCTTTCGTTCCTGGCTGCGCGGTCGTTCTTTCGCCCGATATCGCGCGAAGGTGCGCACAGCGGGCCTAGGCCATACGTGGCGCTGGCCGACGAGATCCACGAGCATCCCGATGGCAAGGTCATCGAAATGCTCGAGCGTGGCTTCAAGTTTCGCCGCGCTCCGCTCCTGTTCATGATTACGAACTCGGGCAGCGACAGGACCACGATTTGCTGGGACGAACACCAGCACGCAGTCAAAGTTGCGGCCGGCACGGCAACGCCCGACGACGACTTTACCTATGTCGGCGAGGTGGTTGACGACAGCACGTTTAGCTACGTCTGTGCGCTCGACAAGGACGACGATCCTTTTACGGATCCGACTTGCTGGCAGAAGGCCAATCCGCTTTTTGGCGTGACGCTGAAGCACGATTACCTGGCAGGCGTTGTTGCGCAGGCGAAGGACATTCCTTCGAAGCGCAACGGCATTTTGCGTCTTCACTTCTGTGTGTGGACCGAAGCCGACACCTCATGGATACCGCGGCCACTCATCGAAAAGGTCATGGTCGACTTCGATCCATACGTGGACGGCGGCCCGATACTGGCTGCCGGTCTCGATTTGTCTGGTGCCAAGGATTTGACCGCCGCGGCTTTCGTTCGCGAGACGGGAACCAAGACAGTCACCAGGGCGGACGGCACGTCGGCCGAGTTGCCGACTTACGACGCGTGGATTGAGGCATGGACGCCTCGAGACACGATGGACGAGCGGTCGAAGGTCGACCACGTTCCGTATCGCTTGTGGGTGGATCAAGGGTATCTCAATGCACCTGATGGCGCTCGTATCCGATACGATCATGTTGCGGCACATTTTGCCCGCGTACATGCGGACCACGGCATTGGCGTGCTGGCTTTTGATAGGTACGTGTTCGACAAGTTCGAAGACGAACTCGACGCGTATGGTGTGGAACTCAACACCGTAGCGCACCCGCAGGGCGGGAAGAAACGGGCCAAGCCCGATCCGGACAAGGTTGAGGCCGCGAAGGCTGCCGGTGAAGAAGTCCCGTTGGGACTTTGGATGCCAGGTTCGGTGTCGGCGTTGGAAACGCTCATCTTGGAAGGTCGCATTCGTTTGCGGCGTTCTCCGGTGTTGATGTCGGCCATAATGGGTGCGGCGATCGAAACGGATCCGCTTATGGGCAACCAATGGCTGTCCAAACGCAAGTCGACCATCCGCATCGACCCGGCCGTGGCCTTGTGCATGGCGGTTGGAGCCGCCGTAGATGGGGCGCCGGAGCAGCCGACTAAATCGCCGTGGGATGATCCAGAATTTTCTCTTGTTAAGGAGGCGGCTTAATGTGGCCATTTAGCCGCGAAAACCGGGATAAAACGACAAAAATTGCCGCAGAAACGCGCGATTCTATTGAAAACCAGAACATTCCGGTAAGTACGGAAAACTTCCTAGCTTATTTCGGCATTCAGTCGTTAAACCTGCCTGCCGTTACGATCGATAGCGCCCTGGCGGTTCCATCTGTGTGGGCCGCGGTCGCGTTCCTGTCGCGCACGCTGGCATCACTGCCTCTCAATGCCTATCGCGACACGAAGGACGGGCCAAAGAAGCTTGGCGGCAAGCTACAGGCTGTCGTGCACGACGCTCCAAACCCAGAGCAGGGATCATTCAAGTTTCGGCAGTGGTTTTGGCAGCAAGTCTTTACCGGTGGCCGCGGGCTGGCATGGATTGAGCGGACGTCGCAAGGCGTCGACTCGCTGTGGCCTATGGATCCGACCAAGACGACGATCCAGCGGCGCGGCGGCAAGATTTTTTACCAGTTTAGCGACGCCACGCATACGATTAAGGAATATCCGGCCGGGGACGTCATCGACGTCCCGTTCATGCTTTGGCATGACGGCTTGCGGCACTACGGCCCGATCACAATGGGATCGAAGGCAATTCAACTTGCCTTGGCCATGAACGACTACGGCAGCAATTTCTTTGCTGGTGGCGGCGTGCCTCCGCTTGCGCTGACTGGCCCTCTGCCTGCCGGCCCAGATGCAATGAAGCGGGCGCAAGCCGATATCAAGCGGTCTGTGGACGCAGCGAAGAACGCAAACGAGGCGGTCTTCCCGATTCCACCAGGATACGAGTTAAAGCCGGTTGGCATCGATCCTGCCAAGGGGCAGATGATTGAGGCCAGGCGCTTTCAGGTCGAGGAAATCGCCCGCATATACCAGTTGCCGAAAGTCTTCTTGCAGGACTTGATTGGGGCGACCTTCAGCAACACCGAGCAGCAAAACCTGATGCTGGTGCAGCATCTGGTTGGCCAATGGGCTGAGGCTTTTGAGGACGAATTGAACCTCAAGATTTTCGGTCGCAGCAGCGGGGGCGGCAAGTACATCGAGCACAATCTTGATGGCCTGCTCCGCGGCGACTTCGTGACTCGTATGGCTGGCCTGGCGCAGGGTGTGCAGAACGGCTTGATTACGCCGAACGAAGGCCGCGCGCTGGACAACAGACCAGCCATGGAGAACGGCGACGTCTTGTATATCCAAGGAGCAACCGTGCCCCTTGGAACCAGCGCCGTCACGACGACGCCGCCTGCAAAGACGCCAGCAAAACCGGCGAACGACAACAACGCTACAAATGATGGGGCGGCTGCCGCATGACGAACAATATTGAGAAGCGCGGCGGCTTGCTAGGCGTAGAGGCGCGCGCTTCTGACGGCAAGCGCACGCTAGTAGGCTATGCCGCCGTGTGGAATTCAGACACGACCATCGGAGACTACTTCGTTGAGCGCATCGCTCCTGGCGCCTTCAGCAAGGCGATCGGTGGCGACATCCTCGCGCTCTATGATCACGACATGGGCCGCGTGCTTGGACGGACTAGGTCGAAGACGCTGCGTCTGGCCGAGGACGACAAGGGTTTGGCCGTCGAGATCGACGTGCCGGACACCTCTGATGGCAACGACCTTTGGACGCTTGTTGAGCGTGGTGATGTGTCGGGCATGTCATTCGCGTTTCGCGCAACGAAACAAGAGTGGGATGACACGCAGACTTTGCCGCATCGAACCATTCTGGAGGCCGAACTTTACGAGGTTACGGCCACGGCAAATCCGGCCTATCCGGACACTACTCTAGCCGCTCGCTCACTAGAGACGGCTCGCGGCGAGATTTATCAAGCTCGCAAGGACGCTGAAAAGCGCGTCGCCGACGCAGCAGCCGCCAAGCGCCGCATCGCTGAGCGCGAAGCACAGCAAGAGCAAAGAATTCGGGGCATCCGGCAGGACGCACCGTAGTCACCCGGCAAAGCCGGAGGGCCGGACGCAATGTCCTGCCATTTCAACCCCTACGGCTCGCACTTGCGGGCCTTTTTCATATGGAAAATTGAAATGACCCTTAAGGAACTGAATGAAAAGCGTGGCCGTCTTGTCACGCAGGCGCGCGAAGCTCTGGACGCCATCAAGGCCAACACTGACGAAGCCCGCGCCGGAGAGCTTGACGCTCGCCACGACGCAATTATGGCAGATTTCGATAAGATTGAGTCCGACATCGCCCGCGAACAGCGCATGGTTGCTGCCGAAGAGCGCATTAACCGCGCCGCTGAGGAAGAGCGCAAGGCTAGGCGCCCGACCGGCGAAGACACCGAGCAGCGCGGCCAGTCGGATGGCAACAAGACCGAATACCGCGAGGTGTTCCACAAGTTCCTCTCCAATGGCGCTACGCTTGATGCGCTGAATGAAGAGGAGCGCAAGGTTCTTCGCGCTGGTGTCGTTGCCGACATGGAAAAGCGTGTTCAGACTGGCGGCACGAACACCGCGGGCGGCTACACCGTTCCGGTCGAACTGCAGAACATGCTGGTCAAGGCCATGAAGGCTTGGGGTCCGATGTACGATGGCAACATCGTGAGCGAACTCAACACCTCTTCGGGCAATGCGCTGCCGATCCCGACCACTGACGACACCGGCAATACTGGCGTCGCCGGCACGGAAGGCACTGCGCTGACCGACGATGGTTCGGCTGATGCGACATTCGGCCAGAAGCAGCTCGAGGCTTACGACTTCAACACGAAGTTCGTGAAGTTCTCCTGGCAGCTGGCGCAGGATTCCATCTTCAACATGGAGTCGCTGCTTGCTGATCTGCTTGGCGAGCGCCTTGGCCGCCTGGCCAACGCCCAGCTTACCACTGGCACCGGCTCGTCCGCTCCGAATGGCATCGTTACCGCATCCTCGCTCGGCAAGACCGCAGCGTCGGCCACGGCGATCGCCTCGGACGAACTGATCGACCTCTTGCATTCAGTCGATCCGGCTTACCGCCAGTCACCGAAGGTTGCGTTCCAGTTCAACGACCTGACACTTGCTGCTATCCGCAAACTGAAGGACGGTCAGGGCAATTACCTTTGGCAGATGGGCGATATCACCAAAGGCCAGCCGGGTACGCTGCTTAGCTATCGCTATTACATTAACCAGGCCATGGCCAATATTGCCACAGGCAATAAGACCGTGCTCTTCGGTGATTTCGGCAAGTATTGGGTCCGCAAGGTTGGCGCTCCGGTGATCGGCGTGCTGCGCGAGCGCTTCTGGCCGGATCTCGGCATCGCCGGCTTGATCCGCTTCGACGGCGAACTGCTCGACACCAAGGCCGTGAAGTACCTCGCTCAGGCTTAATTCTGAAGGGGCGCTCGAAAGGGCGCCCCACATCTCGGAGGCGATATGAAGATCAAATTGCTTGTTAGTCTCGCCGGTGCTTTCGCTGCGTTCAACGTTGGCGACGAGTGCGAGTGGGACAATGAAGACGCCATTCGCCTTATCGAGGCTGGCTTTGCGGTTCCTTCCGCAGAAACAAAGATTGAGCGCGCGGTAGCGATGCCCGCCGCTGAAAAACGCGGCAAGCGGAGCGGTGACGATGTGGCTTCAGCCGACAGTAACGATAGCGGCAACTAGCGAACCGGTTTCGCTTGTAGAGGCCAAGAGGCAGGTCCGCGTCGACTTTGACGACGACGACCAAAATCTTACGGACCTGATAGCCACGGCGCGCAACCATGCCGAGAAATATTGTGGCGTATATCTGGCGCAGCAGACCGTTGCTGTACAGGCTGACGACTGGTGCGACTTGACGCATTTGCCTATCCGTCCTGCGCAGTCGATTGCGTCGCTGGCCTACGTTGATGCCGCAGGCGCAACGCAGACGCTAGCAACGACAGTATATGAACTGCGAGGAGACACAGTCGTCCTCAAGTACGGCCAAGTGTGGCCGTCGATACGGAAGGACTCGCTGATTACGCTAACCGCAGTGGTTGGCTTTGCAGAAGTCGAACCTGCCGTAAAGCATGCAATTTTGCTGCGCATTGCCGATCTCTATGAGACTCGTGAAAGCGCAGGTGAGGCGAATTGGACGTCGTTCGATTCGCTATTGAGCAATCATCGTTTTTACTAGCCGCGGCGAAGCCGCAAGGATAAACAATGCGCGATTCATACAACGACGTTGGGTTCGCCCAATCGTTCGCTCCGGCCGCTCGCACTGCGACCGCCAACGGCACTGGTGTTGACCTTCTTGGCTTCTCCGGCGCTGTTGCGGTCATTCATGCAGGTGCATGGACGGACGGCACACACACTTTTGATATTAAGGACTCCGACGACAACTCGACCTTTGCGACGGTTGCCGCAGGCTTCCTGCAGGGATCCAAGCCGGTTGTGAGTTCTTCCGGCACGGCGAGCAAGGTCTACAAGGTCGGCTATCTGGGCACCAAGCGTTACCTGCGCGTCGACGTCACTGTTGCCGGCGCGACGACTGGCGCCGTTTACGGCGCTTCGGTCATGCAGGGCCATGCCGCGACGAAGCCCGTAGCCTAAACCCAACACAACAGGAGGCCACATTGGCTGATTTGACGATTACGGCCGCCAACGTTGTGGCCGGTAATACAGCAACTATTGCACGGGGCATTGCCGCGGCCACTATTACCGCGGGCCAAATCCTTTATCTGGATCCTACATCTGGCAAATACGGCCTGGCCGACACCGATTCGGCCACTGCGGCGGTTCGCACGGTTGCCGGCGTTGCGCTGCATGCCGCCTCTGCAAACCAGCCCATTGCCCTTGTTACGGCTGGCCCTGTTACGATTGGTGCCGCCATCCTGGCTGGTGTCTTCTATTACGCGTCAGGAACCGCTGGCGGAATTTGCCCTGTAGCAGATGTCGCGGCCGGTGATTATCCAAGCGTGATCGGCTACGGCCTCAGCACGACAGTGCTTCAGGTCAAGATTGACAATTCTGGCGTCGTCCTGGCGTAACCCATGGAGGGCGCCGGCAAACTAGATCGGCGCTACCGCTTCTTTCGGCGCGTCGAACAAGATGACGGGCATGGCAACACCGTTGCTGAATTCGTTTTCCAATTTGAGATGGCGGGAAACCGCAAATATCTGCGCGGCGGTGAGAGCGTTATGGCTTCCCGCCTCACAGCGAAGACGCCTGCCATTCTAACCATCCGAAACTGCATCAACGCTCGCTTGGTACAGCCTGAGTGGCAGGTCGAAGACGCACGCACAGGCGAGACTTTCCAAGTCAAGGAAAGCCCGCAGGAAAGCGACAGTCGCGGCTACGTCGAGATGCTGGTGATGTCGGGAGTGGCTGCCTGATGGCCGTTACTGGCGTTGCTGCGATGAAAGCCAAGCTCATGCGCATGCCGGCTGTCGTTGAAAGCCGCGCTCGAGACGCCATGGAAAAGGGCGCAGACGAAATCGTTGCGATGATGAAGCGCCTCGTTCCTGTGGAGTTCGGCGACCTTCGAGACAGTATCGGCTGGAATTGGGACACCAACCCAGCCGGAACAAAAATCCTCGGCACGGCCAGATCGCGCGTAGAAGGCAGCCTGCGGCTGGTCATTTACGCTGGCGATGACAAGGCGTTTTACGCCAGAATGCAGGAATTCGGCACGCAGAAGATGGCGGCCAATCCGTATTTCTTTGTTTCGTACCGAACACTAAAGAGTCGCGCCAAAAGGCGCGTCGTTGTTGCATCGCGTACGGCGCTAAAGGAACTAGCCGCATCCGGCAGTTAGGACAAACATGGCCAGTCCATCAACCGAACTGCAGGGACTGCTGTACTCAACGCTTAAAGCCGACCTTGGCGTCATGGCTCTCGTAGATGGCGTATACGACAATGTGCCTACGACTGCATTCGGGACCAAGAAAGCATACATCTCATTCGGCCCACATGATGTTGTTGACGATGGCGCGGACTGTATCGAGTCAGGAGAGCACACATTTCAGTTGGACTGCTGGAGCAGGGCGGTTGGACAGGTGGCGTGCAAGGACATTGTGGACGCGGTAAAGGTTGCCCTACATGAGCGCGAATTGACACTCACAAACAATGCCCTGGTCGAGATTCGTGTCATCATGCGACGCGTATTCCGCGATCCTGATGGACTGACAAGTCATGGTGTTGTGATGGTGCAGGCTATTGTGGAGGAAGCATGATGGCATGGATGATAGCCTTCCGAGAATGCAACTGGCATAGACCGAATTCGCGATTTAGCTTTAACGCTCACGCCTCGCCAGTTCCACAAGAGAGACCGCACGACTTTGTCGATTACTGTGTTGAGCAAGGGCTGGCAGAGCGCTACCCGTCACCAACTAAGGCAGAGGCTGAGGCGATAAGGCCGAAGCGGAAGCGAATATAGACAGAACAACTTATATCCAACCTTGTAGCCGCCTTTTGGGCGGCTTTTTATTGCCCGAAAGGCTACAAAATGGCTTATGCCTCGACTGGTACGTTTTCTAAAATGGTTGTTGAAGTCGAGTGGGTTGCCGCATCCGGCATCTATTCGAAGTGGTGTGGTCTGACGTCGCGCGGCATTGATCGCACGTCCAACATGCAGACCACAGAGGTTCCGGAATGCGATTCGGAAGACCTGCCGAGCCAGGTTGAGCGCAGCGTTCAGAGCCAGGAAGTTAAAATCTCCGGATCTGGCGTGTGGTCTGTTGAGGCTCACGGCAACGCAATGGATTGGTGGTATTCTGGTCAGACCAAGAGCATTCGCGTCACCCACATGAATGCCGCAGTTGGCGACACTAAGTACGAAACCGGCAACGCATATCTGGTGCAACTCTCGAATTCGGTTGAGAAAGGCCAGAAGATCCAGGCACAGATTTCGATTGAATTCGACGGTCTGCCGACCCGCACGGACGCTTAATATGAGGAGTGCTGAGGAGGTTGTGTGGCCGGGGGGAATTCACCAATTTAGGTTGGCGATTGGCGAACTTCGGGCGATCGAACAGAAGTGCGATGCAGGTTGCTTCGTTGTGATGATGCGCCTGCTTTCGAGCCAGTGTAAAATCGATGACGTTCTGGCGCCAATCCGTCTAGGATTGATTGGTGGCGGCATGCTAGAGAAGGATGCGCAGCGGCTAGTTGATAGCGTCCTGGCCGAGACGGCAAGCCCGTACACTCTGACCGTAACCGCGGCCGAAATCCTTCGTCGCTTCCTTATGTGGGACGGGGAGGACCAATCTTCCGCGGGGGAACAGAAAGCGGGGGCGGAAACGCCCGACCCTCGCTAAAAAACAACAAAACACGCTGGTCTACCTACTATGGTAGTGGCGCGGTGTTGGGATACACCCCGCGCGAGGTTGACGAGTGCACGCTGTGGGAGTTCAACGCATGCGTTGCTGGCTACACAGAAGTGCACAAGTCTGGCGAGGATGCCCCACCGCCCATGGATGACGCTGAATTGGCCGAGTTCGGAATTGAGGGCTTTTAATTACCAGGCATCGCGGAGATTGTTGCTAGCCGTAACCTCCTCCGCGATGCGCTTTGGTTGGCTGGTGCGATCATCAAGGGTAACTATGAGGTTGCGCACGCTCGTAGCGACGGCTTTACGCTCGGCGTGTTGGTCATACAGGTGGGCACCCGAGACCAAGATAACCGCTGCGCATACCGAACAGAACAGAGCCTTATACATCTCGACGTCCTTGATTGTGGCGACGCTTATACAGGATATTTGCGATGGCTGCAACGGCAGAAGATTTGGCGCGGCTTGTCGTTTCGATTGAGTTAAGCCAGGCCAAAGTCGAAAAGCAGGCGGCTGCTATTGCAAAGAGCGCCGAGCGCGCTGCAAACAACATTGACGGTAATTTCGCTCGCGCAAATGCCAACGTTGGTAAATCGTTTGAGCGCAGTGCAAAGACCGCAACCGTATCTGTAGGTCAGACAAAGGCGGCCGTCACCAACCTGACTTTCCAGCTTAACGACATTGCTCAAGGGCTAATGAGCGGCACGTCGCCATTCACTATTATGGCACAACAGGGCAGCCAGGTCTCTCAGGCGCTTAGCAGCGCGGGTGGCGGCGCGCTCGGTGCCGTACGTGCGCTTGGCGGTGCTTTTGCTGGCATGGTCAATCCTGTTTCGCTTGCAACGTTTGCCATCATTGGTTTGGGCGGCGCGGCGGTACAGTATTTCGTACAAATGCTGTCCGATAGCGCGGACTCCGAAAAGACTCTTAAGGAGCAGGCGGAACTTATCGGCAAGGTTGCCGACAAGTGGGGAGACGCACTCCCTGCACTTAAGGCATACAATGACGAAAAGAAGAAGCTTCAGGACAAGCAAGACCTTGAGGGTGCAACCGAGGCCGCGGTAAGCGGTGAGTATGCCGATCTCCGTAAGATCATAAAAGACATCAACGTTGATCTTGTAGAACTGATATCTAAACTTCAGGCAGCGGGGACGTCGGACGGCGACGTCGTAAAGCTTCAGCAGGCATTTGGCATCCTGTTTGAGGACGTCAAAAAGGGCGACGCCTCAGTTGAGCATCTTCGGAATGTGCAGGCCGGCCTAACCGAACTTTACAACAATTCGCATATCCCAGCTGCCAAGGAAATGGCTGACGCCATTGGCCGTATGGCCGATGAGTTTGAGCGAGCCGCCGCGGCCGGTCAGAAGTTGCGTGCCGATACGGCAATTCAGGACTTCTTCTCGCGTTCCTCCCTTGGCGGCTTGACGCCACTTACGAGTGATGGTGGGAACTTCCTCAATCCACAGCAGCAACAGGACTACACCGCAGGCCACACTAAGTCGCAGTTCGAACTCGAATTGGACAAGGCCGGCGGCGCCATTGAAAGCTTCGTTGACAGGGTTGTAAAAGCCGAGAGCGGCGGCAATAGCAACGCCAAAAATCCCAACTCTAGCGCTACTGGCGCAGGCCAGTTCATCGCATCGACGTGGCTAGACCTGTTCAAGCGGTATTTTCCCGATCGCGCAGAGGGTATGACTCGTGGCGCTATCCTGGCGCTCCGCTCTGACGCTAATGTCAGTCGTTCTCTGATTGAGGCATACGCCAAAGAGAATGCTGCAGTCCTGCAGTCGGCCGGCGTCCATGTCGATGAAGCCGCGCTTCAGTTGGCGCACTTCCTTGGCGCTGGTGACGCTGCCAAGGTGCTGTCTGCGGCAAGTGGCACGCCGTTGGCGGGGCTGATTTCAGCCGCGTCGATCAGGGCCAATCCAACCATCTTGGGCGGTGGAGCCACAGTCAATGATGCCATCTCGTACGCCAACAATCGTGCAAGCGGTAGCGGCAGTTCAGGCGGAAAATCGAAGAAGTCGCCGGATGACATTTTTGCCGGCAACATGCAGCAAATACAGGCTCGTATTGCCCTTCTAAATGCCGAGTATGAAGCGCAGTCTAAGCTTAATCCCGCGATCAACGATTATGGTTTTGCTGTTGAGAAGGCTCGCATAAAGCAGCAACTTCTGAATGACGCTGCGAAGGCTGGCGTTAAGATAACACCGGAGCTTGCGGCGCAGATCGACGCCCTCGCTGGGAATTATGCAAAGGCGTCTGCTGCCGGCGACCAGCTCAGGGCCAGCCAGGAACAACTGTCGCAGAAGCTTCAAGAATCCTCCGCCTTTGGTAAGGATGTATTGGGCGGCTTTATCCAAGACATGAAGGACGGAAAGTCTGCCACGGAAGCCTTGGCTGGTGCGCTCAACAAGGTCGCAGACAAGCTACTGGATATTGGCCTTAATGCGCTCTTTGATGGCATTGGTGGGCAGGCGGGAGGTGGAGGTGGTCTCCTTGGTGGCCTATTCAGTTTCCTGTTCGCAAAAGGCGGTGTGGCCGCACACGGCAAGCCGGTGCCTCTTAAGCGGTTCGCTGGGGGCGGGACGTCCAATACGGCTGCCATCTTTGGCGAGGCTGGACCCGAAGCCGCCGTTCCACTGCCGGACGGTCGGCGTATTCCCGTAGATTTGCGCGGGCCAACCGTTCCCAACGGCGCCAAAGGCTCCACCGACGTCGTCCGCGTTGTCTTGCAAGACGACAGCGGCAGGATGTCGGAGATTGCTGATAGCCGCATTCAGACCCACAGCGGAACCATTGTGCAGGTGGCAGTTGAGAAGAGCCAGAAGGCCACCAAGGCTAACATGCCGGGTTATCTGGCCAATGCCCAGAGCAGGCAGCTTTAACGGAGAGACGAGATGACTATCCGTTGGCCGTGCGAAGTGCTCCGTCCGCAGAACGTCTCATTTGATCTTGACAGCCGGTCCCTAGCGGGACCGGCGTCCGTGTCGGGCGCTACTCAGGTGGTTTCGTCGGATGCTGGAATTTGGAAGGCGACGTTCGGCTCCGTGATAGTCAAGTCGCGCCAAGCCGTGCTGGTGCATAGGGCGTTGGCGGCCCTATTGGAAGGACGTCTCGGAAGCATCCTGGTGCCTTTGTGCCGCGCCTACGGACCTAGTTCTGGCGCGGTGTTGTCCGCCGACCAGCAAGCGTTATTCGCGCAAGTGCCGCACAGCGACGATGCGTTCTTTGATGATGACACCGGCTATGTCGGCTCGCTGACCGATGTTGTGCTGGCTGCAGACGCGGCATTGCGCGCGACGACGCTTACCGTGACGGTGAACTATGCCGCGGACGATATCCAACCAGGTATGCACTTTAGCCTTGGTGAAAGGCTCTATCGTATACGGACGTTCGATGCAGATACCGGTGTCATGACGATAAGGCCGCCATTGCGTGAGGCTGTTACGGCTGGCGAGCATTTGGATTTTGATGATCCGGTTTGCCGCATGCGACTAGCTAACGACGACGGGCTTGATTTGGAGTTGGCGCTAAGGCGCTTCGGGTCTCCATCGATTTCGTTCGTGGAGGACGTATGAGTGACTTCTTCACGGCAGAGCAATTGGAATTGCTTACCGCAAGCCGAGTCTATGTTTCGCTTCTGGTGAAATTCGATTGGGCTTCCGGCCCACAATACGCGTGGAATGGAAATACCAATCTTGTCACCGGAGGAAACACATTCCTACCCATGCACGGTATGGGCAACATTGAGGGGCTTGGGCTGTCCGGTAGTGGCGCTAGCGATAGCGTCACCATATCAGTGGCCGGCTTGCCGGACCAAGCGCTAGATTTTCTCGCCAAGGCGCTGGAAGACACACCGCTCATCGACCAGCAGTTGGTCACTGTTTATCTGCAACTTTTTGACGACTCTTGGCAAACCGTAGGCAATCCAATTCCGATTTTCTGGGGCTTTGCGCAACCTCCGAAGGTGTCCAGATCCGAGATGCAGGGGACGGAAGGCGCGGTACAGTCCATTTCAATTGTGGCTGAGAACGCTTTCTTTAACCGCAGCAGACCACCATACGGTCGTAATACAGACCGCGATCAACAGGCGCGCTCGCCAGGCGATAAGTTCTTCGGATTTGTGTCTTCAATCTTGATGAAGACCGTCACGTATCCCGATTATTAACCAATAAAATCACAGGTTAGCGATGACCGAAGCCGAGCGGCTAGAAGCCGTGCGCGAGTACATCGCGTGCGAGATGACGCGCCCATACGAAAAAGGCGTAACGGACTGCGGCGGGACGATAGATCGCTGGGTGCTTAGGGCGTCCGGAGTGTCGCCTGTAACGGCTTTCGGCAAGCAATTGCGCAACGCCACCGATGCAGCCGAATGGCTGGAGGTACCGCAGATGTTTGCGGTCCTGGTCAATCGGGCAGCTAGAGCCGGAGGCTTCAAAAAGACAGCCAAGCCAGTACCAGGCGATATCGGCCTCATCATCAATGAGAAGGGCGTCCTGGCACCTGCCATCCATGCTGGTGACTACTGGTTTACGCGCCATGAGACTGGCGCGCTTGCTGTGCCCATAGAACAGTTCTGGAAAGCGTGGTCGGTATGACCATTAGGGGTGGCGCGGTATGAGAACTAGTTACATATCGAACACGTTTCCCCGCAAGGGGCCACCAGTGCGTGGCCTTGAGAGCCTTGTCCTCCTGGCCGTTGTGTCGGCTGGGGTCAGTGGTGCGACCGCAATTGCGGTTACGGTCGGGGCAATTGTCGGTGCCATTCAAATTGGCGTTGCGATTGGCCTGTCTTACCTAGCAAGTTCGATCTTTCGACCCGACCCACCAAAGCCGCAAGACGTCCAGACATCCGTAAAAAACCCGGTTGCGCCTCGAGTTCGCCACTACGGGCGAGTAAAGGCGTCCGGCCCATGGGCGTTTGTCGAGAGTAAAAACGGCGGACTTCACAAGGTCATAGCGCTGGGAACGGGCGAGCTTGACGCCATTGAGGAGCTTTGGGTTGACGACAATCTAGTTACCACCAATGGTGGTGGCTATGTTCAGGAGCTTCCGTGGAACCAGGGAGGCGGCGACTACAATCTTAGGATTCAAAGCCGCCGCGGGATAGCCACCGAAACACACTATACCGATTTAGGTTCAGCATTTCCCGAATGGGACACGTCGCATCGCGGCGATGGCGTTTCGAGCCTTTATGCGTATCAGGATCCGGTCTCGTCAGATAGCTTGACGGACATGTTTCCGAACATCCTGAACACGCTATATCGGGTTGTCGCGCGCGGATCAAAAGTCTACAATCCGTCCACTGCGACCACCATTTGGTCCGACAACGCTGCCGATATCATGCATGACTACATTACCCATGCGGATGGCATGCGCCTCCCGGCCAGCATCATCAATACGCCCATTGCCAATGCAGGCTGGCTGACTGCGCACAACAAGTGCGCGGAGGCGGTTGCGCTAAAAGCCGGTGGGACGGAAAACCGATACCGGCTTTGGGGGTCATACCAACTCGACGAGCGCCCCGCCGACGTCTTAGCTCGCATGAATGCAGCATGTGATGGGCGGCTAGTTCCAACATCTGATGGCGGGCTGACGCTTGATATTGGGACTTGGGAAGAGCCGACCGTTACGCTAGATGCAGACGCGATTACGGGCTTCTCCGAGGTGTCTCGCGGGCGGGATGTACTAACTACCGCTAACATCATTCGTGCCACCTACACGTCACCATTCCACGATTATCAGTCGACCGATGCCGATCAATGGATTGACGAAGACGACGTAGCGCTCCGCGGCGAGATAGCCAAGGACACAGCGTTCAATATGGCACCATCGCACGGCCAGGCGCGGCGCTTAATGAAACTCGAGGCTTACCGTGCCAATCCTT
Source organism: Mesorhizobium sp. BR1-1-3 (assembly GCF_020165455.1). Lineage (NCBI taxonomy): Bacteria > Pseudomonadati > Pseudomonadota > Alphaproteobacteria > Hyphomicrobiales > Phyllobacteriaceae > Mesorhizobium > Mesorhizobium sp. BR1-1-3. The sequence continues at coordinate 429,137 of NZ_JAIUIC010000003.1, forward strand.
CTTGGGTTGGAATGTTCCAGTGCAATCTTCGCGCTATGGCGGTGTTCGGCAAGCGCTTTGTCCGGATTAGCTATCCGCTTTTCGGTATCAACGAAGTCTTCGAAATTCAAGACTTTCGCTTCAACATAGGTGAAGGCGGTATTCTGACCGGTGTGTCATTGCAGGTCCAGTCTATGCCTTCTGAGGCATACGATTGGGATGCGGCGAGCGAGGAAGGTACGGCACCAATTTCGGAAGAGACCGTGGTCGACAAAACCATACCGCTGCCTACCAACTTCGACTTTCTGGTGGACCGCATCACGGTTAGCGGAACGCAAGTTCCCTTTGGCGTCCTTACATTCGACTTGCCTCCTTCTGATGCTCTCACAATGCAGGGCCGATACAAGAAGTCGTCAGATACCGACTGGACAGTCGTGGCGATCAGCGATGACGCCACGACGGCAAACACGACTGCCCTTTCTGATGGCGTACTTTACGAGGCGCAGGTTCGCTTTGTGACCTTGACGGGTCGCGAAGGTGCATGGACCGCCAGCCAGACGATTACGCCTGTTGCTGACCCTACGGCTCCGGCGATTGTCACAGCGGTCAGCAAGACAGGCGCAGTTGGTCAAGTGACGATCAACTGGACGGCACCCAACAGTGCTAACTATGTTGCCGCAAACATCCGACGCAACACGGTCAATACAGAAGGCACTGCGGTGCTAGTGCGTACCGAGTTTGGTCCACCTTCGACGGCTGACAGTTATGTCGATAGCGCGCTTGCTGCGGGCACTTATTACTACTGGATCAAGGCGCGCAATGGTTCTGCTGTGGAATCTGCAAGCGTGGCTACCGGGTCGGTGGTTGTGACTTAAGCGGGCCGCGGCTGAACGTGAGGCGGAAGAATACCGCTGACCTTTAGGGTTGAAACAGGACTGGCCTGTCCACTCCACTAATTTTTTACAGGCTCGCCTCGGCGGGCCTTCTTCATTTGAGGAGGCCTCCTTGGTCGACACCGCCAATAGCATCTTTCGCGACTATGTAATTGATGGCGTTCCTTCGTCTGGATCTAAAAAGCCCGAGAAGGCTAAAATCCGCGAGTGGGGAACCGATGTTGAGGCGACGCGCGCAAGGTACGTCGCTACGCGTGCCGCACTAAAGGCCTTAGACACTACAAGGGACACCATCGCCTGCCTAACAGAATCCGGCAGGGAAGGTGTATTCGTGTGGAGGGCGGGAGACTATTCCGTACAAATTGCAGCTGATGCGTCAGAAGGTGTTTATGTCAAAGCTACTGCGATCGCCGGTTCGGCCGGCGCTTGGGTTCGGGTTTTTAGCGGTGGTATAGACGAGTCTTGGTTTGGTGCCATTGGTGACGGGGTAACGGACGACACCATAGCACTGCAAGCTACACTCGCTCTCGCAAAAGCCCTGAAGGTCGCGTGGTGGCCGCGCGCAAGAACATATAAAACGACAGCCACGCTTGACGCGGGAACGATTGGGAACGCTGGCGGACTTATTATACGTGGGGCAAACCGGCAGCGAACGATCATCTCTGCTGCGCATTCCAATCCTATTCTGAGATTGGGTGGGAGTGCGGCCACGGCTTTTACTGAGCGCGTTTTGGTAGAGGACATCCAATTCTCTGCCTTTGCTGGCTCGACACCAAGCGCCGGCATCGAGTGTTGGGATATTGTGCATAGTACCTTCAATCGCGTGCTCGCAAAAGGGTGTACGGATGGCGTGAGGCTAAACGGCGGCATCGCCAATGTGCTAAACGACATCGAGGTTGAGGGGAATGTACGCGGGATATTTGCTACTTCATTCGTCTCCTCTGCTGGGGGTGGGTATCCAAATCACAATGTGGTGCGTGACAGCAAAATTAAAAATAATACGTCTTGGGGTATAGATTTTGCTAACGGCAACATGCTTGTCGTTGACGCGTGTGACATTGAGGGTAACGGAACCAACGGCGTTCCGCTGAGTGGAGCGATACGAGTCAGAAATGTCGGCACAGCAATCACCGCACCATATTCAACTGGAGCCTCGATTTCAGGCTGCTGGTTTGAAGCAAACTCAGGCGGCGGTGTGGTTATATTTAACAGCGGCCAGAACTCAATCAGAGATTGTCTGTTTGCGTTCAATGCGAATGCGACGTACGACATCTACTACGACACCGCTGTTGTACAAATAGTAAACACGCAACACCACACATCAAAAACACCTCATATCACAGACAATGGCCTGGCTGTTGTCTCGGGCAGTACGATTAATGGAGCTAAAGCTCCAGCGGGCGTAACCGCGAACATCACAGCAAACAGGCTTTACACCACAGTAGACGGCAATAGTCGTCTGGAGGGAACGGCAACATTCGACCCGGCAAGTTTGGCGGACGCAGCCGGCGTTACTACGACCGTGACGGTCACGGGGGCTGCGCTTGGCGACATGGCTATGGCGTCCTTCTCGCTGGCCTTGCAGGGTATTACGGTCACAGCATGGGTGAGTGCAGCGAACACAGTATCCGTCCGCTTCCAAAACGAAAGTGGCGGTGTGCTCGATCTTGCCAGCGGAACGCTCAAGGCATGGGTTCTCAAGTCTTAAAACTAACGCCCAGCAGACGCAGCAAAGATTGCAGCGGTCACGGAAGGCATAGCCGCCGCGCCGCGAATGGTCAGCGCGATAGATGCGTCATGTTCGTCGCCAAAGGTAAAAAACGCCAACCCGGCAAAATCCTGCCGGTGAGCGTTGTAAAAATCTATGTAACGCTGCGTCTCTTGGAAGGACCGAAGCTCGATTAACTTCTCGGGTTGGGCCGTTTCGACTCTGCCGCTCTTGTCGAATTCAACAAACCCGTTACCACTGCTCTCCCCAATCAGCAAAATCTCCGGTTTAGACGAGGACCGATCTATGGCCTGATGGAGAAGTCCGACTGTAGCCCGCATCCGGCAATTGAAGATGCTATCCAGCAGGGCTCTGTCGGATATCTGGGCGGTGGGGTCTTGAACGACGGGGCCGTCTCGAAAAAAAGACAGACGGCCCCGTATGCTGGACATCGTGGAATCTTTGAAAGATGAACACGCCGGCTCGTTGGTGTGCCGGGCAAACCATGCCAAGGAGCGATCATGCAGAGCATCCACCAGAAGCGTCGAGACGTAGAAGTCGAATGAAATGAAATCAACGCCATCTGGGATGCCGCCTTCGGCGTAGAGACTGCCCGCATTATCATAAGTGGTGAGCCTGGCTTTGCTGAATGCCTCGTCCCAACTCCTAAACTCCGGTTTGCCTATAAGACTGTCTCGGTAGGCTTCAACATCGACAACATAGCGATTGGCCGCTTCCGCGACCTCAGCGCCAAAACCAGCGTCGAATTCCGCAGCTGCGAAATTGACGCCAATGCGTGGCGATCGCACCCCGGAATTGACGAGAACCCCGCGGATCACCCGACTCGCGCGTTCAAGCTCGCTCTTCGACACACCGTTTAGGTATGGCTCATCCACGAGAAAGACCGCCTTTAGCTGGTCCTGGTATTCTGCCATCAGCTTCGCATATGGCGCCAGGGCGGTTCGGAGCGATTCGTCGCCAAGAATCTTACGGATCTTGATAGGCAGAACAGGTTGATACTTCTTGAGTCGCGTTGATCCATCCGGGGCTGCGTAAGTAACGGATAGATCGCCAGCACTGGCTTTTTTGGCAATCAGCGGTCCAAGATCGATCAAGAGGTCGGTCTTTGACTTCCGGGCTAGTTCAAAGCTGGTGCGAAGATTATCTATGTTCTCGGCATTGATGACCGCGAACTGAACCTTTCCGGCGAACTCTTGGTGCATTCCACTCGGAGAGAAGAAACCGATCTGCGGAGGGGCCGACGGCCAACCTGGCACCAAAAAACTTAGAACCGCCGCAGTACAGGCTACAATCGCCGTTGCTAGTTTCTTCATATGGAATACTTGATGACCATCCTTGGCAACCTCTCCCGCCTTATAAACCGCGCGCTAGGCGGCATCAAGGGCCAAACACTATGCGCTCGATTGGCAACTAGCCGACCCAACTGTTGGCTATGCCGCTGGCTAGAGTGGGTCGAGCCTGCGCACTGTGCCAAGGAATTAGCCCGATGGGAGCGCCGAGGCACTTACGCAGCCAAGCGGCTGCGGTGGGGTTGACACAAGAGGACACAACAATGAACCTCGATATTGGCTGCACGCGCTTGCTGATAGGCAAGTGCGGCGAGCAGCATCTATTGCGCAATCAGGCCGCCTATCTACTTGCCACGGCGTGGCACGAGACCGGCCACACCATGCAGCCCATCCATGAGCGAGGCGCGGTTTCGTACTTCTACAAGTATGAGCCAGGCACTTCTATCGGCAGGCGGCTGGGCAACGTCAACAAGGGCGACGGTTACCTGTTTCGCGGTCGCGGCTTTGTGCAGATCACTGGCCGGCGTAATTACACGTTCTCGAGCGCCAAGCTTGGCGCGGATTTCGTCGGGAATCCGGAACTTGTGCTGAATCCTGATCACGCTGCGGACATCATCGTCCTTGGTATGAAGTCTGGCTGGTTCACAGGCAAGAAGCTTGGCGACTATGTGACGCTGCAACAGTCGCTGTTTATTCCGGCTCGCCGCATCATAAACGGCACGGACTGCGCGTCTTTGATTGCAGGCTACGCGGTCGGCTACGATGCTGCACTAAAGGCTATCGGCTATGGCGGGTAGCATACCGGAAAAGCCAGGCCGAACCTTCAGCAAGAGGCTGGTGGTTGTGTGTGTAGCGCTCGCATGGGCGATCATGTTCTATGCCGTCTACTCCACGCAGGCCACGGTCGCGGTCGCAGGCTTTACGTTCATTGCGGGCATCGGTGGCGCATATATGGGCGTCGGCCATATGGATCTTCGCCAGTTGCTAGCCGCGCTTAAGCCGACGCAGGACTACGGCGCGGTCATGCCGCCCGACCCGCCGCCAATCGAAATGAGGGACGCACAATGAAATGGCTTAACCCCGCAACGGGCGGCTGGGGCACGGTGATTGTGTATGGTCTGCTTGCCGCCGCTATCGCTGGCGCATTCGGCTGGACCTATCACGCAGGCTACTCTTCGGCAGCCACATCATGGCAACTAAAGTACGACAAGCGCGAAGTCGCTATTACCGCGGCGACCAACGCCGAAATCAGCCGCCAGGCACAAGCCAACGCGCTGGCCAAAGCGCTCGAGGCCAAGCGGATTGAAGAACTGGCGGCCGCCAACGCTGCTTTGGAAGCCCACATCAAGGAACTCTCAGATGAAGCGAACGCTGACCCTGATCGTGATCGCGTTTGCCTGTCTGACGGCAGCGGGTTGCGTATCGACTCAGTCCATTAAGGTATTGCCTCCGCCGACACTGAGTGAGCCTGACTCGCGGCTGGTGACGGCTTGTCTTGGCCCGGTTCGCTTGCCGAAGGGGCAACTGACGCAGAAGGATGTGGAGCGCCTGTGGATCTCCGATCGCAAGGCGCTGATTGAGTGCGGGCGCCGAAGCAAGGCGCTGCGTGATTTCTACGCTGAGCGGGACGCCGCTGTCCGTGGCGGGCAGAAGAAATGATTGGCGAGGTTGTTCAAGAGCGTGTGACCACTGGCATAGCCGCAGCCGCCACCACTAATGTTCTTTGGCTTCCATACATTCAGGACGGCGCGTCTCTCGCCTTGACCGTCCTTGGTATCGTGTGGCTTGCTGTTCAAATTTATTACAAAGTTTGGCGCGGCAAGTAGCCGCCCAAAAACCTACCCGAAAATACCCAAGCCCGTCAGCCGAAAGGTTGGCGGGCTTTTTTGCGTTCGGGGCTTAGATATGCCCATTTACCTTTTCAGTTGACAAGAAATGCAAATGGGCATATTGTTGAGGATAGTAATTAGCGAATCGGCATAGCGCCAAAGGGGACTTCAATGAAGCTTTTCAGCAAGCCGTCCGTTGACGGCGCCATCGCAAGCATCATGAGCGGCATCTCGCACTTGGAAAAGGCGATTGCACACCAGGGCAAGCGCGCCGCCGCAGAGCTAGACAACATCAAGGCCGCTGAGGAAGCTCACGATACTGCGGCGGCTGAAGTCCTCCGCGCCACTCGCATCAAGGCGAAGTTGGAAGAGTTGGTCGCTTAAGGGCGAAAGCAAGGAGGGCCGCACCATGAAGAAACTCATTCTAGCCGCCATGCTTGGCCTAGCCGCATTGGCAGGCTGTACCGACGCGGACATTGCGTCTGCCAATCTGTCGAAGGCGGCCGACTACTTCAACATCAACCGCCGCATCGTTTTCTATAACGGCATTACCGGCGATTACATGCTTACCATTGAGGGCAAATGCTCTCTTGGGAATGCCGACACGTCCAAGCAGTTAACCGTGACATGCAAGACGGGCGCGAGCGCCTATAAGAAGCACTTCCTCGGACTGTCCGACAACGTGACCTACTTCGTGGAGCAGTTGGAAGACGCTAACATCAGCGCCTACCACTACAAGGTTGTCTTCAAGCCTCTGTCTATCATTCCTGATATCGACATCAAGTAGCGCCTGTCGCCTACCGCCACCACCAAACAACACAAGGGGAACACCAATGCGCATTCTTGCCGCCACCCTTCTTGCTGCCTCTTGCTTGGCTACTGTGGCCGCTGCGGGGTGTGCGGCTGGTACGATTGACCCTGTCACAACGAGCGCCGTTGGCGATGGGTGCGGTCTGATGTGCCCACCGCCTCCCGCCTCGTCGGTGGTTCGCATTGACCTCAGCGGCGGTGGTCACGGCTCAGGCGTGTACATCGGCAATGGCGTCATTCTCACGGCTGCGCATGTGGCCAAAGGCGAGAAGATGGTCATGGTGAAGATGGACAACGGCACGGTCCAATCTGCAGACGTACTTTGGGTGAATGAGGCTTACGACGTTGCCGCTCTGGCGCCAGTTCATCCAAATCAGATGTCACCTTCGCCGCTCTCGTGCCGAACGCCGACCGTAGGTGACGCCATCGTTGCTGCGGGCAGTCCCGGCGACAATGACAATCTCTACATTCCCGGCAAGATTGCAGGCAACGAGCGCAGCAATGCCGTTTGGAAGTCGGTCGTTGTTGGCAACGTCACGGCTGGCCACGGCATTAGCGGCGGCGGTGTCTTTAATGATGCTGGAGAGGTGGTCGGCATCCTTGTCGGCGGAGCGCTCGACTACACGCCGGATCCAGTCGACGGCAAGTTCGATCTGACGTCGATGGGGTTGGCTTTCATTGTGCCGGGTTCGGCGGTCTGTGGCTTGCTTGGGAGGGTGTGATGGCTAAGATTGCCAAGGGAACTATTCTCTCATTCTGCGGCGGCGAGTGGAGCGACAGGTGGACATCCGGTCCATACAATGTCCTGCAAGACTTCGACCAGAAGGAGGTTGTTGACCGCTGTCGTTCGGAGTTCGTCAAGGCTTACGAGTGGCACGAGCCTTCCGAGGATGGCTTTGCGGCGTGGCTTGAACTGAACCTCTACATCGAGGACGTGCCAGAATCGTACAGTTGGTACGTAGGCTCATATGGTGACTTCACTCCTACCATTGCGGACGAAAAGCCATGACCATCGCCAAACTCTACATCATCAACTTTGCCGGCGCCTGCTTAGTTGCGTGGGCGTGGTTGAGCGGCTCACTACATCATTTCTCTGGCCACGCAATCGTCTACGTGCTTCTGGCTGTGTTCGCTTACGGCGTAGTCGCATCGTTCGTCTCGGCTCGCCGCATAGCCAAGGCAACAAGCCAGACCATTGATGCCGTGCTGGTTCGATCTGAACATCTAGACCTTGTCGTCAAGGCACTCTTCATTCTGGCCGTTATCGGAACCGGCTACGGGATATCCGCTGCGTTTAGCTCCGTGAGCGCAGACGCTATGGCGACACCAGAAGGTGCAAGGGCGGCTGGCGGGTCGATGCTTTCCGGCGCTGGTACCGCATACGGATCCTCTGTTGTCGGACTATCGCTTGCTCTGTGGTCGATGATTAATGTTCGCATTGTGCGCACGGCTGGAGCGCTCCGCGCAGGTGAACTCTAATGACCAAGCGAGCGGATAACGCCGATGACTGGCTGTGGACATATGCCGACGTCTTGCTTCTGTCGTTCTTCGGTATGTGCGTTCTGGCGTTTGTTGCGCTGGCCAGTATCAACCCGCCAACAAAGGCTACCACTGAAAACGTGCCGCCACCCGGAGACATAATGATCTGCATGACGTGGCAGGGTCACAATGATTTAGATTTGTGGGCAACGGCACCAGGGCAGGATATTGCGACCGGCTACAGCCACAAGGGAGGCAAGGTGCTCGACCTTGTTCGCGACGATCTCGGCATGGATGACAACGAGCCTGTAAGGCAGGAATGCCAGTTCGGGCGCGGTCTGCCTGATGGTCGTTATATAGTGAACGTCCACGGCTATGCGGTTTTGGATAAAGCCGCCCGCGTCAGAGTTGAAGTACGCATGGGCGACGGCCTGCAGTTGGTTGTGCCGCCTTTCAATCTCGACATCCGCTCCAAGCAAGAGCGCACCGTTGTGCAGTTTAGGCTGGCTGGTGGGCGAGTGGTGTCTGGTAGCCTTAACAGCGTTTATGTGCCGCTCCGTTCGGCGGGCAAATAGGGAGGATTTGATGGAAAATTCTATCGGGCTTGATGTCTCTAACGACAACTTCATCCCCTTCCCGAAGATCCCGCGCCTTAAGCGTGGCTGCGTCATCACAGAGAAGATCGACGGCACGAATGCACAGGTAGTCGTCGGCGAAGACGGGTCAGTCCGCGCCGGAAGCCGCAACAGGTGGATTACGCCAGAGGACGACAACTTTGGCTTTGCGCGATGGGTGGCTGAACACGCGGACGGACTTCGCGAACTCGGCCCCGGTCAGCACTTTGGCGAGTGGTGGGGTCTTGGCATTCAGCGCGGCTATGGACTTCATGAACGGCGATTTTCGCTGTTCAATGCTGGCCGGTGGGGTGGCGAACGGCCTGCGTGCTGTGGCGTTGTTCCCGTGCTTTATGCTGGCGACTTCTCGACTGATGCTGTCGATGAAACCATGCGCAACCTGAAGGCAACGGGTAGCTATGCGGTGCCGGGCTTCTTTAGTCCAGAGGGCATCATCGTCTACATGACGGCGGCTCGCCACACCTACAAGGTGCTTGCCGAGAATGACGACGTGGCGAAGGGAGAGGCCGCATGACAGCCTTCCTAATCTACATCGCCGTTGTGGCGGTTGTCATGACCATCTTCATCATTGTCGGCAACCGCATGCTCGGCCCGCAGGAGCCATTGGAATGATTATTGCACTCGCAATTGTTGCCGGCTTAACAACTCTCGGCGCCGGCATATTCGCCGTGTTCGCTTTAGGCGGGTTTGTCTTAGAGTTCTGTATGGGCAGCCAATGGTGGGCCACACCAGCGTGGATGGCCATCGGGTTCATGGTATTGGTGCCAATGTTGTTTGGCTCATTCGCGCTGTCGGTCTACGCCTTCTTTCTTATTTCTGGCGTACACCCATGACCGCCGCCGACATCTTCGCTACTGCCTACGCCCACACAACGCCCGCCACGGCATGCCTGGCGCTAGCGCTAGCGCTTAGCGCGTTCGCCTACGGTGCATTGCGGCGCTGGACGACCGTGGCGCTGCTGCCCGCCTCTATGGCCGCCGTAGCCGTGGTGGTGCTTAGCTTGGGCAGACCGCTGCCAATGGTGCCACCACCCGGTGATTATCAGGTGTTGGGCGCGGACATTCAGGTCGACCGCTACATCGACGTTTTGCTTAAGGGCGATGGCGACGCCACGCTTTACCGCTTGCCGTACACCAACGGCCAGGCCAGCGCCTTGCAAGAGGCTATGGACGGCGAGGGTGGTGCGTCGGCAAGCGTGGGTGAGGATGGCGGCGTGGCTTATGACGGCGAGCCGCCAGTTCAAGGCGAAGAGGCGAAAACGCCGGAAGTGCCTGCTTATAGCGTGGGAGGTTGAAGATGACCGACTGGCTGAAAGACCTTCTAGGCATCAATCGCTATGTCCTGGCGTGGGATTTTATTGCGGGGCGAGGAACCCATCTCAAAGGGCGAGACTCGCGAAGCGACACCAAGTTCTACGCGCAGCGGCTAGCCAGCGGCATGAACAAAATCTACGGCGCCGGCACCCATTGGATTGAGCGTGTCTAGCATCTCCATCAACGACTACATCCGCCTACCCGAATGGCCTTACTGCTGGCCGGTTGTTGCTAAAGCCCGCGGGCTTGTATGGCTCGCGGACGCAAGGGGCGGCGTCTGGTCTTACGGCGAAGCTTTGAATTGGGACAAGGAGACTGACGATGAGCGTTGCGAGAGAGAAAGACGGCAACGAAGAGGGTTGGATTGAGTGGCGTGGCGGGATGATGCCAGTCGGACCTGACGTTTTGGTGGATACGAAGTGGGGTGAAGGTGGATTCGAATTGGGCAACCCCGCTAGCACTTGGATATGGAGTAACGGCGGTCGACCATACTTCGGCTCAATCATTGCCTACCGCATCCATAAGGAATCCTGAGATGGTGAACTTCCGATACATGGACATCGCTGGCTACCTTTTGGGCGGCGCCGGGGGCAGCCTGATTTCGCATCAGCCGCTAACGGGCATCACGGTGGCGCTGGCCGGCTTGTTCATTCTGCTTTCAGAAGTCAAGGAATCCTGATTTTGCCAACTCCTCCCACAGAAAACGCCGTGCTTATTGCCACGCACGCCGCGTACCTTGCAAATGACAAGAACCAATCTGCAACCGCGAAGGCGCTTGGTGTGTCGCGCGAGACCGTGCAGCGGCATTTACGGCAAGCCGCAGAGCGGGGGCTGCTTTCGCTGGATCCTGTCATGCCAGGCTTTGCAATCAAGTCAGTCGCCTCAAAAGTTGATGGCGCGTGGGTTAAGCAGGTCAAGGAGGCCGGGGAGGAATACGCCACTCCGCCAGGCATGATCATCAAGAAGCGGTCGGTTCTGTCCGGCGCTGATAACCGCGTCCTGCTGACTTGGAACAAAGAAGACACCGCCGCGCAGGCGACGCTGGACATCATGTCAGCCGCGTTAGTCGCCTTCAAGGAAGAGATTCCGCGTGCGACTGCACTGCTTGGGCCGACCTACACCCGAGAAGATTTGCTCAATCAGTTTGTCGTGACCGACAATCATTTCGGCATGCTGTCTTGGCGCGAGGAGACCGGCGCCGACTACGACCTACGGATCGCCGAACAACTTCTGCTCGATTGGTTCGCTGCGGCCATAGCGCAGGCACCAGAGGCCCACACTGCTATCCTGGCTCAGCTTGGCGACCTTATGCATCACGACGCCCTAGAGAGCGTCACGCCAGCCCACAGGCACGTCCTCGATGCGGACAGTCGCCTACAGAAAGTTATCCGGGTGGTCATCCGCACCATTCGCCGGATTATCGACATGCTCCTGCAATCGCATCAGCATGTTCATGTCGTGATGGCGTCTGGCAATCATGATCCGGCCTCGTCGGCGTGGCTGCGCGAGATGCTTGCGACCATGTACGAGGACGAGCCGCGCATCAGCGTGGATAACAGCCCGTCGCTTTATTATGCCTACGAGTGGGGGCAAACCGGCCTCTACTATCACCACATGCACAAGCGCGGCGTTAAGGATATCGACCGGACGTTCGCAGGCATGTTCCGCGAGATGTTCGGTCGCTGCCGCTACAACTATGGCCATGGTGGGCATAGGCACAGCGACGAGGTCATTGAGACGCCACTGATGATCGTAGAGCGGCATCAGACCCTAGCCGCACCAGATGCGCACTCCGCAGGCGGCGGATGGCTGTCCGGAAGGTCAGCTAAGCGCGTGACGTACTCAAGGCAGTTTGGCGAAGTCGGGCGCGATGTGCTGCGACCTGAGATGGTGCTGGGTGCCTCTCGCATGCAGGCCGCGAATGACAACTCCCCCATGGAGCAAGCAGCATGAAGTATCTCCTCATCCTTGCCATGCTCACTGCCTGTACCACCGTGCCCGACAATCCGTGCCGCATGTCGAACATGACTGCGGCGCAATTGGAGCGCGCGTTTGTAGAGGGGTGTGGGTTGTGAAGATAGATCGAATGATTTTGCCAGCAACAACGAGGAGAACGGAACCCATGGACATCGTCGGTACGCTTAAGAACGCCTATCGCGTAGCGCCTGGAATGGATCCGCGTGCACCATGCCTTCACGGTCAGGTGTACGGCGATACGAAAGGCCGCTTCCGTGATGGAACGTGGATCACCACCAGCACTATCATGTCCGAAGAAGGTAACGAATTTCGGACTCGCTTCTCGGCTTACCGCGTGGTGAGTTGGGCTGACGACAAGGTGGCGGCATAATGGACAAGGCAAGCGCCTACCTGTCCAAATCTTGGGACTCCATAGCCCGCCGCTATGTCGAGCACGACACGACGACGCAGGAGACTTTTGGGCCGTATGTCGACGCTGCCGGCGTTGATATCCCGAGCGGACACGCCAACGACAACTTGCGCACGGTTGCTGACGCAACACAGCGCAAGGGCGATTGGATGCAGACGTTCAGCGGCTTTCAGTTCTGGCCACTTGATCCACGCGCAGAAGAAATCCACATCGTAGACATCGCGCACGCGCTATCGATGCAGTGCCGGTATGCGGGCCACTGCCGCAAATTCTACTCGGTGGCTGAACATTCCGTGCACCTTGCGCGGTTGGTATCACCGGTCAACGCCATGTGGGCACTCCTGCACGATGCCAGCGAGGCTTATCTAGTCGACGTGCCGCGCCCTGTGAAGCCGTTTCTGACTGGCTACAAGGCGGCAGAGGCCAAGGTCATGGCTGCGGTGTGCGAGCGGTTCGGATTGCCGCCAGAAATGCCGGTAGAGGTGCACAAGGCGGACGGTGCCATAATCGGCGACGAGCGTGCCAACATGGCACCTTGCGTTGCGCCTTGGTACTCGACTGGCGGGCCGCTTGGTATTCGGCTGCAATACTGGACGCCAGCCGAAGCCGAGGCGGAATTCCTGGCAGCGTTTTGGGAGTTGCAAAAGATGGGGGTGGCGGCGTGAGTGGTATTCCGGAGGATATCCAGAAGACAGCATTAGATATGGCGAGACGTGGATATTGGGACGGTCTTTCCAGTCAAGACATTGCCAAAGCCATTCTTGCCGAGCGAAAACGGTGTGCTGACATTGCCGATGGATTCCACCACACGCTCGTAAGTCGTGGCTCCGGCAGACGTGCGGCGGTCGCTTGGGACATTAGAGAAGCCATCAATTCAGGTGATCAGCCATGACCGCCCGACACGACCTATACCCCGGCGTCGAGGTAATCTGCATTGACTCCAAGACGCCGCCGCATGTGACGATACCTCTCCCGATCGAAGAGGGGAAAACTTATGTGCTGCGTTGGGTCGGGCCATACAACAGTTACGTTGACGGCGAGTTCATCGGTGTGCGGCTTGAAGGTGTTGAGCGCGGCGTGTGCCCGACCTACGGCCATGACGACCCGCCTTTCAATGCCAGGCGCTTTCGTCCCTTGGTCAAGGATCCGCTGGCCGTGTTTCGGCGAATTGCAGTGGATCCGGAATTTAAGCCGAGCGGCGAAGAAGGTCCGGTGCGCGGCAAGCCTGTGCGCGAGGGTGCGCCGAAACGTAAGGTGAAGGAGGAGGTGGAGTGATGGCGAGACTGTTGACCGTGATTGACCTAAACGATTGGGCGCTTCTGTTTGATGACGAGCGCCTAGTGGACCAAAGCCATTCCTTTAGTGTCGGCAATCTCGTCCAGCGCGCGCGCTGCGAGCCTGTCTATCTACAAAGGATTTGCGCCGATGGCAGCAAGCTTGACGAGCAATTGCAGGAAGACGGTGAAGCGTCGTTAGACATGACGTTGACCGAGGCGCGCGCGATGTGCGGGAGGCCGGCATGACCGCGCTCGCCTACGACCCTTGGGGCGGCCACACAGTAGAGGATGCATTCATGTCACCAGCCACCAAAGACTCCTTCTGCGACCGCGTGCTTACCGTGGACACCGACGTCAAGGCGGCCATTGCTGACGATGCCAAGCGCATTGTGTCAGGCGCACGCCGCTCGGCCTACGGCAAGCCGGAAGACAACTTTGAGCGGATTGCGAAGTTTTGGCAGGCGTATTTTGAGAACACGGGCCGCACAGAAGCCAAGGTGACGGCGGCCGATGTCAGCCCATTGATGAGATTGATGAAGGAAGCGCGCCTGTGCGAGACGCCAGACCATCGCGACAGCTTCGTTGATTTGGTCGGCTATACGCTTACAGGCGCTGAGATAAACAGGGTGGCGGCGTGATTGAGGCGGATGAAATCATAGACCGCTATCGCAAGGCATATGAGGCCGCCAACGGCAAGCCTGCAGAAAAGGTCGAATACCGCAAAGGCTGGTTTGTGTGGTCTGGACGTTTCGGCATGAGGAAGCGCAAGGCCGACATGGTCTATATGACAGGGACGCTCCTGTGGCGCGCTTCTGGCGGCTACGCCTAGAGTCCAAAATCTTTATACAAACTTCTTACAGCCGCCCTTCGGGGCGGCTTTTTCTATTTCTGCGATGCCTTAGACGGCACCAACTCGCCCTTGGCATTCCGACGCCGCCGCGTTTTCTTTTCTCCTGCAGCCTTTGGCACCAGCGACTCCGCACTAGGCGCTCGCAGTATCATGCCAGGCACGAACATGCCGTCGCCGCGGCTAAAGCCTTCTGCTACGCGCTTGGGCAGCAGGTCGTTATCGTGAAGCCATTTGATATCAGCCACGACGCGCTCTATCCGTGTGGCAGCCTCTGCGGCCAGAGCCTCTTTGGCGGCAACCTCCGCCCTACGCCGACGCTCGCGCGCGGCCATCTCTAGTTCGGCCTGCCGGCGCTCAAACTCAGCGTCGCTTATCTCGAGCAATTCGGGGCGGAGTTTGTCGATAGTGGCGGCCATGCACGGTCCCTCGATTGTGTGCATGGCCTATAGCTTGCTACGGCAAGCCTTGCAAGCGGCTGGCGGGCCGCCGGCGCTACTGGCCGGGACACATGCCCGTATTAAACAGCAAGCAGTCGTGACATGGCCCGGTACCCGGCACCACGTCGACCAGGCATTCGCCTAGCATAGTCTTGTCCCTATTCGGATCCACGGTTGCGAACGATCGCACTCCGTATATTTCAGCGCCTCTACCGGAAAGCACCCTGCTTAGAACGAGTGACGGCATGCTCTGGTCTTTATGCGATATGCATTGGCCTACTCGAAAGCGCCACCCGCTACATTCGGTACAGTCTACTTCCTTTTCGTTTTTCGATCCCGTCGTCGCTATCAGTTCAGTAGCGATCGGCATTGCCATATTACCCATAATTTTCCCAAACCCTTTACGTTGGAGCACTGTCCCTTTTCTTTTGTGGCGCAGAGCGCCAGTCCGCATCTCAATGCTTCGTCGGCAGCCGTCGTTAGGGCGCGGCAAGCCGGGAGTTGATAACCCGTTGAGAACGAGCCGGAGGCTTTTGGCCGCTGGCCGTAGCCAGGCGTGCTTGGACATAGCGCACCGCTCCCGGCCAAAGCCAGGTGATGCGCCGCTGCCAAGCAGGCGCATATTTCGGCGCCTGTCTCGCGCCTATCTCAATCCGGGTTATCAAGCCCAATTACACCCTGTTATATTTGCGGAGTATGCGCAAGGGCTAATTGGTCGGACCAGACTTGCTTTTGAGATGTACCCCGGAAGCCACCCTTACAGTTAAGGAGCGGCTAATGCGAAGATGCGATTGTGATACTTGTTTGAGCATTTGGTGCAGCGGACGAAACGCGCAGCAAAACGCAGATAGGCTTCCTGTGAACGCTTTTGTAAATGCTCGCGATCTACCGGTGCCTCATGCCCGCAGCAGCCACAGCGGGCGGCCAGTGCAACGGCTGGCGGAATGTCATCAAAGCGGACTTCGTAGTAGACCTTGCCGGTGAGCGCTGAGAGTTCCATATTTCCGATGGTATCTCAGCGCGGAATAAATTCCTAGTGTACGATTTAGCTAAAATGCGCGGAACAGAATCCGCAGCGGCGCCTTGAGTCACGTTGTTGGAGTTCGCGTATGCAAAGAGTGCCAGCCAGGGATCGGCTCAAGTTCATCCAGCCGCAGTTGCCGCGCTTGGTGGAAGAGCCGCCCACAAGCGACGACTGGATCCACGAAATCAAGTACGACGGCTACCGAACTCAGGTCATCTTGGATTGGGACGGCGCCAGAGCCTATACAAAGACCGGCATAGATTGGACGTCGCGGTACTGGCCGATTGTGACCGCTGCGGAGGCGCTTGGTGCGCGCTCGGCCATCCTCGACGGCGAGGTGATCGCACCAACGGCTAGCGGCGCTCCGGACTTCCATGCGCTGCGATCAGCAATGGCTTGGAATGCTGAGCGGTTGGCGTTCGTGGCGTTCGATTTGCTCCACCTGGACGGCAAGGATTTGCGTCCGCTGCCCGTGGTGGAGCGCAGGGCCATGCTATGGGATTTGGTGAGGCCAGCAGACGGCATCATTCAATTCAGCCAGCACGTCGAAGGTGGCGGCGCTGAGTTCTTCCATGGCGTAGAAAAGTTGGGTCTCGAGGGCATGGTCTCCAAGCGCCGGGGAAGTCCATACCGCAGTGGCGAGTCGGACGCGTGGCTGAAGATCAAATGCTATGAGTTTTCGGAAATGGATCTGCTTGGCGTCAAACGCGAGCATGGCAAGCCTGCGATGGCCCTAATGGGGCAGGGCGGGAAGTATGCAGGCTCTGCATTCATTACTCTGCCCAAGGAAATCCGCGAACGCCTATGGAAGCGCGTTCAGGCCGGCCGCAAGGCACCTGTGGGCGCTCCGTCCGTGGCTGGCGTCGAATGGCTCAAGCCTGGCATCAAGGCGCGGGTGAAGCATCTGCGCGGCGAGGCCAAGCTACGGCACGCGTCGGTTAAGGGCATTGTGGAGGATTAGGGGCGCTCGATGAATGCGGGTATTTCGTCGCTGCCGTCCGGCTGGGCGATAAGGGCGCGTACTATGTCATGGACATACGGCCCGGCATATGGCTCTGCCTCCAAGACGATACGCGCCGCCTCCCTGATGACTTCTCGCCGCGCAGCCTCCGCAGCACCCATGTAGTTCGCCCACATGGCGTCGGCTTCCATACCGGAGTTTCCGCCCACTTCTTGATTTTGTGATCCGCCAACGCAGACAATGAGGCGCCGATTCCGCAAGGTCCGATGATCGCGATGAAGAGAAAGAAGCAAACGTCGCCGCGTGTGATTACGCGACGTTTCGCTTTGTCGGCCTGCCACAAAGACCAGAAATTGAAGACGCCAAAGGCGACGTAGACCGCAGCGCCCAAAAATAGCCAATAAGCCATCTTCACTTCCCTCCGCGCGCAAGCGCAAGTGCGGCGTCGATCTTTCTAAGCCCGCTGCGGTCGTCCAGTACGGCACCGTCAAGCATACGCTTCGCCTCCTCCAGCGCAGCCACGAGCGCGTCGATGGTGTCGGCGGCTTCTAATTGCAGTGATGGCGGCGACAGGAATGCACGACCGCCCTTTGGTTTTAACTCCTCCCGCTTAGCGCGCAATCTCTCACTTACCGTTCCCACCTTCATCCTCCATCATCTCTTTCGCCAACCCAACCCCGTACCGTTCGATGTAGGCGAGCAGGCGGGCGACGGGTGGTGTGAGTACGCCGGTACGTTCCGCCTTGTACCAACCCTGCCGCGTGACGCCTATCAGTTGCGCCATGGCGGCAACCGATAGGCCGAGCGTGGCGCGGTGTTCGGCTGGGGTCATGCGTTAGGCGGCCGCAACAATACCGCCGTCAACGCGCGTCTCGCCGCGCAGGGCAAGACGCACATCGGCATCGAGTGAATCCAACTGAATCTGAGCATTGGATAGCGCTACGTATGGCGTCCATCCGTGCCCCACAGCCGTTGCGCCGACTCCACTTGTTTTCAGTTGCTCGCTCGCAATCTCGACACGATAGTGTTTCGTGCGCGATGAATGAACGTCAAGTGGCTGGATGGAGATGGCCATCCCGGCCCGGACTATGTTAGCCGCAGCTTCATTGAATTTTTCGCGGTCAAGTGATTCTAACTTTGCGTATGCTTCATCAAGTATCGGCGCCCACTGCGCCTCGACGCCGGTCCATAGTTTGCGATTCTCTAGGCGCTCAAGAACGGTCACAGATAATCCGCTAACCTCTGAGAGCTTCTCAATGGTGAGTCCGGCGCGTTCGCGATCTCTGCGAAAGGTTCTGAAACTCATTATCGAACTATATTCCATATCCTAGTTCCTTCTGTTGGGTAGTAGTTATGCCGCCACACCAGTGGCCTGCAAAGCATTCATCCATGTGCGGATGTCCGATTCTTTCCACCGGACACAGGACGGGGAAAGCACAAATGGGCGAGGAAATGTTCCGGCTTCAATACGTCGATAGATAGTTGAACTTCCAAGCGCAACGATCCTCATAACCTCCTTAAGCCGAAGGAATGAATCGATTCCGTCTACGGCGGGCACCCATTGCGCTGCAACTGGCGCGTCGTTGTCAGATTTCGATGAAGTCCGAACATGCTCCCGGATAGTAGGCATCTGAGATTTATTATAGATTGGCATTTCAGTGCGGATGGCTAACTCCTCAGCTGCAACCGCCAATTCCCGCGTCTCGAACTTCTCAATCGTGATATCGCTGACATCTTGAAACCACGGCTTATCCTTCATGTGCTGTTGCATACGGGTCAACGCGCTGACAGATATCCCCACATAAAGCAGCCGACCGCGCATGTCATAGAAGCGATAGAGGTCAGTAGCCAGCGCTGCCAGATCGCGTCCCATGTCACTTCACCTCAACCAGCGCGGACTGCGCTATCTCTGCGGCCTTAACAAACGCGTCAATTGAGCCGCGTTCGTAATCATTGCTGCCCAGAAGCGTCAGTCCGTTCATGTTGGCGATGCGCTCCAGCGCCGCCTTCATGGCGTCAACCTGTTTCTGTGTCATGCGAGTCACCTCCATTTCTGATGACCTTTATGTAAACTAAGTTGTCGCCAATGTCAACTAGGTTTACACGATTATTCTCTGCGGCACTTGACTCCACTTGTCTCCGTTCTTATTTCGTTCTATGCGCAATTGGTCCACCACTCAAGAGCTTGCGGCAATGATCCTAGCGCGCAGTCACGCCGGCAAGACGGTGCGACTCAATCCAGAGACAGCGTACTTAGTCGGCCTGCGGCTCATGACCGCCGACACCAAGCCAACGCGCGACGAGGTAGCGCGCATGATCTGTGACTCCAAGTGCGAGCGACTCTGCGTTCCATGCACGTTCAAAGCCAACGCGATTGTGCGAGCTTACGGGCAGGGGCACCCAACAGCGACTAACCCTATTTCCGCTCCGGAAACTCCGTGACGCGACCGTTCTTGCCGAATGTCTTCTTTAGCCCGGTGGCTTCCGCTTTGTCGTAGGTTGACAGAACGTGACGCCACACTGACGGCGGCTCAAATTTGTCGACCACATAGAGTATGCGGCCGGTCGGTTGTTTGGGCTTGCGGGGAGGCATATCATTCACCCTCCATCATCTCTCGCGCCAGTTCCGGCCCGTACCGCTCGATGTAGGAGAGCAGGCGGGCTACGGGTGGTGGAACCTTAAGGTCGCCACGAACGTAGCGGCGGCAAGTCCTGCCATCAATTCCCAACAGCCGCGCTGCGGCTAGTTGGGAGATATCTAGGCGCTCGATTGCGGCTCGGAATGCGGTTGGCGTCATGCCGCTGTGCGCATTTCGGATGCGGCAATGGCACCGAAAATCAACTCCAGAGCATCGTCAACCTTGTCGGCATTTGCTCTAATCCAGTCGGCAAGCACACGTTGGCGCTCGGCTCTCTCTGCATGCGTCCTGCCGAATTGAATACCCTGCGAAGCCTGATCGTCGAGAACCGCCTCCAATGGGGTCGCGATGGCCTTCAGCGCAGCAAGCATGATAGGCGCCGCCGCAACCAGTCCTGCGTCCTCATCTGGATTGAATGACTGCAAACGAATGCAAAGAATACGGTTGCCGTCTTCGCCGAACGCCGAAATCTGTTTGTGCGCGCCGTCGACCTGAATGTCCTCGACAATCCATGGGCCGCTCGTGACTTCCGACATCTTTCAATCCTCCGTGGTCAAGTACGACCAGTCAGTCTTACCAATCCGAACGCCCATGACACTATCGCCGCGGGCGTTCTTCTTTATGGCGTAGGCGTCGATCGACTTGGAGTCGAGAAGCCGCTGCGCGTCAGAGGCTAAGGCGCGCATTCCGAAGGGAAACGGGTACGCCTTGGCCTCTTCAATGTTGTGTGTCGTGTTCATGCTGCGCGCGCCGTCTGAATTGCGATGCCATAGAACGCATCAAGCGCGCGCTCGGCCGCCTCTTTGGTTGCGAAGCCGCCATACCGCGTGGCGGCGCCAGGCAGATGGCGAACGCGCGGATATCCCTGCGCCCTGATTTCCGGCATCCAATGGCCAAACGAGCCATCGTAATAAACGTCGAACGCCGTACGAGGCAGCGTGCTCACGGAATGAAAGCGCTGCGGATAGCCGTTGCCGCCCGTGTCAATGAACTTTTCCGGTGTCTGGTTCATGGCGAATCTCCTTGTTCCGATGAACCATATATAGGGCGACGCGCCCTAGGTCGTCAAGCCCTAATTTGTACGCATAACGCGCACCCGTAACGCGCCATAACGCTGGCTAGCGATTTCAATGGCTTGCATGTCGAATCCGTAAACAACGCGTTAACCAAACTTAAGAAATCGAAAGGATGTTGGCTGCCGGCCTGACGGTGCGGCATAAAGGGCGGGGCGCAGAACGCCCTTGCGTCATCCTGCGGCAATCGGTATAGAATTGACGTAAACGTAAAAGGCGCATTGAGCGCATGTTTGCGATTTGTTTGTTGAAACCACGACTGGAAGCAGGCCCCCGCTTCCAGTCAGGCGACGCATGGTCCAGGACCGCGACGCCACCAGACGGGGAAAGCCAGTGACCATGAAGCTTATCTCGGCCGGCGAGACCGCGGCCAATACCAATATGTCTGCCGAAGCCGGCGAGGACCTCGTCCGCATCGGCGAGATGGCGAAGAAATATGGAGTGACGCTGCGCACGCTGCGTTTCTACGAAGACAAGGGCCTGCTCAACCCGCAGCGCGACGGTTCGACCCGTCTCTACACGCGCCGCGACAAGGCCCGCCTCAAGCTGATCCTGCTTGGCCGCAAGGTCGGATTCTCGCTGCGCGACGTCAAGCAGATGATGGATCTCTACGATCCGACCGGTTCAAACACCAAGCAGCTCAAGCTTGCGCTGGATAAGTCGGAAAAGCAGCTTGCCCGCCTGCAGAAGCAACGGGCGCTGATCGACGACGCCATCAACGAACTCAGCGGCTCGATGTCGGCGGTGCGCCAGATGCTGAGCGAGCGTTCGGCGCCGCAGGCGAGCGCCGCCAGCTGAAGCAATTCCGTCAGGAATTGCGCCAGACACCAAGTCGTCTGCTGATTGTCCGAGTTCTGTCTAGCCGCGTGGCCTGCCACGCGGCTTTTCGTTGTCCTGGCCCACTCTTATGGCCTTTCGGCGCTGGCTTGCGCAACGTCGCGCCGCTACGCTCATTGCTCCAGGGGGCGGGGAATCTTGTCGCATCGAGAAAATTGACGTTTACGCAAACGTCAATTTTTGCTATCCCGCTCCCAATATGGGTCCGCATGCCGCCCTGGCTTGTCTTCGGGGCATTCGGACCGGGTTTGCAGGGTGGAGAAAAAGCATGCCGACATACAGGGCTCCGGTCCAGGATACGCTGTTCGTGCTCAACGAGGTTCTGGGTTATCAGCGTTATTCGAACCTTCCCGGATTTGCCGACGCCACGCCCGATGTGCTCGAGGCGATCCTCGCCGAAGGCGCCAAGCTCGCCGAAAACGTCATGCATCCGCTGAACCGTGTCGGCGACATGGAAGGCTGTGTGCGTCACGACGATGGCTCGGTGACCACGCCGAAAGGCTTCAGGGAGGCCTTCGACCAGTACCGCGAGGGCGGCTGGATGGGATTGGCCGCACCCGTCGAGTTCGGCGGCCAGGGCCTGCCCTATGCCGTGCACACCGCCGTCGCCGAATATATGGTCTCGGCCAATATGTCCTTGATGATGTATCCGGGCCTGACGCAGGGCGCAATCGCGGCAATCATCACCCACGGCACCGACGAGCAGAAGGCGACATGGTTGCCGAGGATGATCGAGGGTGCCTGGACCGGCACCATGAACCTGACCGAGCCGCATTGCGGCACGGATCTCGGCCTGTTGCGGACCAAAGCGGTGCCGAACGGCGATGGCACCTATAAGATTTCAGGCCAGAAGATCTTCATCTCGGCCGGCGAACACGACATGTCGGACAACATCGTCCATCTGGTGCTGGCCCGCATCGAGGGTGCGCCGGAAGGCGTCAAGGGCATCTCGCTGTTCATCGTGCCGAAGCTCAAGCTCGACCCGTCGGGCAATCCGGGCAACAGGAACACCGTCTCCTGCGGCTCGATCGAGGAGAAGATGGGCATCCACGGCAATTCGACCTGCGTCATGAACTATGACGAGGCTGAGGGCACGCTGCTCGGCGAACCCAATGGCGGCCTGAAGGCGATGTTCACGATGATGAACGAGGCGCGCCTCGGCGTCGGCCTGCAGGGGTTGTCGCTGTCGGAGATCGCCTATCAGAACGCTGTCGGCTACGCCAAGGACCGTTTGCAGGGCCGCTCATTGTCTGGGCCGAAGGCGCCGGACAAGAAGGCCGATCCGATCATCGTCCATCCCGACATCCGCCGCAGCCTGATGACCATGAAAGCCTTCAACGAGGCCGGCCGCGCGCTGGCGCTGTGGACGGCGATCAAGTCCGACATCGCCCACCGCTCCGGCGATGACAAGGATCGCCAGGCCGCCGACGACTACACCGGCCTGATGACGCCGGTGGTCAAGGGCGTGCTCACCGACAAAGGGTTCGACCACGCCGTCATGGCGCAGCAGGTGTTCGGCGGTCACGGTTATATCGAAGAGCACGGCATGAGCCAGTTCGTGCGCGATGCCCGCATCGCCATGATCTATGAAGGCGCCAATGGCATCCAGGCGCTCGACCTCGTCGGCCGCAAGCTTGGTTTGCATGGCGGCCGCGCCGTGCAGGCCTTCTTCAAGGAGGTCGGCGAATTCTGCGAGGAGAACCGCGCTAACGAGAAGATGGCGCCGTTCACCAAGGCGTTGAAGAAAGGTCTCAACGATTTGCAGGCGGCGACCATGTGGCTGGTGCAGAACGGCATGGCCAAGCCCGATAATGCGGGTGCCGCCTCGACCGACTACATGCATCTCTTCGGCCTGGTCGCTCTGGGCTATATGTGGGCGCAGATGGCCAAGGTGGCACTTGGCAAGACGGACGCCAATGGCGCGCAATCCTTCTACGACAACAAGATCGTGACGGGGCGCTTCTTCATGGAGCGGATCATGCCGGAGACATCGGCGCATCTCGCCCGCATTTCGAGCGGCGCCGACACATTGATGGCACTGCCGGCGGAAGCGTTCTAAGCTCGACCTCACTGGCCTTTCTGTCTGTCGATACGCGGAGGAAATCGTGGCGACAAATCCCGCCGAAGTGCTCTCTTTGCCGAAGCCCGCCTGGGCGGCGGACGAGGTCGGCATGCTCTACGACATGGCGCATCGCTTCATGTCGGAGGAGATCGCGCCGCGCTACGACGAGTTCGAGAAGAACGAGATGGTCGATCGCGAAAGCTGGCTGAAGGCAGGTTCCGCCGGCCTGCTCTGCGCTTCTATGCCGGAGGAATATGGCGGCTCCGGCGGCACCTTCGCGCATGAGAGCGCCATCATCGAGGCCATTGGCCATGTCGGCGTCGACGGGTTCGGCATCGGCCTGCACAATTCGATCGTCGCCCCTTATATCCTCCACTACGGCTCCGAGGATCAGAAAAAGAAATGGCTGCCGAAGCTGGCGACCGGCGAGCTGATCGGCGCCATCGCCATGACCGAGCCCGGCGCCGGTTCCGATCTGCAGGGCGTCAAGACGCGAGCGCAGAAGGATGGCAACCAATACAAGATCAATGGTTCCAAGACCTTCATCACCAACGGCCAGCTTGCGAACTTCATCATCGTCGTCACCAAGACCGATCCGGAGAAGGGGGCCAAGGGAACCTCGCTGATCGTCGTCGAGACCGACGAGGTGGAAGGTTTCCAGCGCGGCCGTAACCTCGACAAGATCGGGCTCAAGGCCAACGACACGTCGGAGCTGTTCTTCAACGACATGCGCGTGCCGACCTCCAATTTGCTCGGCCACGAGGAAGGGCAGGGCTTCGTCCAGTTGATGCAGCAACTGCCGCAGGAGCGGCTGCAGATCGGCACGGGCGCCATCGCCATGATCGAGCGGGCGCTGGCGCTGACCATCGACTACGTCAAGGAGCGCAAGGCGTTCGGCAAGGCGATCATCGATTTCCAGAACACCCAGTTCAAGCTGGCCGAACTCAAGACCGAGGCCACCATCGGCCGCGTCTTCTACAATGATTGCGTCACCCGCCACATCGCGGGTGGCCTCGATCCCGTGACAGCGTCGATGGCCAAGTACTGGCTCAGCGACCTGCAGGGAAAAGTCGTCGACGAATGCCTTCAACTGCATGGCGGCTATGGCTACATGAATGAATACCCGATCGCCCGCATGTTCCGCGACGCCCGCGTCCAGCGCATCTACGGCGGCACCAACGAGATCATGAAATTGCTGATCGGACGCTCTCTCTGAAGGCGACATCAGGCAAACCCAAGGAGCAAGCAAATGGCTGAAGCTTATGTCTATGACGCCGTGCGCACACCGCGCGGCAAGGGCAAGAAAGACGGATCGCTGCACGAGGTGCCGGCGGTGCGGCTTGCCGCCAAGACGCTCGAGGCGCTGCGCGACCGCAATGGGCTGGACACTGCAAACGTCGACGACATCATCTTCGGCTGCGTCGATCCGGTCGGCGAGGCGGGTTCGGTCATTCCGCGCGCCGCCGCCTTCGAGGCCGGCTACGACACCAAGGCGCCCGGCATGCAGATCTCACGCTTCTGCGCTTCCGGGCTCGACGCCATCAATTTCGGTGCCGCCAAGATCGCGCAGGGAGCGGACGAGATCGTCATTGCCGGCGGTGTCGAATCGATGTCGCGCGTCGGCATGGGCGCCTCGGGCGGTGCCTGGTTCATGGATCCTTCGGTCGGCCTGCCCGGCTGGTTCGTGCCGCAAGGCATCTCGGCCGACCTGATCGCCACCAAATACGGCTTCAGCAGAGACGACGTCGACGCCTATGCGGTCGAGAGCCAGAAGCGCGCCGCCAAATCCTGGGCGGATGGCCGCTTCAAGAAATCCGTCATCCCGATCAAGGACCAGAACGGCCTGACCATCCTCGACCATGACGAGCATATGCGCCCGTCGACCGACATGCAGTCGCTGGCCTCGCTCAACCCGTCCTTCGTCATGCCCGGCGAAATGGGCGGCTTCGATGCGGTCGCGGTGCAGAAGCATCCCGAAGTGGAAGAGGTCAACCACGTCCATCATGCCGGCAATTCGTCCGGCATCGTCGATGGTGCGGCGGCCGTGCTGCTCGGTTCGAAGAAGGCCGGCAAGGCGATGGGGCTGAAGCCCCGCGCGCGTATCCGCACCTTCGCCAACATCGGCTCCGAGCCTGTGCTGATGCTGACCGGTCCGGTCGACGTCACCGAGAAGCTGTTGAAGCGCGCCAAGATGAAGCTCTCGGACATCGACCTGTTCGAGCTCAACGAAGCCTTCGCTTCGGTGGTGCTGCGCTACATGCAGGCTTTCGACATTCCGCATGACAAGATCAACGTCAATGGCGGTGCCATCGCCATGGGTCATCCGCTCGGCGCCACCGGCGCGATGATCTTCGGCACGGTGCTGGACGAACTCGAGCGGCGCGATCTCAACACCGCTCTGGTGACGCTGTGCATCGGCGCCGGCATGGGCACCGCAACCATCATCGAACGCGTCTGACGGGGAGAGAAACGATGAGCTACACCAATTTCGCCCTCGACACCGACGCCGACGGCATTGCGCTGGTCACCTGGGACATGCCCGGCCGTTCGATGAACGTCTTCACCGAAGAGGCGATGCGGGAATTGAACGCCATTGTCGACAAGGTGGCTGGTGACGCCGCCATCAAGGGCGCCGTGATCACCTCCGGCAAGGATACCTTCTCCGGCGGTGCAGATATCTCTTTGCTGCAGAAGATGCTGACGACCTTCGCCGCGGAAAAGGGCAAGGACGCCGAAAAGGCGACGAAGGCGCTGTTCGACAATGCCGGCATGATGACCGGCCTGTTCCGCAAGCTGGAAACTTGCGGAAAGCCGTGGGTGTCGGCGATCAACGGCACCTGCATGGGCGGCGCCTTCGAATTGTCGCTCGCCTGCCACGGCCGTGTCGCCGCCGATAGCGACAAGGTGAAGATGGCGCTTCCCGAGGTGAAGATCGGCATCTTCCCGGGCGCCGGCGGCACCCAGCGCGTGCCGCGGCTGACCGATCAGCAGCAGGCGTTGCAGATGCTGACCTCCGGCCAGACGCTGTCGCCGCAGAAGGCCAAGTCGATGGGCCTGATCCATGAGATCGCCGAGCCGGCCAGGTTGGTCGAGACCGCCAAGGCGATGATCAGGAATGGCCTGAAGCCGGTGGCGCCATGGGACGAGAAAGGTTTCAAGCTGCCCGGCGGCCAGATCTATTCGCCGGCCGGGTTCAATCTGTGGCCGCCGGCGATCGCCATCCTGCGCCGCGAGACCTATGGCAACTATCCGGCCGCCGCCGCGATCCTCAAATGCGTCTATGAAGGCCTGCTGGTGCCGTTCGACACCGCCTTGCGCATCGAGCAGCGCTATTTCACCGAGATCATGCAGACCAGGGAAGCGGCGGCGATGATCCGCTCGTTGTTTGTGTCGCTACAGGAACTGAACAAGGGCGCCCGCCGCCCGGCCGGCGTGCCCGAAACCAAGTTCAAGAAGATCGGCATTCTCGGCGCTGGCTTCATGGGCGCCGGCATCGCCTATGTCACCGCCAAGGCCGGCATCCCGGTGGTGCTGCTCGACCGTGATCTGGAGTCGGCCGCCAAGGGCAAGGCGCATTCCGACAGCCTGGTCTCGGATCAGGTCAAGAAGGGCCGCGCCAAGCCGGAGGACAAGGACAAACTGCTGTCGCTGATCACGCCGACGGCGGACTACGCCGACCTTGCCGGCTGCGATCTGGTGGTCGAGGCGGTGTTCGAGGATTCGGGCGTCAAGAAGAGCGCCACCGAACAGGCGGAAGCCGTGTTGAAGCCATCGGCGATCTTCGCGTCGAACACCTCCACCATCCCGATCTCGTCGCTGGCCAAGAATTCGGCGCGGCCGAAGAATTTCATCGGCATCCATTTCTTCTCGCCGGTCGACAAGATGATGCTGGTCGAGATCATTTTGGGCAAGAAGACCGGCGACAAGGCGCTGGCCACCGCGATCGACTTCGTTCGCGCTATCAAGAAGACGCCGATCGTCGTCAACGACACGCGCGGCTTCTACGTCAACCGCTGCGTGCTGCGCTACATGTCGGAAGCCTACAAGATGCTGATCGAAGGTGTGCCCGCGCCGATAATCGAGAACGCGGCGAAGGCAGCCGGCATGCCGGTCGGCCCCCTGGCGCTAACCGACGAAACGGCCATCGACCTTGCCCAGAAGATCATGAAGCAGACCATCAGGGATTTGGGCGACAAGGCGGTCGATCCCAAGCAGATGGCGCTGATCAACACCATGGTCGACGATCACGGCCGCTTCGGCCGCAAGAACGGCAAGGGGTTTTACGATTATCCGGCCAAGCCCGCCAAGAAGAAGCTGTGGCCGGGCCTCAAGGAGCTCTATCCGCAGCTTGCGCCCGAGAAGGTCGATTATGAGGAGCTGCAGCAGCGGCTTCTGGTCACCATCGCGCTGGAAGCGGCACGGGTGATGGAAGAAGGCATCGTCACCGACCCGCGCGAGGCCGATGTCGGCTCGATCCTCGCCTTCGGCTTCGCTCCCTATACCGGCGGTGCGCTGTCCTACATCGACGGCATCGGCGCCAAGGCGTTCGTCAAGATCGCCAGAAACCTGCAGAAGAAATACGGCGCCGAGTTCAAGGCGCCCAAGCTGCTGCTCGACATGGCCGAGAAGGGTGAGAGCTTCTATCAGCGCTTCGATCCCTATGCGAAAGGCGAGACCAGGAAAGCGGCGTGAGTAAGCCTTGCACTGTGGACAAGATGGCGGTCCGGGGTTAGAACAGGGAAGGTATTTTTTCCTGTTCAAAGGAGAGCGACACATGCTCTCGCATGACCGTGTCTGGGCTGCCATTGATGCTCTTGCCGAGCGCTATTCGCTTTCGGCCTCGGGGCTGGCCAAGCGTGCGGGGCTCGATTCCACCGCCTTCAACAAGTCGAAGCGCCTGTCGTCGGATGGCCGGCCGCGCTGGCCCTCGACCGAATCACTGGCAAAGATCATGGAGGCAACGGGCGCCTCTCTCGACGAATTCACCGGTTTGATTGAAGGTCGGGCCGGGGCCAGCCATGCGGCTTCGGTCGCCCGCCGAAGCTCCGTGCCGCTGCTCGGCTTTGCCCAGGCCGGCGCCGGCGGCTTCTTCGACGATGCCGGCTTTCCAGCCGGGCAGGGCTGGGATCTGATCGAACTGCCGACGCAATCGACCGAGAGTTCCTATGCTTTGCAGGTGCAGGGCGATTCCATGCTGCCGCTCTACCGCAATGGCGACGTCCTCATCGTCGAACCGGGCGCCGTTACCCGCAAGGGCGATCGCGTCGTCGTCAAGACCACATCAGGCGAAGTGATGGCCAAGGTGCTCGAGCGCCAGACCGTCAGGTCGATTGCGCTGGTCTCGCTCAATCCCGATCATCCCGACCGCGATATTCCCATGCGCGATGTCGAATGGGTGGCGCGGATTGTCTGGGCAAGCCAATAGGTTAAGCTGGTGCGGCTTCTCCATCACGCGCTGGCGGTTCTGATGGTCCCTGTGATGGCAGCCATCGTCGTCACTGGCGGTCGCACTCTGAAAGGTAGTGAAAGCGTCATCACCGTGGACCAGCTTGAGCCGGGCGCCGATGCGATGGCGCAGCAGGCTGCCGGGACGCTGCCCGAGGAGCCGGCCACATCGGCCATCGCAGTTCCGCAGCCGCCGAAGCCGGCGACGCATTCGAGGGCGATCGATCCCGAAATCGTCGCGCCGCCGGAACTGCCCGCCGACGGGCTTGAACGGATCGAGCCGCGCGAGCCGCTGAGCAAACTCGCGCTGGCCGTGCCGCCCAAGCCGAAAATGCCTGACGACTGGAACGGCACAAAGCTGTTCCAGCCGGTTGCGCCGGCCGCCGGCTTGATCGAGGCGAAGGGCTACTCGGTCGCGGTTTCCGGCATCGACATCGTCAGGCAGGACGAGATTTGCAGCGAGGACGGCAAGTCCTGGCCGTGCGGCGTCCGGGCGAGGACAGCGTTCCGCGCCTTCCTGCGCGGCCGCGCGGTGGTCTGCACGGTGCCGCCGCAGGGCGGCCGCGACCTGATCGCAGCCGAGTGCCGGATCGGCAAGCAGGATGTAGGTCAGTGGCTGGTCGAAAATGGCTGGGCGCGCGCCGCCAAGGGCGGCCCCTATGTCGAGGCCGGCGACAAGGCGCGCATGGGCAAGAAGGGCATTTTCGGATCGGCGCCCGATCTGTCGGGCATGCCGGCGATGCCGGCCGCGCCAGGCCCGGCACCTCAGGCGCCGGGTTCGATCCTGGAAGAGGTCGACGGCGTGCTCAAGCCAGCTGACCAGCCAGCGCCCGCTCAATGAGCGCACGCGTCTCGGCAACGCCGTAGAGTGCTGCGAACGAGCCGAAGCGCGGGCCGCGCTCCTGGCCGATCAGCACCTGGTAGATCATCTGGAAGAAGGCGCCCGATACGCCGGGGCCGCCTTCCGGGCTCTGCTTGGAATGATCCTGATAGCGCTCGATCCTGCGTGCGACGTTGAGCGAGGCGTTCTGGATCGCTTCGCCGCTGGCGTCCGCCGGCAGCGCGCCAAGTGCTTCGTCGAGGGCTGCCAGCGCTTCGCGCTCGACCTCGTCGGCGGGCCGGAAGGTTTTCGTCGGCTTCACGAAATCGTCGAAATAGCGGATCGCATGGCCGACCAGCCGGTCGAGCTCTGGATGCGTCGCCGGCGTCACGCCTTGCGTATGACGTGAAATGAACCCCCACAGCACATCCTTGTTCTGCGCGTTGGAAGCGCTGACCAGATTGAGCAGCAGAGAGAACGGCACCGGCATGTCGATCGCGGGCGGGTTGCCGTCATGCATATGCCAGACCGGGTTGCCCAGCCGCTCCTTCCAGTCCTGGCGGGGATAGGCGGCGAGGAACGTGTAGTATTCATCCACGGCCCGCGGGATGACGTCGAAATACAGCTTCTTGGCCTGCCGCGGCCGTTGGTACATGTAGAGCCCGAGGCTTTCGGTCGGCGCATAGGTCAGCCACTCGTCGATGGTCAGCCCGTTGCCCTTCGACTTCGAGATCTTCTGGCCGTTCTCGTCGAGGAACAGTTCGTAGACGAAATGCTCCGGCGCCCGTCCGCCCAGAATGTTGCAGATACGGTCGTAGACCACCGCATTGGTCTGGTGGTCCTTGCCGAACATTTCGAAATCGACGCCAAGCGCTGCCCAGCGCATGCCGAAATCCGGCTTCCACTGCAGCTTCACGCGGCCGCCGGTGATCGAAAGCGTGGTCTCGGTGCCCTCGTCGTCGAAGGTGATGGTGCCGGCTTTGGCGTCGACATGCTTCATCGGCACGTAAAGCACGCGGCCGCTCTTCGGCGAGATCGGCAGGAACGGGCTGTAGGTCGCCTGCCGCTCGGGCCCGAGCGTCGGCAGCATCACCGCCATGATCTGCTCATAGCGCTCGGCAGCGCGCTTGAGCATCGCGTCGAAACGGCCGGCCTTGTAGTATTGCGTCGCGCTGGCGAACTCGTAGTCGAAGCCGAACGTGTCGAGGAAGCGGCAGAGCATCGCATTGTTGTGGTCGGCGAAGCTCGCATAGTCGCCGCCGAAGGGGTTGGGGACCGACGATAGCGGCTTGTGCAGATGCGGCTCGAGTGCGGCGCGGTCCGGCACGCTGTCGGGTATCTTGCGCATGCCGTCCATATCGTCGGAAAAGCACAGCAGCTTGGTCGCGACCTTGTCCTGCGTCAGGACACGGAAGGCATGGCGCACCATCGAGGTGCGCGCCACCTCGCCGAACGTGCCGATATGCGGCAGGCCGGACGGCCCGTAGCCGGTCTCGAACAGGACTGTTTGCGGAAAGTCGGCGCCTTTGTAGCGCTCGATGATCTTTTTGGCTTCCTCGAACGGCCACGCCTTGCTTTCGGTCGCGGCCGCCAGCAGCTCGGGGTTGAGATCGATGATGTTTGATCCCGCCATGTCACAGTTTTCCAAATCATCTGCCGGCCCGAAGGCGGGCCGCAGCAAGGGTTTTTCAACCGGTCTCTAGGCGTGCAGCGCCGGAGCGTCAACGCGTGCGGCGCTTTTTCCTTGCGGTGCAGAATGGGCGTTCCTAACTTCGAGGCCCGGTTCAAGGAGAAAAAATTGCCGACACCTCATGAAGCCCTGATCTATCTGATGGTCATCACCTCGGCCTCCGACCGCGACATGACCGATGTTGAACTGGCGCGGATCGGCGAGGTCGTCCGCTCCTGGCCGGTGTTCGAGGACTTCAACCACGACAGGCTGGTCGGCGTTGCCCAGGACTGCCAGAAGCGCCTGCACGAAAAGGATGGGCTGGAGGGCGTGCTGGCTGAAGTCGCCGTGGTCTTGCCCGAGCGGCTGCGCGACACCGCCTATGCCGCCGCCTTCGAGGTTGCCGCCGTCGACCTCGAAATGCGCATGGAAGAGGTGCGGGTGCTGCAGCTGATCCGGCGTCAGCTCGATCTCGACACGCTGACGGTTGCTGCCATCGGCCGCGCGGCCAAGGCGCGGCTGCGTACCCTGACCTGAAAGTCCTTGGCTTTAGAAAAAACTGACGGGGAAATAGCGCAGATAAAATTCGGCGAACGTGCCTTTCATCGAAATTTCCTGCAGCGCGTAGTCGATCGCTGCGGCCAGCGCCGGATTGTCAGCCTTGGTGGCGATGGCCATGCCCGTGCCCAGATATTCGGGCGCCAGATAGGGCCCGCCGGCAAAGCGGCAGCAGCCCGCCGCGTCCGAGCCGCCCAGCCAGAAAGCCAGGCGCATGCCGTCGCCGAAGGCGGCGTCGACCTTGCCGGCCTTGAGATCGGCATACAGTTCTTCCGGCCTGTCGAAAGGGACGACCTGGACCGTGTTGAAATAGTCGCGCAGCATGCGCTCATGCGCCGAGCCTGATATCACGCCGACACGCTTGCCGTGCAATTTGTCAAAGACGGGCTCGGTCAGCGCCTTGCCCTTCGGCATGATGAAGCGCGCCGGAAACTGCAGATAGGAGCGTGAGAAGGCGTAGGTCGCGCGCGATTCCGGTGTTGCGGCGATGCCGGCGATGATCGCCTCGCCTTCGCCTTTCTGCAGTGCGCCTTCCAGCTCGGCCCAGGGCAGGGCCTGGATCTGGCATTTTTCGACAATGCCAAGCTCGGCGCAGATGGCGCGTGCCAGATCGATGTGGAAGCCGGACAGCTTTCCCGCACCGTCGAGGAAGTTGAAAGGCGGGAAGTCCGTGGTGGTGAGGAATCTCAGCCGGGGCAGCGTCGAAAGGTCTGGTTTGGGCAGCCGCTCCTTGGCATCCCACAGCACCGGAACCTGAGGCGCCGCGGCGCGCGCACCGTCGGCGAACGACAGCAACCCGATCAGCATCGCAAAGGCGAAGGACCTCCACCGGAACGCCAAGATAAAACTCCGCCACAGTCGTGCTCGCACCGGTTTTGGTACGAAAATGGTACAGGCACAATGGTTTTTGATTTCAACACGCCGATTTCAGGATATGATTTAGCCGGTTTGCAAATCAGCTTCGGTCGCCTCGGTGAGAGGGAGCCACAAAATAAGTATGCGATTTGCAATCCGTGGTCGGTGGCGAAGTGTAAATCAGGCACGCATCATTGGCCGCAATGCACAAGGCAACATGGGGTTGATGTTGCGATGGGTCAGTTCGATCGCACGCTGGAATACATAGACCAACTGCAGCACGCCGCAACGGCGGCGGCGGTCTGCGAAAGGCTGCTGGGCATAACATCGGATTTCGGTCTCACCGCACTGATGGCGGGAACCGTCCCGCAGCCAGGCACGCCGGCCGGCCAGCAAAAGCAGCATGTGCTTCTCTGCGATTGGCCTGGCGAGTGGCTGGAGCGCTATGTCGCGCGCAACTATGTCGATCATGACCCGGTCGTCAGTCATATGAAACAGTTGCAGGCGCCCTTCCAGTGGCACGAAGCGTCCCAAGGCATCCGCATAGACAAGAGCAGCGGCGAGGTGATGGGCGATGCCGGCGCCTTCAAACTGCGCGATGGGTTGGCCTTTCCGCTGATCACGCTCGACGGCCAGATCGTCATGGTGTCGCTGGGCGGCGAGGCCGTGGAATTGTCCGCCGCCGAATTCGGCCAGGTGTCGCTGGTCTCGACCTACGCGGTTGGCCGCGCCATGCAACTCCACACCATGGCGAACAGGACCATCGATCATATCGTGCTGACGCCGCGCGAGCGCGAATGCCTGCAATGGGCCGCCGTCGGCAAGTCCGAATGGGAGATTTCGCAAATCCTCGGCATTTCCGAACACACCTCGGAGAAACATCTTCTTAACGCCAAAAGCAAACTAGGTGCCGTCAACAGGGTGCAGGCCGTCGCGGAAGCGATACGGCGCGGCTACATTAGTTAGGTCGGCCGTGCCGACCTGAAATCCTTGCCTACGCGATCACGCAATTTTCTCATCAAAGCACGGCCGTATCTTCCTCTGAACGCAGGAGACGGCGGAATGCTTTTTTCCCTTACAACCCAGGAATTGATGGAACGTCCCGACCTTTGGGAGGCCGTCCATCGTTTGCGCTACAAGATATTCGTCGAGGAGATGGGGTGGGATGACCTCAGGCGCCCCGACGGGCTCGAACTCGACCAGTTCGATCACGACGAGGCGGTCCATCAGATCGTCATCAGGGGCGGTGAAGTGGCGGGTTATCAGAGGATGTTGCCGACGACGCGGCCACATCTGCTGACCGAGGTCTTGACCGATCTTTCCGAAGGAACGCCGCCATCGGGTCCAAACATCTGGGAATTGACCCGCTATGCGGTGGCTCCCGGTTTTCGCGATGGTCGTCGCGGCGTTTCGACCGTCGGCACCGAACTGATTGCCGGTTTCGTCGAGTGGGGGCTGAAGCGCGGCGTCGACAAGGTGATCATCGAGTTCGAGCCGATGTGGGTGCTGCGCGCCTTGCAACTGCATTTCCTGGCGACCCCGCTTGGCTATCAGCGCACCTATGGCAACCAGCAGGTGGTCGCCACCTTGCTGACCTTCAACGAGCACACACTCGATGTGGTGCGGTCGCGCCGCAATCATTTTGCTCCCGTGCTGGCCAGGGGATATCCCGACATGCTCGGGCAAAGGCGTGCGTCATGAGATCGGAGACAGTCATGAGCACACACCCGCAACCTGAACTTCGCAACCACACGCTGGTGGTCACCGTGTCGTCGAGTGACGGCCGGCCGGTGCTGGACAGGAGGGCCTATGAAAGCCTGGCAAGGACCTTCCATGAAGCAGCCGACAATGAGGAGGTTCGCGTCGTCGTCTTGCGCGGCCTGGCAGGCTGTTTCTGTCTGGGCGGCGACTTCTCCGAATTCCTCGACGCCACCAAGCACCAGAAACTGATTGCCGCCGTCACCGACCTGTTCCGCACGCTGGCGACGTTTCCAAAGCCCATCCTTGCCTGCGTCGATGGCGATGCCGTCGGTGTCGGCTGCACCATCCTGTTCCATTGCGACATGGTTATCGCGTCCGATGAGAGCACGTTCAGGGTGCCGTTCGTCGATTTCGGCCTGGTGCCGGATGCGGCGACCAGCATCCTGGCGCCGCAGAAGCTCGGCTACGCCGGTGCCTTCCGCTTCTTCTGCCTCGGCGACACGCTTCGCGCCGAAGATGCCAGGGCGCTCGGCCTGGTCGCGGAGATCGTGCCGGGAGGCACCGTCGAGGAGGCGGCCCTTGGTCGGGCAAGACAGCTCGTCAAGAAGCCGGTCGCCGCCCTGCTGCAGACGCGCGGCCTGCTGAAGGGGAACACCGAGGCCCTCTGCGACCGCATCGATCAGGAGATCTCGCTTTTCCAGCAGGCGCTGCAGGATGATACGACGCTGCGGCGATTGCAGCGTATCGCCAGGCTGGCGGCTTAAGCATCATGATTGCGTCGCGCGGTTCCTGCCGCGCGACGCAAAAAAGCATCAATCCTGTTTTCCCAGGAATGACGGTCCTTCGCCGATGATCTTCTTGTCTTCCTTGCCGATGATTTCGAGATCGCGCCCCTCATAGGGCAGAGACAACAGGATGCGCCGCATGACCGCCAGCCGCGCGCGCCGTTTGTCATTGGCCCGTACGATGATCCACGGCGCGAATTCCTTGTGGGTGCGCTCGAACATTGTGTCGCGCACCTTGGTGTAGTCGTCCCACTTGGTGATGCCCGCAACGTCGATGGGCGAAAACTTCCAGCTCTTCAGCGGGCTGTAGCGGCGGTCGTGGAAGCGCTCGAGCTGCGTTTCCCGGCCGATGTTCAGCCAGAATTTGAAGAAGTGGATCCCCTCGTTGGAGATCATCCGCTCGAAATGCGGCGTCTCGTCGAGAAATTGCTCGTGCTGCTGGGGCGTGCAGAAACCCATCACCGGCTCGACGCCGGCGCGATTGTACCAGGAGCGGTCGAAGGTGACGAATTCGCCTGAAGTCGGGAAATGGTCGACATAGCGCTGGTAGTACCATTGCCCCAGTTCGGTCGGGGTCGGTTTGGTCAGCGCCACGTTGCGTGCGGTGCGCGGATTGAGGTACTGGCGCACCACGAAGATCGTGCCGCCCTTGCCGGCGGCGTCGCGGCCCTCGAACAGCGCCATCACCCGTTTGCCGGTCGACTGCAGCCAGGCCTGCGCCTTGACCAACTCGATCTGCAGCTTCTCGAGCGTTTCGTCATACTCATCGCTTTTCATCTTCTTGTCGTAGGGATAGCCGCCGGCAGTCAGCTTGTTGTCCTCGACCCAGTCGGGAAGCACGGGGTTTTCGATATCGAACTCCCGCTCCTTGCCGCCGATCCTGATCTTCAGCGGCCCCGAAGTTGGCGCGGCGGGACTTTCCTTGGCTTTTTTCATCGAGACGAACCCTTTCCAGCTTCGGGACTCATGCTATGGGGAGCCTCCGGAACGGTCTAGTGGAAGTTTTTCCGCCACCGTGGACCGGGTGCGAAGGCATGGGGTGCGGGCCCGCGGGCAGATGGCTGACCTGGACACAGAGCAGAGAGGCATCGCGCAAACCATGGCCGCACGGCTGTGGAACAGCCGCTGGCTGCTTGCGGCCGGCGTCGTCGCGATCGTCGCCGTTTATGCCTTGGCCGGGATTTCAGCCTATGTCGTCCTTGCGGCGCTGCTGTTGCTGTTTGCAGCGGCAATACTGCCGGCCGCCGGCGCGCGCCAATCCACCGGCAGCGGCGCTGCCATCGAGGCCATCGGCCTGCAGCGGCTCTCGGGTGAATATCTGGCCGCCGCCGTCGCCGATCCGCTGATCATCTTCGACCGGGCTGCCACCATCGTCCATGCCAACGCCGCCGCCTTCGCCGCTTTCGGCGGCATCGCGCCAGGCATGTCGCTGTCGCTGAAATTCCGGGCGCCGGAAATGCAGGCTCTGCTGGATGGCGTGCTATCGGGCGATGTCGCCTCGGATGTCGTCGACTACATGGAGAAGCTGCCGGTCGAACGGGCTTACCGGGTGAGCGTGTCCTCGGTCGGTCACGCCACCGATCTCTATGTGCTGGTGTTCAAGGACCAGAGCGAAACGCGCAGGATCGACCGCATGCGCGCCGACTTCATCGCCAATGCCAGCCACGAACTGCGCACCCCACTTGCCTCCATCGCCGGCTTTATCGAAACGCTGCGCGGGCCAGCCCGCAACGACGCGGCGGCGCGCGACCAGTTTCTGCAGATCATGCAGAGCCAGACCGGCCGCATGGCGCGTCTGATCGACGATTTGTTGTCGCTGTCGCGGCTCGAGATGAAACCCTATTTGAAGCCGGGAACCGAGGTGGACCTGCGCCAGACCGTCGACAGCGTCATCGACTCGCTCGGACCGCTGGCCAGCGAAAACGCCGTTGCCATCGAGCGGCGCTACGCCGATGGACCGCTTCATGTGCCTGGCGATCGCGATGAGCTTTTCCAGGTTTTCGAGAACCTCCTGGAAAACGCCTGCAAATACGGGCAGTCGGGTGGGCGCGTGGTTGTATCCATAGCGCATAGCGATGCCGGACCAGAGCCGGGCATCGACGTGACGATCAGGGACTTTGGCCCTGGCATTCCCGAGGAGCACATTCCGCGCATTACCGAGCGCTTCTACCGCGTCGATGTCGAGACCAGCCGGACCCAGAAAGGCACCGGCCTCGGCCTGTCGATCGTCAAGCATATCCTGACGCGCCACAACGCCCGGCTTTCGATCAAGTCCGAAGTCGGCAACGGCGCGGCATTCTCGGTTCATTTGCCGGCGCACTGATATCGCCCTAATTCAAGGGGACTGTTTCTTTTTTCTGTCATCCGGCTAGCGTATCAGCGGGGATTCGAGGAAACGACTCAAAATCAAAACACCCCGTGGGAAGGCATTTTGCCATGCAGTCCGTGCACATCGTCAGCGCTTATGACGAGGAGTTGAAATATCTGTCGAAGCGCATCGCCGCGATGGGTGGCCATGCCGAGCGCATGGTCGAACAGGCGGTCACCGCTCTCGTCAATGCCGACCCGGGCCTTGCCCAGAAGGTCATCCGCGACGATACCGTACTGGACGAGGGCCAGCGCGAAATCGACGACAAGGCGATCATCATCATTGCCAAGCGTCAGCCGATGGCGGCGGATTTGCGCGAGATCGTCGGGACCATCCGCATCTCCGCCGACCTCGAACGGGTTGGCGATCTCGCCAAGAACGTTGCCAAGCGGGTGGTCGCCGTCACCGACGGACGCCAGCCGACCAGCCTGTTCCGCGGCCTCGAGGCCCTCTCCAACCTGGCGTTGACCCAGCTCAAGGAAGTGCTCGACGTCTACGCGTCCCGTTCGGTGGAGAAAATCGGCTTCGTGCGCGATCGTGACGACCAGATCGACGCCATGTACACATCGCTGTTTCGCGAATTGCTGACCTACATGATGGAAGACCCGCGTAACATCACCCCCTGCACGCATCTGCTGTTTTGCGCCAAGAACATCGAGCGTATCGGTGATCACGCCACCAACATAGCCGAGACCATCTACTACATCGTCACCGGCGATCAGTTGCCGGCTGAGCGGCCCAAGGGCGACAAGACCGACAAAATCAGCCTTTCCGAGACGCAGCCGGTGAAGTGAACGCCGCCTCTCGAACCGTCACCCGATTTACGATAAGCTTTCCGGGCTTTGCCTCTATCCTCGTCCGTGGATTTGCTCCGGGAGGTCGTGATGGAAAATGTTCGGAACCTGACCCCGGCGCCTGCGCCGATATCCGGCATTATCGCTTGCGGCGTTTACACGGCGGGGCGCCGCATCGCCGACATTCCCATCGAGGAAGCCGGCGAATGGGCAAAAAAATCCGGTCACGTCGTCTGGATCGGCCTGTTGGAGCCCGACCGTAACCTGTTGCTGCGCGTCCAGGCGCAGTTTCACCTGCATGAGCTGGCGATCGAGGATGCCGAGCACCCGCACCAGCGGCCGAAGATCGAGCAATATGGCGACGCCTTGTTCATCGTCGCCCGCACCGCGCAGCTGATCGAGGGCCGGGTCACCTTCGGCGAGACCCATTTGTTCGTCGGCTCAGGCTACATAGTCAGCGTCAGGCACGGTCCCTCGACGTCCTATGCCGCCGTTCGTCAGCACTGGGAAAGCTGCCCGCACTCGCTGGCCAAGGGCGAGGATTTCGTCCTCTATGCCATCCTCGATTTCATCGTCGACAATTACATGCCGGTGCTCGAGCAGATCGAGGACGAGGTCGAGGCGATCGAGGACAAGGTTCTGCTGAAGCCGATGACCGCTCCCGACATAGAGCGGCTCTATATGCTGCGCCGCGATCTCCTGCGCCTGCGCAATGCCGCGCTTCCGCTGGTCGAAGTCTGCCGAAGGCTGACCAGCGCCGAGCTGCCGCAGATCCACACCGCCATGCATCCGCTGTTCCGCGACGTCACCGATCACATCCGCACCGTTCAGGAGAAGATCGACAGCCTGCGCGAGGTGCTGGCATTTGCTTTCGAGGCGAGCTTGCTGGTCGGCCAGAGTCAGGAAACGGCCAACACCAAGAAGCTCGCCTCCTGGGCCGCAATCCTGGCGGTGCCGACGGCGCTCGCCGGCATTTACGGCATGAACTTCAGCGACATGCCGGAACTGAAGATGGAATACGGCTACCCGGTGGTACTGGCCACGATCGCGCTGATCTGCGCGTTTCTGTATTGGCGGTTCAGGAAGAATGGCTGGTTGTGAAGTAGGGCAGTAGGGCAGTAGGGCAGTAGGGCAGTAGGGCAGTAGGGCAGTAGGGCAGTAGGGCAGTAGGGCAGTAGGGTGGCATTTCGTGAGCGCGACTTTCCGCGCACATACTGCCCTACTGCCTTACTCCCCTATTCCCTTATCTACCTGCTCCGCCGCCGCTCCGATGCCGGCTGGAATGCCACGCGGGCGTGGTACTTGCAGTAGGGACCGGTTTCGGCGGCATCGTTGCCGCAGAAATGGAAGTCCTCTGAAAGCGGATCGCCGTTCGGCCATTTGCAGGTCCGCTCGGTCAGCTCGACCAGCTGCAGATGCCGCGAGATCGGCAGCACGACATTTTCGACCGGGCGGATGTAATGGCGTGCCACGGGTTCGGCGTCGAACTGCGTCTGCAAAGCGGTCGCGCCGACCGATGTCGTGACATGGCGTGCCGTGGTTGCGGCGCGTGATACCGATTTCTGGACGGTCGATCCTTGCGCTGCCTTCTTCTGGCGTGCCGGCGTGGCGGTCGAGCGACCGCGGCCCGACAGTTTCAGCCGATGCACCTTCCCGATGACCGCATTGCGGCTGACCCCTCCAAGCTGCGCAGCAATCTGGCTTGCGCTCAGACCCTCCGACCACAGTTTTCTCAAGAGTTCTACCCGCTCGTCAGTCCAGTTCATGAGACCGCGCTCCTCTAAGCGTGCGGCAATCGGAATCCTTCTCCCGACCCGGCAACATTTGCCAGGGCAGACACCACATATATCTGGTGATTAGGTCCGCCGCACGAAATCTAGTTATTTCTCGACTACAACTACTCTATGCGCTGACTCGGTGACAAGAGTCCCAAGTGCAACACGAATCGGTTTTTTCGGTTTTCCCCAACTTGCCCGGTCGCTTATGAGCCGGCGTCCCGTCGGGGGGCTTGCCGCGCGCCACTACGCGACGTTTTCGTTGACTTCATGGCCGAAAAACAGGATAAGCCGCACAGGCCGCCGCTTTGGCGGCTTTTTTGATTTTCCGGTACCGGAGACGCATATAATGAGCGGTTCGGCGCTTTACGAGACCTTTGCTCGCGCACCCCTGGCCTTCGACCACGGGGAAGGCACATGGCTGATTACCGACAAGGGCGAGCGATATCTCGATTTCGCCGGCGGCATCGCCGTCAATTCGCTGGGCCACAGCCATCCGCACCTGGTCGCCGCACTCACCGAGCAGGCAGCCAAGCTGTGGCATGTCTCCAACCTCTACGAGATCCCCGGGCAGAGCCGGCTTGGCGAACGGCTGGCCGACGCCACCTTCGCCGACAAGGTGTTCTTCACCAATTCCGGCGCCGAGGCGCTGGAATGCGCGATCAAGACGGCGCGGCGCTACCATTTCGTCAAAGGCCATCCCGAGCGCTTCCGCATCATCACCTTCGAAGGCGCCTTCCATGGCCGCACGCTGGCGACCATCGCGGCTGGCGGCCAGTACAAGTATCTCGAGGGCTTCGGCCCCAAGGTCGAAGGTTTCGACCAGGTTGGCTTCGACGACATTGACGCCGCCGAAAAGGCGATCACGCCGGAGACGGCCGCGATCCTGATCGAGCCGGTGCAGGGCGAGGGCGGTATCCGCCCGGTGCCGACGCAGTCGCTGAAGCGGCTCAGGCAATTGTGCGAGCAGCACGGCCTGCTGTTGATCTACGACGAGGTCCAGTGCGGCATCGGCCGCACCGGCAAGCTGTTCGCACATGAATGGTCGGGTGTAACGCCCGACATCATGGCGATTGCCAAGGGTATCGGCGGCGGCTTCCCGATGGGCGCCTGCCTTGCCACGGATGAAGCGGCGGTCGGCATGACCGCCGGCGTGCATGGCACCACGTTCGGCGGCAACCCGCTTGCCATGGCGGTCGGCAACGCCGTGCTCGATGTCGTGCTGGAAGACGGCTTCCTCGAAGATGTCCAGCGCAAGGCGCTGCTGATGAAGCAGGGTCTGGCGTCGGTCGCCGACGAGTTTCCCGAAATCATCGAGGACATCAGGGGTGCCGGGCTGATGCTCGGCCTCAAATGCGCCATGCCCAACACCAAGGTGAACATGGCCTTGCGCGACCAGCACCTGTTGACGGTTCCGGCCGGCGACAACGTCATTCGCCTGTTGCCGCCGCTCACCGTCACCGACGCCGAGATCCATGACGCGCTCAACCGCATCCGCGCCGGCGCCAAGGGCCTGGCGGAGGCGATCGCTTCCGCCGCGGCGAAGTAATCCCGGAATCATTGCTGATGTCAGTTCGCCATTTCACCGATCTTTCCACCGTTTCCGAAGGCGACCTGCGCTTGATGCTGGACGACGCGGTGGTGCGAAAGGCGCGGCTCAAGGCCGGCGAGCGCACCAAACCGCTCGAAGGCAAGGTGCTGGCGATGATCTTCGACAAGCCGTCGACGCGCACGCGCGTCTCCTTCGACGTCGGCATGCGGCAGCTCGGCGGCGAGACCATCATGCTGACCGGCACCGAGATGCAGCTCGGCCGTTCCGAGACCATCGCCGACACCGCCAAGGTGCTGTCGCGCTATGTCGATGCGATCATGATCCGCACCACCTCGCATGAGCGGCTGCTGGAATTGACCGAGAACGCCACCGTGCCGGTGATCAACGGACTGACCGACGATACCCATCCCTGCCAGCTGATGGCCGATATCATGACCTTCGAGGAACATCGCGGTCCGGTAGCCGGCAAGACCATCGCCTGGACCGGCGACGGCAACAATGTGCTGCATTCCCTGCTCGAGGCCTCGGCCCGGTTCCGCTTCAACCTCAACGTCGCCGTTCCCGAAGGCAGCGAGCCGGCGCAGAAGCATATCGACTGGTCGCAGGCGCATGGCGGCAAGCTGCACTTCACCCGCTCGCCCGAGGAAGCCGTCGACCAGGCCGACTGCATCGTCACCGATTGCTGGGTGTCGATGGGCCAGGAGCATCGCGCCCGCGGCCACAATGTGTTCTCGCCCTACCAGGTCAATGCCAAGCTGATGGCGAGAGCCAAGCCGGACGCGCTGTTCATGCACTGCCTGCCGGCGCATCGCGGCGAGGAAGTGACAGACGAGGTTATCGACGGACCGCATTCGGTGGTCTTCGACGA
The DNA here is from genome assembly GCF_020165455.1 of Mesorhizobium sp. BR1-1-3. NCBI lineage: Bacteria > Pseudomonadati > Pseudomonadota > Alphaproteobacteria > Hyphomicrobiales > Phyllobacteriaceae > Mesorhizobium > Mesorhizobium sp. BR1-1-3. The sequence continues at coordinate 471,829 of NZ_JAIUIC010000003.1, forward strand.
AGCCGAGAACCGGCTCCATGCCCAGAAGGCCGTGCTTGCCTGGTGTCTAGGCGCTTGAAGTGTCTGGGCGCTTGATCCCTGGGAGCTTGATCTGCGGGCGTGTGATGCCTATTTGCGCCGCATCACGCAAATCAAGCGCGTTTCGACGCATGCGCCCCGGAGGGCGGCATGGCCGCGCCCTGGAGCTTTGTCATGTTGGAAACCTATCAAGTGACTGAACATCACCCCAAACTCGGCGAATTCGGCTATGCCGGCGACGATCACGTCGTGCCGTTCGAGGTCGGCCCTCTCGACGTGCGCGGCCGCACGGTCCAACTCGGGCCGATGCTGGACGCCATCCTCAGCCGCCACGATTATCCCGAGCCGGTCGCCCGCCTGCTGGCGGAGGCCTGTGTGCTGACCGTGCTGCTCGGCACTTCGCTGAAGTTCGAGGGCAAGTTCATCCTGCAGACCCGCACCGACGGGCCCGTCGACATGCTGGTTGCGGATTTTTCCACGCCCTCGGCGCTGCGCGCCTATGCGCGTTTCGATGCCGACCGGCTGGAAGCGCTGGTCGCGGCGGGCGAAACCTCCCAGCAGACGCTGCTCGGCAGTGGCGTGCTGGCGCTGACCATCGACCAGGGCGCCCATACGCAGCGCTATCAGGGTATCGTCCAGCTCGATGGCGAGACCCTGGAAGACGCGGCACGCACCTATTTCCGTCAGTCGGAGCAGATCCCGACGGATATCAGGCTGTCGGTGGCCAAGCTTTTGACGCCCGGTCCCGGCGGCGCCCGCGAGCAATGGCGCGCCGGCGGTATCCTGGCGCAGTTCCTGCCGCAGTCGCCCGAGCGCATGCGCGTCCCGGACCTGCCGGGCGGCGATGGCGATCCGCGTGAGGAGATCCACGATCCGGTCGACAATTCCTGGCAGGAGTTGCTGGCTCTGCTCGGCACCATCGAGCCGACCGAACTGATCGACCCCACGATCGGCGCCGAGCGGCTGCTCTACAGGCTGTTCCACGAGCATGGCGTGCGCGTCTTCGGCGGCGTTCCGGTCGCCGACCAGTGCTCGTGCTCCAGGGACAAGATCCGCGGCATCCTCGAGGGTTTTTCCGCCCAGGAGATCAAGGACAGCACCGAAGACGGCGGCATCCACGTCGCCTGCGAATTCTGTTCGAAGCAATATGATTTCGACCCGGCGGAATTCGCGGCCCAGTAGAGTAGAAACCACGCCTCACCGGTCGCTCCGCGGCCGGTGAGGCGAAATCAATTCACCGTCCGCCGCGTCCCCGGCAAGTCCAGCGAAAACGCCGGAATGGCGACGTCGAACGTCTCGCCCCGCTTGTTGCGCATCGTGTAATGCCCGACCATGATGCCGGACGGTGTCGAGAGCGGGCAACCGGACGTATACTGGTAACTGTCGCCGGGATTGAGTTCGGGCTGGTCGCCGACCACGCCGGGGCCGCGCACTTCCTCGACCCGGCCGGTGCCGTCGGTGATGTGCCAATAGCGCGACAGAAGCTGCACGAAATCGTCCGACTGATTGTCGATCGTTATCTGATAGCCCCAGACATAGCGGTTCTCAGAGGGATCCGAACGGTCCTCCAGATAGAACGGCCTGACCTGCACTTCGATGTTGCGCGTGACGGCGCTATACATAAGCGGCTCCAAAAAACGGTTCCAGCGGAACTTTCGGCGCTCCGTGCGGTTAGGTCAACCGATCGAAGCCTCCTCTGGCCGACCTCGCGGGCAGGTGCCGACAAAGAATGTCATTTAAGTGACATATGACAATGATGGTGTGCGCGGACTGGTGACGCGCGACTCGGGCGCTCTGCTGAACTGTTGAAACCGGCCGTCTTGCGGACCGGTTTTCCTGGAGTGACCGGATCTCGATGCAACTCACTCTCATATCCGCCACGCTTTCAACCGTCCTCATCCTCTCGAATCTCGCCAGCATCGTGCTCGCCGCGTCGCGTCTGAGACGGCGTCGCACCATTGCGCCGCCGGCCGGCAAGCCGCGGCCGGTGTCGATCGTCGTGCCGTCGCGCGGCGTCGAGCCGTTCACGCAGGAGACGCTGGAGCGCGCCTTCTCGCTCGACTGGCCGCGCTATGAGCTGATTTTCTGCGTCGCCCATGCCGACGATCCGGTGGTCAAATTGATAAACAGGACGATCGTCCGGTTTCCGAAAGTGCCGGCCCGGCTGCTTGTCGGCGACGACCGCATCAGCGCCAATCCGAAACTCAACAATTGCGTCAAGGGCTGGGAAGCGGCGCGGCACGACTGGGTCGTCCTGGCCGATTCCAACGTGCTGATGCCGAGGGACTACATCCAGCACCTGATGGCTGCCTGGCGGCCCGGCACCGGCCTTGTCTGCTCGACGCCGATCGGTTCGCGGCCGGCCGGCTTCTGGGCCGAGGTCGAATGCGCTTTCCTCAACACGCTGCAGGCGCGCTGGCAATATGCCGGCGAGGCGCTCGGCCTCGGCTTTGCCCAGGGCAAGAGCATGCTCTGGAACAAGCCGATGCTCGATGCCAATGGCGGCATCCGCGCGCTGGCCGCCGAGATCGCCGAGGATGCCGCTGCGACCAAGCTGGTGAACAGTCTCGGCCTGCGCGTCAATCTCGTCGCCGCCCCCTTCGAGCAGCCGCTTGGCCGGCGCTCGTTTGACGAGATCTGGTCGCGTCAGGCCCGTTGGGCGCGCCTGCGCCGCGTCACTTTCCCGCTGTTCTTCGCACCCGAAATCCTGACCGGCGCCGTGGTGCCGCTGGTGCTTGCGCTGATTGCAGCGGCAAGCGCCGGCTTCAGCCTCTGGGCAACCGCCCTTGCCGTGCTGGCGGCCTTCTATCTTCCGGAGTGCGCCCTGGCCTGGTCCAAGGGCTGGTACCTGTCGCCACGCATGGTCGCCGCGATCATGGCGCGCGACCTGATCCTGCCGGCGATGTGGGGGCGCGGTTGGCTCGGCGGCGCCGTCGACTGGCGCGGCAATGCGATGACCATCGGCACCAAGACGGCCGAGCTGGAAGAGACGCCGTCCGGCGCCTGAAGGCCTCCTACCTGGCCTTCAGCGCCTGCGCGATGTCCTCGAGCAGATCGTCGGCATCCTCCAGGCCAACCGACAGCCTGAGCGTGCCCGGCCCGATGCCGAGCTCGGCGCGCGCCTCGTCGCTGAGATTTTTGTGCGTCGTCGTCGCCGGGTGGGTGATCAGGCTCTTGGCGTCACCGAGATTGTTGGAGATCAGGACGATGTCGAGCGCGTTCTGCAAGGCGAAGGCCGCCTGCTTGCCGCCCTTGACGTCCAGGCAGATCAGCGTCGAGCCGCCCGACATCTGCTTCTTGACGATGTCGGCCTGCGGATGGTCGGCGCGGCCGGGATAGATGACGCGCGCGATTTCCGGCCGTTCGGCCAGAAAATCCGCGATCCGGCCGGCACTTTCCGTCTGCTGGCGTACGCGCAGCGGCAGCGTTTCCAGGCCCTTCAGCAGCGTCCAGGCGTTGAAAGGCGAAAGGCTTGGGCCGGTATGGCGGAAATAGTCGTGCAGGTTCTCGTCGATCCACTTCTTGTCCGACAGGATGACGCCGCCGAGACAGCGCCCCTGGCCGTCTATGTGCTTGGTCGCCGAATAGACGACGATATGGGCGCCGAGCTGCAAGGGCTTCTGCTGCAGGGGCGTGGCGAAGACATTGTCGACGATCAGCCTGGCGCCGATCGAATTGGCAAGCGAAGCGACAGCGGCGATATCGACCACTTCCAGCGTCGGATTGGTCGGGCTTTCCAGGAAGAACAGCTTGGTGTTCGGCTTGACCGCCTTTTCCCAGTTGGCGATGTCGGTGCCGTCGACCAGCGTCGCCTCGATGCCGTATCTCGGCGCCAGCGTCTCGACCACCCAGCGGCAGGAGCCGAACAGCGCGCGTGCCGCCACGATATGGTCGCCGGCCTTGGCGCTGCACAGAAGGGCGGCCGTTACCGCCGCCATGCCGGACGCGGTGGCGCGCGCGTCTTCCGCACCTTCCAGCGCGCACATGCGCTTCTCGAACATGTCGACGGTCGGATTGGCGTAGCGCGAATAGATGAAACCCGGCTCTTCGCCCTTGAAACGGGCTTCGGCGGCTTGCGCCGTTTCGTAGACATAGCCTTGGGTGAGATAGATCGCTTCTGACGTTTCGCCGAAACCGGAACGCAGCGTTCCGCTGTGCACGAGTGCCGTCTGAGGCTTCCAGTTGCGCTTCTTGGTGCTCATCGCTTTTCTTCCAGACACAAAAAAACCGGCCGCGAAAGTCGCAACCGGTCCATACGGCCTTGCGGCCCGACGGTCCTTTAGCGACTTGTTTAACGTGGCTGCAAGCCGACCGGCCAAATCACCACGGGATAACGACCCTTTAGACCCGCACCGCGCTTGCGTCAATTGCCGGCTTCATTAAGAGGTTTGTACCAAGCAGGAGTGGAGCCTTGCGGCAGACAGGCATTCTTCCCGACCAGGACATATCGGCGCTGCTCCAGTCCGGCGCGCTGAAGTCGGCGCGTGCGCTCGACACCGACCAGATCCAGCCGGCCAGCCTCGATCTCAGGCTCGGCGACAAGGCCTGGCGGGTGCGCGCCTCCTTCCTGCCCGGCCCCAATCACAAGGTCTCGGAAAAGCTCGACCGGCTGCAGCTGCACGAGATCAATCTGGCCGAGGGCGCGGTGCTGGAGACCGGCTGCGTCTACATCGTGCCCCTGCTTGAAAGCCTGGCGCTGCCGGCGGACATTTCAGCCTCGGCCAATCCGAAGAGTTCGACCGGGCGGCTCGACATCTTCACCCGCGTCATGACCGATCGCGGCCACGAGTTCGACAAGATCGCGGCCGGCTATCATGGCCCGCTCTTTCTGGAAGTCAGCCCGCGCACCTTCCCGATCGTCGTCCGCACCGGGTCGCGCCTGTCGCAGATCCGTTTCCGCATCGGCAATGCGCTGCTCTCGGAAGCCGAGTTGCACGACCTGCATCGCACGCAGATGCTGGTCGCCACCGAGCCGCCGAACATTTCCGGCGGCGGCATCGCGCTGTCGATCGACCTCAACGGCGATCAAAGCGGCTTGGTCGGCTATCGCGGCAAGCATCACACCGGCCTCGTCGATGTCGACAAGCGCGCGGCCCAGGAAGTCGTCGACTTCTGGGAACCGATCCACAAGAGCGGCGCCGGCGAACTGGTGCTCGACCCCGATGAATTCTACATCCTCGTCAGCCAGGAGGCGGTGCATGTGCCGCCGCTCTACGCCGCCGAGATGACGCCCTTCGATCCGCTGGTCGGCGAATTCCGCGTCCATTATGCCGGCTTCTTCGATCCGGGCTTCGGCCATTCCGCATCCGGCGGCACCGGCAGCCGGGCGGTGCTGGAAGTGCGCAGCCATGAAGTGCCGTTCATCCTCGACCACGGCCAGATCGTCGGCCGGCTGGTCTACGAGCATATGCTGAAGCGGCCGCAGGCACTCTACGGTACCGATCTCGGCTCCAACTACCAGGCGCAGGGCCTGAAGCTGTCCAAGCATTTCCGCGCCGCGCGCTGACCCTCATTGCCCCAAGGCAAAATACTTGCCTGTACCGGCTCGCCATGCTTGGCTGCCTTGCCGCCCGTCAAGCTGGCGGCGTTCAAGGGGAACCAAGAAAATGCGATTTTCGAAATGGGTCATATCGGCGGCGGGCGCTGCCATGCTGGCAACACTGGCCGGCTCTCTGTCGGTGCAGGCAGCCGAAAAAATCAAGATCGGCACCGAGGGCGCCTATCCGCCGTTCAACACCATTACCGCCGACGGCAAGGTCGAAGGCTTCGACATCGACATCGCCAATGCGCTGTGCGCGCAGATGAAGGTCGAATGCGAGATCGTTACCCAGGACTGGGACGGCATCATTCCCGCTTTGCAGGCCAAGAAATTCGACGCCATCATCGCCTCGATGAGCATCACCGAAGAGCGCAAGAAGCAGGTCGCCTTCACCAACAAATATTATACGACACCGCTGGCTCTGGTGGCGCCGAAGGACACCGATCTCACCTCGACCGAACCGGCGGCCCTTGCCGGCAAGACGGTCGGTGCCCAGGCTTCGACCACGCAGGCCGACTATGCCCAGAATGAATATGGCAAGGCGGGCGCGGAGGCCAAACTCTATCCCACCCAGGAAGAGGCGATCACCGACCTGACCAACGGTCGTCTTGACGCCGTGATCTCGGACAAGTTCGTGCTGATGGATTGGCTGAAGAAGGCAAGCGACGGCTGCTGCAAGCTGGTCGGCGACGTCAAGGGCACCGAGACCCAGGCCGGCATCGCCGTGCGCCTGGACGACACGGCCCTGCGCGACAAGCTCAACGCGGCCATCGACGCGATCGTTGCCGACGGCACCTACAAGAAGATCCAGGCCAAGTATTTCGACTTCGATATTTATTGAGGCAGAGGCGCCTTTTCCTTCTCCCCTTGTGGGAGAAGGTGTCGCCGGAGGCGACGGATGAGGGGTGTTCCAGGGAACGCCAACGTCTCACTCCGCTGGAACACCCCTCATCCGTCTCGGCGCTAACGCGCCGATCCACCTCCCACTTGGGGAGAAGGAAAAGGCGCGCTCTCAAAGCGCCTTCACAGCCACCTTCACCGGCTGCTCGATCTCGAGCGGGTTGCGCAGCGGCAGGCCGAAATCCCCGGCCTCGATCTCGAAGACATCGCCGGCCTCGGTCGTGATGCCGTCGGCGAAGGACAGCGTCGCCGTGCCGAACATGTGCACATGCACGTCACCCGGCTGGCGGAAGGCCGCGTATTTGAAATGATGATGTTCGAGATTGGCGATGGTGTGCGACATGTTCGCTTCGCCGGACAGGAACGGCTTTTCCCACAGCACCTCGCTGTCGCGCACGATGCGCGAGGTGCCGCGGATGTCGGACGGCAGCTCGCCGATCAGGATCTCCGGCCCGAACGAGGCGTTGCGCAGCTTGGAATGCGCGAGGAACAGATAGTTCACGCGCTCGGTGACGTGGTCGGAAAACTCGTTCGACAGCGTGAAGCCGACGCGGAAAGGTGCGCCGTCGTCGCCGATGACATAGATGCCGGCGACCTCGGGCTCTTCGCCGGCGTCCTTGGCAAAGGCCGGTGACAGGAGTGCGGCGCCTGGCGCCACCGCCATCGTGCCGTTGCCTTTGTAGAACCATTCCGGCTGCACGCCGATCTGGCCTTTCGCCGGCTTGCCGCCCTCCAGCCCCATGCGGAACATCTTCATGGAATCGGTGAGCTGCTCCTCGCCGTCGGCGCTCAGCTTCTTGTGCATGGAATCGCGCGTCGCGGCGGAGCCGAGATGCGTCAGCCCGGTGCCGGTCAGGTGCAGATGCGCCGGATCGGGGTGATTGATCGGCGACAGCAGCCGCCCCTTCTTGTAAGCGGCCTCGAGATCGACCGTCTCGCCAAGCCCCTTGCGTTCGATCAGCGCGACGAGGCCGACGCCGGTGCGGGCGGCCTCCATCGCCAGCGAATAGACGCTGCGGGCGCCATTGATGATCCGGGTCTTGCCGCCATTGCGGGCGACGACGCGGATGGTCTCGGCGTCGTCAAGGATCTGGGAGATCAGCATGATGAATCCTCTCTCATTTGCCTTGGCAGGGCTGCCAAAACGGCAAACCTTGCTCAGCGCGGCCGGGACCTCGTCCATGCCACGGTTTAAATTCTCAGTTCGGATTGCGCTCGCGGGCCTGGTCCCTCAGGGACTTCTGTTACCGGCGGGTTGCCGGCAGCGTCGCGATCGTATGCCTCCTGCTTTCCTCGACCAGAGCAGTTCACCGTTTCACGGAAACGGCGAACCGCTCTAACTCATTGTCTTGGCGCAATTCCCGGCGGAAAACCGTTTCACACTTTTCCTGGAATTGCTCTTAAGTCCGTTCAAGCCTTGTTCTTGTTGTAGACGTCGAAGATCACGGCGCCGAGCAGCACCAGGCCTTTGACCACCTGCTGCCAGTCGACATTGACGCCCATGATCGACATGCCGTTGTTCATCACGCCCATGATGAAGCCGCCGACCACCGCGCCGATGACCTGACCGACGCCGCCCATCGCCGAGGCGCCGCCGATGAAGACGGCGGCGATGACGTCGAGCTCGCTGCCGAGGCCCGCGGCCGGCACCGCCTGTCCCAGTCGCGCCGCGATGATCAGGCCGCCGAGCGCCGACAGCACGCCCATATTGATGAACACCATCAGCGTCAGCCGCTCGGTGTTGATGCCTGACAGCTGCGCGGCCTTGGCATTGCCGCCCATGGCGTAGATACGGCGGCCGATGGTCATGCGCTTGGTGACGAAGACGAACAGCGAGATCAGCACGCCCATGACGAGCAGCACGACCGGCAGGCCTCTGTAGCTGGCGAACTCATAGACCAGGAACAGCGCCAGGGCGCTGGCGACCAGCGTCTTGACGACGAACAGGGCAAAGGGCTCGGCCTCATAGCCATGGCGTTCGCGCTTGCGACGCGTCCTCACCCCGAAATAGGCATAGGCCAGCACGGCGATCAGGCCGAGCACGACTGTCGTCATGTGCAGGGTCACGCCGCTGCCCAGGATGGTCTTGCCGGCCGCGTTCACCACCGGCGGGACGAGCGTCAGCGGGCCGATCACATCAGGGATGAAGCCGGAGCTGAGCATTTTGAAGTCGTCCGGAAGCGGGCCGACCGAAGAGCCGCCGCCGAGCAGCGCCTGGCAGATGCCGCGGAAGATCAGCATGCCAGCCAGCGTCACAATGAAGCTCGGTATCCGGTGATAGGCGATCCAATAGCCTTGCGCCGCCCCGATCAAGCCACCCGCAACCAGGCAGACGATCGAAACCACCAGCGGATTGCTGAGCGGTCCCAGCTGCCAGATGACCATCATGTTTGCCGCCAGCGCGCCGATGAAGCCGGCGACCGACCCGACGCTGAGGTCGATATAGCCCGATACGATCACCAGCAGCATGCCCAGCGCCATCACGATAATGAAGGAGTTCTGCTGCACCAGATTGCTGAGGTTGACCGGTTTGAACAGCGTTCCCGACGTGGTGAACTGGAAGAACAGCATGATGACGATCAGCGCGATAATCAGACCGTATTCGCGCAGGTTCGTCGCCAGCGCCGAGACGGCGATGCGCGGGCGCTGTTCCTCGGCGACATTGCCCTGCGGGGCGGGGGCGGTTTCGGTGCTCATGCTGCTTTTCCTTCTCCCCGGACGATGGCGCGCATTATTTTTTCCTGGCTTGCTTCCGCCGCCGGCATTTCGCCCACCATGCGCCCTTCGTTCATGACGTAGATGCGGTCGGTAATCCCGAGCAATTCCGGCATTTCCGACGAGATGACCACGATCGCCTTACCCTCCGAGGCAAGGCGCGCGATGATCGTGTAGATTTCATACTTGGCGCCGACATCGATGCCGCGTGTCGGCTCGTCCAGGATCAGCACGTCAGGGTCGGCAAACAGCCATTTCGACAGCACCACCTTCTGCTGGTTGCCGCCGGAAAGATTGCCGGTCATCTGATAGACGCTGGACGCACGGATATTGGTCTTCTTGCGATAGTCGTTGGCGACGGCGAGCTCGCGCATGTCGTCGATCACGCTGTGGCGCGACACGCCGCCGAGATTGGCGAGCGTAATGTTGTGCTTGATATGGTCGATGAGGTTGAGGCCGTAGGTCTTGCGGTCCTCGGTGACGTAGGCAATGCCGTGCTGAACCGCCTTGCTTACCGACGAGACATCGACCGGCTTGCCCTTGAGCATCACCTCGCCGGTGATGCGGCGGCCATAGGAGCGGCCGAACAGGCTCATGGCGAATTCGGTGCGCCCGGCGCCCATCAGCCCGGCAATGCCGACCACCTCGCCCTTGCGCACATTGATGTCGATGCCCTTGATCACCTGCCGCTCGGCATGGAGCGGGTGATAGACCGACCAGTTCTTCACCTCGAACACGATCTCGCCGATCTTGGGCTCACGCGGCGGATAGCGGTCGTCGAGCGAACGGCCGACCATCGAGGTGATGATGCGGTCTTCCGAGATATCTTTCTTGGCCAGCGTCTCGATGGTGCGTCCGTCACGGATGACGGTGACCTTGTCGGCGACCCGGTTGATCTCGTTGAGCTTATGCGAGATCAGGATCGAGGTCATGCCTTGCCGCTTGAATTCGAGCAGCAGGTCGAGCAGCGCCTGGCTGTCCTTCTCGCTGAGCGACGCTGTCGGCTCATCGAGGATCAAAAGCTTGACGTCCTTGCTCAGCGCCTTGGCGATTTCGACCAATTGCTGCTTGCCGACGCCGATATTGGTGATCAGTGTCTTGGGGTCCTCCTTGAGGCCCACCTTCTTCAACAGGGCGGCGGTGCGCGCCTCGTTGGCATCCCAGTCGATGACGCCGAATTTCGCGTGCTCGTTGCCGAGGAAGATGTTTTCGGCGATCGACAGCATCGGCACCAGCGCTAGCTCCTGGTGGATGATGACGATACCCTTGTGTTCGCTGTCCTGGATGCCCTTGAACTGGCATTCCTGGCCTTGGAAGATGATCTGGCCGTCATAGGTGCCGGAGGGATAGACGCCCGACAGCACCTTCATCAGCGTCGACTTGCCGGCGCCGTTTTCGCCGACCACGGCGTGGATCTCGCCTTCCTCGACGCTGAGGTTGACGTTCGACAGCGCCTTCACGCCGGGAAACGTCTTGGTGATGTCGCGCATCTCCAAAATCGTCGGGGCCATGGGGACTACCGCTCCTTGAGAGCTCGGCAAACATTGCCGGCGAGGTCGGTGACAATACCGGGCTCGCTGGTGAACGAAAAGGGGCCCTGCGTTGCGCAGGACCCCCTGACTTTGTAACCGGGATTACTTCAGTTCGTCGGCCTTGATGTAGCCGGAGTCGACGACCAGCGCCTGGTAGTTCGACTTGTCGACTTCATGCGGCGTCAACAGGATCGAGGGAACGACCTTGACGTCGTTGTTGTAGGTCTTTTCATCGAGGCCGTCCGGCTTGCCGCCCGAGAGCACCTTGTCGACGAGTTGGACGGTGGCCTTGGCCAGTTCGCGGGTGTCCTTGAACACGGTCGAGTACTGCTCGCCCGAGATGATCAGCTTGACCGAAGCGGTCTCGGCGTCCTGGCCGGTCACGATCGGCCACGGCTGAGCCTCGGTGCCGTAGCCGACGGCGCGCAGCGAGGCGGTGATGCCGCGCGACAGGCCGTCATAGGGCGACAGAACGCCATCGACGCGGCTGCCGTCCGAATAGTTGGCCGACAGCAGATTGTCCATGCGCGCCTGGGCGGTGGCGGCGAGCCAACGCAGCGTGCCGACCTTGTCCATGCCGGTCTGGCCGGACTTGATCTTGATCGAGCCGTCGTCGATCAGCGGCTGCAGGACGGAGATGGCGCCATTGTAGAAGAAGAAGGCGTTGTTGTCGTCGGGCGAGCCGCCGAACAGTTCGACGTTCCACGGCTTGGTGTTCGGGAAGCGTTCCTTGAGGCCCTTGACCAGCGAATTCGCCTGGATCACGCCGACGCCGAAATTGTCGAAGGTGGTGTAGTAGTCGACATTGGCGGTCTTCTTGATCAGGCGGTCATAGGCGACGACGACGACGCCCGCGTCAGCGGCCTTCTGCAGAGCATCCGACAGGGTGGTGCCGTCGATCGAAGCGATGATCAGCGCCTTCGGGCCTTTGGTGATTTCGTTTTCCAGCTGGCTGAGCTGGTTGGGGATGTCGTCCTGCGCGTATTGCAGATCGACGGTGTAGCCGAGAGCCTCGAGCTGGGACTTGACGGCATCGCCGTCATTGATCCAGCGCTGCGAGGTCTTGGTCGGCATCAGCACGCCGACAAGACCCTTGTCGGCTGCGTGCGCCGAGTAGGTCATGGCAGTGATGCCAAGGGCCGCGACGGCGGCCAGTGTCTTGATGATTTTCACTTTAACTCTCCCTGTTTGATGGACGCGGCACCCCGGGGGTCGCGGGCCGCGCAATCGTGCAGAAGCGCCAAGGCACCGCTGCCGTCATATCGATCTCCGGTATCCTCCCATGGTCCCGAGACGCTGATTCAATCGATACGATTTTTGTCGTCGGCGACCGTCACGTCTTGGAACGCGCGGAGGGTGTGGGTCTTTGCCATAACTGTCAAATGCGATCTTTGATGGTTGCTATATCATGGTTGGTATATGTATTGCGACGTGACGGGCTGACCCCGATGTCGGTCGTACACGAGCAGAAGGCAGGGAAAGCGATGGCGCGGCCAGCGAATCCGACAACAGCTTCAGATGGTTACAGAGAAGCACCGGGCGATGGCGAAACCCTGCTGCGCAGCGGTCTCAGTCTGCGTCACATGCGCATGATCGTCGCGCTCGACGACCATGGCCGGGTCAGCGCGGCAGCCCAGGTTCTGAACATTTCGCAGCCGGCGGCCTCGCGCATGATCGCGGAGATGGAGGCGGTGCTGGAGGTCAGGCTGTGCGAGAGGCTGCCGCGCGGCATCACCTTGACGCCATACGGCAAGGCTTTGGCCAGGCGCGCGCGCTCGATCCTGCTGGAGATGCGCGAGGTCGACCGCGAGATTTCCGAGCTCAAGGCGGGCAAGGGTGGTTCGGTTTTCCTGGGTGCCGTGACCGCGCCGGCAATCGAGCTGGCGGTGCCGGCAATTCGTGAAATCCGCCGCATCTATCCGCGCATCGAGATCACCATGCAGGTCGAGACCTCCAATGTACTGGCACGCGAGCTGATCGCCACGCGCCATGACTTCATCATCGCGCGCATCCCGGACGACCTCAATCCGCGGCTGTTCGAGTCGCGCGTCATCGGTGTCGAGAAGGCCTGCCTGATCGTGCGCCGTGGCCACCCGCTCACCAGGGGCAGCGTGGTGCGGCTGGAAGACACTGCCGCCTATGACTGGGTCTTCCAGTCGGGCGGCTCGCCCTTGCGCCAGGCGATGGAGAGCAACTTCCTCAACCGCAACATCGCTTTGCCGGACCGTATCCTGAACACCAGTTCGCTGCTCCTGACCCTGGTCATGGTCGCGCAATCCGATGCCATCGCACCGGTCTCTGTCCAGGTGGCGAAATTCATCCAGAACCCTGACGGGCTGGCCGGCGCCATCGACGTCGTCCAGACCGAATTCGACATCGAGGTCAGGCCCTACAGCCTGATCACGGTGAGGAATCGCGCGCTGTCGCCGGCCGCCAAGATGCTGCACGACTTCATTCTGAGGGAAGTGGGATGATGGCTGGATCAGGTAAGCTTCTCCGGCGAAAGCGCCGCCAGGCCGAGGCCAGCGAAAGCGAACTGGGAACATTATTTCCCGCCGATGCGTTCATGATCTTGCAAGGGACGATTTCTTCTGGAGGCTGAACATGCGCAGCTTCGAAATCATCGACCTGCTTTGCGTGATCGAGGCCTGCAAGCACGATCGATCGGTCGGCAATTTCGTGTCCATGGCTGAAGGCGTGGAAGAATTGCGGGTGTTGACCGGCGATTTCGTTTCATCGGATGACGCGGCGGCAAACGCCCTCGCAGCAGTGGCGCTGGCGAGAGGCTGCTCGGTTGTGTTCGACGAACAGGCAGGCGCTGAAATGGTTCTGACGCCATATACTGGAGCGGGTAGCGGGAATCGAACCCGCGCGTTCAGCTTGGGAAGCTGACAAGCTACCATTACATCATACCCGCGTGCGCCCTCGTTAGCATGAGGGTTGGCCTTCGGGCAATCGCAAAGCGGTCCGTTTCGGCACGACGCCGTCGTGCTGCGGATCACGGCGCGCCTGCGGCCGTGAATTGCCGGTTTGCCTTCGCGGCCTTGTCGCTGGTGGCGAAACTTGGCCAGTATTTCGAGATGGCCAGCGTCGCGCCGGCGGAAGAGAAGTGGCCATAGTCGAAGTAGAGAAATTCATTGGTCTTGGCGTCGGCGTATGAACAACCGGCCGAGTCGCACAGATACGTCAGCGGATCTATGAAATCGGCCCCTTTGGTGAACGGCAGAACCCGTGCGTTGATGCCCGGATCCATAGCCATAGGCCAGGATGTGGTTCCGGCATGCTCCCGCTTCACCAAGAAAGCGATCTTCTGGACGTCGGCGATGAATTCCGGAGACTGGCCGACGGTATAGACCTTGACCCCCATCTCGCGAAGCCGGTCGATCGTCTTCTGCAGACCGGCGAAGCCCCTGGCCTGGTAGTCGGTCCATCGGCCGCTCAGGATCACCGCCTGGATGTTTGCGTCGCGAATGATCGACAAGGCCCGTTCGTTGAAGCGGGTGCAGGCGGGCCGAGCATAGGAAAAATAGGTCAGGTCGGGCGGACAGCCGGCATAGGTGTATTGGATGACATTGGCCTGGATTTTCTGGGCGTTGGGCTCAAGTCCCGATACATAATGGGCAGCGAAAGAATCGCCCCACAGCAGCACATCGGTGGCAAAGCCCGTTGTACGGGTGCAGTCGGCGAGATTCCAGTCTTCGATGCGGGTCCCGTTTTCGTTGAAGCAGATGCCGTTGCGCCAGTCGCCGACCCGGATACGTTCGGTCGAGAAGTCCGGGAACCGTTGCGGGAAACCGTTGCCCAGTGCACCGGCCAAACCACCGGCGCACAGCAGCGCGATGGCCGTCGCCGAAAAGGCGAAGATAGGCAGCGGTGCGGTATAGGCTCGTTTCTGGCGGAAGGGCTGCTCGATATATTTCCAGGAGAATGCCGCCAGGGCGAAACTGGCCACCGTCATTGCGACAATCGTTGGCACATCGACGGTCTTCAGCGAGAGATAATGGACGAACGAGTTGATCGGCCAGTGGACGAGGTAAAGCGAATAGGAAATGAGGCCGACCCAGACCAGCGGCGCCAACCGAAGCACGCGAGTGGCGACAGGTGCCGGCCTGTCGGCGTTATCCTGGCCAGCATAGATCAGCAGTGCTGTTCCGATGCAGGGGAATAGGGCATTGTAGCCGGGAAACGGATCGCTGTCCGAAATCATCACAAAGCCAAACGCAATCAGGGCAAAGCCGGCGAGGCCGATCAGTTCCACCGCCAGCCGATCGGCTGGGACCGGAGGCTTCCGCAACATCAGCATGGCGCCCAGCGCCAGCTCCCATATGCGCGTCGGCAAGAGATAGAAGCCTGCCGTCGGTGCCAGCGAGGTTGCTATGACTGCCAGGGCAAAGCTGCCGACGGCCATCGGCAGAAGTACCGTCAGCCAGCGCTTCGAGACGTATCGGTGGATCAGACAAAGCAGGATCGGCGCGAAGATATAATACTGCTCTTCCACCGAAAGCGACCATGTGTGCAGGAGCGGCCGCAGTTCGGCGTCGATGGAGAAATAGTTCGTCGTTTTCCAGAAATAGATGTTCGACCAGAAGGTCGAGGCGGCGATCACGCTAAGGCTGAATTCGTGGAGATCCGAAGGCAGAAGGATGAACCAGGCGGCAATGCTCGCGAGCAGGATGACGAAAGTCAGCGCCGGTAGGATGCGCCGGGCGCGGCGCCAGTAAAAGCGGCCGATCGAGAACTGGCCCCGCTCAAGATCATCGAGCAGGCTGCCGCTGATCAGATAGCCCGATATGACGAAGAAGATGTCGACACCGGTGAAGCCGCCAGGAATGGCGGACACACCGAAATGGAAGAGCACGACGGGCAGCACCGCAACGGCCCGCAGGCCGTCGATGTCGCGCCGATAGTTCATCCGGCCGGCTCGCGCGCGACCACCATGATCCGTGCGGCCGCACCCGACACGCTCATGCGGCGATGCCTTCGGTCGTGCTGAAAATCCCGGCTCGTCGGTCTCACAGGCTTACCCTCAGGCAGCAATTTTGCTGCGCTGCAACATGGGTGTCAAGGCATATATTGGCTGTCGCGAAATCCGCCAGGAACGCACAGGATCAGGCGCCGGGCAGATAGATTACCGCGTATTCGTCCGAGTAGGCCCGTTTCCAGCCCAACTGGTCGAAGAAGGGAATCCGGCTGTCGTCGGCCGACAGCAGCGCCCAATCTATTGCGTATTTCTTCAGGCGGGCTTCGAGGAGCGGCTTGCCGTCTCCGCGTCCGGTGTCGTTGTCGCTCTTTGTGAAGCCGCCCAGGAACAGCTGGTCCGTCCGTCCGTCGATATAGGTCTTGAACCCGTGGAAAATCAGCGTGCCGCCGAAATTGTAGGAATTCAACACATTGCCGGACAGATGATGGCTTTGCGCGAAGGCCAGCGCCCCGCTGGCCGACGTCTTCGGGCTCGGCGTGACCTGATAGGCGCTGCCGAGCACGGCGACCGCGCCGATCAGCAGAACGGCTGCCGTGCCGCAGATGGCGTAGAACCGTCTGGCTAAGAATCTCTCCAGCCCGTCGCGCTTTTCGGCCAGCCATGCGGTGGCTGAAAGCGAGGGATATTGCTGTGCGACTTCGACCGCGATCACCAAGGGGACCAACAGGAAGAACAGATACATGAAACGCACATGGGCGAGATAGACATGCAGGGTGAAGACGACGAACAACGCCTTGGCCCAGCCAATTCGCAACCGGGACACCAGAAGCCCGAAAAGTCCGAGCAGCATCGCCACTTCCTGGACAGGGCTGTCCGGCGGATTGAACGGTTTCCATTCCATGATCAGCGGCACAGCCTCATTGCCGTAGGCCACGGTCAGGGTCGCCAGGATGGCCTGGACGCCATAGGGGTGGATCAGGCTCACCAGCGGGCAAAGCAGACCGAATGCGACCCATTTCGCCAGGAGGGCGGGTTTCGACAGGCCGGTGCGCGCCAGCAGATCGAGACCGGCGAAAGCCGCGATGACGAAGCTTAAGGTGAAGGTGGCGTGCAGGTTCGCCCACAACACGACGAGCACGAGCAGCCACCAGGGCGGCGCCCGTTCTTCCCGCGCCGCACGAAAGAGCATCTCCGTCCAGATGACGATGATCGGGAATGTGAAGACATGCGGACGCGCCGTGAAGATCGGGTTGATCAGGAACACCGCCGCGAAGGCCAGTGTAATCGCCAGGATCGGCTTCAGCCATGCGCTGAGAAACCACCCCATCAGGAAAACCGTCAGGGAGATCGAGGCGATGATCGCGGTGACGACCCCGTTCCAGCCTCCTGTCTGGTAGGCAAGAGCCAGCAGGACCTGCCCCAGCCATTCCTTGGCAATCCATGGCTGACCGGCAAACGTGTAGGAATAGGGGTCGACCGTCGGGAATGTCCGGTTTGCCAGGAAATCCAGACCGACCTTGACTTGCCACCAGCTGTCGGGATCCTGCAGGGTGGCGCCTGCCTGGGCACCCAACGCACCCGCCATCGCCAAGGCCGCGAGCAGACAGAAGACCAGCCTGGTACGCTGTGCGTCCTCGATCGACGGCGTGGCCGACAAGATTGCCTCGGTCTGGTTCATGTCGCGGCTCCAGGTCACTTCGCGTTCATTCCGGTCAAGGTATCGGGATCATCGGGGCCGCCGACGAACACGAAACGAGCCGAGCCGACATAGAAGATGACCGAGTAAAGGCAGTTTCCCGCCAGGTGGACAAACGGGTTTTCGATGTAGCCGGCAGACATGGCGGTAACCACGACGCCCAGGTTGGCACCGTAGGCGATAAGGAAGGTGATCGCGTATCGCACGACCGCGCCTGGGCGAAGGCCGCCGGCACGGCTGAACGTCCATTGGCGGTTGAGGAAGAAACCGAGGGTGAGGCCGGCGGCATAGCCCGCCGCGTTGGAGGCGATATCGCCGAGGCCCAGCGCCAGCCCTGCCAGAATGAGCGTATATCCGAGCGCCGTGTTGAGGAGCCCGACGGCACCAAATCGCAGCATCCGCGAGAAATCAGACGGAAGAGCCGATCGCATCCTGCCCATGCCGTTCCCGCTACGCCAAGTCGACCTTCGCCTCAACCACGCGCGGCTCTTTTCGCCATCTCCTGCAGGCGATGGACCGGCAATTCGCCGTCCTCCACTGCCTGGCTGCGCGAAACGATCTCGTTGACGAAGTAGAGCGGCCGCCGCTTTGTCTCCATGTACATGCGCCCGAGATACTCGCCGAAGATTCCGAGCACCATAAGCTGGACGCTGCCGAGGATCAGCACGATCGCGGCAAGGCTGGTCCAGCCGGGCAACACGTTTCCGACCGACCATTCGAGCAGCGTGTAGCCGAGCACGACCAGCCCCAGGAGCCCGAATGCCATTCCGAGCAGCGAGGCGAAGCGCAAGGGCACGATGGAGAAGCTGGTCATCGCGTCGATCGCCAGAAGAAGCATTTTCTTCAGCGGATAGTGGGTGGTGCCGGCAAAGCGGCGGTGCCGCTCATAGGGGAAAGCCACCTGTCTCAGCCCGATCCAGCTCACCATGCCGCGAATGAACCTGTAACGTTCTGGCATCGCGTTCAGATGGTCGAGCGCGCGCCGGTTCATCAGCCGGAAATCACCGGTATTCGGGGCTATGTCGACGTCCACCATCCGGCGCAGCAAGCGATAGAACATGGACGCGGAGGCGAGCTTGAACCAGCTTTCGCCATCGCGCGTCAGCCTCTGGCCGTAAACCACATCGAAGCCTTCGTTCATCTTCGTCATCATCGCGCCGAGCAGTTCAGGCGGATCCTGCAGGTCGGCATCGAGAATGAGAATGCGCTGGCCGCGACAGAATTCGAGCCCGGCGCTCAACGCGATCTGGTGGCCGTAATTGCGGGCAAGGTCGATGGCGACGATATGGTCGTCCTTTTCGGCCAGCTGCAGAATGGCCTCGCGCGTACCGTCGGTCGCGCCATCGATGACAAGGACGATCTCGTAGGAAGGGCCTTGTCCAAGGCATGCGGCCGTTACCCGCCGATGCAGTTCGGCCACGCCATCCAGCTCATTGTAGCATGGGATGACCACCGACAGCATGACGCCGCGTCGCGCGGTGTTTCTCTCCGTCTCCACCAAAGCCTTGCTCCCGCTATCCGATTGGGAATAGCGGCAATTGGTTAGAAAACAGATAAGCCAGCGGGATCGGCCGCAACCGTGGGCCGGCCATCATTTCTGCCGCACGCGGCCACCGCCCGAACCGGCAACTCCATGCGGATGCGGGCGCCTTGCCAGGAGCCGGCCAATATCCGGATGGAGCCATCGTGCAGCAGTGCGATCTGCCGGGCAAGGTTCAATCCCAGGCCCGCGCCGCGCGATTGCGGCCGCAGTCGGTAGAAGGGCTCGAAAACGTTCTCGTGCTCATCGGCTGGAATGCCTGGGCCTTCGTCGCGGATTTCGACGCCGCCGTTTTCATCGATCGCTATGGTGATCGTGCCGGAACCGCCGCCATGATCGATGGCATTGCGCACGAGATTTGCCAGCGCCCGCTCGATCTGCAGCATGTTGATCTCGACATGGACCTTGTTGGCTGGCGGCTCGAAGGCAAGATCGTAGCCTGCTTCGATGGCGAGCGGGGCGAAGTCGGCGGCGACCCGGCCGACAAGATCGCAGAGGTCTATGATCTGGCGCTGGTCCGCCGGGCGGTCGAGCAGCTGGTGGTCGAGCAGCTGTTGCGCAAGATGCGACAGGCGCTCGATGTCATGCAGCAGGCGCGCGCTTTGCGGTTCCTGCTTCAGCAATTCGGCGCGCGTGCGCAGGATGGCGATCGGCGTGCGCAGTTCGTGCGCCGCGTCGGTGAGGAAGCGGTTGTGCCGGTCATAGCCCTGGGCGAGGCGCGCCAGCGTCTGGTTGAAGGCATGTACCAGCGGGGCGATCTCCTGCGGCACATTCTTGACCGGCAGCTGCATCGCACGGGTGCCGATGTCGATGCGCGCGGCCTGCTGGACGGTGTCGACGAGGCCGGCAAACGACCGGCGCACGACGGCTGGCGTCGTCACCAGGGTCGTGGCTCCCATGACGAGGACGATCGGCAGCAGCAGGATAACGATGATGGCCGCGAGAGCGGGAAGCGCCTTCTCCCAGTTCCTGCTGCCGTCCGGGTTCTTGGCGACGTCGATGGTGGCCGAAATGGTGACTTCGAGGCCGTCGGTCTCTTCCCGCGACGATCGCGTCGCGGCAATGATCTGAACCGTGCCAGCCTTGGTCGAAACTTTTTCGAGGTAGGCCTCCGGCCTCAAATCATCTTCGGAAAATCCGATGGTGGCGTGATCGGCCTGGCCCAGCAGATCGCCAAAATTCCTGGTGTAGACGTCGGGTATGCTGCCGAAGCGGATGCTCTGGCCGTTGTTGTCGCGGATGATGTACCAGACATTTGGGAAACCCTCACGAAACGAACGCAACCCATCGGTCTCATGGACGATCAATCTGCCGTTGCCGTCACGATCGACGGCATCCTTGAGGGCGGCGACGGCAGCCTCGTTGTCGACAAGAAGCCGTGGATCGGCGATCCACAGCGCGGCCGCGCACAGCACGATGAAGACAAGAAGCGTCGCCGCCTGCAGCAGGATCATCCGCCGCACCAGCACCCATTGCAGCGATCGCGTGCGCGGCTTCTTCACGAGGCGGCCCGCAAGAGATAACCGAGGTTGCGGATCGCCCTGATCTCGATGCCGGCAGCGACGTCGTCGAGCTTGCGACGCAGCCGCGAAATGTGCGCATCCAATGCATTGGAGCCGATCTCGTCGTCGAGAGCATAGACGGCTTCTTCCAGCGCCCCGCGCATGATCGTCCGCCCCGGCCTGCGGATGAGCGTTTCGAGCACCAGCCGTTCGCGCCGCGGCAGTTCCAGCGCCTGGTCCTCGACAAGCGCCTCGCGATGGCGGAAATCATAGGTGAGGCGGCCGACCATCACCTGATTGGCACGCGTGGTGAACGAACGCCGGTGCAAGGCATTGAGCCTGGCGACCAGTTCCACCGTGGCGAACGGCTTGACCATGTAGTCGTCGGCGCCGGCGTCGAGCCCCGCCACGCGATCGTCGAGCCCGCTGAGCGCCGTCAACGCGATCACCGGCACGTCCAGATGCAAGGCCCGCAGGCGCGGGATCAGGCTGAGGCCATCGCCATCCGGCAGCCGGCGGTCCAGCACCACCGCGTCATGGTGGCCGAGCCGCGCCACGGCTTCGGCATCCGCCAGTGTCGCGGCATGGTCGACGATGATGTCCTGGCGCTCGAGCGCGGTCTTCAGCACCGAGGCCATTTCCGGCTCGTCCTCGATCAGCAGGATGCGCATGCGCACTCTCCGTCACAGGCAGCCGGCACGCTGTGGCAATTCATTCGCATTCCAGCTTCGGTTGACGAAAATTGGTGATGAACCATCTGCCGCCCGAGGCGCGGGCATAGAACGTATAGAAGCATTCCTGGCGCTCGATATAGCCAGGCGTTTCGGTTTCTTCGTAGACGGTTCCGTGTTTTGTGTGGCGAACTTCGCCGCTGGAGCTTCCGGAAACCGCATTGGTGGATATTTTCCGCCATTGATAGGCCCGCTCGCCCCGGCCGAGATCAACGACGGCGGTCGGCGGCCCGTAGTCCAGAATGACCGATTCGACCGGTTGCCCGATGTAGTTCTTCATGATGTCGGAGGCGCATCCCGTCAGCGCCAGCACGATGGCGACGAAGAACGCCTTGGAGATCCACACCAGATGGTTTGCGCTGCGTTTGGACATATCCGATTCCCGTCATCAAGGTCATCCGCGGCACCGAATGCATGTCGCCCAAAAGTGGTCCCGGTTTTGGGACAACGACATGCACAAAACAAAACCTGAAGCGGGCCGCATGATCCGTTTCGATGCGACGCGCTTTAGGACGTGAAGATTGCATCGGCATTACGCAGGACCTGGCACCCAAATGCGGTCTGCCGACACGCGTCGATGACGGTGCGGATGGAGGCAAAGCAATCGCGCGGCCCCGTTGCATCCGGGCGCCGCGCAAGGTCGTTCAAGCAGAATACAGAACAGGTTCGGTGGAACCCATGGCCTGCCCTAGAACCGGTAGTTGATGCCGGCCTTCAGTTCATGGCTGCCGATCGTCGCCTTGGATTTGCCCAGGGCGGACGTCGTTTCGACGCCTGGGGTGCGCACATAGTCATATTCGACCTTGGCCGAGAGGCCGCCGGCAAAACCCTGCTCGATGCCGCCGCCGACCAGATAGCCGAGTTTCCATCCGTCGATATCGTTCACCTTGTCGCCCTTGTCGAATTTGGTCATGGCGACGCCGCCGGTTCCAAACAGCAGCGTCTGGTCGAAGCTCAAGCCGGCCTTGGCCTTGGCGGCACCGCGCCATTTTTCCTTGATCTTGCCGCCCCGGACATCGTGCTCGGCGCCGCCCAGATAGGAGCCCTCGATCTCGGCACCGAGAACCGCTGGACCCATCTGCTGGTTGTAGCCGGCCTGAACGCCGCCGCTGAGACCATTCCTGCCGGCAAACGGGTTCGGCATTCCGGTGAACGCCGTGCCGCCATGCACGCCGACATAGGCGCCGCTCCACTGGAACGCGGGGGGATTATTGTAGGCGGGCGAAAGGTCGGCGGCCATCGCCGGCCCCAGGAGGCACATGGCAAGGGCACTTGCCGTCAGGATGATCTTTGCTTGAGAGAACACTGCATTACTCCAACACACGCGCGCATCCGGCAATCGATGCGCAGGTTTCCCGAAGAACTCGACCGTTGAGGCGGTCGGGCTCCGATTTGGTGTCTTTCAGGGATGGTTGCGCGGTCCTGGGACTGGCTTTCGCCAGTTGTGGTAGGGGGTCAGATCGCCCGCGCGGCCAATCGCCTGAAAGACTTCGACCGTCTCGCAGGCGAAAATTGCACGCACATTGCGGGAAATCGAAAAATGAAGGTTTTTCGCTTTGTTTTCAATAAATTAAAGCGATGTTGTTTACGCAAATTTAACAGTCTGGCGCGGATTTAGTCCGTTTGGCAGCACAAGCCTACCATGCAATCGCGCGGTGCAGGCCGTTGGCATCCCGCAAAACTCCCGGCTTGAAGCGGACAAGCCAAGTGCGTATGTCTGGCCGACGCCCTCGAGCCTGGGTGCCTCAATCGGGAGACGAGCCTTGTCCGCACTGACGCGCTTTCTTGGCGACTCGCCGCTCAAGGTGATCCTGAAACTGCTGGTGGTGTCTTTCCTCGTCGGCCTGGTCATGAATGCCTTCGGCTGGTCGCCGATGGATGTGCTCTACGGCATCCGGAAGTTCTTCATGGACCTGTGGAATCTCGGCTTTCATGCCATCGACCGTTTCCTCGGTTATATCCTGCTGGGCGCGGCTATCGTCGTGCCGGCCTTCATCCTGCTCAGGCTTGCCAACTACCGGAAGTAGAGCATGATCCCGAACCGCAGGTCCGCGTCAGCGAACCTTGGCACCGGTTTTTGGACAAGATCGTACTATCGGGCGTGGCCCGCGGCGACCTCGAACAGGATGGCGTGGCGCGCGGCAAGAGCGGGCACATCGGTGGAATAGCCACCGCCGATGACGCCGCAGACCGGAACGCCCTGCGCGCGAAAATGGCTGATGACCATGTCGTCACGGGCGCGCAGGCCGTCATCCGACAGCGACAGCCTGCCAAGCCGGTCATCTGCATGGACGTCGACGCCGGCATTGTAGAACACGATGTCCCAATGCGCCTGTGCGGACAGCTCCGGCAGGATGGCGGCGAGCCTCTCGAGATAGGCAGCGTCACCCGTGCCGTCGGGCAGCGCGACATCGAGGTCGGAGGCGATCTTGCGCACTGGGTAGTTGCGGTCGCCATGCATGGAAAAGGTGAACACGCGCGGGTCATCGGCGAGAATATCCGCCGTGCCGTCGCCCTGGTGCACGTCGAGATCGACGACCAGGATGTTTCGTGCCGCGCCTTCGGCCAGCAGCACCAACGCGGCGACGGCGACATCGTTGAAGGTGCAGAAGCCCGCGCCTTGCGCGCGCCGCGCATGGTGGCTGCCGCCGGCGGTGTTGCAGGCGATACCGTGGCGCAAGGCCAGCCGCGCCGCCAGCACCGTGCCGCCGGTGGCAAGCTGCGCGCGCAGCGAGACGCGGGGGCCGATTGGAAAACCGATCTCGCGTTCGATCTTTTCGGGCACGCGGCAGTTGACGACCTGGTCGACATAGTCCGCCGCATGGGCAAGCTCCAGCCATGAAGCCGGCGCCGGTTCGGCGGTGCTGAGCGCCTCGGGGCCGGCGAGGCCGCGTGTCCGCAGCGCCTCCATCAGCAGGGGATATTTGCTCATCGGAAAGCGATGGTTGACGGCGAAGCCGGCGTCGTAGTCGGGATGATGGACGATCTGCAGAGGCATGAACTCGTATCCGGCTGGCTCACGCCAGACCGGGATTTCGGTTGGCCGTCACGGGATAGGTGATTGCGCGGTGGCCGGAAAATGGGGCACATCGACGGTTCCATCAAGCCGCAATCAGCAAGGCAGGAATCCTTGGACAAAGGTGCAACCCCAGCAGACGCCGGATCCCCGATCCTCTCGGGATCGCCGCTTCACTCCGGATCATTTGTCGTCACCAACCGCTCCGTGCTCGCCATCGCGGTGCCGATGACGCTAGCCTATCTGACGACGCCGATGCTCGGCCTGGTCGACACGGCTGTCGTCGGCCAGTTCGGCGATGCCGCCTTGCTCGGCGGCCTGGCTGCCGGCGCACTGATCTTCGACGTCGTCTTCACCTCTTTCAATTTCCTGCGCTCGGGCACCACCGGCCTTGTCGCACAGGCATTTGGGCGTGGCGATGCCCTGGAGGAACAGGCGGTGTTCTGGCGAGCCGTGCTGATCGCGGTTATCGCCGGCATCGTGCTCGCTGCCCTTGCGCCGCTGGTCGCCATCGCCGGGCAAAAATTCATGGGCGCCGAACCGCGCGTCAGCGAGGCGATGGGCGTCTACATCAGGATCAGGCTGCTTGCAGCCCCCTTTTCGCTGATCAACTACGCCATCCTCGGCTACGTGCTGGGGCGCGGCGAGGGCGGGCTTGGACTGGTGCTGCAATTGGTGCTGAACGGCATCAACATCGCGCTGTGCTTCCTGCTTGGGCTGGAACTTGGCTGGGGCGTCGCCGGCGTTGCCTGGGCGACCGTCACCGGTGAGTTCCTGGCCATGCTGCTCGGCCTGGCCGTCGTGATCCGCCGGTTTCGCGCGGCCCCGCCCTTGCCGCGCCATCGCCTGCTCGACATGACCGCCTTCCTGCGCATGCTGTCGCTCAACCGCGACATCATGATCCGTTCGTTCTCGCTGCTCGCCGCCTTTGCATTGTTCACCCGCCAGGGCGCGCAGTTCGGCACGGTGACGCTGGCCGCCAACGCCGTGCTGATGAATTTCTTCCTCGTCGCCGGCTATTTCCTCGATGGCTTTGCCACCGCCGCCGAACAGCTGGCGGGCCGTGCCGTCGGCGCACGTGCCGCCGCACCGTTCCGCCAGGCCGTGCGGCTGACGCTGTTCTGGGGTTTCGGGCTGGCGGGAGCCGCGACGCTGGTAATGCTGTCTGGTGGCGCCAATCTGGTCGCCCTCGTGACGACATCGGAGGACGTCCGTTCGGTGGCCGACATCTACCTGCCATGGGCGGCATTCACGGCGCTGAGCGGTGTGCTGGCGTTCCAGATGGATGGCGTCTTCATCGGCGCGACCTGGTCCCGCGACATGCGCAACATGATGCTGCTGTCGTTCCTGGTTTTCGCGGCCGCGCTGCTGACCCTTGCGCCGGCCTTCGGCAACACTGGACTTTGGGCGGCGCTGCACGTCTTCCTGCTGGTGCGAGGCTTCAGCCTGCTGACGATCCTGCGGCTCAGGGTGCGGACGGCGTTTTAGACGGTGTCCCCCGGAAGGCCCTGCGCCGTCCAGGACACTGAGCGGCAGCTTCGCGATAGGAATTTTTTCTTGACTCGGTGACCTCAGCTATGGTAGATTTTTGCCCATGGTGCTGATTTGCGCCAATGACCCGCCGCACTGGCGGGTTTTTTGTTTGATGCGCCGTCAGCCAACGCCCGGCGAAAGCTCCGAAGGAACCCGTCGACCCGAGTTCGTTGCACCATCTGCGAGCGGGCCGTCAGCCGCGACCTGCGCTCCTGAGAGCAGTTCAGAGTTGCCTGGACGCCCAGAAGTCGAGGCGGCTGTCGCGCAACTCGCAAATCGACTTCAGCCGTTCTTTTTCGACGAAACGGGCCATTCCGGAAAGAATACGGCCTGGCAGCGAAGGCCCGGCATAGATCATGCCGGTGTAGAGCTGCACCAGATCGGCACCCGCACGGATCTTGTCCAGCGCCGTATCGGCGGAATCGACGCCGCCGACGCCGACGATGGCAAGCTCCGGCCCGAGCAGTTTGCGCATCTTCGCCAGCACGATGGTCGAACGCTCGAACAGCGGCTTGCCGGAGAGCCCCCCGCTCTCGCGCGCGGTGTCGCCGCTGCGCAGTGGCGGTCGGGAGATGGTGGTGTTGGAGACGATGACGCCGTCCACCCGCTTTTCCGTGACTTCGGCGGCGATGTCCTCCAGCTCTGCCTCGACCAGATCCGGCGCGATCTTCAGGAACACCGGCGGCTGGGCGCTTGCCGCGGCGCGCGCTGCCATGACCCGCGACAAGAGCTCGCCAAGCTGCTCACGCGCCTGCATGTTGCGCAGGCCCGGCGTGTTGGGCGAGGAGATGTTGACGGTCAGATAGCTGGCGTATTGCGCAAACCGGGCGACGCCGCGCTCATAGTCGCCGATGCGGTCGCTGCTGTCCTTGTTGGCGCCGATGTTGACGCCGACGATGCCGCCACGCCCCTTGCGCGCGGCAAGGCGCTTTTCGGCCGCCGCATGGCCTTCATTGTTGAAGCCCAATCGGTTGATCACCGCATCGTCGGCCGTCAGCCGGAAAATGCGCGGCTTCGGATTGCCGGCCTGCGCCAGCGGCGTGATCGTGCCGACCTCGGCAAAGCCGAAGCCCAGGCCAAGCAGCGCGTCGGGCACTTCGGCGTTCTTGTCATAGCCGGCCGCCATGCCGAGCGGATTGGGAAAATCGAGGCCGCAGATGCTGACCGTCAGCCTGTGGTCGCGGATCGCTGGTGCACCAACCGGAACGCCGCATCGCAAGGCCGCGATCGACAGGCCATGCGCGGTTTCCGGATCGAAGGCGAACAGCAGCTTCTGGCCGAGCCGGTCGAGCACGCTCATTGCCCCTCCAGTGCCGGGAACTGGTGCACACCATCGGAGCCAAGCGGCAGTGGCCGGACCCACAGCACAGCCTTGAGGCCGAGCGGACCATAAAGATGCGGAAACAGCGCACCGCCGCGCGAGACCTCGTATCTCAGCGCAGCACCCAGGCTGGCGCCGTCGATGGCGACCAGCAGAAGGTCGGTCTGGCCGGCAAAGTGCTTTGCCGCCGTTTCCTTGACCTGCGCCGCCGTGGAGAAGTGGATGAAGCCGTCTGCGACATCAATCGGCGCGCCGGTGAAGCGGCCATGCGTTTCGGCCTCGCGCCAAAGCGCCTGCGGGGTTATCTTGTAGATAATCTGAGACATGGTTGCGCTATAGAGCAGTTCCAGGAAAAGTGTGAAACGGTTTTCCCGGGAAAAGCGCATAGCGCTTTCCCTTGGGAATTGCTTCAAAAGATTCCGAACCAGCCATTCGGGAAAGGCCACGCCAAGGGTCTTCCCCATTTCCGGCGCAAACATGCGATATCTGAGGCCTTTGCCATGGAGGACAACATGCGTCTGCAGCACATCTTGATCCCCGCCGCGCTCGTTTCGCTGGTCGCGGCTTCAGCTTATTCGGAAGAAACCGACCGCTACCGGCTGGAAAAGTCGGCCACCGGCTATATCCGCATGGACACCCAGACCGGCGCCATGTCGATCTGCGACGAACGCTCCGGCCAGCTCGTCTGCAAGATGGCGGCCGACGAACGCGCCGCTTTCCAGGACGAGGTCGACCGCTTGCAGACCTCGATGAAGGCGATGGACGAGCGCGTCACCAAGCTCGAGAATTCGCTCTCCGCCCGCCTCGAATCGAAACTGCCGAGCGAAGAGGATTTCAACAAGACGATGGGCTACATGGAGCGCTTCCTGCGCGGCTTCATGGGCATCGTCAGGGATATGGACAAGGACAACGGCGCCCAGCCCAATTCGCAGAAGACCTGAGCGTTTCAACCACGGGAGGCGGCGCACTGGCTTTGCCGCTTGAAAACAGCGCGCAGCCGCTCATAATCGTCCAGTTGAACCCGAAAAGCCAAAAATCATCGGGGATTCGGGGAGGGACATTTGCCGGCAGGCTATTCTTTCGTCATCGCCGACGATCACCCGCTGTTTCGCGGTGCGCTGCGCGAAGCGCTCGCCGGCATCGGCAATGTCGCCGCCATCCATGAAGCCGGCGATTTCGAGAGCGCCAAGGCGCTGGTCGTGGCCAACGAGGACGTCGACCTGGTGCTGCTCGACCTGTCGATGCCGGGCGCCAGCGGCCTGTCCGGCCTGATCTCGCTGCGTGGCGTCCATCCGGCGGTGCCGCTGGTCGTGGTGTCGGCGCATGACGATCCGGCGACCATCAGGCGGGCGCTCGACCTCGGCGCTTCCGGCTTCATCTCCAAATCGGCCAGCATGGAAGAAATCCG
Source organism: Mesorhizobium sp. BR1-1-3 (assembly GCF_020165455.1). Lineage (NCBI taxonomy): Bacteria > Pseudomonadati > Pseudomonadota > Alphaproteobacteria > Hyphomicrobiales > Phyllobacteriaceae > Mesorhizobium > Mesorhizobium sp. BR1-1-3. The sequence continues at coordinate 500,201 of NZ_JAIUIC010000003.1, forward strand.
CAGCGCCGTGCAATCGGTGCTTGCCGGCGATATTGCAGCACCCGTCGGCGTCGATCTCGGCATCGAGCGCGACCCTGAAATATCCGACCTGATCAAGCGGCTGCAGGCGTTGACGCCGCAGCAGACCCGGGTGCTCGGCATGCTGGCCGAGGGCCTGCTCAACAAGCAGATCGCCTATGAACTCGGCGTCTCCGAGGCCACCATCAAGGCGCATGTCTCCGCCATCCTGCAGAAGCTCGGCGTCGACAGCCGCACCCAGGCGGTGATCCTGCTGTCCAAGATCGGCAGCGACCCGCTGCAGCCGGCGGGTTAGACCCCTATTCCGCCGCCGGCGCCAGCGGCCTGACCCTGGCCATCATCGAGCGCAGTACCGCTGGTTTGAGCGGTTTGTTGATCACCGCAATCTCGAGCCCGCCGGCGGTCGTGCGCACCTCGTTGGAGCGGTCGGCGGTGACCAGCACGGCCGGCAGGGTGTCGCCATGGATCGCACGCAGCCTGACGACGAGTTCGAGGCCGGTTTCGCCGTCGAGATGGTAGTCGGCAAGGACGATGTCCGGGCGATGTATCTTCGCGGTCTCCAGATCCTTTGAACCGGACGCGGTGTCGACGTTGCAACCCCAGCCTTCGAGCAGGAGCCGCATGCCTTCGAGGATGCGGGCGTCGTTGTCGATGCACAGCACGTGCAGACCGGCCAGCGAGGCTGTCGCGCGGGCGGGAGCCCTGGCTTCGATCTCGCGTCGTGCCTGCACGGCCGCGACGGGCAGGATAACGGAGAATCGCGTGCCCTTGCCCGGACTGGAAAAGATGCGGATCTCCAGGCGCAACACCCGGGCGATGCGGTCGACGATGGAGAGGCCGAGACCGAGGCCCTCGGCCTCGCGCGCGCCCTCGTCGAGCCGGGTGAATTCGCGAAAGACGGTGTTCAGCTTGTCGCCGGCGATGCCGATGCCGGTGTCGATCACCTGGATCTCGGCCAATTCGCCGCGCCGCCTGACGCCAACCAGCACGCGGCCGCGGCGCGTGTATTTGATGGCGTTGGAGACGAGATTCTGGATCAGGCGGCGCAGCAAATTGCGGTCCGTCGTCACCGTCAGCGATGACGGCATGATGGTCAGCTCGAGCTTCTTTTCGGCGGCCAGCGGCCGGAAGTCGTTGCCGATCTGGCGCAGCAATCCGTCGAGGTTGAAGGCGGTGTCATCCGGCTTCATCGCGCCGGCATCGAGGCGGGAGATGTCGAGCACGGCGCCGAGAATGGTCTCGACGGATTCCAGCGAGGATTCGATGTTCACGGCCGCCTTGCCGGCAGGCCCCTTGCCGGCCTTCTCGATCAGCGAGGAGCAATAGAGCCGGGCGGCGTTCAGCGGCTGCAGGATGTCGTGGCCGGCGGCGGCGAGGAAGCGCGTCTTGCCGAGATTGGCCTCCTCGGCCAGCATCTGTGCCTGCGCCAGTTCCTCATTGACCCGGGTCAGCTCGATGGTGCGCGTCTTGACGCGCTGCTCCAGCGATTCATTGGCACGCTTCAGTGCCAAATCCTGCTCGACGCGACCGGAAATGTCGGCATAGGTGGCGACGATGCCGCCGTCCGGCATCGGGTTGGAACGCAGTTCCAGGATGCGGCCCGAGGTTTTCAGCTCCATCTGCCATGGGCTGACGAAGCTGGTCAGCCGGTTGAGCATGGCCACACGCTGATCGGCAGGGATGTCGCCGCGCTCGGCGAGATGGCGCAGGATGCGGTCGAGCGAGACGCCGACCTGGCCCATCTCGTCGGGCAGGTCGAACAGTGCCCGGTACTGGCGGTTCCAGCAGATCAGGCGGAAATCGCGATCGAAGACGGTGATGCCCTGTTCCATCTGGTCGAGCGCGATCTGCAAGAGGTCGCGGTTGTGCTGCAGCGCCTCGGTGGCGTCGTCGAGCAAGCGGAAGGCATCTCGGGATTCGCGGTCGTGGCGCCGAAACAGCAGCGACAGGATCAGCCGTGCCGAGGAGGAGCCGACGGCGCTGGCCAGCAGCTGCTCGGAAAAGCGGATGACGTCCATGCTCGCCTGCTCGTTGCCGTGCAGCGAGGCTCCGTTGGTCTTTTCGAACGACTGGAAGGAGCGCTCGGTGCGCTCGACGCCGAGATAGCGCCCGATCGTGTCCTTCAGGTCGTTGACGGTGATGGCGGTGCGGAAACGGCGCAGGCTGGGCATCGGGCCGGCATCGCGCGGCACGAAGATCGACGCCTGGATGCGTTCCAGCGGCACCGACGCGCGCGACAGCGAGCCGAGCACGAAAAACACCGCATTGATCGACAGGCTCCATAACACGCCGTGGTTCAGCGGTTCGGCGACGGTGCCGAACAGGGCCTGCGGCCGCAGCGCCTCGAAGCCGAACAGCCCGTGCACGATGATGCCGGTATCGGCCGCGGCAAGCGACGGCAGGAGCAGTGTGTAGCCCCAGACGAGGATGCCGGCGACCATGCCGAGTGCCGCACCCCGGCCGTTGGCGCCGCGCCAGATCAGCCCGCCGATCAGGGCGGGGGCGAACTGGGCGATGGCCGCGAACGACATCAGGCCGATCGACGACAGGCGCGCGCTGTTGGTGCTCTCGCGGTAGTAGAGGAAGGCGATGAACAACAGGATGAAGATCGCCCCGCGCCGCACATTGAGGATCAGCGTCGACCAATCCTCGGTCTCGGAGGTCGAGGTCTTGAGCAGGCGGCGCACGAACAGCGGAATGACGAGATCGTTGGAGATCATGATCGACAGCGCCACGCTTTCGACGATCACCATCGCCGTCGCCGCCGACAGGCCCCCGATGAAAGCCGCCATCGCCAGCACATCATGGCCGCTGAACAGGGGCAGCGACAGCACATAGAGATCGCTGCTGGTTCCGGCGCCGACCAGCGACAGGCCGGCGAAGGCGATCGGCAGCACGAACAGGTTGATCGCCACGAGGTAGAGCGGGAACACCCATGTCGCGGTGCGCAGTTCGGCCTCGCCGCGGTTTTCGACGATGGTGACGTAGAACTGCCGCGGCAGCATGATGATGGCAAAGCCGCTGAGGCACGTCAGCACCAGCCAGGTGGCGAGCGAGGTGTTGTAGCTCATCGCCTGCCGGACCTGCGCGTTCTCGGCGAGCTTGTCGAACATGTCGCCTGGGCCGCCGAAGATCAGGAAGGTGACCATCAGGCCGATCGCCAGGAAGGCGGCGAGCTTGACGACGGTTTCGACCGCCACCGCCAGCACCAGCCCGTCCTGGTGTTCGGTGGCGTCGGCGTGACGGGTTCCAAACAGCACCGCGAACAGCGCCAACAGCATGGCGACGACCAGCGAGATGTCGCTGACGAAGGGATCGAACGAAGGCGGCGATCCCGTATAGTGCTCGACCATCAGGCTGACCGAACCGGATATCGCCTTCAACTGCAGCGCGATATAGGGCACCGCGCCGATGGTGGCGATCAGCGTGGCGATCGCCGCGACGGTGAAACTCTTGCCGTAGCGTGCGCCGAGGAAATCAGCGATCGAGGTGATCTTCTCGGTCTTGGCCAGCCGCACGATACGGTTGAGCAGCGGGAAGCCGAAGACGAAGACGAGCACCGGGCCCGTATAGATGCCGAGGAATTCGAGGCCGCGTTCGGAAGAGAGACCGACCGAGCCGAAGAAAGTCCAGGATGTGCAGTAGATCGCGAGGCTGAGCGCATAGATGAAAGGCCGCCCCCGGCTCGGCTCGGAGATGGCCGAGCGGCGGTCGCCGAGGCTGGCGATGGCAAACAGCAGCGTCACATAGGCGACCGCGATGATGACGATGAACAAGCCCTGCACGCTTGGACTTTCCTCCTCTGCCGTCTTTCTATCCGGCTTGCCCGGACGCAACCACAGCTTGGCGTCCGAGTCCATTGCAGAGCTGTGCAGGACGGCTATCAGGGCGGCGCGTCGGTGTCGTTATGGTGAAGATCGCCGCTGAGCGCCGTGGAAAATACGGCCAATGACGACCTCCTCCAAACCCATGCGATAGAGGATGATGTGCTTGCCGTGGACGAACTGATGGGTCCTGCCTTCATAGAGCCGGCCCATACTCGGATAGTCGCCGAGCAACTCAAACACCGCGTCGAGTTCGCGCAGTTACTTTTCGGCCTGAGTGTGGCCGAAGTTTTCGAAGGTGTGTCGGTAAATGTCTTTCAGATCGCGTTCGGCGCGATGCGTTATCCTATGGCGCATGCGGGAGTTCGGCACGCGCTTCCCGAATAATGTCGTCGATCGACTTTTCGCTGACCGGGCTCTCAAAACCTTCGTTGATCGCCGCCTGAATCGCTTTCCGCTTCTCGTCGGGCGAAAGCGCGTCAAACCAAGCGCGCTGCTCCTTTGTTGGAGCCGCCCACGGATAAACATCAATGCTGATGGTTTCGAGCATGTTCATGAGAACATTATAGGCGAAAACGCCTATAATTTCCAGAAATTCAATGCTGGCTTTGCCGTGCCGTCAATGCGGGAAACCTTGCAAAGAGCGATTGATCGCTCGCGTCAACAACCAGGGGCCCATGCCGTGCTCGGCGGCAATCTGGTCCAGCGTGGTCGTTTTGCAGTGATTCGGCGGCATCTGTGTCGATTTGCATCGCGGGGATATGAAATTTCACGCCCTTGTACGCAACGCGTCAAATTCGGCAGAGCTGCCGCCCAAAGTGCCGTAAGGTAAGGAGAAAGCGGTTGTTTTCTCCCTTTTACCCATGTTGCGTCAGGAGGTTTTTGTTATGTTGCCTCAGGTCGATGCCGCAAGGACGGAAACGGCAGCTCGGCCAGTCACGACAAGGAGGGTCGAATGCTGAAAGAATTCCAGGAATTTATTTCCAAGGGCAATGTGATGGACCTTGCGGTCGGCGTCATCATCGGCGCGGCCTTCGGCAAGATCGTCGATTCCCTTGTTAACGATATCATCATGCCGATCGTCGGCGCGATTTTCGGCGGCTTGGACTTCAACAATTATTTCCTTGGCCTCTCCTCGGCCGTCAACGCCACCTCGCTGGCCGACGCCAAGAAGCAAGGCGCGGTCTTTGCCTACGGCAGCTTCATCACTGTCGCGTTGAACTTCCTCATCCTCGCTTTCATCATTTTCCTGATGGTCAAGGCGGTGAACAACATGCGCAAGCGGCTTGAGCGCGAGAAGCCCGCTGCACCGGCGGCTCCGCCGCCCGCCGACGTCGCGCTGCTGACCGAAATTCGCGATCTGCTCGCCAGGCGCTGACCACGGGCAGCATTTGCTGGACCAAAACCCCGGTCGTTGGCGGCCGGGGTTTTCTGTTTTCGCATCTGATAAGGACCGCTGACGAAAACCGCAGACCAAAAACGGATCCGCCCATGACCCTGATCGACAGCTTGCGCACCGAGGCCCGTGCGGCACCCGAAAGTGGCATTGTCGCCGTCGTCAATTACGGCCGCCTGCGCGACGGCATGATTCCGCTCTGGGCCGGCGAGGGCGACCTGCCGACGCCAGCCTTCATCACCGATGCCGCGTCGAAGGCGCTGGCCGGCGGCGAGACATTCTACACCTGGCAACGGGGCATCCCCGATCTCAGGCAGGCACTCTCCCGCTACTATGCCAGGCATTTCGGCAAGAATTTCCCGGAGGAAGAATTCATCGTCACCGGCTCCGGCATGCATGCCATCCAGCTGGCGCTCGACGCGCTCGCCGGCGCCGGCGACGAGGTGGTCTACCTGTCGCCGGCCTGGCCGAATTTCGATGCCGCAGCAGGGATAGCGGGAGCCGTTCCAGTCGCGGTCACGCTCGATCATTCCGGCAATGGCTGGTCCTGCGACGTCGAGAAGATCGCCGCTTCGATCACGCCGCGCACAAAGGCGCTGTTCATCAACACGCCGTCGAATCCGACCGGCTGGACCGCCGATCACGAGACCTTGCAGGCGATCCTCGCTCTGGCGCGCGCGAAAAACCTCTGGATCATCGCCGACGAGATCTATTCACTGTTCCACTATGGCCACGGCCGCGCGCCGTCCTTCCTCGACATAGCGTCGGCGGAAGACCGTATCCTGTACGTCAACTCCTTTTCCAAGAACTGGGCGATGACCGGCTGGCGCGTCGGCTGGATCAAGACGCATCCGAGCTTGCAGCAGGTGTTCGAGAACCTGATCCAGTATTCGAGCTCCGGCGTCGCCCAGTTCATGCAGCGCGGTGCGGTCGCCGCCCTTGACGAGGGCGACGCCTTCGTTGCCGAACAGGTGGAGCGGGCGCGCAAGGCGCGCGACCTTGTCTGCGGCATCCTCGGCGCCACCGGCCGCGCTGGGTTTACGGTGCCGCAGGGCGCGTTCTATCTGTTTTTCACCGTCGAGGGCATCACCGATTCACGCACCGCTGCCTTCGACATCGTTGACAAGGCCAATGTCGGCCTGGCGCCAGGCACCGCTTTCGGCCCCGGCGGCGAGGCGTTTTTGCGGCTGTGCTTCCACCGCCGTCTCGACCAGATCGAGGAAGCGGCACACCGGCTGGCGAAGTGGATGAAGAGCGCCTGAGCCGCTGACGAAGCCCGAATTGAAATCGCTCCGGCGAGCCAGATGGCGGCCGGAGTAGAGTTCCAAACGGCATCAGCCGCCTGACTTGGGCACCAGCAGGGGAATGATGCGGTCGCTCTTGGCCACCGAAGGCCGACCTGCCGAACCATAGGGGATGCCGAGCGCATCCCAGGTCTCGACCAGCGCATCCTGCAATTCGGCGATCAGCGCATCGGAATGGAACGGCGTTGGCGTGATGCGCAGCCGCTCGGTGCCGCGCGGCACGGTCGGGTAGTTGATCGGCTGGATGTAGATGCCGTGCACGCCGAGCAGGCGGTCGCTGGCCATCTTGCAGGCCTCGGGATCGCCGACCAGCAGCGGCACGATGTGCGTCGGCGAATCCATCACCGGCAGGCCGGCGGCCGACAGGATGTGTTTGGTTCTCGCGGCCTGCTGCTGCTGGGCGTCGCGCTCGGCCTGCGAGCGCTTGAGATGGCGGATCGACGCGGTCGCGGCGGCAGCGATCGCCGGCGGCAGTGCCGTGGTGAAGATGAAGCCCGGCGCATAGGAGCGCACGGCGTCGATCACAGCGCTGGTGCCGGTGATGTAGCCGCCCAGCGTGCCGAATGCCTTGGCCAGCGTGCCTTCGATGATGTCGATGCGGTCGGCCAGGCCTTCGCGCTCGGTGATGCCGCCGCCGCGCGGCCCGTACATGCCGACGGCATGAACCTCGTCGATATAGGTCATGGCGTTGTAGCGCTCGGCGAGCTCGACGATCTCTTTGATCGGCGCGATGTCGCCATCCATCGAATAGACGCTTTCGAAGACGATCAGCTTGGCGCGTTCGCGCCCCGCCGCCTGCAAAAGGCTTTCCAGATGCGCCACGTCATTGTGGCGGAAGATCTTCTTTTCGGCGCCGGAACGCCGCACGCCTTCGATCATCGAGGCGTGGTTCAATTCGTCCGAGATGATCAGGCAGTTGGGCAAAAGCTTCGCGATGGTCGAGATCGAGGCTTCGTTGGAGACGAAACCGGAGGTGAAGACCAGTGCCGCTTCCTTGTCGTGCAGGTCGGCAAGCTCCACCTCGAGCTCGACCAACGGGTTCGAGGTGCCGGAAATGTTGCGGGTGCCGCCGGCGCCCGAACCCATCTTGCCAGCGGTATTCTGGAACGCGGCGATGACGTCGGGATGCTGGCCCATGCCGAGATAGTCGTTGGAGCACCAGACGGTGATTTCCTCGGCACGGCCATTGGAACGCCAGATGGCGCGCGGGAACTTGCCCGCGATCCGCTCGAGGTCGGCGAAAACGCGGTAGCGACGCTCGGCATGGAGCTGGTCGATCGCTTCCTCGAAAAACCGCTGATAGTTCATGTCGCCTTCCCAATTTTTGCGCGGGATCATAATCATTGGCCTGTTGGTCGTCCACCTGGCCTTTTTGGTCAAAATGCCACGCCCCGGACCTGTTCCTAACGACCGCGGATCGTGGCCTATTCCCTTGATGTGGATGAACTTTGTTTCAGGACAATGCCACTGGCCGGCAATGCCGGTTACCAGGGGTTCCAATGGCCATGCGGCGGGCTTTCCAGTAGAGCGGGGTTGAGACAGTTTCCGATAAATCTTGGATAAGCGAGGACGCGGATGACAGTTTTGGTGACAGGCGGCGCCGGTTACATCGGCAGCCATATGGTCTGGGAGCTGCTGGATGCCGGCGAAAGCGTGGTCGTTCTCGACCGTCTTTCCACCGGTTTCGAATGGGCGGTGGCGCCGGAGGCCAAGCTGGTCGTCGGCGATGTCGCCGACAAGGAATTGGTCGGCGCGGTCATCAGGGAGAACAAGGTCGACGCGATCATTCATTTCGCCGGCTCGATCGTGGTTCCGGAATCGGTCGCCGACCCGCTCAGCTATTATGAGAACAACACCTCGAAGACGCGCACGCTGATCGAAACCGCGGTGCGCGAAGGCGTGCCCAATTTCATCTTTTCCTCGACCGCCGCCGTCTATGGCGGCGCCGGGCTGGAGCCGGTGCGCGAGGACGCCCGCCTGGCGCCGGAATCGCCCTATGGCCTGTCCAAGCTGATGAGTGAGTGGATGCTGCGCGACGCGTCGATCGCGCATGGCCTGCGCTATACCGCGCTGCGCTACTTCAACGTCGCCGGCGCCGACCCGAAGGGCCGCACCGGCCAGTCGACACCGGGCGCAACCCATCTGATCAAGGTCGCATGCGAGACGGCACTCGGCAAGCGGCCGTTCATGCAGGTGTTCGGCACCGATTATCCGACGCCGGACGGCACCTGCATGCGCGACTACATCCATGTCAGCGACCTGGCGGCGGCGCATCGCCTGGCTTTGCAGCGGCTGCGCGCCGGGGGACAGAGCCTCGTCGCCAATTGCGGCTACAGCCATGGCTATTCGGTGCTCGAGGTCATCGACAGCGTGCGCCGCGCCTTTGGCCATGATTTCGAGGTGAAGATGGGTGATCGCCGCCCTGGCGATGCCGCGGCGGTGGTTGCCAATTCGGATCTCGCCCGCGCCGAGCTCGGCTGGACCCCGCAACGCGACGATCTCGACCAGATCGTCGCCGACGCGCTCGCCTGGGAGCGCATCCTGACCGGCAAGAACTCCGCGCGCGGCTGAGCCGGGTTCTCCCAAGGGCTCGCAAGGCGGGCAGCGAAGCGCTATTGAAGGCGTTCGCGGCAAGGCGCGGAGGCGCGGCGCCGCGAGGAGATCTTGGGGGAATGGCATGAAAATAACGGTGCTCGGGGCCGGTGTCGTCGGTACGGCGGCCGCCTATTATCTGGCCAGCGACGGCCATGAGGTGACGGTTATCGAGCGCCATCCGGCGGCGGCACAAGGCACCAGCCAGTCCAATGCCGGCCTGGTGTCACCGGGTGACGCCACCGCCTGGGCCTCGCCGGCGGCTTTGAAGACTTTCCTGCGCGGGCTCTACAACCATGATCTCGGCATCAAGGTCAGGCTGCGCCTCGATCCCTATTTCCTCGCCTGGAGCCTGCGTTTCCTGCGCCAGTGCACGGTGGCGCGCCTGCGCGCCAACACCGACATCAAGCTCAGGCTCGCGCTCTATTCGCGCGACTGCATCAATGCGCTTTCGGAAGCGACCGGCATCCATTACGACGAGCGCAAGAAGGGCATTCTCTATTTCTTCCGCTCGCAAAAGAGCCTCGACACCGGCACCGACAATTACCGTTATCTTGCCAAGCACGGCCTGCCGATCGAAATCGTCGGCCGCGACCGGCTGGTCGAGCTGGAACCGGGCCTTGCCGGCGTCAAGGACAAGATTGCCGGCGGCGTCTATTCGCCAACCGACCAGACCGGAGATTCCAAGCAGTTTGTCGACAGGCTGGCCGCCTATGCGGCCGAGAAGCTCGGCGTCGAATTCCTGTTCGGCACGACAGTCGAAGGCCTCGACATCGAGGGCGACCGGGTGCGCGCGGTGATGACTTCGGCCGGCCCGGTCGCCGGCGATGCGGTTGTCATCTCGATGGGGCCGGAAAGCGGCCTGCTCGGGCGCCGTTACGGCATCGACCTGCCTGTCTATCCGGTAAAAGGCTATACCGCGACGATTCCCCTGGAGGACGAAAGCAAGGGACCGACCATGGGCGGCGCCGACGAGGACCGGCTGATCGGCTATTCAAGGCTGGGCAACCGCTTGCGGATGTCCTCGACGGCCGAATTCACCGGCTTCGACCGCACTTTCAAGCCCGCCGATTTCAAGACGATCATCAGCACCGGCAAGGATCTTTTCCCGGGTGCCTTCGACGAGAAGAGGGCTGTGTTCTGGGCGGGTCTGCGCCCGATGATGCCCAACTCGGTGCCGGTCATCGGCCAGGCGCGCTACAAGAATCTCTATCTCGACACCGGCCACGGCCATGTCGGCTGGACCATGGCCTGCGGTTCGGGAAAATTCCTCGCCGACCTCGTTTCCGGCCGCAAGCCGGAGATCGACCCGCAGGGGCTGGTTTACGGGGGCTAGGATGTCGGGACCGCAAGTCGCCATCGACCTTGGCCGCATCGAGCGCAACGCGCGCACCATCGTCGAGCGCTGCGCGCTCTCGGGCATAAAAGTGTTCGGCGTCACCAAGGGCACTTGCGGCATGCCGCAAGTGGCACGCGCCATGCTGCGCGGCGGCGTCGCCGGCATCGCCGAATCGCGTTTCGAGAACATCCGCCGGCTGCGCGACAGCGGCATCAACGCACCGATCATGCTGCTGCGCAGCCCGCCGATGGCGCGGGTCGAGGAGGTGGTGCGCACCGTCGACATCAGCCTGCAATCGGAACTCGCCACCATCCGCGAAATTTCGCGCATCGCCGAGCGCATGGGCCGCGTCCACGACATCATGCTGATGATCGATCTCGGCGATCTCCGCGAAGGCATCTGGCCGAATGACCTTATTCCGACGGTCGAGCAGATCCTGCAGTTCAAGGGCGTGCGCATCGCCGGCATCGGCACCAATCTCGGCTGCTTCGGCGCCATCATGCCGACGCCGGAAAACCTTGGGCAGCTCGTCGCCCATGCCTACAAGACCGAGCGCCTGTCCGGCAAAAGCCTCGACTGGATTTCCGGCGGCGCATCGTCGTCGCTGCCGCTGCTGCTCGAAGGCAGGCTGCCGGCCGGCATCAACAATCTGCGCGTCGGCGAGGCGATCCTGCAAGGTGGCGTGGAGACCTTCCGCGATGCGCCGTGGGCCGAGCTCGAACCCGATGCCTGCCGGCTGACCAGCGACATTATCGAGGTCAAGCTCAAGCCGTCACGGCCGATCGGCCAATCGGGCTACGACGCCTTCGGCAACCAGCCGGTCTTCCCCGACGAAGGCGACAGGCTGCGCGCCATCGCCAATATCGGCCGCGAGGACGTGCTGGTCGAGGGGCTGACGCCGATCGCCAGGGGGATCCGGGTGCTGGGCGCCTCCAGCGACCATCTGCTTTTGGATGTCGCCGATGCCGACCCGCCGCTGGCCGTCGGCGACCGCGTCGCCTTCCGCATGAGCTATGGCGCCATGCTTTTGGCGATGACCTCGGAATATGTCGAGAAGGCCCCGATGCACGATGTCGAGGATTTTTCCGGCCGCAAGATGGTGCAGATCACGGCCGAACCTGGAGCCGCCGGCATCCTGGCCCGGGAAGGCACCGGCGCGCGGCTGGAGGCGATGAATTTCGATGTCGTGGAACTCGCCGATGTCGAGCGGCCGCCATCGGGGCTGATCCGGCTGGCCGCCGGCACCGACCGTCGCGTCGCGCATAAGGCTCTGACCGCAACGGCGCGCGCCACGCATTCCTTCGGCCTGATCTGGATCGACTCCATCGCCGCCTTGATGCCTGAGGACGAGGACGGCATCGACCTGCCGGAAGGCTCGGTCCTGGCGCGCTCGCTTGGCCTCGACCACAAGGCGGGCGCCCTGCAGCCGCAACTGTCGCCGGAGAATGTCGTCATCGTCGGCTTGCGCCACGCCGATCCGGCCGAGGCGCGGGTGCTGAAGGATTCGCGCGTCTCCGCCTTCACCATGACCGACATCGACGCCATGGGCATGCGCGACCTGATGCATGAAGCGATCCGTATCGCCACATCAGGCACGCAAGGCTTTCATGTCAGCTATTCGCCGACCGCGACCGAATTCGCCGGCTGGGCTGCGGGCTCCGGTGGGCTGACCGTGCGCGAAACACATCAGGCGATGGAGGCGATCGCGCTCTCCGGCGGCTTGCTGTCGATGGATGTTTCGGGCCTGACGGCGGATCTGGAGCCGCGGATCGGCACCGACGCGGTCAACTTCGTCATGTCTGCCTTCGGCAAACGGATTCTCTGATCAGCCCTGCACTTCCACTGCCGCCCGCCATGCGCTGACGTAGTCGACCCAGGCTGGGTCTATAGGCCGTTCTATTCTTTCGCCCTTGCCCTGTGCCATCAGTTGATCGGATGCCAGCAGCGCCGCGCCGATGCTGGTGCCGGTGGCGGCCTCCGACGCAACCACGGCGCGCGCCGTGGCTGCCGCCAGCATGCCGACAAAGAGCCGGTTGCGGGCAAAGGGGCCTTCGACCGTGGTCGGCCCGTCGGCACCGATCAAGTCGAGGCAGGTCGCCGTCATCAGAGCCAGATAGAATGAGATGGCGGCAAAGCGCTGGCCTTTGTTGATGCCGTCGGCGTCGAGCCATGCCGCGGCATGGTGCGGGAACGGCCCCGAACCTTGCTGGGTCGACGGCAGCAGCAGCATCTTTCGCGCCAGCACGGCGCCGACATCATCCTCGGTCCACGGCTCCGGCTGATCCTTTGTCAGCACCGAAAACTCGCGGCCGCCCATGAAGCGCGCCGAGGGAACGGGATCACCGAGCGCGTTGACATTGACCAGCGTGTCGCGCGCGGCATCCAGCGCAATCTGTTTGCCGCCGACCGCCATCGATACCACCCAGGTGCCGGTCGAGACGACGGAGAAAGGCGGCTTGTCGGAGAGAAGATGCGGCAGCAGCGAGGCGTTGGAATCATGCAGGCCGCAGAACACCGGCGTGTGCGGATCCAGTCCGGTTCGCACAGCAACGGTGGGCAGGATCGGGCCGAGGCGATCGCTGGCCGGCCGCACCGGCGCCATCAGGCTCCGCCACTCCAGCCTCTCGACCAGGGATGAAAAATCCGCTGTCCACGGGTTCCACAGGTCGGTGTGGCAGCCGAGCGAGGTGACCTCGTTGGCGGCGATGCCGGTCAGGCGCAAGGCCCAGTATTGCGGGTACATCAGCAGCGCCGCGGCCCTGGCGAATTCCGCCGGGAAGCTCTTCTGCTGCCAGAAGAATTGTGCTCCGAGATTGAGGCCGAGCGGCAGGCGCGGCGTGCCGGTCTCGGCAAAAGGCGGGCGGATCGCGTCGTAATCCTCGGCCATCCCGTCGGGGCCGTCGAACTCATAGTCGAGCACCGGCAGCACCAGTTCACCCGCCGCGTCGACCAGCACGCCGGTCGCGCCATGGGTGGTGATCGAAATGGCGTCGATGCGCTGTTCGCGGTTCAGGCCGGCAAGGCTTTCGAGGATGAATGCCCACAGTGCCTCGACATCGTGATGTGGGTAAGGCGCCTGCGGCACCGGCGCATTCGCCATGCGGCGCAGCGCCACCTCGCTCAACGCAGCGAGGTCGACCAGCGCCACCTTGGCGTTGGTCTTGCCGATGTCGATGACGGCGATGTGGCGCATCGCACTCATGCCATGTGGAACATTGTTTCCAGCTTCACGGCCACCGGCTCGTTGTCCGGCCTGGTTTCCATGATGTCGGCCATGTGGGCCCACCAGCGCTGCATCACCGACTGCCCGGGCAATTCGTCCATGCGGTGGTCGTCTTGCCGCCACAGCACACCGAACAGGATATTGGTCTCCTCGTCGAGATGGATGGAATAATCGGAGACGCCGGCCTGCTTCAGCAGCGCGACCAGCGACGGCCAGATCTCGTCATGGCGCTTCTTGTACTCTGCCTTCATGCCGGGCTTCAGCTTCATCTTGAACGCGTATTTCTCGGCCATCAACGCCCTCCGCGCAGCCGCCGCCAGACGATCGGCAAGGCGATGACGATGATCAGCAGCAGGCCGATGAAGATCGACATGACGATGCCGGGCACGTTGAGCAGGCCAAGTCCGAAGGTCACCAGCCCCATGATGAAGGCGGCGAGCACGACGCCCAGAATGCTGCCGGCGCCACCGAGGATACTGACGCCGCCGAGCACCACCATGGTGATGACTTCCAGCTCGTAGCCCTGTGCGATCGAGGGCCGCGTCGAACCGAGGCGCGAGGTGATCAGCACCGAGGCGATGCCCGACATCAGCCCGGTCAGGCAAAACAGGATGAACTTGGTGCGGCCGACGCGCACGCCGGAAAATTGCGCAGCGACCGGATTGTTGCCGATGGCGAAGACGCGTCGGCCGAAACTCGTGCGGTGCAAGAGGAACCAGTAGACGACAGCCGCGATCAGGAACAGCACCAGCTCGAACGACACCACCCACCAGACATAGCCCTGGCCGAAGAAGGCGAAGCTTGAGGGATAGCCTTTGTAGGCCTGGTCGCCGAGGATGATGAAGGCGATGCCGCGAAACAGGCTCATCGTGCCGATGGTGACGACGATCGAGGGCAGGCCGAGCCTTGTCACCAGCAGACCGTTGAAGGCGCCGCAGCCGAGCCCGACAACGATGCCGATTGCCACCAGCACTGGCGTGCCGGCGCCGGCCTGCACCGCCATGCCCATCATGGTCGACGCTAGCGCAATGATGGCGGCCACCGACAGATCGATCTCGCCCGAGATGATCAGCAGCGCCATGGCGAAGGCGATCAGGCCCTTCTCGGTGAAATTGAAGGTCAGATCGGACAGCGAGTACGGGTCGAGGAAATAGGGCGAGGCGAAGCTGTTGATGGCGAAGATGGCGACGGCCACCACGACCAGCAGCGCTTCCCAGGAAAAGATCGCCGAACGCAGCGGCTTGTCGAGCCGGTCGGGAATGTGGCGCGGGGCAGGGATGTCGGTCACGCCTCCACCTTTCTGAGGATGATGCGGCCTTGCTGGCGCTCGCCGCGCGCATTGAGCACGACGGCCAGAATGATTGCGCTGCCCGAAATCGCCATCTGCCAGAAGGGTGAGATGTTGATGACCGGCAGCGCGTTGGAGATGATGCCGAGGAACAGCGCCCCGAGCACCGCGCCGCCGACCGAGCCGATGCCGCCGGCGATCGAGATGCCGCCGATGACGCAGGCGGCGATGATGTTGAGCTCATAGCCATTGGCGACCTCGACCGAGGCGATCACGTAGCGCGAGATCCAGAGATAGCCCGACAGGCCGCCAATCATGCCGGAGATGCAGAAGACGATGAATTTCGTCCGGCCGACATCGATGCCGGCATAGACCGACGCCGTCGGGTTGACGCCGATCGCGTAGATCGAGCGGCCGAGCGCGGTGCGTGTCATCACAACGAAGAACAGCGCAATGACCAGGATGGCGATCCACGACAGCACCGGAATGCCGAGGAAGGCGGCGCGCTGAAAGCCGATGAAGTCCGGGCTCATCTTGTCGGCATTGACCCAGGCGCCACCGGACAGGACGAAGGTCGCGCCGCGATAGATGGTCAGCGTGCCCAATGTCACCACGATCGAGGGAATGTTCAACCGCCAGACCAAAAGGCCGTTGATGGCGCCGAGCACAAGGCCGACCAGCAGTGCGACGACGATCAGCAGCGGGATCGGGATCGCCGGATGTGCTGCGTTCAGCATCGCCACCACCATGCCGGTGAAGCAGAGGTTGGACGCCATCGACAGATCGATCGACCGGGTCAGGATGACCACCATCTGGCCGAGCGCCAGGATCATCAGGATCGAGGTGTCGTTGAACACCTGACGCAGATTGGCCGGATCGGCGAAGGCCGGAAAACGCGTCGAGATCAGCCCGATCAAGACGATGATGGCAGCAGCCAGCCAGATTTCGCGGTATTTGAGGAAAGCCTTCATGCCGCGATCCCTGCTGCCGTCCGAACCAGCGTCTCGGCGTCCAGATCCTTGTTGTCGTAGACCGCCGCGACAAGCCCCTCGCGCATGACCACGACACGGTCGGACATGCCGAGGATTTCGGGCAGCTCGGACGACACCATGATCACCGACAGGCCTTGCGCCACCAACTCGGCCATGAAGCCGTGCACGGCGGCCTTCGAGCCGATGTCGATGCCCTTGGTCGGCTCGTCCAGGATGATCACCTTGGGCGACGTCGCCAGCCATTTGGCGATGACGATCTTCTGCTGGTTGCCGCCCGACAGCGTGCCGACATCCTGGCTGAGCGAAGAGGCCCTGAGGTCGAGTCGCTCGGTGTAGGAGCGGGCCAGATCGAACTCCTCCGACAGCCGCAGCAGGCCGGATTTCGACGTGCGCTTGAGCGAAGGCAGCGAGACGTTCTGGAAGATCGGCAGGCCGATCACCACGCCTTGCTTGCCGCGTTCTTCCGGTACGTAGACGATGCCGGCATCGATCGAATCCGCAGCCGATTTCGGCGCGATCGTCTTGCCTTCCAGCGTGATCGTGCCGGCTGAGGTGCGGGTGATGCCCGATATCGCCTGCATCACCTCGCTGCGGCCGGCGCCGACAAGGCCGTAAAAGCCGAGGATCTCGCCCTTGTGCAGTTCGAAGCCGATATCGTTGAATTCGGTCGGATGCGACAGGCCGGAAACGGAGAGCACCGGTGCGCCGATCTCGGCCTTGCGCTGCGGGAAGATGTGATCGACCGCGCGGCCGACCATCAGGCGCACGATCTGGCTCTGGCCGGCATCCTTGATCAGGCCTTCGCCGACCATCTCGCCATCGCGGAACACCGTGTAGCGGTCGGCGATACGGTAGATCTCGTCGAACTTGTGGCTGATGAACAGGATCGCCTTGCCATCGCTCTTGAGGAATTCGATCAGCAAAAAGAGCTCCTCGATCTCCTTCATGGAAAGCGCCGCGGTCGGCTCGTCCATGATGACGATCTGCGCGTCGATCGACATGGCACGCGCAACCGCGACCAGATGCTTGTTGGCGATGCCAAGGTCCTTCAGCCGCGCGTCGGCGTCGATATGGCCGGCATGCATGGTGTCCAGCACTTCGCGCGCGTTCTTGCGCATCGTGCGCCAGTCGATGGTGCGCAATCGCGTGCGCGGCGCATGGCCGAGAAAGATGTTTTCTGCGACCGACAAATCGTCGAACAGCACGGTTTCCTGGTGGATGGCGGTGACGCCGTGCCCGAAGGCGGCATGCGCGCTCGGCATGGTGACGGCCTGGCCGTCTATGCTGATCGTGCCCCCGTCGGGCTGGTAGATGCCGGTCATGATCTTGACCAGCGTCGACTTGCCGGCGCCGTTCTCGCCGATCAGCGCTGTCACCTGGCCCGGATAGAGCGACAGGCTGACATTGTGCAACGCGCGCACGCCGGGAAAGCTCTTGGAGATGCCGGACAGCGTCAAGCGTGGAGCCGGGGCCGGAGGCCGCTCCTTCACCGCGCCGTGTTGGGCTGTCGTGTCCATAGTCGTATCAAGCCCTGAAACAAGGTTCGTTTAAAGCCGCGGCGGGACGTGAGCCCCGCCGCGTCAGCTCTAGAGAACTCCAGATCAATAGATCTTGGAGAACTTTTCGATGTTCGACTTGTCGAACTGGAAGGGCGGAGCCATTGCAGCCGAGTTGGTGTCGTCGAGCGTGACCTTGCCGACGCGGCCGATCGACAGCGTGGCGCCGGGCTTTGCCTCTTCCTTCTTCACCGCCAGATCATGGGCGAGGTAGACGGCCGAGTAGCCGAGGTCGATCGGGTTCCACAGCGCAACCGCCTGGCTGGAACCGTTGTCGATGAACTTCTTGAACTCGGACGGCAGTGCGAGACCGGTGACATTGACCTTGCCGATCAGGTTCTCGTCGGTGACGACCTGGGCGGCGGCAACGACGCCGACGGTGGTCGGCGCGATGATCGCCTTCAGGTTCGGATAGGACTTCAACAGGCCCTTGGCTTCGTCGGTGCTCTTGGCCGAATCGTCATCGCCGTAGACGGTGGCGACGAGTTTGATCTTGGGGAACTTCTCCGGCAGGATCTTCTTGGCCGCGTCGATCCAGGCGTTCTGGTTGGTCGCGGTCGAGGAGGCCGACAGGATGGCGACCTCGCCGCCTTCCGGCAGGTGGTCGGCGGCGAGCTTGATGATGGTCTCGCCGATCAGGCCGGTGTCGGACGGGTTGAGGTGAAGCTGGCGACCTTCCTTGGCGACGCCCGAATCCCACGAGATGACGGTGATGCCGCGTTCCATGGCCTTCTTCAGCACCGGCACCAGAGCGTCGGCGTCATTGGCCGAAATGGCGATGGCGTTGACCTTCTGCGCGATCAGCGAATTGACCACTTCGATCTGCGCTTCGGCGGTCGCCTTGGTCGGGCCGGTGTATATGATGTCGACATCGCCGAGTTCCTTGGCCGCCTCTTCGGCGCCCTTGTTGGCGGCATCGAAGAAGCCGTTGCCGAGCGACTTCACCACCAGCGCGATCTTGACGTTTTCGGCATAGGCGGCATTCACGAACATGGCGGCTGAGAATGCAGCCGTCACCATCAATTTCTTCAAGAAGCTCATCGAATTTCCTCCCTTGAGCGTTGCATTCCATCGCCGCTGCGAGCGCGAGTTGGCCTCAGGCCTGCAGTGAAGATTCTTCCTTGTTGGTTGCGGATGTGCGGGCGACGATCAGCGTCACGCCGGCGGTCTCCAGCATCTTGGCTTCACGATCCTCGATGCCGTCATCGGTGATGACGGTGGCGATGCGCGACAGGCCGCACAGGATGAGGCTGGAGCGTTTGCGGAATTTCGAGGAATCGACCAGCACCACCAACTCGTCGGCCTGGTCGATCAGTTTCTGCTCCGCCTGGATCAAGAGCGGATCGCCCTCCATCAGGCCGAGCGGCCCCAGACCCTGCGCACCCATGAACATGCGGCGCGCATAGAAATTGCGCGTCACGTCGTTGTCGAAGGGCGACAGGATGATGTTCTGCTCGCGATAAATGGTGCCGCCCGACAGCATCACCGTATTCTTGGAGTGCTTGAGCAGGTGCTCGGCGATGGGGAACGAATTGGTGAAGATCGGCATGCGGCGGCCGGTCAGGAAATGCACCATCTGGAAGGTGGTGGTGCCGCCATTGATGATGATCGGTTCGCCGTCGTTGCACAGCTCGACCGCTTCACGCGCAATCGCCCGCTTCTGCGAGGCGTTGATGGTTTCGTTGACGGAAAAGGGCCGGCCGGCCAACCCGATGAACTGCGGCGGCGAGATTGCCTCGGCGCCGCCGCGCACGCGGCGCAGGCGCTTCTGGACGTGGAGAGCCGCGATATCGCGCCGGATCGTCGCCTCGGAGGACTCCGTCAGGTCGACCATCTCCTGCACCGTCACCACAGGCTTTTCCTGGACGGCGGACAGAATGATCCTGTGGCGCTCTTTTTCGTGCATGGTTCCTCCCTGCCCGGGCATCTAGGCACCCAAAACGCGCAATGTCAATCATTTCCGATCATATAATTTCATTGTGCAGTGCAATATGATCGATATTGATCGTTTGTGATTGACAAGCCGACCGCTTCCGTGGAAATTCGGGGCCAAATGGCCGCGCCTTTTGCGTGCCTTCGGGAGGATTTCTTATGCTCGACAAGCGCACCGGCGCGCGCCTCGCCAATCTGTGGGACGAGGCCAAGGCTCACGCCATGAGCGGGCCGGAACTTCTGGTCTACCGTTCGAACACACTTGGTTCCGACAAGCGGGTCACCAACTATGGCGGCGGCAACACGTCGTCGAAGATCTGGCAGAAAGACCCGCTCACCGGCGAGGATGTCGAAGTGCTGTGGGTCAAGGGATCGGGCGGCGACAGCGCCTCGATCAAGCTGGACGGCTTTGCCACGCTCTACATGGACAAGCTGCGCGCGCTCAAAGGCCTCTATCGCGGCGTCGAGCACGAAGACGAGATGGTCGGCTTCCTGCCGCACTGCACCTTCAACCTCAATCCGCGTGCGGCTTCGATCGACACGCCGCTGCATGCCTACGTGCCGAAGCCCTTTGTCGATCACATGCATCCCGATGCCATCATCGCCATTGCCGCGGCGAAGGATTCGAAGGCGCTGACGAAAGAAATCTTCGGCGAGGCCATCGGCTGGCTGCCGTGGAAGCGCCCTGGCTTCGAACTTGGCCTGTGGCTGGAGAAATTCTGCCTCGAACACCCAGCCGCCAAGGGCGTCATCCTGGAAAGCCACGGCCTGTTCACCTGGGGCGACACCCCCAGGGAATGCTACGAGACGACGATCTCGGTGATCAACCAGGCGATCGAATGGTTCGAGCGCCGCTCCGAGGGTGTCGCTATCTTCGGCGGTGAAGCGGTCAAGTCGCTCGACGCCACTGAGCGCCGTGCCATCGCGGCCAAACTGATGCCGAGGATTCGCGGCCTGATCTCGGAAAGGAGCCACAAAACAGGCCATTTCGACGATTCCACTGCTGTGCTCGAATTCGTCAACTCCAGGGATTTGCGCCCGCTGGCGGCACTTGGCACGTCGTGCCCTGATCATTTCCTGCGCACCAAGATCCGCCCGCTGGTCATCGAATTCGATCCGGCAAAACCCGATGTCGATGCCGTCATCGCGCGTCTTGCCGACGACATTGCAGCCTATCGTGTCGGCTACCAGGCCTATTACGACAGCTGCAAGCATCCGGACTCGCCCGCCATCCGCGATCCCAATGCCGTGGTCTACCTGATGCCCGGCGTCGGCATGTTCACCTTCGCCGGCGACAAGGCGACGGCGCGCATTTCGGGCGAATTCTATGTCAACGCCATCAACGTCATGCGCGGCGCCTCCACCGTGTCGTCCTATGTCGGCCTGCCTGCACAGGAAGCCTTCGACATCGAGTACTGGCTGCTCGAAGACCTGAAGCTGCAGCGTATGCCGAAGCCGAAGTCGCTTGCCGGCCAGATCGCGCTGGTCACGGGTGGCGCCGGCGGCATCGGCCGCGCCACGGCCAACCGCCTGCTGCGCGAAGGCGCCTGCGTGGTTCTGGCCGACATCGACGAGACAGCACTGACCAGCGCCAATGACGAACTGGCGAAAGTCTACGGCAGGGACTTCGTGCGGCCGGTGCTGATCAATGTCACCTCGGAGGAGCAGGTCATTTCGGGCTTTGCCGAGACAGCGGTCGAGTTCGGCGGCATCGACATTCTGGTATCGAATGCAGGGCTGGCCTCCTCGGCGCCGATCGAGGAGACGACGCTGGCGCTGTGGAACAAGAACATGGACATCCTGTCGACCGGTTATTTCCTGGTCTCGCGGGAAGCGTTCCGGCTGTTCCGCGCGCAGAAGATTGGCGGCAACGTCGTCTTCGTCGCCTCCAAGAACGGCCTTGCCGCATCGCCGAACGCCGCCGCCTATTGCACCGCCAAGGCTGCCGAGATCCATCTCGCCCGCTGCCTGGCGCTGGAGGGCGCGGAGGCGCAGATCAGGGTCAATGTCGTCAACCCGGACGCGGTGCTGCGCGGCTCGAAGATCTGGACCGGCGAGTGGAAGGAACAGCGCGCCGCCGCCTACAAGATGTCGACCGACGATCTGGAGGAGCACTATCGCTCGCGTTCGATGCTGAAGCGCTCGGTCTTCCCGGAAGACATCGCAGAGGCGATCTATTTCCTGGCGTCCGACATGTCGGCCAAGTCGACCGGCAACATCATCAATGTCGACGCGGGCAACGCCCAGTCGTTCACGCGCTGAGCGGAGGGGACGATGGAACACATCATCTCCGCCGGCCTCGTCGACAAGGACAACGCCGCGCGCAAGGCAAACCTCGAGCGCGACTATGCCTCGCTCGGCGAGCGGCTCGACCGTCGCGGCATCGCCATCGACGCTATCAGAGACAAGGTCGAGAAATTCGCGGTGGCGATCCCGTCCTGGGGCGTCGGCACCGGCGGCACGCGCTTTGCCCGCTTTCCCGGTGCCGGCGAGCCACGCGATATCTTCGACAAGATCGAGGATTGCGCCGTCATCCAGCAATTGACGCAGGCGACGCCGACCGTTTCCCTGCACATTCCGTGGGATAAGGCCGATCCGAACCGGCTGAAGCAAGCGGCCTCGCGCTTTGGCCTCGGCTTCGACGCCATGAACTCCAACACCTTTTCCGACGCCAAGGACCAGAAGCTCTCCTACAAATTCGGCTCGCTGTCGCATGCCGACGCCGGCACGCGCCGGCAAGCGGTCGAGCACAATCTCGAATGCATCGAGATCGGCAAGACGCTCGGCTCCAAGGCGCTGACGGTGTGGATCGGCGACGGTTCGAACTTTCCCGGCCAGGTCAATTTCGCCAAGGCATTCGAGCGCTATCTCGACGCCATGAAAGAGGTCTACGCCGGACTGCCCGCCGACTGGAAGCTGTTCAGCGAGCACAAGATGTACGAGCCGGCCTTCTATTCCACCGTCGTGCAGGACTGGGGCACCAACTACATGATCGCGCAGGAGCTGGGCGACAAGGCGTTCTGTCTCGTCGACCTCGGCCACCATGCCCCAAACGTCAACATCGAGATGATCGTGTCGCGGCTGATCCAGTTCAAAAAACTCGGCGGCTTCCACTTCAACGATTCGAAATATGGCGACGACGATCTCGATGCCGGTTCGATCGATCCTTACCGGCTGTTTCTCGTCTTCAACGAACTGGTCGACGCCGAACTTTCCGGCGCCGAGGGGTTCGACCCGGCCCACATGCTCGACCAGAGCCACAACGTCACCGATCCGATCGAAAGCCTGATGCTATCGGCGGTCGAGGTGCAGCGCGCCTATGCGCAGGCGCTGCTGGTCGACCGCAAGGCGTTGGAAGATTTTCAGGATAGCAATGACGCGCTGATGGCGACGCAGACGCTGAAAGCGGCCTACCGCACCGATGTCGAGCCGATCCTCGCCATGGCGCGGCTGAAGACCGGCGGCGCCATCGACCCGGTCGCCGCCTATCGAGCGGCGGGTTACCGCGCCAAGGTTGCAGCGGAACGCCCTGCAGTCGCTGGCGGTTCGGGCGGCATTGTCTGAGGCCGAGCCGGCCCCCTCATCCGGCCGCTTTGCGGCCACCGCCCTCCGGGCGTTCGTTGTTCGAAAAGCCAAGCAGTTGGCTTTTCGCCCGCTGCGCGGACCACGCCTCACCCCCGCAGGGAGAAGAGACTGGCGTCAGCGCTGACACCTCCTCTCCCCTCGGGGAGAGGTCGGATTGCCCCGAATTGCCCTTCGCAATTCGGTTGGCAATCCGGGTGAGGGGGCTCTTTCTCGTGCTCCCTTAATTGTTAGTGGACTCGATCCGTCCAACACGGTCTTCTAGGCATCCCCCCGCCCGGAGAACCGCCATGCCTCTCAACCGTCGGACACTGATCGCCGCCAGTCTTTCCATCACCTTTGTCCTGGCGCCGTTGACGAGTGTCTTCGCCGCCTCGCCGGCGCCGGCCAAGGGCGAGCACGGCATGGTGGTGACGGCCCAGCATCTGGCGTCCGAAGTCGGCATCGAGGTGTTGAAGAAGGGCGGCAATGCTGTCGACGCGGCGGTTGCCGTCGGCTATGCGCTCGCCGTCGTCTACCCCAATGCCGGCAATATCGGCGGCGGCGGCTTCATGACCATCCGCTTCAAGGACGGCAAATCGACCTTTCTCGATTTCCGCGAGCGGGCGCCGCTGGCGGCGACAAAAACCATGTATCTCGACAAGGACGGCAACCCGGTGAAGGGCGCCAGCCTCGACGGCTATCTCGCCGTCGGCGTGCCGGGCTCTGTGGCTGGATTCGAGATGGCGCGCGAAAAATACGGCAAATTGTCCCGCCAGGATCTGATGGCGCCGGCAATCGGCTATGCCAAGGACGGGTTCATCCTCAACCAGGGCGACGCTGCCTCGTTTGCCGGCAGTGCCGACAGGCTGGCGAAGGACCCCGCGGCCGCCGCCATATTCCTGAAACCCGACGGCAAGCCCTATGGCATCGGCGAGCGGCTGGTCCAGCCCGACCTCGCCGCCTCGCTCGCCGCCATTTCCGAAAAGGGTACGGATGCCTTCTATAAAGGCGCCATCGCTGACGCCATCGTCAAGGCGAGCGGCGCCAAGGGCGGCATTCTCGCCAAGCCGGATTTCGAGCAGTATGCGGTGCGTGAGCTCAAGCCCGTGACCTGTACCTATCGCGGCTACGAGATCACCTCCTCGCCGCCGCCCAGCTCCGGCGGCATCATCATCTGCGAAATCCTCAACGTGCTGGAGGGCTATCCGCTGTCCTATCTCGGCGCAGGTTCCGCCGAGACGGTCCACGTCATGGTCGAGGCGATGCGCTACGCCTATGTCGACCGCAATTCAGCGCTTGGCGATCCTGATTTCGTCGACAACCCGGTCTCGAAACTGCTTGATAAGGCCTATGCCAAGGATATCCGCGACAAGATCGACCCGTTCCGGGCCGGCGTGTCGCAGGATTTGATGCCGAAGGGCTTTGGCGAGAGCAAGGAGACGACGCATTATTCGATCATCGACGATGCAGGCAATGCGGTCGCGGTCACCTACACGTTGAACGGTTCCTTTGGAGCCGGCGTCGTCGCCGACGGCACCGGCATCCTGCTCAACAACGAAATGGACGATTTCACCCAGAAACCCGGCGTGCCCAACCTCTATGGCCTGGTCCAGGGGGAGGCCAACGCCATCCAGCCGAAGAAGACGCCGCTGTCGTCGATGAGCCCGACCGTGGTCGCCAAGGACGGCAAGCCGTTCATGGTCATCGGCAGCCCCGGTGGTTCGCGCATCATCACCATCACGCTGGAAGCGATCGTCAATGTCATCGACCACGGCATGAACATCCAGGAGGCGATCGACGCGCCGCGCATCCACCATCAATGGCTGCCCGACAAGGTGTATGTCGAGCCGTTCGGCCTGTCGCCGGACACAGAAAAGCTGCTGGCCGGCATGGGATATCACCTCGATCTCGCCGACCAGACCTGGGGTCAGGCCGCCGGCATCCTGGTCGGCGGCAAGAGCCTGGCGGAAATCGAGAAAGGCGGCGGCGCGCGCTACAACGGCGCCATCGACAGCCGCGCGGCCTCTGGCGAGGCGCTCGGATACTGACAGCTCGGAGGAAAAGCTTGGAGCAGCGTGGCGATTCGGGTTGATCGCCCGCTGCTCAAGTGGATCGGCTCACACCGACTTGACCGTCACAAGACCAGCGTGAGGGTGGACGCAACCAGCATCAAGGCGGCAATGCCGACGAACAGCGCATAGATGCGCGGCCGGTCGAGCAGCAGCGCATTTCCGGAGATCCAGGCGGATGTGGCGCCGCCAAGCGCGAAGAGGAAGCCGTTGCGGTGCCCGAAGACCATCGATGCGGCCATCAGCCCGCCGATGATCAGCGCACCGAACACGATGATCACGGCAACGGCATATCTCTCGAAATCATTGCCGCTTCCCATGCTCGGGCCGATTGCGTTCAAGGTTGGCAGGTCGTCCGGATCGAAAGGGTTCGTCGACCCGTATTCGTCTTGACCGGCAGGCTCTCGCATCATTCGTTCTCCGTATAGCGGCAACAAATCATCAAGCCTTGCCGAGTGCAACCCGATCACGCTGCCTTGATGCGTTCGACCGGTCCTTGACGTCTTCAGGTGGCGGCTTGCTGCCGGCTTTTGGTTCTTGGCCGTCTTTGGTCTCTCAGGCAATCCAGGAAACGGCTGCCCAAAGGCGACCGTAGCTCCCTCTATCATGGAATGCATTCGTGGAGGAAAAATGATGCGAAGCGCGGATTGGGCTTCGCAAACCGTGATTCGGACGGTGACGTCGCACAGGGTTGTTGTACGGGCGAATCGCCTTGCGGCCAGTGGGCGTCTGCGCTTGGCATGCGGTTGCGTGAAAGTTGACTGGGCAGGCATCTTAAATGTTGACTAGTATACTCATGTTTCATAGTCACCGGGCAGTGGTCACTGGAGACCAACCCCCGAAAAGCAGGGCCGGCCGCATTGCAGAGAGACCAAGAGCCCCAGTCGAGAGCCGCGCCCGATCATTTGCGCAGCCGAATGACCCGGCGCCAGGCGCTCGGGCTTTTTTCGCTGCCGTTCGCCGGCATGAGGTCCTCCACGGCTGAAGCCCGTCCGTTGCGCATCGTCTGCCTGGATGACGGGTTGACCGAGACCTTGCTCATGCTCGGTGTCAGCCCGGTCGCCATTGCCGATCGGGAGGTCTGGGAGAAATGGGTGGTCGAGCCGCGGCTGCCGCCCGACGTCGCCGATCTCGGCACGCTGCTCGAGCCCAATCTCGAATTCCTGCAGCAGCTCAGGCCCGACATCATCCTGTCCATGCCGTATCTCGAGGGCATCAAGCCGCTGCTCGAACGCGTGGCTCCAGTGACGACGATCGGGCTCTATACCGAGGCCGGGCAGCCCTATCGGCGCGCGCTCGAGGCGACGCGCCAGCTCGCCGGGCTTGTCGGCAAGGAAAGCGAAGGCGAGGCGCTGATCGCGGCGACAGACGCGTATTTTTTGGAGGTTCGCCAGCAGTTGGCGCCGCTTTCGGCACGGCCGATCTATGTCGTCAGCTTCCTGGACCCGCGCAATGTGCGCGTCTACGGCGCAAAGAGCCTGTTTCAGGAGGTGTTCGACCGCATCGGGCTCAGCAACGCGTGGACGGCCGAGACCAACTATTGGGGGTTTTCGACCGTCGGCATCGACGGGTTGGCGACATCCAGCGATGCGCGCCTCGCCTATCTCGAACCCTTGCCTGAGGGCGCCGGCGGCACGCTGACCGAAAGTCCGGTCTGGAATGCCATGCCCTTCGTGCGCAACCGCTCGATCATGCGCCTTCCTGCCGTCCTGATGTTTGGCGCGCTTCCATCCGCGAGCCGTTTTGCCCGGGTCCTGGCATCGGCGATGACCGCGGAGGCCGCCCATGGCTGAGGATGCTGCCATTGCCCAAAGGGGGAAGCCTGCGTCGGCCGGCCGGGCCTCCGTGTGGAGCTTTTCCAGCAATCAGCCGGTAGGCGCGATCCTGCTTTGCGCGGTGCTGCTCGCGGCTGCGGCAGCGGCAACCGTCTCGAACCTCACCGTGCAACTGCCATCGGCGCTCTGGCTCCAATCGCTCGCCGCCCCCGACATCGCTGACATGCGGCAGGTGCTCGTCCACTATGCCTTCCTGCCCCGGCTTGCGATCAGCCTTTTGTGCGGTGCGGCGCTCGGGCTTGCCGGAGCTGTCCTGCAGCAGGTTCTGCGCAACCCGCTCGCCTCGCCTGAAACCGTTGGCGTCTCGGCCGGCGCCTATCTGGCGCTGGCACTGGCGACGCTTCTGTCACCGTCCCTGCTTGCCTTCGGCCGCGAATGGGTGGCGCTGGCCGGCGCATTTATGGCCCTTGCCGCCGTCATCGCTCTGTCCTGGCACAAGGGCCTGTCGCCGCTTTCGGTGGTGCTGGCGGGGCTTGTGGTCAGCCTCTATGCCGGCGCCATCGGTGCCGCTCTCATCGTGCTGCGGCATGAATGGCTGGCCAGCCTGTTCATCTGGGGCGCCGGTTCGCTCGGCCAGCAGGACTGGTCGACGACGCTGTGGCTTTTGCCCCGCATCGGCGCAGCGGCGCTTGCGATCTTCTTCATGGTGCGGCCCCTGACCCTGCTTGGCCTCGACGATGAAGGCGCGCGCAGCCTTGGCGTGCCGCTCGGCGCCTATCGCTTCGCCGGACTGGCGGCCGCCGTCGCGCTGATCGCCTTTGTCGTTGCCGCTGTCGGCGTCATCGGCTTCGTCGGCCTGGCCGCGGCGACGCTCGCGCGCATCGGCGGTGGCCGGCGGCTTGGCCAACAGCTGGTGATGGCGCCGCTGATCGGCGGCGCGTTGCTGTGGGCCGCCGATCAAGGCGTGCAGATCGCCACCGGGCCGCAAGGCGACCTGCTGCCGACCGGAGCGATCACAGCACTTCTCGGTGCGCCGCTGCTGCTCTTGCTGCTGCCGCGCCTTGCGCTTGGCTCGGAAGCCCCGACCTTGATGGCCGTGCGCCTGCCGCGCGCAAGCCGGCCCGGCCTTGTTCTGATGGCACTCGGCCTGGCTCTGCTTCTGCTGCTCGGGCTGGCCCTGCTCTATGGACCGGGTCCGCATGGCTGGACCTTCGCCTTCGGCGACGAGCTGCAGCCTTTGCTGTCGTGGCGGTGGCCTCGCGTGCTTGCCGCGCTGAGTGCCGGGGCGATGCTGGCGCTTGCCGGGCTGATGATGCAGCGGCTGACCGGCAATCCGATGGCCAGCCCCGAAGTGCTGGGCATCAGTGCCGGTGCCGCCCTTGGCATGATGGTGGCGCTGTTTGCGCTCGTCGATGCCGGGCGCCCGGTTCAGACGGCGGCGGCAACGATCGGCGCCTTCGCCGCTTTGCTGGTGACGCTGGCGATCGGCCGTCGTGCCGCCTATGCGCCGGAGCGGCTGCTGCTTGCCGGCGTTGCTCTGACGGCCTTGTTCGACGCGCTGATCCTGGTGCTCACCGCGACCGGCGATCCTCGCGCCATGCTGCTGCTCAACTGGCTGACCGGTTCGACCTATGGCGTCGATGTCGGTGACGCCCTGCTGACCGGTGGTATCGCGGTCTGCCTCTTCGCGCTCGCGCCTTTCTTCATGCGCTGGCTCGACATCCTGCCGCTCGGCTCCGCCGCCGTTCAGGGCCTTGGCATCAACCTGAAGAGGGCGCGGCTTCTCGTGCTGCTGGCCGTCGCGGCACTCACCGCGGCTTCGACGCTGATCGTCGGTCCGCTGACCTTCATCGGCCTTATGGCGCCGCATCTTGCTCGTCGCCTTGGCCTTTCCCGTGCGCTGCCGCAGGCCATTGGCGCGGTGCTCGCCGGCGCGCTGATCATGGTCGCCGCCGACTGGGTGGGCCGGATCGCCATCTTCCCGCGCCAGATCCCGGCCGGTCTCGTCGCCACGTTGATCGGCGGCCCGGTGCTGATGTGGCTGCTGCGCCGCCGCTGACCGTTTTGCCCCTGGAGATATCCATGTCCAAGATATCCATGTCCAACGCAACGCCAGCCCTGATCGCCAACACGGCGGTCCACGATCTTGTTCCGGCGCAGGGCGGCGCGCCCTGGCGGATATTCCTGCATGTGCCGTCCGGGCCGGTGCCCGAGGCCGGCTGGCCGGTCCTCTACATGACCGACGGCAACGCCGTCATCGGCACGGCGGTCGACGCCATGCGCGCGCAGGCCTTCTATCCCACGGGCACCAATGTCGGCTGGGGCGTCATCGTCGCCATCGGCTATCCCGTCGACGGCGCCTATGATCCGCTGCGCCGCTCATGGGATCTCGGCCCGCCGCCAGGCAAGACCTACCCGCCCTTCCACGAAGGCACGCCCGAAGTCCGGACCGGTGGGGCAGGGAAATTCCTTGCTTTCATGGAGGATGAGCTGAAGCCGTGGGTCGCCAGCCGGGTCACGGTCGATGCCAGCCGCCAGGCGCTTTACGGCCATTCTTTCGGTGGCCTGTTTGCGCTCTACGCCCTGTTCACGCGGCCTTCTTCCTTTCAGACCTGGATCGCGGCGAGCCCCGCCATCTATTGGGAAGAGCGTGCCATCGACCGCTTTCTCGAAGCCTTCGAGGCCGCCATTCCCGATGGTTTGGCGGCGACCTTGATCCTGTCGACCGGCGAGTACGAGACCGAGAAGCTGGCGCCGTTCCAGATTGGCGCCGAGGACGAGGAAAAGCACCTGAAGCAGAAAAAGGTGACACGCACCGACGCATTCGCGCGGGCAATGGCGCAGCGTCTTGACGCTCTCCCGGGCGTGCGCGCCAGTTTCGAACTGCATGCCGGCGAGAACCACATGTCGATCCTGCCGGTCACCGTCAATCGCGCGGTGCAGGCGGTGTTTGCGGTGAGGAGGGACACCGCCCTTTGCTGAACGCCGCAGCAAGACGGTCGGCGCTGTCATTCCTGTGAAGGGGAGGCGCTCAATCGGCGGTAGGAGACGCCGCCGAAGTTTGCCGTCACAAAATCCGTGACGGACATCTTGCGCTTGCCTCCGTCGCTGCAGGCGTAAACCGGCCAACCGGCATCGCTGCATTCGCTGGCAGCGCAGATGCGCGCCAGGCAGTTGCCGATAGTCAGCCGGAAGCCGCCCTTGCCGGCGAAGCCTTGCAACAGGCTGCCGTCCGCCGAGCGCCATGTCCGCGCACGGAATTCCGCCCGCAAAAGCAGTGGTTCGAGAGGGACCGCAAGGTTGTTTTCGCCGGCACGCCCTGCGAGCTGCAGACGGAAGCGCGCCATTGCGGTCGCGTATGCAGTCACAAGATCGGCTTGGCGAAAATAGGCGGTTGCCAGGCTTGGGCGGTCAAGCAGATGAGACGTCCACTCGCCTGCCCCTACCGGCCTCACCAAGGCAACAAAGGCAAGAAAGGCAAGAAAGGCGAAGCAAGCTCGTGACATTTCCAGCAGCCATATCTGTCTCGGCGTGCCGGTTTGCCCCCCGGTTGCCCTCCCATAACATCCCGCCAATCGGCGCCCGGCGCAAGCCGCTTGCTAAGGCAGTTCAGAAGGCCGCCGAGCAAGGGATCCTGGAGCCGAAGACGGTGACCCGCATCGACGAACCTGTGCGGGCGATCGCGAGAGGGTGGCGGTGTTTGCGGCAAGGGATCTTGACCAGCCCAGGGTTTCCTAGCCGATGCGAGCCGGCGGCAGCTCGAACAAAGTGGCGCCGTTCTCCCGGCCGCGCTCGACATAGCCGATGACGCCGAACCATCTTGCGACATCCGGCCCCTGGAGCCAACTGCGCGAATGGATGGCGAGGTTGCCGGCGAGCGCCTGGATATGCCTGATATGCCGCTTGCAGAAACGGACGGTCGTGGCCCGGAAGAAGTCCTCCCGTGCGGCGAACAGCGTGTCGGCGGCGTCGCTGTTCTCATGCCAGGCGATGATCGCCACGGCCTTGTCACCCTCGACAAGCGCGTGCGCGCGGCCCTCCTTCAAATTCATCATAAGGTTGTCGTAGGCGATCTTGCTGTCCTTGCCGGCAGCGACGTATTCGTCCGACATCCGCTTGGACAGACCGCGAAAGACATCCTCCAGATCCCCAAGCGTTGCTGCGCGTGCTCTCATTTCACCTCCTGCAGCCCCAACGGGCAGTTTGCCCTAGGGTTGAGGGGTGGCCAAGCAAATTAAATCCGCCGGCGGGCTAATGTGCGCAAAGTGATTCCACTTGGCGATGCAGGCGGCGACGCGACGGGGGTGCCCAGAACGGACCACGGGAAAAATGGTGCCCAGAGGCGGATTCGAACCACCGACACGCGGATTTTCAGTCCGCTGCTCTACCAACTGAGCTATCTGGGCCTGTTCCGGCAAACGAAAACTCGCAGGCCGGAATTCATCGAGGCGCCGTGGGCGCCCCTTGAAAGCGCGTGGGTTATAGCACGGGAATTCGGCCTGTCCAGCGCCTAGGTGGCGATTTCAGGCAGGAAAAGCGATGCCGTGCGGCGCCCGGGTTTCCATGCCGCTTGCGGGCCGGAATCGCGCACGGCATGGCACTATCTGGCCTTCTTCACCCTGGTCGGCGTCGTTATTGCAGGCTGAAACGCCGTGACATGTCTTTTAGCCGGCGGTCGAGGCGCAGCAATGCTCGCGGCACTGGGCGCCCGCAAGTCGCCATCGCCTATCTGGCGCCGGTCACGCCGCGGCGAAAATCGGAAGGCGACATGCCGGCGAGCTTGCGGAACGACTTGTTGAAGGCGCTGAGCGAGCCGAAACCCGAATCCATGGCGACGCGCAGCACATTGGCGTCCTGATGCATCAAAAGCGCCTGCGCATAGCTCAGCCGCAACAGGTTCACATATTCATTGAGCGTCATGCCGGTGGATTTCTTGAACAGGCTCATGGCGTATTTGGGATGGATGTCGGCGGCCGCGGCGATGTTCACGCAATCGATGTCATAGAGGAAGTTTTCGGCGATGAAATCGCACATGCGTCCGACATTCCGCGACGATTGCTGGTCAAAGGGGCTGCCTGTTTCCTGGTCGGTCGGAGTTGCGGATACCAGCCGATAGGGCTCGAACCGCACTCGCTCCAGCCGCAGCAGCAATTCGTTGACGGCATGTTCGGCCTTGGCCTGGTCGCCGGACCGGGCGTAGCGGTTCCAGCGCTCGAAATTATGGTTGTCGGACTGGTCGGTGGCTGATGTCACCAGTGTTGCGCCCGTCATCAGCCGGTGCCTGATGTCCGTGGGCAGGTGCAGCCGGAAGAAATGCACCAGTGGCAGATGCGCTCCGGCATAGATGGCGTCGTCGGACAAATCGTCCATCTGGTGCGGCAGGCCACCCCAGAACAGGCACATCTCGCCGGCCGAAAG
Organism: Mesorhizobium sp. BR1-1-3; assembly: GCF_020165455.1. Taxonomy (NCBI): domain Bacteria; kingdom Pseudomonadati; phylum Pseudomonadota; class Alphaproteobacteria; order Hyphomicrobiales; family Phyllobacteriaceae; genus Mesorhizobium; species Mesorhizobium sp. BR1-1-3. The sequence goes on from NZ_JAIUIC010000003.1 coordinate 532,491, forward strand.
CGAAATCTCGTGGTCGTTCATGCGGTAATGCACGCTGCCGCGCACGATGAAATTAACCTCGACCTGGGCGTGCCAATGCGGCTTGAGCATCACCAACGGATTGGTGTGAAACATCTGCAAGAGCAGCGGCAGGCCTTCCACGCTGCTGGCCCCAGGCTGGTAGAACGGCCGTTCAGGCATCTTACTTTCCGCCAATTTCATATTCCCTTTGACGGCGACAGGCCTTGCCCGGTGCATAGTCTAGCCACGCTCACAGTGAGAGAGCAAATGAAATGGGAGGATTTCAATGCGCATCACAATGACCTGCGCCGCGCTCGCGCTTGCCCTGGGCTCAGCCCCGGCCTTCGCGCAATCCGGCGAAATCACCATCTGGAGCTGGAATGTCGCGGCTTCATCGCTGAAAGCGACCATTGCCGGCTTCAACAAGCAATTTCCCGACGTCAAGGTCACGGTCCAGGATCTCGGCAACCAGCCGACTTACGACAAGTCGATCGCCGGCTGCGCCGCCGGCGGCGTCGGGCTGCCTGATGTCGTCACCATCGAGAACGGCGAGGCCGAGAATTACTGGAGCCAGTTCCCCGACTGCTTCGTCGACCTGCATACGCTCGGTTACACAGCCGACGACCAGAAAAAATTCCCCGATTTCAAGCGCACCGAGTTGGAAGTGGGCGACAAGGCCTACGCGATGCCGTGGGATTCCGGCCCGGTGGCCGCCTTTTATCGCCGCGACTTCTACGAAAAGGCCGGCGTCGATCCGGCTTCGATCAAGACCTGGGACGATTTCATCGCCGCCGGCAAGAAAATCCAGGCCGCCAATCCTGGCGTCTCGATGACCAATGCCGATTTCAACGGCGACTCGGAATTGTTCCGCATGATCTCCAACGAACAGAGCTGCGCCTATTTCTCCGAGGACGGACAGTCGATCACGGTCAACCAGCCCAAATGCATCGATGCCATGACCAAGGTCAAGGAGATGAAGGACGCCGGCATCATCTCGTCGGCCGACTGGGGCACCAAGATCACCAACAACACCGCCGGCACCGTCGCCACCCAGATCTATGGCGGCTGGTATGAGGGCACCATTCGCACCGAATCTGCCGGCGAAAACGGCAGATGGGGCGTCTATCTGATGCCGAGCCTCACCGCCGACGGGCCGCGCGCCGCCAATCTCGGCGGGTCCTCGCTGGCCATCACCTCGGCTTCCAAGAACAAGGAGGCTGCCTACGCCTATCTGAAATACACGCTCGGAACCAATGAAGGCCAGATCACGATGCTGAAGGAGTTCGGCCTGGTACCGTCCCTGGTCTCGGCACTCGACGATCCCTATGTCGCGCAAGGCCTGTCTTACTGGGGCGGCCAGGCGGTATGGAAGGACATTCTCGGCACCTTGCCGAAGGTTGTTCCGAGCCGCGGCACGCAGTTCCAGAGCGACGCCGAAATCATCGTCCGCGCCGTGCAGACCAAGTATCTGGCCGGCGGCTATCCTGACGCCAAGGCGGCGCTCGACGATGCCGCAAGCCAGATCGCGGCGGCGACCGGACTGCCCGTCAAATCTTGATTACCGCTTCTCCTTCTCCCCTTGTGGGAGAAGGTGGATCGGCGCGATAGCGCCGAGACGGATGACGGGTGCTCCAGCGGAGTGAGACGTTGGCGTTCCCCGGAACACCCCTCATCCGTCGCCTTCGGCAACACCTTCTCCCACAAGGGGAGAAGGGAAGACCCAGGCGACGGCGTGAAACAACAATCGGTAGAAGGAGGAGGAGGAAGATGCGCAATCGTAACGCCACGGCCTATCGCTTCCTCACGCCCTATCTGCTGATCTTCGCGATCTTCTGGGTGTGGCCGATCATCAGCTCCTTCATGATTTCCTTCCAGGCGACGCGCACCGTGCCGTGGCGGTTCGCGCCGAGCTTCAACTGGGGCCGGTTGATCGGCGATCCGGCCTTCTTCAACGCCCTGAAGAACACGCTGCTCATCCTGGTCATCCAGGTGCCGGTGATGATCTCGCTGGCGCTCGTCATGGCGGTGCTTTTGAACTCGCCGCTCTTGAAGGCGCGTGGCCTCTACCGCTTCGCCTTCTTCGCCCCGGTCGTGGTCGGCGAGGTTGCCTATTCGGCGGTGTTCCGGCTGATGTTCAACCTCGATTTCGGCATCATCAACAAGCTCCTGAACAGCGTCGGCCTGCCCAAGATCGACTGGTTCTCCAACGTCACGCCGGCGATGGCGCTGATCATGATCGCGGTGACCTGGCGCTGGGCCGGTTACAACGCCATCATCCTGCTCGCCGGCATGCAGTCCATTCCCGAAGACGTCTACGAGGCGGCGACGCTCGACCGCGTCAGCAAGCTCAAGCAGTTCTTCTACATCACCCTGCCGCTGCTGAAGCCGGTCATCGTGTTCTGCCTCGTGCTGTCGATCATCGGCACCATGCAGCTGTTCACCGAGCCCTTCCTGATCACCGAGCGCGGCGGGCCGGGCGGCGGCACGGAGACGCTTGGCCTGCTGCTTTACCGCCAGGGCTTTCGGTCGCTCAACTTCGGCTACGCCTCTGCCGTCGCCTACACCATGGCCGGGCTGGCGATCGCCATCACGCTGGCGCAGCTGTGGCTGACGAGGGAACCGAAATGAGTTCGCGCTCCTCCGCCAGGCTGGGACGCAGCATCGCTCTGCATCTGTTCCTGACGCCGCTGGCGCTGATCTGGCTGTTTCCGCTGTGGATGATGGTGGTGTTCTCGACCATGCCCGACAACGGCATCTTCAGCCCCGGCATCGAGCTTTTGCCGCACGGCAATTTCATCGACAATTTCAACAATCTGCAGCGTGACACGAACTTCGTCGGCGCCATCGGCATTTCGGTCTCGGTGGCGGTGACCTACACCATCCTGTCGGTGCTGCTGACGTCGATGGCCGGCTGGGCGCTGGCCCGCTACCAGTTCTTCGGCAAGGGCGCGGTTGCCGCCATCATACTGGGCACCATAACGCTGCCCTATGCGGTCGTGCTGATCCCGCAGTTCATCATGGTGGCGCGCGACTTCAAGCTCGCCAACACCTGGGTGGCGCTGATCGTTCCGCCGCTGTTCAATTCGCTCGGCGTGCTGTTCATGCGGCAGAGTTTTTCGATGATGCCGGACGACCTCTTCGATGCGGCGCGCGTCGAGGGCGTGAAGGAGTGGCGCATCTTCCTCTTTGTCGCGCTGCCTTTGGCGCGGCCGATGCTGGCCGCACTCGCCATCATCCTGTTCCTCGCCTCCTGGAACAATTATCTGTGGCCGCTTTTGATCAACAGCCAGCCCGGTTCGATGACGGCGCCGGTGGCGCTCGGCACGCTGATCGGCCTCACCAAGGTGTCATGGGGCGGCATCATGGCGGGCGCTGTAATGCTGACGGTGCCGATGCTGGTCGTCTTCGTGCTGCTGCAGCGCCATTTTATCGCCGGCATTGCCGCCGGCGCGGTCAAGTAAGGGGCAGCATGGCAACGGTCACGCTCACCAATGTCGTCAAGCGCTTCGGCGTCTTCGAGGTCGTCCATGGCGCCAGCATGGACATCAAGGACGGCGAGTTCGTCGTCTTCGTCGGCCCCTCCGGCTGCGGAAAATCGACGCTGCTCAGGATGATCGCCGGGCTCGAGGACATCAGCGGCGGCGAGATCGCCATCGGCGGCAAGGTGGTCAATGATGTCGAGGCGGCCGAACGCGGCATCGCCATGGTGTTCCAGTCCTACGCGCTGTATCCGCATATGAGCGTCGAACAGAACCTCTCTTTCGGCCTGCGCATGACCGGCAATCCAAAAGCCGACACCGAACGGCGGGTGAAGCGGGCGTCCGAGATCCTGCGCATCAGCGAATTGATGGACAGGCGCCCGAAAAAACTCTCAGGCGGCCAGCGCCAGCGCGTCGCCATCGGCCGCGCCATCGTGCGCGAACCGCAGGTGTTTCTGTTCGATGAGCCGCTCTCCAATCTCGACGCCGAATTGCGCGTCCAGATGCGCGTCGAGATCTCCCGGCTCCATAAGGAACTGGGCACGACAATGATCTATGTCACCCACGACCAGACCGAGGCGATGACGCTCGCCGACAGGATCGTCGTGATGCGCGCCGGCCATATCGAGCAGATCGGCCGGCCACTCGATCTCTACGACAACCCCGACAATCAGTTCGTCGCCGGCTTTGTCGGCTCGCCGAAGATGAATTTCATCAAAGGCCGGGTTGTCGGGCACGATGCACCTGGCGTCGTGGTCGAACTGGCGGGCCAGGAGAAGACCCGCATCACGCAACCGCTGACTGGCACTGCGCCCGAAATAGGCAGCCCAAAAATCGGCAGCAAGGTCATTGTCGGTGTGCGGCCCGAACATTTCGGCAATGCCGGAGAAGGCGACGCCGACCTTGTGGTTGCCATCGACGTGATCGAGCACCTGGGCGGCACAAGTTTCCTCTATGCCAGAACGGCCAACGGTGACGACGTGGTGATCCAGCGCGACGCGGCAAAGGTCCCCGACACGTCCGCGATCACCGTTTCCATCCGCAAATCCTACCTGTTCGACGAAAAAGGACTGCGGCTGCGCTGACCGCCAGCCCTTTCCAGCCTTCAAGGAGAATGACAATGACCGCAACCACGCCCATTCGCTGGGGCATTCTCGGCCCGGGCAGCATCGCCCAGTCCTTTGCCGGTGGCGTGGCCGCTTCGGACACCGGCAAGCTGGTCGCCATCGGCGCACGCAATCCCGCCAAGCCGGGGCTTGCCGAGCGTTTTCCCGGTGCCCGTATCCTCGACGGCTACGACGCGCTGCTCGCCGACCCCGACATCGACGCGGTCTACATTTCGATACCGCATCCAGGCCATGCGCAATGGGCGATCAAGGCGGCCGAGGCCGGAAAGCATGTGCTGTGCGAAAAGCCGCTGGCGCTGACCGCCTTCGAGGCCGACGCCATGATGCATGCTGCGCGCAAGGCCGGCACATTCCTCGGCGAAGCCTTCATGTACCGGTTGCACCCGCAGACCAAGAAGCTGGTGGAGCTGATCAGGTCCGGCGTCATCGGCGAGATCAGGATGATCAAGTCGAGCTTCGGTTTCGCCATGCCGGGCTTCATGCCGCAGCACCGGCTCTATGCCAACGATCTCGCCGGCGGCGGTATTCTCGATGTCGGCGGCTATCCCGTCTCGATGGTCCGGCTGATTGCCGGTGCGGCCGTCGGAAAGCCCTTCAGCGAGCCAGACAAGGTGGTCGGCACCGCCCATCTGGGCCAGTCCGGCGTCGACGAATGGGCCTCCGCGCTGCTGCATTTCCCCGGCGGCATTGTCGCCGAAGTCTCCTGCAGCATCTCGCTCAACCAGGACAATGTGCTGCGCATCCTGGGCACAAGGGGCCGCATCGAAGTGCCGGACTTCTGGTTCGCCGGCGGCAACCGCGATGTCGGTCTCGGCCGGATAGACGTCATCGCCTCCGATGGTACGCGCCAGAACATCAGCGTCGACGAGAAGCGCCATGTCTATTCCTTCGAGGTCGACGCAGCCGGCGAGGCGATCCGCGCCGGCGGCCAAGAATTCGCCTGGCCGGGCATGGCGTGGGCGGAAAGCCTCGGCACCTTGCGTGTGCTGGACAAATGGCGGACGGCAGCCGGCCTCGAATACGGGATCGAGAAGGCCGAGCAGCGCACCAACACCATCTCCGGCCGGACGCTACGGTCCGGCGGCACGGCGGTCGCCAAGCGCACCATTCCTGGCCTGTCGAAGCCGGCATCGGTGGTGGCGCTCGGCTTCGAGGATTTCCGTACGTTTTCCTCAGGTTCGATCCTGCTCGATGCCTTTTTCGAGGCCGGCGGCAATCTCTTCGATACCGGCTATGTCTATGGCGGCGGCTATACCGAGAAGCTGCTTGGCGAATGGTTGAAAAACCGTGGCGTGCGCGCGCAATCGGTGGTCATCGCCAAGGGCGCGCACTCGCCGCTGTGCTATCCTGATGTGATCGGCAAGCAGCTCGACCAGACGCTCGAACGCCTGCAGACCGATCATGTCGATGTCTACTTCATGCACCGCGACAATCCGGATGTGCCGGTCGGCGAATTCGTCGATGCGATGGATCGCGAGGTCAAGGCCGGCCGCATCCGCGGCCCGTTCGGCGGTTCGAACTGGACGATGGAACGCATGGATGAGGCAATTGCCTACGCCGAACGCACCGGCAAGCAAAAGCCCGGTGCGCTGTCCAACAATTTCTCGCTGGCCGAAATGCTGGAGCCGATCTGGGCTGGCTGCGTCACGTCCTCCACGGATGTCTGGAAGGCCTGGCTGACATCCAGGCAGATGCCGAATTTCGCCTGGTCGAGCCAGGGGCGCGGCTTCTTCACCGATCGGGCGGGTCGCGACAAGCAAGACAATGAGGAGCTGGTGCGGGTCTGGTACTCCGAGCGGAATTTCGGCCGCCGCGACCGGGCGATCGAACTTGCCGCGAGACTGGGCAAGAGCCCGATCCATATTGCGCTGGCCTATGTGCTCGCTCAGCCCTTCCCCTCCATCCCGCTGATCGGGCCACGCACGCTGGATGAACTGGACGACAGCCTGCGCGCTCTCGACATCACGCTTTCGCAAGCCGATCTCGAATGGCTGGACGGCGGCAGCCTGCGCGCTGCCTAGTTGGCTGCCTGTTTAACCGTGGCGGCGTCAGGTCTCGTCATCGAACGCCCTGACGCCGCGCCTGGCCGGAGTCCGCAAATTCGCGTACATGCCTGTGGTGCGGAACTGGCTCGGTGTGATGCCGTAGCAGCGGCGGAAGACCTTTGAAAAATAGTTCGCTTCCTCGAAGCCGCACAGGATGGCGACTTCCTTCACCGGCAAAAAATCCGCTTTGGTCAGCAGCTTCGCCGCGCGTTGCAGGCGCTGCTGCAGCACGAACTCGGCCGGAGGCAGGCCTTCGCTCTCGGCGAAACAGCGTGAGAAATGGGCTCGGCTGAGGCCGCTGATCTGGACCAGGTCCGCCACCGGCAGCGGCTTGTCGAGATTGGCGTTGATGTGATCGATGACCGGCTGCATGGCGCTTAGTTTTTCGGCGAAGGCATGGGAACCGAAGACATCGTCATAGAGCGCCATCGCAGCCTCGTAGGCTATCGCGGAAGCAGCACCCGGCGAAGCGGCGCCTTTGATCAGGCGCAAGCTGCAATCGGCAAGATGATCGATTGTCGCCGGCTGCAGCCGAAATACAGGACCCGAGACGCTGAGGATCGACCTGTGGATGCGCAGCGCTTCCTCGCCGTTCATCGAAATCCAGAAATATTCCCAGCGCTCATCTCCAGCCAGCCAGTAGCGGTGGTTGTGCGGCACCAGCACCAGCAATGTGTCGTTCTTCTGCAAGCGGTAGTTGCGGTTTTCGTAGCGCAGCCGGCCAGTCCCGCTGATCGTGTGCTGGAGCACGGTGAACGGTGTCTGACCGCGCTTGCGGCCGTCCCAGTCGTAGATTTCGTCCTCGCGCACTTCGTAGCCCGTGCTCGTCGGCATGGCGTGCAGGCGCTGGCGGCCGCGCGGCAGCGAGATCGTGCGCATGGACTGTCCGTGTTCTATCAAATCATGCAGCACAAAATTACCCCTGAAAGCATAATCCTTCTCTGGTCGCGCTCGCGAATAAGCGCATAATCCCCATCGAAAAGCGAGAGAGATCCGCAGTCAAGGAGCGGACAGGGAGGTTGGCGAGCCGGATTCCGGCTTGTCCTGCATACATGTCGCGGCATGTGGCTACAGCCTCCATTGTCATTCCTTGCCTTGCAATTCGAAATGGAATGAGGTGCGGCTGATGAGTTTCAAAATCGCTATCATCGGTGCCGGCAGCGTCGGCTTCACCAAGAAATTGTTCACCGACATCCTGTGCGTGCCCGAATTCAAGGACATCGAATTCGCGCTGACCGACGTCAGCGAGCACAATCTTCAGATGATCAAGGCGATCCTCGACAGGATCGTCGAGGCGAACAGGTTGCCGACCAGGGTGACGGCGACCACCGACCGCCGCAAGGCGCTCGAAGGCGCTCGCTACGTCATCAGCTGCGTGCGGGTCGGCGGCCTCGAAGCCTACGCCGACGATATCCGCATTCCCTTGAAATACGGCATCGACCAGTGCGTCGGCGATACGATCTGCGCTGGCGGCATTCTCTATGGCCAGCGCAACATTCCGGTGATCCTGGATTTCTGCAAGGACATACGCGAGCTCGCCGAGACGAACGTCAAATTCCTGAACTACGCCAACCCGATGGCGATGAACACCTGGGCGGCGATCGAATACGGCAAGGTCGACACTGTCGGGCTCTGTCACGGCGTCCAGCACGGCGCCGAGCAGATCGCCGAGGTGCTTGGCGCGAAGTCCACGCAGGAGCTCGACTATGTCTGTTCCGGCATCAACCACCAGACCTGGTTCATCGACCTGCGCCTCAACGGCCGCCCCATTGGCAAGGATGAACTGGTGGCCGCTTTCGAGGCGCATCCGGTCTATTCCAGGCAGGAGAAGCTGCGCATCGACGTCCTGAAGCGCTTCGGCGTCTATTCGACCGAAAGCAACGGTCATCTTTCCGAATATCTGCCCTGGTACCGCAAACGTCCCGACGAGATCACGCGCTGGATCGATATGTCCGACTGGATTCACGGCGAGACCGGCGGCTATCTCCGCTACTCCACCGAAACCCGCAACTGGTTCGAGACGGAATATCCGCAGTTCCTCGAAGCGGCGTCCAAGCCGATCGACCGCGAGAAACGCTCCAACGAGCATGCCAGCCACATATTGGAGGCGCTGGAGACCAACCGCGTCTATCGCGGCCACTTCAACGTCAAGAACAATGGGGTGATCACCAACCTGCCGCACGATGCCATCATCGAGTCGCCGGGCTTCGTCGACCGTTTCGGCATCAACATGGCCGCCGGCATCACGTTGCCGGAGGCTTGCGCCGCCACCTGCATCGCTTCGATCAACGTCCAGCGCATGTCGGTGCATGCCGCGATATCAGGCGACATCGATCTTCTGAAGCTCGCCGTGCTGCATGACCCGTTGGTCGGCGCGGTTTCGACGCCGGAGGAGGTTTGGCAGATGGTCGACGAAATGGTCGTCGCCCAGGCAGCCTGGCTGCCGCAATACGCCCATGCGGTTCCGGCCGCCAGGGAGCGGCTGTCGACATCCAAGGTGAAGACCCGCGAGTGGGCGGGCGCCGCACGGCGCAGTGTTCGCTCGATCGAGGAATTGCGCGCCGAAAAAGCCGCGCTGAAGCAAGCCGGCTGAAACGGGCCGGCTGAAACGGGCCGGCTGGAAATTCATGCGGTGATGGTGGATCCATGGGAGGCGGATCCACTGCCACGAAGCCGTTTGAATTCGAGGAGAGGCGGAGCGGGTGCAAACGCTCCGGACCAACAAGAGGGAGAGAGACAGTGAGGAATTTACGCAATATCGGCCTTGCTGCCGGACTGGCGCTGAGCGTCTCGGTCTCGGCACTCAGTGCATACGCTTCCGAGCCGACGGTTCCGCCGGCGCCGACACCGTTTCCCGCCGAAGGCAAGATCAATTATGTCGCGCGCGACTCCATTCTGGAGTTCAAGGCGCTTCCCGAATATCAAGAGCCCGACTGGGTCACCGAGAAATACGTCAAGACCGGCAAGCTTCCGCCGGTGAAAGACAGGCTGCCGAAGGAGCCGCTGGTCTTCAAGACGGGCAATATGCAAGACGGCATCGGCGTCTATGGCGATACGATGCGCCACGTCATCGGAGGGCGGCCGGAAGGCTGGAACTACGGCGCCGGTCAGACGCAAGGCTGGGGCGGCATCGACATCGGCCTCTCCGAATGCCTGACGCGCACCGCCCCGCTGTTCCAGGTCGAGGCCAAGGACACCGAGCCGCTGCCGAACCTGGCCAGCAGCTGGGATTGGTCGAGCGATGGCCACAAGCTGACCATGCACCTCATCGAAGGCGCGAAGTGGTCGGACGGCGTGCCGTTCAATGCCGACGACGTCATGTTCTACTGGGACGACGAGGTCGTCGATCCCAACGTCTCGCCGCTGAACGGCGCCACGCCGGAAACCTTCGGCGTCGGCACGACGTTGAAGAAGATCGACGACTACACCGTCGAATGGACCTTCAAGGACGCCTTCCCGAAGCAGTACCTGTATGCCATGGCCTACGGCACCTTCTGTCCTGGCCCCGCGCACATCCTGAAGCCGCAGCATCCGAAATATTCGAAGAACACCTATGACCAGTTCAAAAATGCCTTCCCGCCGGAATTCATGAACATGCCGGTGATGGGCGGCTGGGTCCCGGTCGAATACCGGCCGGACGATATCATCGTCATGCGCCGAAATCCCTATTACTGGAAGGTCGACGAAAAGGGCAATCAACTGCCCTATCTCAACGAACTGCACTACAAGCTGTCGACCTGGGCCGATCGCGACGTCCAGGCGGTGGCCGGCGCGGCTGATTTTTCCAATCTGGAGCAGCCGGAAAACTTCGTCGCCTCGCTGAAGCGTGCGGCGGAGGCGAACGCGCCTGCCCGTCTTGCTTTCGGCCCGCGGCTCATCGGCTACAATCTGCGCTTTAATTTTTCCGCCAATGGCTGGGGCAATCCGGACGAACGCGGCCAGGCGATCCGCGAGCTGAACCGCAACGAGGATTTCCGCAAGGCCGTCACCATGGCGCTCGACCGCAAGGCGCTCGGCGACTCGCTGGTCAAGGGGCCGTTCACCGCCATCTATCCCGGCGGCTTGTCGTCAGGAACCAGCTTCTACGACCGCAATTCGACGGTCTACTACCCCTTCGACCTCGATGGCGCCAAGGCTGAACTCGCCAAGGCCGGCCTCAAGGATACGGACGGCGACGGCTTCGTGAATTTCCCTTCCGGCACCGCCGGCGGCAAGAATGTCGAGATCGTGATGCTGGTCAACAACGACTACACGACCGACAAAAGCCTTGCCGAAGGCGTCGTCGCCCAGATGGAAAAGCTCGGGCTGCGGGTCGTGCTCAACGGCCTCAACGGCACCCAGCGGGACGCTTCGCAATACTCCGGCCGCTTCGATTGGCTGGTCCGGCGCAACGAACAGGAACTGACCTCGGTGGTGCAGAACACCGTGCAGCTTGCCCCTGTCGGCCCGCGCACCAGCTGGGACCATCGTGCGCCGGAAAATGGCGAGGTCGATGTGATGCCGTTCGAAAAGGACCTCGTCGACATCGTCAACAAGTTCGTCTCCACGCAGGACAATGACCAGCGCGCCAGCTTGATGAAACAATTCCAGAAGATCTCGACGGAACACGTCTACAATGTCGGCCTGACGGAATATCCCGGCGCGCTGATCGTCAACAAGCGCTTCTCGAACATTCCGCAGGGCACGCCGATCTTCATGTTCAACTGGGCCGAGGATTCGATCATCCGCGAACGGGTATTTGTCGCCGCAGACAAGCAGGCGAAATATGAATTGTTCCCCGATGAGCTGCCCGGCAAACCCGGAGAGAAGGGGCTGATGAATTAGGTTTACCTCCCTGACTGAGAGACCTCCGGCCGCGCCGCTGGCGCGGCCGGACAAACCAACCTCCGGACGCAACCAAGGGCGCGATCGGCGAGACAAGGAAACGAACCGTCCATGCTGCGATTCCTGCTCACGCGCATAGCGTCGGCAATCCCGGTCCTCGCCATTTTGAGCCTGGCCACCTTTGCCATCATCCAGGCGCCGCCGGGTGACTATGCCGACTACATCCGCTCGCAGGCGATCAACCAGGGTGGAGCTTCCTTTGCCGAGGCCGACGCGCAGGCAAAGGCCTATCGCATCGAGCATGGCCTCGATAAGCCGCTGCCCGTGCAGTATCTCAACTGGATCGTCGGCATCGTCACTCGAGGCGATTTCGGCTACAGCCTGTACTACAACAAACCGGTCGCCGATGTGGTCGGAGAGCGCCTGCCGCGCACGCTCCTTCTGGCGCTGGTCTGCCATCTGCTGGCCTCGGTGCTGGGCATCACATTCGGCATATGGGCGGCGACAAGGCAATACACCTGGATCGACTCGACACTGTCGGCCATCTCCTTCCTCGGTATGACGGTGCCGCGCTTCCTGATGGCGCTGATCATCGTCTATCTCCTGGTCTTCCAGTTCAACGTATCTGAGATCGGCTCATTCTTCACGCCGCAATATGGTGGTGCGCCGTGGTCGTGGGCCAAATTCGTCGACCTCGTCAAACATGTCTGGCCGGTGGTGGCGATCGCCACTTTCGGCGGCCTCGCCTACAATATGCGCGTCATGCGCGGCAATCTGCTCGATACGCTGAACGCGCAATATGTCGAGACGGCAAGGGCCAAGGGGCTGACGGGTGCTGCCGTCGTCATGCGCCACGCCGTGCCCAACGCGCTGCATCCGCTCATCATGTATCAGGGCGTGGTGCTACCCTATATGCTGACGGGCGAGATCGAGACGGCGATCATCTTCGCACTGCCGACCGTCGGCCCGGCGATCGTCGGCTCCATGGCTGTCGGCGACGTCTATGTCACTGCCACCTTCATGATGGTCCTGTCGGCGACGCTCATCGTCGGCAACATCATCGCCGACATGCTGCTCGTGCTGCTCGATCCGCGCGTGCGCCAGTTCGGGGAGCGTTGAGATGCTGGCGCGCGATCCATCCCCTCCACCGCTGCCTGCCGAAGGGCCCATCGTCGCCAAACCGGCGCATGGCAACGAAAGCTACATGGCGCTTGTCTGGCGCCGGCTGAAGCGCTCCTGGACCGGCATGGCCGGGCTCTGGCTCGTCGTGCTGCTGCTGGTGATGGCCGTATTAGCCGAATTCATCGCGCCAATGGACCCGAAGGTCACGGATGTCGGCTTCGCTCCGCCGCAGGTGCCAAGCTTCCATGACAGAGACGGCGGTTTCACCGCACGGCCGAGGGTCTATGCGCTGGCCGATTCGGCGGACCTCGATCCGGTCACTTTCCAGCCCGTCGTCGGCCCCGACTATGATCATCCTAGGCTGCTCGGTTTCTTCGTGCATGGCGCGCCCTACAAGCTGTTTGGGCTGCTGCCGGCGGACCGGCATCTGTTCGGCTCGCTGGACGGCCAGCCGGTGCATTTCCTGGGCACCGACAAGTTCGGCCGTGACGTGCTGTCGCGCGCCATCCACGGCTCGCGCGTCTCGCTGATGATCGCCCTGACGGTCGTCTTCATCATCACCGTCATTGGCACCACCGTCGGCATGGTTTCCGGCTATTTCGGCGGCAGGTTCGATGTCTGGATGCAGCGCTTCGTCGAACTGGTGCTCGCCTTCCCGCAGCTGCCGCTCTATCTGGCGCTGACGACACTGATCCCGGTCACCGCTCCCACCAACGTCTTCCTCGCTTTCGTCATCATCGTCATGTCGGCCTTGGGCTGGGCGCAGATGTCGCGCGAAGTGCGCGGCAAGACGCTGGCGCTGGCGCGGATCGAGTATGTGCGCGCCGCCATGGCGGTCGGCGCCACCGACCGGCGCATCATCATGCAGCACATCTTCCCCAATGTGATGAGCCATGTGATCGTCGCCGTGACGCTGGCGATCCCGACCGTGGTGCTGCTCGAATCCTTCCTCGGTTTCCTCGGCTTCGCCGTCAAGCCGCCGCTGATCTCGTGGGGCCTGATGCTGCAGGACACCGCGACCTATTCCGTCATCGGCACCTATCCCTGGATCCTGTCGCCGGTCGGTTTTGTGCTGGTCACCGTCTTTGCCTTCAACGCGCTTGGCGACGGCCTGCGCGACGCCGTCGACCCTTATTGAGGTGCTGAGATGACCGTCGCGCTCGCCGAATCCTTCGCACCGATCGTCCGTCACGACCATGACGGACGCCAGGACCAGCCGATCATCGATGCCCGCAACGTCGCCGTGGCCTTCAAGGTGGAGCATGGCGTCGTCGAAGCGGTCAAGGACATCTCGTTCCAGCTCTATCGCGGCGAGACGATCGCCATCGTCGGCGAATCCGGTTCGGGCAAGTCGGTGACGGCGCGCACCGTCATGGGCCTGCTGTCGCGGCGCGCCACGGTGTCGCCCGGCTCGAGCGTCTGTTATGACGGGCAAAACATCCTGAAATTTCCCGAGAGCGCCCGGCGCAAGCTGCGCGGCAACCGCATCTCGATGATCTTCCAGGAGCCGATGAGTTCGCTCAACCCGATCTATACGGTCGGCAGCCAGATCGTCGAGGCGATCCGGGTGCATCGTAAGGTCAGCCGCAAACAGGCTTGGGCGCGAGCGCTCGAACTTCTGCAGCACGTGCAGATTCCCGATCCTGCCGCGCGGCTCAGACAATACCCGCATCAGCTCTCGGGCGGGCAACGCCAGCGGGTGATGATCGCCATGGCGCTGGCCAACAATCCCGACGTGCTGATCGCCGATGAGCCGACCACGGCGCTCGATGTCACCGTCCAGGCGCAGATCCTGAACCTGATCCGCAGCCTGCAGAAAGAGCTGCGCATGGCAGTGATCCTGATCACCCACGATCTCACCGTGGTGCGCCAGTTCTCCGACTACGTCTATGTCATGCAGCATGGCGAAATGTGCGAGCACAACGTCACCGAACGGCTGTTCGCCGATCCGCGGCATCCCTATACGAGGCGGCTGCTGGCTTCAGAGCCGCACGGGCAGCCGAAGCCGCTGCCGGAGGGCTGTGGCACCATTCTCGAGGCCAGCGGCGTGCGCGTCTCATTCATGCTGCGCCACGGCACCGCTCTGAAACCCGACTGGCGCGAATTGGTCGCCGTCGACGATCTCAGCCTGAAACTCTGTCGTCATGAGACGCTGGGGCTGGTCGGCGAGTCCGGCTCCGGCAAGACCACCTTCGGCCAGGCCCTGCTCCGGTTGATCGACGCCAAGCGCGGCGAGATCCGTTTCGACGGCAAGCCGATCCACGGCCTGTCGCGGGCCGAGATGCGGCCGTTGCGCTCGCGCATGCAGATCGTCTTCCAGGATCCGTTCTCCTCGCTCAACCCGCGCATGACGATCGGCCAGATCATCGAGGAAGGGCTGATCGTCAACAGCATAGGGGCGACGCGGCGCGAGCGGGTCGAACGGGTGCGCGACGCGCTGGTCAGCGCCGGCATGCCGGGCGATATACTGTCGCGGTTTCCGCACGAATTCTCCGGCGGCCAGCGACAACGGATCGCGATCGCCCGCGCCATAGCGCTCGAACCAGAATTCATCCTGCTCGACGAGCCGACATCGGCGCTGGACCTCTCCGTCCAGGCGCAGATCATCGACCTCCTGCGCAAGCTGCAGGACGAGCGCGGCCTCAGCTACCTCTTCATCTCGCACGACCTCAAGGTGGTGCGTGCGCTGTGCCATCGCGTGATCGTCATGCAGAACGGCAAGATCGTCGAGCAGGGCCCCGTCGACGACATCCTGTCCAATCCCAAGACCGCTTACACCGAACGGCTCGTCAGGGCCGCTTTCGATGTGGCCTGAACATATGCCGGAGGTTAGCATGGCAAGAAATCCCAAGATCACGTTCATCGGCGCCGGCTCGACGGTGTTCATGAAGAACATTGTCGGCGACGTGCTGCAGCGCCCGTCGCTGTCCGGCGCAACGATCGCGCTGATGGACATCAATCCGCAGCGGCTGGAAGAGAGCGCCATTGTCGTCAACAAGCTGATCGCGACGCTTGGCGTCAAGGCGAAGACCGAGACCCATTCGGATCAGCGCAAGGCGCTGGCCGGCGCGGATTTCGTCGTCGTCGCCTTCCAGATCGGCGGCTACGAGCCCTGCACCGTCACTGACTTCGAGGTGCCGAAGAAATACGGCCTGCGCCAGACGATCGCCGACACGCTCGGCGTCGGCGGCATCATGCGGGGCTTAAGGACCGTGCCGCATCTGTGGAAGGTGTGCGAAGACATGCTCGCCGTCTGCCCGCAGGCGATCATGCTGCAATATGTCAACCCGATGGCGATCAACACCTGGGCGATAGCAGAGAAATACCCTGCGATCAGGCAGGTCGGCCTCTGCCATTCGGTGCAGGGCACGGCAATGGAACTGGCTGAAGACCTCGACCTTCCCTACGAAGAGATCCGCTATCGCTCGGCCGGCATCAACCACATGGCGTTCTATCTGAAGTTCGAGCATCGCCAGCCGGACGGTTCCTACCGCGACCTCTACCCAGATCTCGTGCGCGCCTATCGCGAAGGCCGCGCGCCCAAGCCCGGCTGGAACCCGCGCTGTCCCAACAAGGTGCGCTACGAGATGCTGACCAGGCTCGGCTATTTCGTCACCGAGAGCTCGGAACATTTCGCCGAATACACACCCTATTTCATCAAGGACGGCCGCCCGGACCTGATTGAGAAGTACGGCATCCCGCTTGATGAATATCCCAAGCGCTGCATCGAACAGATCGAGCGCTGGAAGGGGCAGGCTGAAGCCTATCGCTCGGCCGATCGCATCGAGGTAGAGCAGTCCCGGGAATATGCCTCCTCGATCATGAATTCAGTCTGGACCGGCGAGCCGTCGGTGATCTACGGCAATGTCCGCAACAATGGGTGCATCACCTCGCTGCCCCGCGATTGCGCCGCCGAAGTGCCGTGCCTGGTCGATGCCTCCGGCATCCAGCCGACCTATATAGGCGACCTGCCGCCGCAATTGACCGCGCTGATCCGCACCAACATCAACGTGCAGGAACTGACGGTGCGGGCTCTGATGACCGAGAACCGCGAGCACATCTACCACGCGGCGATGATGGATCCGCACACCGCGGCCGAACTCGATCTCGACCAGATCTGGTCACTGGTCGATGATCTCTTGGCCGCTCACGGCGACTGGCTGCCGGGCTGGGCGCGGGTGGCGCGCAAGACCGAGGCCGCCTGACGACCTCATTTCGGAGCGTCGGGTTCCGTCTCTTCCTCGTCATCGCGGGCCTTGATGACATAGGCGCCCTTCAGCCAGCGGTTGAGGTCGATGTCCTTGCAGCGCGTCGAGCAGAACGGAAAGCTGTCGCGCGCCGAGGGCTTGCCGCATTCGGGACAGGGGCGCTTTGGGCGCAAGGGCGTGACTTTGGGATCGGAATTCACAGCCGGGTTCCCGCCAGCCAGCCGCCATGCACCTTGAAGCCTTCGCCGCTCAGCAGCGCGATGGTCTCATACAGCGGCAGCCCGACGATGTTGGTGTAGGAGCCGACCAGCTTGACGACGAAGGCGCCGGCGAGGCCCTGGACGGCGTAGCCGCCCGCCTTGCCGCGCCATTCGCCCGAGGCGATATAGGCGTCGATCTCTTCGCGCGGCAGCCGCTTGAAACGCACCCGCGTCTCGACCAGGCGCTGGCGCAGCTTGCCACCCGGGGTGATAAGGCAGATGCCGGAATAGACCCGATGCGAACGGCCCGACAACAGCCCGAGACAGTTGGCGGCGTCGTCGAGGGTTTCTGCCTTGGGCAGGATGCGCCGCCCGACGGCAACCACCGTGTCGGCGGCCAGCACGAAACCCGGCGCATAGTCGGCTTCGGTCTTCAGTGACGCAAACGCCTTTTCGGCCTTTTCCTTCGACAGCCGCTTGGCCAGCGAGCGCGGATGCTCGGCACGCAGCGGCGTCTCGTCGATATCGGCCGGCAGCACGCGGTCCGGCTCGATGCCGGCCTGCTGCAAGAGCTCGATTCGGCGCGGCGAACCCGAGGCAAGCACCAGCTTCTGCAAAATGCTCATCGCGGACCAGTCGGGCTTTGCTTACTTGAAACGATAGGTGATGCGGCCCTTGGTCAGGTCGTATGGCGTCATCTCGACCAGAACCTTGTCGCCGGTCAGCACGCGGATGCGGTTCTTGCGCATGCGGCCGGCCGTATGGGCGATGATTTCGTGTTCGTTTTCGAGCTTTACCCGGAACATCGCGTTCGGCAACAATTCCGTCACGACACCCGGAAACTCGAGGACTTCTTCCTTCGGCATTCGATACCTTTGCTTGGATGGTAGTTCCAGCACCCTGGCCGGAATTTCGGCGGAACCTATATGATAATCGTCCGCTTGTGAACACGCTTAATCCGTCGCGTTTTTTGCCTCTGGAAGCAAGAAACGTCGGCCTATGCGCACCTTCAGCCGCTCGCGGACGTCCCGGTACGCTGCCATGATCTGTTCGCGCGTGCCACCGGCGTCGGTCGGGTCCGGCGTCGGCCAATATTCGACCTCGACGGCGAGCGAGCGGGTGAGTTCGAGTGCGGCGTGGTGCGCTTCGGGTGCCAGCGTGACGATGAGGTCGAAATAGTCGTCCTCGAGATCGTCCATCGTCCTTGGGTGGCGCTCGCCCAGCGTGAGATCTTCTTCGGCCAGCACCGCATCGACGAACGGATCGCGCTCGCCGGCGCGAACGCCGGCCGAAGCGACAAAGACGGTGGCGGGCAGCATCCGGCGCGCCAGCTGCTCCGCCATTGGCGAGCGCACGGCATTCATGCCGCACAGGAACAGGATCGAACGGGGCAGGGCGCCGGGCGACAGGGCTAGCCCCGCCAGTGCAGCACGCAGACCAGCGTGAACAGCCGGCGCGCCGTATCGAAGTCGATGTCGATCTTGCCGGACAGCCGGTCCATCAGCGTCTGCGAACCTTCATTGTGCAGGCCGCGGCGGCCCATGTCGATCGCCTCGATATGGCTCGGCGTCGAGGAGCGGATGGCGTCGTAGTAGCTTTCGCAGATCATGTAGTAATCCTTGACGATGCGCCGGAGCGGCGTCAGCGACAGGATATGGGTGACGACGGCGGTGCCATCCTCGCGCGCCACGGCAAACACCAGCCGCTGCTCGGCCAGCGACAGTTTCAGCCGGTAAGGGCCGTCGCCGCTGTCATTGACGGGCTGGAAACTGTTCTCCTCGATCAGGTCGAAGATCGCCACTGCACGTTCATGCTCGACATCCGGCGTTGACCGGCCGATCGATTCATCGAGTTCGACATCGATCAGCCTGGCGCGGGTTTGATCGGGGCCAGACATCGCCGCCTACATGTTCAACCGTATGGCGACGGAGCGTCCATGCGCGTCAAGACCCTCCGCCTTGGCCAGCGCAATCGCCGCCGGCGCCAAGATACGCAACTGCTCCGGTCCAAGCTTGAGGATCGACGTGCGCTTGACGAAATCGAGCACGGACAGGCCGGACGAGAAACGCGCCGAGCGCGCCGTCGGCAGCACATGGTTGGAGCCGCCGACATAGTCGCCGATGGCTTCCGGCGTGTGGCGGCCGAGAAAGACCGCACCGGCATTGCGCATCCGCGACAGGAAGCCCTCGGCGTCGTCGATGGCCAGTTCGACATGTTCGGCGGCGATGCGATCGACCAGCGGCAGCGCGGCGTCGATGGCCGACACCTGGATCACGGCACCAAAATCGCGCCAGCTCGCCGCTGCCGTTTCAGCGCGTGGCAGGCTCTGCAACTGGCGCTCGACCGCCTGTTCGACCGCGATGCCGAAAGCCGGATCGTCGGTGACCAGGATCGACTGCGCCGAAGCGTCGTGTTCTGCCTGGGCCAGCAGGTCGGCAGCGATCCAGTTCGGATCGTTGCTGCCGTCGGCCACGACAAGCACTTCCGATGGCCCGGCGATCATGTCGATGCCGACGGTGCCGAAAACCTGGCGCTTGGCTGCCGCGACATAGGCATTGCCCGGGCCGACGATCTTGGCGACCGGCCGGATTGTCTCGGTGCCATAGGCGAGGGCGGCGATCGCCTGCGCGCCGCCGA
Organism: Mesorhizobium sp. BR1-1-3; assembly: GCF_020165455.1. NCBI lineage: Bacteria > Pseudomonadati > Pseudomonadota > Alphaproteobacteria > Hyphomicrobiales > Phyllobacteriaceae > Mesorhizobium > Mesorhizobium sp. BR1-1-3. The sequence continues at coordinate 552,133 of NZ_JAIUIC010000003.1, forward strand.
CGCGGTAGATTTCGGACACGCCTGATATGTCCGCTGCCACCAGCACCAGCGGATTGATGATGCCGCCCGGCGCCGGCACGACCATGACGATGCGCTCGACGCCGGCCACTCTGGCCGGCACGGCGTTCATCAGCACCGAGCTCGGATAGCTCGCCGTACCGCCCGGCACATAGAGCCCGACGGCCTCGATCGCCGTCCAACGCCAGCCGAGCTCGACGCCGGCGGCATCTGTATAGCGATCGTCCTTCGGCCGCTGCCGTTCATGATGCGAGCGGATGCGGTCGCGCGCGAACTCCAGCGCCTCGATCGTCTTTGGGTCGGCCGTTTCGTAGGCGGTTGCGATGTCTTCCTTAGACACGGCAATGCCGAGGCCGGTCAAATCGGCGCGATCGAATTTCCGCGTATAGTCGATCAGTGCCGCGTCGCCCTCGGCGCGCACGCGCGCGATGATGTCGCGCACCGCGGCATCGACATCGGCGGAGACCTCCCGCTTGGTCGTGAGGAAGGCGGCGAAACGTTGCTCGAAATCGGCATCGGACTGACGAAGCGTGATGGCCATCGGACGCTCAGGCCTTGTGGATGGGGCGCGAGGTGGCTTCCCACGCCCCGCCGATGTCGGCAAGACGGGCCTCGATGCACTCGACGTCGAGCATGATCGCACCGCCGCCCGAGAAGATCAGCTCGACGATGCCGGCCGGCTTGCTGATCTCGATGAAGCTGATCGCCAGCAGCGACAGGACTTCGGCAGGCTTGTCGCGGTCAATACCGCTGGTCTTGGCCCCGAGCACGCGGTCGAAATGCAGCACGGCCTGCCGTCGCTCATTATGCTGGCGAAACAGGCCGGATTTTGCCTCCCAGACGAAACGGTTCATGGTCAGCAGGAAACGCTTGGCCGCGGGGAGGAATTCGAGGTCGCTGACTTTCAGCACGGCATCCTGGACATGAGCCGAAACGATGCTCAGATCCTGGTCGTCGAGCGCGATAAGCTTAAGGGCGGTCATACGGATTTCGCACCTGAAGGTTGATTGTTCAGCCTTCTGTTAGGCGGTCTTGGCGATCGGTGCAACCGCACCAACAGCTGCAGCTCTGCGCTGCCCCTCATCGCCCTGCCGGGCACTTCTCCCCGGATAGTGACGGGGAGAAGGACGCTGCCGCGAAGGATTTCGCCAATCTCCTGCGTTGCTAGAGAGGAGCCGAGGTCGCGGGCTACGCCGAAATCCGTTCGATCACCGCGCCGCAGTTGGACAGCTTTTCTTCCAGCCGTTCGAAGCCGCGATCGAGGTGGTAGACGCGGTTGACCGTGGTCTCGCCTTCCGCCGCCAGGCCGGCGATGACCAGCGAGACAGAGGCGCGAAGATCGGTCGCCATGACCGGCGCGCCCTTCAGCTTCGGCACGCCGTCGACGATCGCCGTCTGGCCCGAAAGCGTGATGTGAGCGCCGAGCCGCGCCAGTTCCTGCACATGCATGAAGCGGTTCTCGAAGATCGTCTCGGTGATGCGCGACTTACCCTTGGCCATGGTCATCAGGCCCATGAACTGCGCCTGCAAATCGGTCGGGAAGGCCGGGAAGGGTGCTGTCGTCACGTCGACCGGCGAAATGCCGGCGCCGTTGCGCCTCACCCGGATGCCGGAATTGGTCGGCGTGATCTCCGCACCCGTCTGGGCGATCACGTCCAGTGCGGTCTGCAGCAGGTCCGCACGCGCGCCTTCGAGCACGACGTCGCCGCCGGTCATGGCGACGGCCATCGCATAGGTGCCGGTCTCGATGCGGTCGGGAATGACGCGCACGCGCGCACCGGAGAGCGATTCGACGCCGTCGATGGCAATGGTTGGCGTGCCGGCGCCGGAAATCTTCGCGCCCATGGCGTTGAGGCACTCGGCCAGGTTGACGATCTCGGGCTCGCAGGCGGCATTTTCCAGCACCGTCTCGCCCTTGGCGAGTGCCGCGGCCATCATCAGCACATGGGTGGCGCCGACCGAGACCTTCGGGAAGATATAGCGGTTGCCGACAAGGCGGCCATTCCGGGTCTTGGCGATGACATAGCCGGTGTCGACGTCGATATCAGCGCCCAGCGCCTGGAGGCCCTCGAGGAACAGATCGACCGGCCGCGTGCCGATGGCGCAACCGCCCGGCAGCGACACTTTTGCTTCGCCCATGCGGGCCAGCAGCGGGCCGATCACCCAGAACGAGGCGCGCATCTTCGACACCAGCTCGTAGGGCGCTGTGGTGTCGACGATGTTGCGGGCGGAGAAGTTGATGGTGCGCGAATAGCCCTCATTCTGCTTCTCGCGGCGGCCATTGACCGAATAATCGACGCCGTGATTGCCCAGGATGCGGATCAGCTGCTCAACATCGGCCAGATGCGGCACGTTTTCCAGCGTCAGCGTGTCATCGGTCAAAAGCGAGGCGATCATCAAAGGCAGCGCCGCGTTTTTCGCGCCCGAGATCGGAATGCTTCCGGAGAGCTTGTTGCCCCCGACAATTCTGATGCGATCCATGGAAGAACGTCCCTCTCGGCCAAAAAAGGGCCGGTTCAATCGTTTGAGTAGCGGCCCGTCTAGACCATTGGCCAATCTGGTTCAAGAAATAGGATTTCGCCCACCCCAGGCCAAGAGTGACCTATTTGAGTTAATCTTTTTGTATTTTCTTCGATGCAGCGAGCCCGTCCGGGCGCAGGTCGGCCTCGCCGGTCCGCCGCGAGCGCGACTGCGCCTTGCGCTTCTGCAGATTGGCGCGCAATTGCTCGGCGAGCCGATCCTTGCGGATTGTTGCGCTGCTTTTCGGTGGACCATCCTTTTTCACTGGAATTGTCTTGTCGTCCATCGCCCCATCCCCGCCGGCGACCCACCAGCTTGCTGTTCAGGGATAGCCAACATTGTGGCACTGCCATGTCATTAAAAGCCATCCGGCAAAGCCTTTCACAGAAGCGTTGCACTTGGCCTTGCGCTTGCCGGTTCGATATGGCAGAAGCCCCGCCATCAGCGGCTGCGGTAGCTCAGTGGTAGAGCACTCCCTTGGTAAGGGAGAGGTCGAGAGTTCAATCCTCTCTCGCAGCACCAGTTTCCAACATCCCTGTTGCCGCACGATCGTCCTCTGCATTTGCGAGGGCGAGGCGGGTACATGGGATGGCGCGGCTCTCGTGCCGGCAGACCCTGTCAGCGGTTCATTGCTTCAGAAAATGGCTGCCACAGGCAAATCCAGCCGAAGCGCATCCCGGCAAGACACGATTCATTAACCAAGATGCTATTCATCGACATGACGTATTGTGGCATGGATGTCCGTCTTCGCCGGTCAGACCCATGCTTGTCAGGAAGAGGGCCGAAAGGCTCCTGATCTGGGCGGAAATCTAAATCGCCCGAAACAAAAGAACGTGCAAGGCATGAACGTGAGCGAAAACGTGCAAAACGCCCCCGGTGCTTCCCGTCTTTGGACCCTGCCTGCTATCATCGCAGCGTTCCTTTGCCTGTGCGCTACCGGCGCGTTCGCGGAGACGCGTGCTTTGAGGATTCAACATCTCCATACGGGCGAGAAGGCTGAAATCGTCTTCAAGCGCAATGGGCGCTATGATCCGGCGGGATTGAAGAAGATCAATCTCATGCTGCGCGACTGGCGTCGCAACGAACCGACGAAGATGGATCCGCGCCTGCTCGATCTTGTCTGGCAGGCCTATCGCGCCAGCGGCTCGACAGCCTATATCCATGTGGTCAGCGCCTATCGTTCGCCGGCGACGAACGCCATGCTGCGCAGCCGCTCGAAGGGTGTGGCCCGGGAGAGCCAACACATGGTTGGCCGCGCGATGGACTTCTTCCTGCCGGATGTGCCGCTGAAGAAACTGCGCGACATCGGCCTCAAAATGCAGGGCGGCGGCGTGGGTTATTATCCCACCTCCGGTTCGCCTTTCATACACATGGATGTCGGCAATGTGCGGCATTGGCCGGGCATCAGCCGCCAGGAACTCGCCAAGGTATTTCCGAACGGCAACACACTGCATGTGCCGAGCGACGGCAAACCGCTGCCCGGCTATGAGCAGGCGTTTGCCGCCTACAAATCGCGCAAGGGCGCCGGCACGCCCAACATCGAGCTGGCAAGCGTCGACGGCGGCCAACGCAGGCCGCGTGGCCTGCTGGCGACGCTCTTGGGCGGGGGCGGCGCAGACGAGTCCGATGATGTCGCCGAAGCGGTGCCGGCGCCACGCAAACCGGCGAGGTCCGTCGAACCCAGACCGGCCGGACAGGGTATCGCTATCGTGCCGCCGCAGGATGCCCAGCGGGCGGACATCCAGATTGCTGGCAGCGATCCAGGCGAAGAACCGCTTGCCGGGCAGAAGGGGAAGACGCCTGAAGCGATCGTCATGGCGATGGCGCCGGGCTCAGTGCCGCTGCCGGCCTTCGCACCGCGCGCCGAGTTCACGGCACCCGTTCCCACCCCGGAAACCGCACCGTTGGCAATCGCCGGCGCGTCCACGGCGCAGGCCGAGCTGGCCGTTGCCAAGCCGGACGCCGCGAATGCCGATGCCGCTGCCACGAGCGTCGCGCCGGAGATGATGGCGCTCAACGTCCCATTGCCGACATGGCGGCCGGAAAGCCAGTCAAGCCCGACGCGCCAGTTGGAAGCAGCCAAATCTGGCGATGCCATCGGTGTCTTGCTGGCCATGCATCACCCCGACGACGGGCTGGCCGGCGAGCGGATCGCGGCGCCGGCGTCAAAGCCAGAAGATCGCGTCAGGACGAACCCCAAGGCCGATCGTGTCCAGCGGCGCCCCGATTCCGAGGCAGATCGCGCTATTACCGGTGGGGCCGCATCAACAGGGGCGCCCATGATTGCCGCCAATTTCATCCGCACGGCGCCGGAGCATGTCTATCTCGATGGATTCCAACCGCGGGGACGGACGTCCGATCACCGCCGCTTCACCGGCTCCGCGGTGAAATTCCTGCCCATCGCCAGTTTCAAATAGAGGGCGAAAGCACCGTTCGATCCAGTATCGAAATGTGTTGCGCCATATCGATGGCCGGGGCGGTCACGGGGTTCGCAATGCCGAACCCTTCCGCGCTATAACACTTGGCGAGCAGCGCGCTACTGCAGCGGGCAGTCGGCTCGTTGCTGTCGGCCGCCATCCGTTGCCTTTCGAGCAGATCGCCCCGCGAAATTGCCAGGATCGTGGTGGCGCAAACGTGCACGAGGCACATTTGGCCCGCCGGCCGCAACCGGCGGGACTAAGCCACAGACCGCCCAGCGGGCGAGTTCTGCGACAAGGATCACGCCTGGTGAATCACCAATTCGCTGGTCATGGGAATTCCTCTAAGGGCGCCAAGCACCATGTTGTGCGAGATCGCGCGCTCATGAATTTTCTCCAGATCGGCGCGGGGCGCCGAAGAACACACGGTCGCGCTGAGGTGCAGGGACACGTAGCAATGCCGGGCGTCCACGGGCGCCGTGAGCCCATCAAGTCCGTCGAACTCGCCACGCGGGTCGAACACGCCTTCCGCGATGAAATCGACCGAACGAAGATCGACCCCCGCATGCGCTGCCAGCATCGGATAATCCGAGCCGGCGCACACAGCCGCCGCGGCAAAGATCTGCTCCCAGGGAAAGACGGCGGTCGGCGAATTGTCCTTGAGGCTCGCCGGTCGCTCCAGTAGCGGTGTTGTGTAAGGATCGCCTGATTGCGGGTCGAAGCGGTAGCGGGCACGATAGGTGCCACGCACCGCGTCACCGTGTTTCTTTAGCACGGACACGATATCTTTGACTGTGCTGACGGTTTCTCCGAAGACTACTGGCATCTTTACCTCCCTGTAAAATGAGAATTCCACTCCCTATTCCGGTCCGCGGATGCCGACGACGGTTGCCGCGGCCTGGCCCCAATCCCGACAATGTGCCGACAAGGCTCGCGCTACTTGGCAGGCGCGGCAGCCTGAGCGTCGCCGCCGAGATCCTTCTTGAAGGTCTCAAAGTCGACCTGCATGCCGTTGAAGATCGTGCTCCAGTGCCGTGACAGAGCGGCGATAGCGACGGCCTCTTCGATCTCGTCCTCCGTTGCGCCCGCCTGTTTTGCGCTCTCGGTGTCTTCCCAGATGCAATACTGGCAGGGAATTTGTGCGGAGACGGCGAGCGAGATCAGAGCCTTGACCTTCGGCGGCAGGGCGGTTTCGCTGGAGAACTGCAGAGCCTTCACCTCTGCCCAGGCGCCCGGCAGCGCTGCTTTTGAAACCTGATGGAGAAAGGTCGGCACCGAGCCGAGCGTCCGCTCGACGTCCTTATAGGTGGCGTCGACCTCAGCCTGACCGGCCCAGCCTAAGCCTGATGACAACAATGTGGCGCAGACGACAGTCGATGCGAACGCCGTGTGAAGGAGGCGGCGCGAGCGGCTGGGCCCGAGCTCGCCGTGGTGTGCGATGGAAGCAACATGGGAAACTGCGAAGGCGAACATGATCTCTCTCCTCTTTGGAACCATTTGCGTCCGGGCCAGATGATGCCCGCGTGCTGTAAGGAGTCACGGACGGGAGAAAAAGTTCGATCAGTCGTCGTCGATTCTAGGCGGACGCGGCGAAAGATGAAGATGCAAGCGTCGGGCCTTGCCGTCTCGCTGAAAGATCACCAGGACGACACCCGGCGGGCAGTGGAAAGGGTCTTCCGGCGGATTGACGAATAGTCCCTCGATCACAGTGACCTGGCTGGCGCTGAGAATGCGCTGCGGTTCCAGGCGGACGCCGGCTTCCGTGTCGGCGTCGACTTCCCAGGCAAGGAATGAGCGACCCAGCACTGGTTTGCTCGTCCCGCGGACAAGATGCAGGTCCTCTGCAAAGTGCCCAAGGAAGCGGTCACGCTCGCCATGCTGGTTGAGCCCATTGAAAATTTCGGAGTAGAATCGCTGGCGCTCGCGAGACTGCGAGCGAGCCTCTGTGTCGGCAAGGCCCGCCGTTTCCAGCAGCATCTCGGCAAGCTTGCGTTTGGCTTGCGACAAACGACTGCGAACCGTCCCAATCGGGACACCCAGAATGGCGGCCAGTTCCTCGTAAGACTGATAGCTTCCGAAATAGCGCAACATGGCGGTAGCCTGCAGCGGCTCGGGAAGCTTGCGTAGGGCGTCCCAAACCCATTCGCGAAGCGCGACTTTCTCCAGCCGCTCCTCAATGCTTGCGCGTTCGTCTGGGCGGTCTGGAATGTCGGCGGTCAAGATCTCGCGTCGTCTTCGACGCAATTGTTGCAGGCAACAGCGGTGCAACACAGTGCGAAGCCAGCCACCGACGGCTTGCGGATCCTTGAGTTCGCCGATGCGCCTCAGCGCGATCAGGAAAGTCTCATGCACAGCATCTTCGGCGTCCGACCCATAGCCGAGCATGTTCAGCGCTATCGCATAGAGCCGTGCGCGATGACGTTCCAGCAGCAGGCCGAGGCAACCACAATCGCCGCCCCGAGCGGCAAGGGCCAGTTCGGCATCACTCGGCACGATATGAGTTTCGTAGCCCATGGGCTTAAGATGCATCAACTGGCGAAAAAGTTCGAATGCCAGTTCAGCTTTGTCACGATCCGTGTTCGGCGGGCACCAGTTCACCAATGACGCTTTGATGGGGTTTTGGATTGAGGTTATGACCCTCACTTCACGTCCGTAACAACCGGCCCCGGAACGGGGTCCGTGAGAACCAGGCTCGCCGCCAAGATACTCAAGCGAGATCGAAAGTGCATATGGCAGTGAGCAAGGATTGGATTCTGGCGGATGCGGGCGATCTACGCGGCTAGATTCAATCCTGTAAAACTTTTTCCAGATTTGACACCATTTCACAAAATTGTAAGATAATCATCTTCCGTCAGCGATAGGCGATGACCATGTCGATCCGCGAAGAACTGGCCAACACGACCGTGGCGTTCACCTCCGCGGAAGAGAAGATCGTCCAGGTCCTGCTCGCCGATTACCCGATGTCGGGGCTGGGCACCGCAACCCGGCTGGCACGGCGCGCCGGCGTCAGCGACCCGAGCGTGACGCGGCTGATGACCAAGCTTGGCTATGTCGGCTTTGCCGATTTCCAGGCACGCCTGCTAACCGAAGTCGAATCCAGGCTGCATTCGCCGCTTTTGATGATGGAAGCCAAGCGTCCGGGCGGCTCCAGCGAAGGCACCGCACTTGCCTATTTCCATTCGGTTTCCGACAGCCTGGAGCGTACGCGCACGGCTGTGCCGGTGCAGGCCTACACGCGCGCTGTCAACATGCTGCTCGAGAGCAAGGGCCAGGTCGTGCTGCTGGGCGGCCGGTTCAGCCGGCATATCGCCTCCATGCTGGCCGGCTATCTCCTGCAGTTCCGCTCCGGCGTGCGCGACATCGGTTCGTTGAGTCCCGCCGATTTCGACCTGTTGATCGACCTTGGCAAGCGCGACCTCCTCGTCGTGTTCGATTACCGGCGCTACCAGTCGGACGTGGTGAGCTTTGCCCAGCAGGCCAAGGAGCGCGGCGTCTCCATCCTGCTGTTCACCGACGTCTGGCTGTCGCCGATATCTGACATAGCGGACCTGACCATGGTCGCGGCGATCGACGCCAACTCGCCGTTCGACACGCTGGCGACGGCCGTTGCCCAGATGGAAACCGTCTTTGCCCACGCGCTGGAGGGCCATGGCGCCGGGGTGCGCAAGCGCATCGAGGACATCGAGAAGATCCGCAGCGCCAATGCGGTCACGCTCGATACCGTCCTATCGTCATCGGCCGACGACGCCGCCAAATCCAAAACCACAAGGAAGTAGTGTCGTTGCGCCCAGTGCAGCGATGCAAAGCGCCGCGACGCAGAAAAGGAAGCGACAATGCCCGACAACCAGACCATCATCGACGCCGTGCAGGCTGAGATCGAGACCGATCGCGACTGGTTGATCGGCCTGACCCGCGACATGGTCCGCATCCCTTCGGTCAACCCCAAATTCGAGCCCAATCCGGCGATCAACCGCGAGGCGGATGTCCAGGCGCTGCTCGAACCGATCCTCAAGCAGGACGGGTTCAGGACAGAGCAATGGGATGCCTTGCCCGGGCGGCCCAATCTGGTCGGCGAATGGGCGGGAGACGAGAGCCGCAGCCTGATCCTGTGCGGCCATATCGACGTCGTGCCGGTCGGCGCGATGAAGGACTGGTCGGTCGATCCGTTCGGCGGCGAAATCACCAATGGCCGGCTCTATGGCCGCGGTGCCGTCGACATGAAGGGCGGCGTCGCCGCTTGCATCGCCGCCGCGCGCGCGATCCGCAAGGCGGGCATCACGCTGCAGGGCCGGCTCGCCATCCACTCGGTCGTCGATGAGGAAGCCGGCGGCTTCGGCGCCATGGACGCGGTGAAGAAGGGCAAGCTCGCCAAGGCGGTGCTGGTCGCCGAACCGACCTGGGGCGATGTCCTGCCGGTCGAAGGCGGGCTGGAATGGGCGCGGGTGACGATCCGTGGCCGCAACGCCCATTCGGCGCTGCGCTACAACGAGATCTATCCGCAGCGCCACGACAAGGACCGGCTGGAGCCGGGCGTCAATGCGATCGAGATCGCCGCCCGCTTCATTGCCGCCGTGCGCCAGTATGAGCTGGACCGGACGCGAGCAAAATCCCATCCGCTGCTGCCGCTCGGCATGAACACCATCAACATCGGCGTCATGCATGGCGGCACCGGCCTTGGCGAGCACGGCCTGCCGACCGTCATGACCAACCCGGCCATCATTCCCGATGTCGCGGTGCTCGATCTCGACATGAAATTCCTGCCCGACGAGAATTCGGCCGACTACCGCCGCGATTTCGAGGCGTTCGTCCACCATTTCGCGCAGACCGATGCGTGGCTGCGCGACAACCCGCCTGCGATCCAATGGGAGCTCGGCGGGCTGCATTTTCCGCCGATGAACACGCCGGTCGACCATCCGCTGGTGAGATCGCTGATGAAGCGCAAGGCCATGGTCGGCAAGGCGCCGCAGGCGCGTGGCTTCGTCGCCGTGTGCGATGCCGCGCACTATGCCGGCGCCGGCGTCGACGGTGTCATTTTCGGCCCGTCAGGCGACGGCTTTCACGGTTCCGACGAGTATGTCGAAGTCGAATCGGTGGTCGAGACCGCCAAGGTGATCGCCGCTTCGGTCATCGACTGGTGCGGCATCCGCTGAGGCGGAGCCGCCAGTCCGAAACGGTCAGGCCGGGCGCTTCAGGCGTCCGGCGACGGCGCCCCATGAAGCCTTGATCATGCCGACCAGGCCGCTCGGGTAGGCCAGCATCACGCCGATGATCAGCACCGCCGTGATCATCGGCCGCCACGCGCCGAAATCGGCCATCCATTCGGCGAAGATCGTCAGCACGAAAGAGGCGATGATGGCGCCGTAAATAGTGCTGGTGCCGCCAAGCAGCACCATCGACAGGATGATGGTCGCAAGGCTCATGCCGAAGACGTCGATCGAGGCATTGCGCTGGTAGGCGGCGTAGAAGGCGCCGGCGATGCCGGTGAAGAAGGCGCTCGCGGCAAGCGTCAGCATGCGCTGGCGCACGATCGAGACGCCGCGGCTGATGGCGTATTCCTCATTGTCGCGCAAGGCGACGATGCTGGCCCCGGTGCGTGAGCGCACGAACACGCGCAGGAATAGGGTGCTCGCCACCAGCAGCGCCAGCGCGATGTAGAAATAGGCTGATTTGCCGTCACGGACCATGTTGTGGTCGAACACGTATAGCCCGGGAATGCGCACCAACCCTTGCGTGCCGCCGGTGATGGCGGACTGGCTGATGATCACCTGCATCACCAGCTGCGCGAAGCCGAAAGTGACCAGGATGATGTAGATGCCCTTCAGCCGCAGGATCGGGATGGTCACCAGGACCGCCGCCAGGGTGGCGATGACACCGCTGGCAAACAGTGCGATCCACGGATCGAATTCGGCCAGCTTGGTGAGCAGGCTGTAGGCATAGACGCCGATGCCGAACAGCGCCAGATGGCCGAAATTGAAGACGCCGCCATAGCCGAGGCTGAGGTCCCAGTTCGAGGCGACGATCGCATAGATGAAGACCATGATCAGGATGTGACGGGCATAGGTGTCGCCGAAGATCAACGGCAGCAGTGCCAGCAAGGCGAAGCCGAGCACGAAGCCGATGGCCTCCTGCTTCCACGGCGTACGGCCGGGAGCAATCGGGGTTGCCGCCGCTGTGTGGCTAAGGGTAACCGGCGATGTCGTATCGGTCATGCTAGGCCTCGGGAGCGGCTGGCAAAGATGCCCTCGGGGCGCACCATCAGGGTCAGGATCAGCACGCCGAACAGCAGCGCCGGCGTCCAGTACAGGCCGAAATAATAGCTGCAGGCGGCCTCGAAGAAGCCGATCAGATAGGCGGCGAAGATCGGTCCCGAGATGCTCGATATGCCGCCGAAGACGACGACGATCAGCGCCTTGAGCAGCGGGTCGCTGCCCATCACCGGCGACATGAAACGATAGCCGCCCATGAAGATGCCGGCGAGGCCTGCAAGCGACGCGGCAATGGCGAAGGCCAGCCCATAGAGCGCGGTGACGTTCAGCCCGACCAGATGGCTGGCATCTTCATTCTGCGCCACGGCGCGCAGCGCCAGCCCGAGCCGCGTGCGGTTGAGGAACATCCAAAGTGCGGCCAGGATCAGCGGCGTGATGACGATGATGGCGATCTGGTGCAGGGAGACGCCGACGCCGCCGATGGTGGTGTTGCCGGTGATCAGCGCCGGGATCTGCTTCGAGCGCGGTCCCCAGATGGTCAGCGCGCCGTTCTCGATCAGCGACCCGGCTGCCAGCGTGGTGATGACGACGACCAGCACGATGTTGGGTCGGCCGATCAGCGGCCGCACGACACTCGCCTGCAGGATCCAGCCGACGCCGGCCATGACGACGACGGCTATGGGAAAGGCGACCGCCGCCGGCAGGCCGAGTTCGACCAACTGCCAGGCGATGTAGGCGCCCAGCATCATGAACACGCCATGGCTGAAATTGAACACGCCGATCGTCGTCCAGACCAGAGCCAGCCCGACCGCCATCATGGCGTAGAGCGAGCCCTGGAACAGGCCGCCGAACAGGATTTCCGCCAATGCGCTCATCTTCGGATTTTCCTAATGGCCAAAATACATCGACATGATCTCGCCGTGGTCGAGGCTTTCGCCCGGCTTGATCTCGGTCGCAACGGCGCCATGGTTGACGAGGTAGAGTTGCTGCGTCAGTTCCAGCAGGAATTCGATGTCCTGCTCGACGACGATGAGCGGTACGCCGCCGCGCGAAATGTCCATGACGGAGGCGCAGAGCTCGTCCTTGATCTTGGGCGCCAGCCCCAGCGTCGGCTCGTCGAGGATCAGCAGGCGCGGATGGCTCATCAGCGCCGTGCCGATCGACACCATCTGGCGCTCGCCGCCCGACAGCGTGCGCACGCGCTGGCGCCAGCGTTCCGCCAGTTTCGGGAACAGCTTGACCACCTTTTCGCGGTTTTCCGCCTCATGCGGCCGGGCCCGCGGCGAATAGGCGCCGAGCGCCATGCAGTCGGCGATCGAGAGATCGGGAAACAGCCGGTTGCCTTGCGGTACATGGATCAGGCCGGCGCCGACGATGGCGCGTGCGCTGTGGCCGACAATGTCTTGCCCGTCGAACAGGATGCGGCCGCTCTTCGGCTGCAGAAGCCCGGAGATCGCACGCAGCAGCGTCGTCTTGCCATGGCCGTTGGGGCCGAACAGGCCGACATTGCCGAAACGGCCGGCCTCCAGCGAGATATCGTGCAGCACGGTGACGCGGCCATAGCCGGCGGTGACGCCTTCGACGCTGAGAATGGGATTCACGCCGCCGACCTCCTCGTGCCGAGATAGGCCTCGATGACGTGCGGATCGGCGATCACGCCTGCCGGATCGCCGGCGGCCAGGACGCGGCCATTGTTGAGCACCAGCAGATGCTGCGAAAGGCTCATCAGGAAAGTCAGCACGTGCTCGATCAACAGGATGGTGATGCCGCGTTCGGCGGTGCGGCGGATCAGGCCGATCGACGTCTCGATCTCGGGTTTGGTCAGGCTCGATGCCGGCTCGTCGAGCAAGAGCATGCGTGGCTGCATGGCGATCGCCGTGGCAAGCATCAGGCATTTGCGCTCGAACACGGACAATTCGCCGGCAAGCCGGCCGAACGACTGGGATCCAAGGCCGACGAACTCCAGCGCCTCGGCGGCGGCATTGCGGGCCGTGGCCGCTGTCTTTTCCTGCTTGCCGTAGCTGGCGCCGATCAGCGCGTTCTCGAACACGGTCAGCCCGTCGAAGCTGGTCTCGCGCTGAAAGGTCCGGGCAAGGCCGAGGCGCGCGATGGCGTGTCCCGATTTGCCGTTTATGGCAATGCCGTCAAAGCGGATCTGGCCCCGGTCGGGCCCGAACGGGATGCCGGTGATGATGTTGAACAGCGTGCTCTTGCCGCTGCCGTTCGGGCCGGCGATACCGAAGATCTCGCCGGCCTCGACCTTGAACGACACGCCATCGACGGCCTTCAGCGAACCGAAGGCCTTCGACACGTCGTCCAGTTCAAGCAGGGCCATTCCCTACTTCATCCAGGGCTGGAGCTTGAAGGCGCCGGTGGCATATTTCTCCGGTGAGATCAGCGTGCGCTGGCCATCCCAGATCTGGAAGAAGGTGATCGGAATATAGTCGTCGCCCTGCGTGGCAAGGTGGGTGGCGGGATCGAATTTCAGCCGCCCTTCCGCGACCTGCTTGTCCGTCTCCGACAGCGCCTTCATGATCGCCGCATGGTCGGATGCGCCGCCGACCTTCTTGACCGCGTCGAAATAGACATTGGTCATTTCGTAGAGGCCGACGCCGTAGGTGCCGCTCTCGACGCCGTATTTTGCCTTGAACTTGGCTGCCACCTCATCGGCGCGCGGGTTCTTCGGCGTCGTCAGCGCGCCGCCGAGCAGGTTGTAGATGACGCCATCCGATTTCTTGCCGGTCAGCTCGACGAATTCCGGAACGCTCGGCGCGTATTGCAGGAAGACGAGGCTCTTGGTCGGCTGCTCGAGGAACTGGTTGAGGAACGACGCCGAATTGCCCGGCAGATAGTCGGTGTTGATGACGACATCGGGAACGTTCTCGCGCACCTTGGCGAGGATCGAACGCCAGTCGGTCACTTCGCCGAAGGGTACGATCTCGTCGACGGTGATGGTCCAGCCCTTCTCCTTGAACGTCTTCTTCATGCCTTCGGAGATGGTCTTCGAATAGGCATTGTCGGACGAGATGATGGCGACCTTCTTGGTCGGCAGGGTGATCTTGCCGTCGGCCGCGAGCTTCTCGACGAACAGGGTGACGTCGGTGTTGTAGGCGTCGAAGGAAGGCGTCAGTGACCAGCAGCACATGTATTTGTCGGGGCTCGGCGCGATGATGTCCCTGGTCTGCTGCGAGGTGGCCGCCAGCATGTAGGGCATTTCCGCCTCGGCCATGTTGTCGATCTCGAAATTGGTCAGGCTGGCATAGCCGGTCAGCATGAAGTGCACGCCCGGATCGCCAAGCAGGCGTTCGACGGCGCTGGTGACGTTGCCGGCGGATTGATCCTTGACGTCGCCGACCACCAGTTCGAACGTATCTCCGGCAACGCCGCCGGCTGCGTTCGCTTCGTCGATGGCCATCTGCACGCCGCGCTGGAATTCCTGGCCGTCCGCCGCGGCAGGGCCGGTGAGCGGCGCAAGCACGCCGATCTTGACGACGTCGGCAAAGGCGGGGGCGGCTGATGCGGCAAACATGCCGATCAACGTCGTGCTCATCAGCATATGGCGGATTCGACTTGCGGCGGATTTGGGCTTCATCGTGCTGTTCCCTGTTTTCCTCCCGTTCATCGGGAGTTGGATAATTGACAATCTACGCATAATTGTTCTTATTTGAAAAGGATTTTTCAACGCAACCTGGCCGGGAACAAGGTTCCCGCAAAGGTATGGAAGCCGTGGCGCTTTGCTGCGCAACTGCATTAAAACAGGGCAATTCCCGACGGAGCGGACAATGACGATCTCGCAGAAGACCCTTGAAACCAGCCACGGCAAGATTGCGGTGCGTGAGACCAGCGGCCAGGGAACCGCTGTCATGCTGATCCACGGCAATTCATCTTCCAGTGCCGTTTTCCGCAACCAGTTGGACGGCCCGTTGGGCGAGCGATATCACCTCATCGCTCCCGACCTGCCCGGCCATGGAGCGTCCGGCGATGCGATCGATCCAGAGCGTTCCTACAGCATGGAAGGCTATGCCGATGCCATGACCGAAGTGCTCGGGCTGCTCGGCATCGACAAGGCCATCGTCTTCGGCTGGTCGCTCGGCGGCCATATCGGGCTTGAGATGATCGACCGCTTTCCCGGCCTGCTTGGCTTGATGATCACCGGCACGCCGCCTGTCTCGCCCGAGGAGGTCGGCAGCGGATTCAAGCCGAGCCCGCATATGCATCTCGCCGGGCAGGAGACCTTCACCGGCGCCGACGTGGAGGCCTATGCGCGCAGCACTTGCGGCGAGCCGTTCGAGCCGTTTCTCATCGACACGGTGGCGCGCACCGATGCACGGGCGCGGCGCCTGATGTTCGAAAAGTTCGCGGCCGGCACTGGCCGGAACCAGCGCGAGATCGTGGCCGGCAAGACGCCGCCGATCGCCGTTCTGAACGGCATCGACGAGCCATTCGTCAACACCGATTTCGTCTCGGCTGTGAAATTCTCCAATCTATGGGAAGGCAAGGCGCATCTGCTCGACAAATCCGGCCACGCGCCGTTCTGGGATTCGCCCGATCGCTTCGATCCGATCTTCGCCCGCTTCCTGGCGAGCGTCGACAGAGCGTAGGTCCGTCGGAAAACCGGCGCCACGGACCCGCCTTCGCGTTGGGTGGGTGACAATCACGCGCATCTGTCGTATATTGACATAAAGATATCCTTATGTGCCATGAAAAGGCCTGTCGCCAAAGGGATAAAAAATGTCGCAGAATTCTGCCTCGCTGGACGCATTGTTCGGCCCCGTCGCGGCAAAACCGGACGGCTCGGAAGTGCTTGCCGCGCTGACAGCGGCGGCACGCGAGCGCATTCTCATCCTCGACGGCGCCATGGGCACGCAGATCCAGGGCCTCGGGTTTAACGAGGACCAATTCCGCGGCGAGGCTTTCGCCGGCTGCGCCTGCCATCAGCAGGGCAACAACGATCTCCTGATCCTGACCCAGCCCGGGGCGATCGAGGAGATCCATTATCAATACGCCATCGCAGGCGCCGACATCCTGGAGACCAATACTTTCTCCTCGACCTCGATCGCCCAGGCCGACTACGGCATGGAAGATGCCGTCTATGCGCTGAACCGCGATGGCGCGCGGCTGGTCAGGCGCGCCGCTGTTCGGGCCGAGCAGCAGGACGGCAAGCGAAGGTTTGTCGCCGGAGCGCTCGGGCCGACCAACCGCACCGCCTCGATGTCGCCCGACGTCAACAATCCCGGCTATCGCGCCGTGACCTTCGACGATTTGCGCCTCGCCTATGGCGAGCAGCTGCGCGGGTTGATCGATGGCGGCGCCGACATCATCCTGATCGAGACCATCTTCGACACGCTGAACGCCAAGGCGGCGATCTTCGCGGCGGAAGAGATCTTCATCGAGAAGGGCGTGCGCCTGCCCGTGATGATTTCGGGCACCATCACGGACCTCTCCGGCCGCACGCTGTCGGGCCAGACGCCGACCGCCTTCTGGCATTCGGTGCGCCATGCCAACCCCTTCACCATCGGCCTCAACTGCGCGCTCGGCGCCAACGCCATGCGAGCGCATCTGGCCGAAATATCCGGTGTCGCCGACACCTTTGTCTGCGCTTATCCGAATGCCGGCCTGCCCAACGAATTCGGCCGGTATGACGAAAGCCCGGACTTCATGGCCGCCCAGATCGAGGATTTCGCGCGTGAGGGACTGGTCAATGTCGTCGGCGGCTGCTGCGGCTCGACGCCGGAGCACATCCGCGCCATCGCCGAGGCGGTGCGGAAGTATCCGCCGCGCGCCATTCCGGACATTGAGCTCAGGATGCGCCTGTCCGGGCTGGAGCCATTCACGCTCACCGACGAGATCCCCTTCGTCAATGTCGGCGAGCGAACCAATGTCACCGGCTCGGCCAAGTTCCGGAAACTGATCACGGCGGGCGACTATGTCGCCGCGCTCGACGTCGCCCGCGACCAGGTCGCCAACGGCGCGCAGATCATCGACATCAACATGGACGAGGGTCTGATCGATTCGAAGAAGGCCATGGTCGAATACCTCAACCTGATCGCCGCCGAGCCGGACATCGCCCGCATTCCTGTCATGGTCGACAGTTCGAAGTGGGAGATCATCGAAGCCGGCTTGAAATGCGTGCAGGGCAAGCCGCTGGTCAACTCCATCTCGATGAAGGAGGGCGAAGAAGCCTTCCTGCATCATGCCAGGCTGGTCCGCGCCTATGGCGCCGCCGTCGTCGTTATGGCCTTCGACGAGGACGGCCAGGCCGACACCAAGGCGCGCAAGGTCGAGATCTGCACCCGCGCCTACAAGCTCCTCACCGAGCAGGCCGGCTTCCCGCCCGAGGACATCGTCTTCGATCCCAACGTGTTCGCCATCGCCACGGGCATCGAGGAGCACGACAATTACGGCGTCGACTTCATCGAGGCGGCCGGCGAGATCACCGCCACGCTGCCGCATGTCCACATTTCCGGCGGCGTGTCGAACCTGTCTTTCTCGTTCCGTGGCAACGAGCCGGTGCGCGAGGCCATGCATGCCGTATTCCTTTACCATGCCATCCAGCGCGGCATGGACATGGGCATCGTCAATGCCGGCCAGCTCGCCGTCTACGATACGATCGAGCCTGATCTGCGCGAGGCCTGCGAGGATGTCGTGCTCAACCGCGCGCCCAAGGCCGGCGGCACCGCCACCGAACGCATGCTGGAGATCGCCGAACGCTTCAAGGGCACGGCCGGCAAGGAAGCGCAGGAGCGCGATCTCGTCTGGCGCGAATGGACTGTCGAACAGCGGATCAGCCATGCGCTGGTCAACGGCATCACCGAATTCATCGACGCCGACACCGAGGAAGCACGGCTTGCCGCCGAGCGGCCGCTGCATGTCATCGAAGGTCCGCTGATGGCCGGCATGAACGTCGTCGGTGATCTGTTCGGTGCGGGAAAGATGTTCCTGCCGCAAGTGGTGAAGTCGGCGCGGGTGATGAAGCAGGCGGTGGCTGGACTGCTGCCGCACATGGAAGCCGAGAAGCTGGCAAACGCCGCCAACGGCATCGACAATGGCGAACGCAAAACGGCCGGAAAAATCCTGATGGCGACGGTCAAGGGCGATGTCCATGACATCGGCAAGAACATCGTCGGCGTGGTTCTCGCCTGCAACAATTACGAGATCATCGATCTCGGCGTCATGGTGCCGGCGGCCAGGATCCTGCAGACGGCGCGCGAGCAAAATGTCGATATCATCGGCCTGTCCGGCCTGATTACGCCGTCGCTGGACGAGATGGCGCACATGGCCGCCGAGATGGAGCGTGAAGGCTTCGACATTCCGCTGCTGATCGGCGGCGCGACGACCAGCCGCGTGCACACGGCGGTGAAGATCCACCCGCGCTACAGCAAGGGGCAGACGGTCTATGTCACCGACGCCAGCCGCGCGGTCGGCGTGGTCTCATCCTTGCTGTCCAACGAGAGCAAGGGCGGCTTTGTCGATACGGTGCGCGCCGAATACAAGAAGGTCGCCGATGCGCATGCCCGCTCGGAAGCCGACAAGCAGCGTTTGCCGCTGGCCAAGGCGAGGGCCAATGCGCATCGGATAGACTGGTCCGAATATGAGCCGCCGAAGCCGTCCTTCACAGGCGTCAAGGTGTTCGAGAACTGGGACCTGACCGAGCTCGCGCGCTACATCGATTGGACGCCGTTCTTCCAGACCTGGGAGCTGAAGGGCCGCTATCCCAAAATACTCGAAGACGAGGCGCAAGGCGCCGCCGCGCGCCAGCTGTTCGAGGATGCGCAGGCGATGCTGAACAAGATCATCGCCGAGAAATGGTTCGCGCCGCGCGGCGTCATCGGCTTCTGGCCGGCCAACGCCGTCGGCGACGACATCAGGCTGTTTACGGACGAGAAGCGGTCGCAGGAACTGGCGACGTTCTTCACCTTGCGCCAGCAACTGACCAAGCGCGACGGCAAGGCCAATGTTGCCCTGTCGGATTTCGTCGCGCCGGCGGAGTGCGGCAAAGCCGATTACATCGGCGGCTTCATCGTCACCGCCGGCATCGAGGAGGTGGCTATCGCCGAACGGTTCGAGCGGGCGAATGACGACTATTCCTCGATCATGGTCAAGGCGCTGGCCGACCGCTTCGCCGAAGCCTTTGCCGAGCGCATGCATGAGAAGGTGCGCAAGGAATTCTGGGGCTACGTGCCAGACGAATCGTTGGCGCCGGACGAGCTGATCGGCGAACCCTATCGCGGCATCCGACCGGCGCCCGGCTATCCGGCTCAGCCAGACCATACGGAGAAGGCGACTTTGTTCCGGCTGCTCGACGGCGAAGGCAATGCCGGCGTGAGACTGACCGAAAGCTATGCGATGTGGCCGGGTTCATCCGTCTCGGGGATCTATCTGGCGCATCCCGAAAGCTATTATTTCGGCGTCGCCAAGGTCGAACGCGACCAGGTCGAGGATTATGCACGCCGCAAGGCGATGCCGTTGGTCGAGGCCGAGCGCTGGCTTGGCCCCATCCTCAACTACGTGCCGGCACACTATGCCGAGGCGGCTGAATAGCCGATGCCGGCGCGCCTGGCGGAAGCGACAGGCGAATGCCGATCGCTTCTCCAGTGTCATCCTGGCCCGCTTCGATTCCTGTGGGCTATTGCATGGCCGACGGGTTCATCCACAGCAGCTCCCAGACGTTGCCGTCCGGATCTTCGATGTGGCGGTTGAACATGAAACCGAGATCCTGCGCCGGGTTGGGATCGGCGCGACCGCCTGCCGCTACGCCCTTCTCGATTACGACATTGACCTCGTCCTTGCTGTCGACGGTGAGTGCGATCAACATCTGGCTGTCCCGCTTGGGGTCGCCGATCGGGCGCGCTGTGAACTGGCTGTAATGCTGGTGCGTCAGCAACATGACCCCGATCGAGTCTGAGAACATGATCGAGCTGGACTGGTCGCTCGAGAACTGCGGGTTCAGCGTGCCCCCGATCGCGAGATAGAACTTGGTCGCCGCCTGCAGATCGCGTACCGGTAGATTGAGGAAGATCATTTTGGTCATCGGTCTAAGCCTTGCTGCCGTTGATGGGTACTAGCCAGTCTAGTACTGTAACTATGGCTACCATGCGGGAACGGTACCGTCTAGTACCGGTTGAGAGGCGCTATGAAAATTGATGGTGAGACCAGGTCGGCTCGCAAGGATCGTGAAATCATTGAAGCGGCTACGGCCGCCTTCATCGCCAAGGGCTATGATGGAACCAGCATGGAAGAGATCGCCACCAAAGCAGGCGCATCCAAGCAGACTGTCTACAAGCATTTCACGGACAAGGAGACGCTTTTCGGCGAAGTCGTCGAGTCCACCGCCAGCCAGACCAACGATGTCGTCGAGTCCGTGACGATGCTGCTTTCCGAGGCGAAATTCATGGAGGGTGGGCTACAGCAGCTTGCCCGACGCATGACAACGACGCTGATGGACGAAGAGCTGCTGAAGCTGCGGCGTCTGATTATCGCCAACGCGGATCGGATGCCGCAGCTTGGCCGGAGCTGGTATGAAAAAGGTTTTGAACGCATGCTTGCCTCGGTGGCATCATGCTTTCAAAAGCTTACCAGTCGAGGCCTGTTGCAGACCAGCGATCCCCGTCTGGCGGCCAGCCATCTCTTCGGAATGCTTCTCTGGATCCCAATGAACGAAGCCATGTTCACCGGAAGCAACCCGCGTTCGAAGGCGGACCTCGAGCGGCACGCCGATGCTTCGGTCGAAGCATTCCTTGCCGCCTATGGGGCGCGGCCGAAATAGTCGCGCGCCGCTCCGCCAGCGATGCTTATTGTGGTCGATTGTCCGTCCACGCCAGCGTCTTTTGCTTAAGGCCGGTGGCGGAGTCGGTTTAGGCACAGGATGCTCGCTTACGATCCAAGGCTGCGATAAACCCAGGGCAGCCGTCTTTGCAGCTGGAGCGTCAAATGACCATACTCACCCGACGCCGGCTTTTGAAAACGGCAGCGATTGCCGGCGCAGGCGGGGTCGGGCTTTCGGCCATGGGCCGGCTTGGTGGCTGGGCCGCTGCCACGCCTGAGCCGGTGGTTTTGCAGACGGCAAAGATCCAGGCGAAGCTGATGGATATCGGCCAGACCAGGGATGTGCTGACCTATGGCAACGCCGGAATGCCGCCCGTGCTCAGAATGAAAAAAGGCCAGCCCTTCGCTGCACGCCTTGTCAACGCGATCGACGATCCGACGACGATCCACTGGCACGGTATTCGCGTTCCAAACAAGATGGACGGCGTGCCGTTCCTGGTCCAGCCCTACGTCTACACCGGCGATCATTTCGACTACGCCTTCACGCCGCCCGATGCCGGCACCTTCTGGTACCACCCGCATTGCAACACGCTGGAGCAGATGGGCCATGGCCTGACGGGCGTGATCGTGGTCGAAAACCCAAGCGATCCGAAATTCGATGCCGAAATCGTCCTCAATTTGCGTGACTGGCGCCTCGGCGACGACGGTCAGTTCATCGACCAGTTCCGGCCGCGCGATGCCGCAAGAACCGGCACCTACGGCACGGTGCGCACCGCAAACTGGCTCGACCAGCCGCAATATGACACGCCGGCCGGAGGGCTGGTGCGGCTCAGGGTCGCCATCACCGACGTGACGCGCATCTACGCTTTTCGCGTCGACGGTGCGGAGGCGAGTGTCATGGCGCTCGACGGCAATCCGGTGCCTGAGCGTTTTTCGCCCGATGCCTTGCTGCTTGGACCCGGCCAGCGCATGGAGCTGGCCATACGCATGCCCGACGAGGAAGGCGCGATCGTCAGCTTGAGGGACGTCAGAGGCACCAAGCCAAAAATCCTGGCAACCCTGCGCGCGACAGGAAACTCCCTCAAGCGGGACATTCGCGATCTTGCTCCACTGGAGCTCAATCCGGTGGCGGAAGTGGATCTCGCCAGTGCCAGGCATATTTCCCTGGCGCTCAGCGCCACGGCGGAAAACGTCCCGAGCGATGGCATCTGCGGTTCGCTTGGCTACAGTTTCTGGGCCATCAACAAGGTGCCGTGGCCCGGCGATACGCCGGATCCGACCGCGCCGCTGGCCGAATTGAAGCTTGGCCAAAGCTACGTCATCGACATGGAGAACCTGACGCCGCAATCCCATCCCATGCATCTGCACGGCATGAGCTTCAAGGTGCTGTCATCCTCGACGCGCCAGGTTCAGCCTGTCATTTCCGACACCTATCTCATCCAGCCCAACGAGAAGGTTCAGCTCGGTTTCGTCGCCGACAATCCCGGCGACTGGCTGCTGCACTGCCACATCATCGAGCACCAGAAATCGGGCATGACGAGCTACGTCAGGGTGGTGTGAAGCCGCGTCAGCCTGCGCGTGGCGTCTGGACCGTCACTTGCGCAATTGCGCCTCGATCTCGTCGAGCACTTTGTCCTTGCCGATGCCGGTGAGGAAGGCGAGGCCCTTGATGACCGGCTTGGTCACCGAAGCGGAGATCGGGGTGGTTGCGACGATGAAGTCGACATTGTCGGCCAGTCCGGGCACTTCGGTGGCCTTTGCCTGCTGGGCATTGAAGGTGAGGCCACGTTTCTTCATTTCCTCGGTGACGGCGACATTGACCGCGGTCGAGGTGGCGATGCCCGTGCCGCAGGCGAAGAGAATGGTTTTCTGTCTGGACATCTCTGCTTCTCTCCTTGGTTATCAGCCGAGTACGGCTCGCACGTCTTCGAGGGTTCTGGCCGACCTCAAATCATCCAAAGCTTGCGGGTTCTGGATGGTGGCCATGACGGCCTGCAGCGCCTCTATCTGCTTGTCCTTGTCGTTTATGGCAAGCAGGAAGACGAAGCCGACCGGCAGCATCTCGTCGGGATCCTCCATGTTGGCGAAGGTCACTGGTTGCTTCAATGTGCCCATCGCGATGCCAGGCTTCAGCACATGCTCCGGATCGGTGTGCGGCACCGCGACATTGTCGGAGCGTTCCAGCGGCAGTCCTGTCGGGATGGTCAATTCGCGGCGCACGACCGCGTCGGCATAGGAGCTTTTGACATAGCCAAGTCTCTCCAGCCGGCCCGCCAGGATGCGGATGATCTCCTCATTGGTCGAGGCATCGGATCCGAGCACGATCGCGTCGGGATCCAGAAGCTGCATGAGGCCGTCGGACATTCTTTGCTCCGTCGATGAAATCATGCGCCCCGAGGAGGGCGCACGATCGGGCTCCGTCGATGAAATCGGGCGCCCGAGGAGGGCGCACGATCGGTTTGAAGGGTGGACCCTATCAGGTTCAGGCCGTCTCTTCGGCCGGCTCGTCCTCGGCGCCCGCGGCCCGCTCCCAGCCGAGCGGATTGCGGCGGTAGAGGACAAACAATGCCGCGATGACCACCGCGATCACGATGATGCCGACAAGTCCAAGCCCCTGGATCGCCTCGATGACCACGTAAGGCACCCACAGGAAGCCGTCGACCACCGAGGTGATCTGCAGCGCATCCGCCGGCAGCTTGAAGCCCGATGCGACGGCAGCACTTGTGAACAGCGGCGCCAGCGCGTTGGCGACGTAGAAGCCGATGGCCAGCGTCACCGTGCCGATCACCACCATGCGGAACACGTTGCCTTTGACCAGCGGCGCGGTCATGGCGACGATGAAGGGAATGACCGCAAGGTCGGCGAACAGGATGACGCGGTTGCCCGGCAGGATGATGGACAGGATGATCGCGATCGGCACCAGGATCAGCGACGACGAGATCGCGGCCGGATGGCCGATCAGGATCGCGGAATCGAGGCCAACAAGAAGCTCGCGATCGCCCGTGCGCTTGCGCACGAATGCCTGGGCTGCGTCGGAAACCGGCAGCAGGCCTTCCATCAGGATCTTGACCATGCGCGGCAGCAGCAGCATCACCGCGGCCAGCGTCATGCCGGTGCCCAGAACCTTGGCCAGCACCACGCTGAGATCACCCGCATTGTAGAAGGCGATCGCACCAAGCACGAGGCCGATGATGAGGCCCATCACGACAGGTTCGCCGAACACGCCGAACCTGCGCTCGATCGTATCGGTGTTGATGTTGATGCGGTTGATCCCGGGAATGCGGTCCATGATCCAGTTGAGCACAATGGCGATCGGCAGGATCTGCGCCGAGGCGAGATGCGGCACGGAGATGCCGGGCACGCCGTAGAACTGCTGCACCGCGCGCGCCGACCAGTCGGCGAACAACAGCGAGAGTGCTGCGACAAGCGCTGCGACCGCGATGCCATAGGCCAGGTTGTCGGTTGCGGCGACGACCAGCGAGCCGACAAAGGCGAAGTGCCAGAAGTTCCAGACGTCGACATTGAGCGTGCGCGTCATGCGTGTCAGCAACAGCACGATGTTGACGAGGATGCCGACCGGAATGACCCAAAGGCCGACCGATGAGCCGAAGGCGATCGCGGCCGCGGAGGGCCAGCCGACATCGATGATGTCGCGATGGATGCCGGTGTTGGTGACGATGGCCTTGGCGACGTCGCCAATCGACGTGAACATGAGGCCAAGCACCAGATTGATGCCGATGAAGGCGACGCCGATGGTGACGGCGGCGCGAAAAGCCTTGCTGACCTTGGCGCCCAGAACCACGGCGATGACGAAAATGACAATTGGCAGCAGGATCGTCGGGCCAAGCGTATCGATGGCCCCTTTTAGGCCCGCGAGAACAGTATCCATTTTTCCTCCCCTGGAGCCGCGAGCCTTCGCTCGACGCCTCGCAATGATGCTCCATCCAGCCTTTGACGCCGTGGCGCAAAGACACTCCCCAACTTGCCGCAGAGGCGAATGCTTCCCGACTGTCGCGTCGGTGAACATTTGCCTTTGTTGACAAACGAATGTTTTATTGGGGTTGTCCGCTACAATGTCAATTGGTTGGGTTTCGGCGAATCGAGCCCCGGCGGACGTGCCTTCCGAGACGATTTCGTGGGAAATTGCCGGTCGCGACCGGGTTTCGTTGGCAAATAGAACCCATTCCCTGCTATCCGACCCCAAATCACGAAGCTGTGGACATTCCTGCATGACCAACGTCGCCCTGACCGGGCTTGCCCGTGATCTCGCCAAGCGTGCCGCCGAGAACCGCCCGGTGCGCATCGGTGTCATCGGCTCGGGCGAAATGGGCACCGATCTGGTCACGCAGGGCATGCTGATGCCGGGCATTTCGGTCTGCGCCGTCTCGACGCGCCGCCCGCACACCGCGCGCGACGCTATCCGCATCGCCTATGGCGACGAAGCCATGGCGGTCGAAGCCGACACCGCGTCGAAAGTCACCGGCGCCATCGAAAGTGGCAAGATCGCCATCACATCCAACGAGATGCTGGTCACCAATCCGCTGATCGACGTCGTCATCGACGCCACCGGCAAGCCGGGCGTCGCCGCCGATTTCGACCTCATGGCGATGGAGCACGGCAAGCATCTGGTGATGATGAACGTCGAGGCCGACGTCACCATCGGCTGCTATCTCAAGCAGCAGGCCGACCGGCTTGGCGTCGTCTATTCGGTGGGTGCGGGCGACGAGCCGTCGAGCTGCATGGAACTGATCGAGTTTGCGTCGGCGCTCGGGCTGACCATCGTGTCGGCCGGCAAGGGCAAGAACAACCCGCTCAACCACGATGCCGTACCGGACGACTATCGCGCCGAAGCGATCCGCCGCAACATGAACCCGCGCATGCTGGTCGAGTTCGTCGACGGCTCCAAGACCATGGTCGAGATGTGCGCCATCGCCAACGCCACCGGGCTGGTGCCGGACGTCCCCGGCATGCACGGCCCCAAGGCCGATCGCGACGACCTCGCCAAGGTGCTGATCCCGCGCGAGGATGGCGGTCTGCTCACGAAGAAAGGCGTCGTCGACTACACGGTCGGCAAGGGCGTCGCGCCCGGCGTCTTCGTCATCGTCGAGGCGACGCATCCGCGCATCATCGAGCGCATGGACGATCTACATATCGGGCACGGCCCCTATTACAGCCTGTTCCGGCCTTATCATCTGACATCGCTGGAAGTGCCGCTGACCGCAGCCCGCATCGTGCTTTTCGGCAAGCCCGACATGGTGCCGTTGCCGCGGCCCGTGGCCGAAGTCTGCGCCGTTGCCAAGCGCGACCTAGTCGCCGGCGAGACCTTCGATGCGATCGGCGAGACTTGTTACCGCTCCTGGACGATGACCGTCGGCGAAGCCCGCGCCCAGCGCGCCGTGCCGGTCGGCCTGCTCGAGGGCGGCAAGGTGCTGAAACCGGTCACGAAAGGCGAATTGCTGACGGCGGATAATGCGTCGCCCGACCAGACGACGAGGCTGTTCGCCTTGCGCCGGCTGCAGGATGAGATGCTGTACGGGACAAACTGAGGATTTATCTCCCCAGTTCGACCGACCGCAGCCGCGCAGCCTCCACCGCTTGCGTCAGCAGATTGGTCAGCCGGTCCTCGCCCATCAGAACGGCCAGCGCCGCGGCCGTCGTGCCGTTGGGGCTGGTGACCTGCCGGCGCAGCACGCCCGGTTCCTCGCCGCTTTCGGCGGCGAGCGAGGCGGCGCCATAGACGGTCTGCATGGCGAGCAGCTTGGCGGTCGCCGTCGGCAGACCGGCCTTCTCGGCGGCAACCGTCAGCGCTTCGATGAAATGGAAAATATAGGCCGGCCCCGATCCGGACACGGCGGTCACCGCATCCATCAGGCCCTCATCGTCGATGGTGGCCACTTCGCCGCTCGCCGACAAAAGGTCGGCGACGAAACGCTTGGTGTCATCGGACACGAGCTTGTTGGAGAACACCACCATCATGCCCTTGCCGATCGCCGCGGGCGTGTTGGGCATGCAGCGCACGATCGGCGCGCGGTTGCCGAGGATTTCCTCGAAGGTGGCGGCAGGCGTGCCGGCGGCGATGCTGACGAAGGTGGTGCGGCCGTCGCCGAAGCGCTTGTAGGCGGCCGTGACGTCGCGGATCACCTGCGGCTTCACCGCGATGACGACGAGATCGGGCAGGGCATCGGCCGGTATGCTACCGGCATCGGCTGATGTCGCGCAGCCCAGCGTTGCCGCGCGATTGCGCAGATCGGCATTGGGCTCGACCACGAAAACCGCCGACGGCGCGAGCTTGCCGGATTTCAGCCAGCCCGAGAGCATGGCGTAGCCCATATTGCCGCAGCCGGCGAGAACAAGCCTGATCGTCATCGAAAGCCCTCCAGAGGAAGGCCTTCACATAGACGCTGGCGCTTCCCTGGGGAAGCCCCATCAGGATCGCGAGCCGCGATCGGGATCGCGCACCGCGATTGGCCGCAGCGACACTTGCCTGAGGCCAAGCACGCCGAGCACGAAGAACAGCCAGACCGGGTCGCCGCGATGGAAGAAGAAGCTTTCGAGGAAAGCGTTAAGCGCCGTGAACAGCACCACCATCATGAAGAAGTCGCCGAGAAAGATGTTTTCCCTGCGCAACGGAATGCGCATGTAGTCGCGCAGCGGCGCGATGAGGAAGGTGTAGACCGCCACGCATAGTGCCGGAATGCCCATCAGCACGGCGATGTCGAGATAGCCGTCATGGCCGTGCACGATGGTTCTGATGTCCCACGGCCGGTCGAAGGGCTGGTCCTGGTTGAGCAAGAGCGGCGTGCCCCAGAAGCTTTCATAGCCGTAGCCGGTCCATGGCTTCTTCGCCAGCATGCTGCCGGCGAACTCCCACAGCGTCGTGCGGCCGGTATAGGTCATGCCGGGGAAATAGATCGCCGCCAGATGTTTTACAGGCGGCAGGAAGACGATGCCCAGCGTGCCGACCGCCGTGGCGATGATGGCCAGCGCAAACAGGATCGGCGTGCCGAGCCGCATGCCTATCAGGCTCGGGAACATGACGATCAGGATCGAGAACGGCACCAGGCCGGCTGTCGTCTTGGAGCCGGTGTGCAGCATGAAGATCATCGCCGCGAAGAAGATCCCGGCGCCCCAGTAGCGCTGCCCGCGCCGGTAGAGATAGAGGCCTGCGAAGCTGAGGCAGGCCATGACCGGCCCGGCAATGTTCTTGTGGGTGAACACGCCGCGCCACAGTCCGGCATGTTCGGGCTCCTGCGAGTCGGCTGTGTGCATCGCCTCGTGCGGAAACACGATGAGGCCGAGATAGGAAAGGCCCATGACCACGACGGCGGTGAAGATGATCACCTTCGAGAAGGCTTCGGCGTCGCGCGGCAGCACCAGGATCGTCGCCATCGTCAGGATGCCGATCAGCGTGAAGGAGGCGGCGCGCATGGCCGAAGGCGGATCGGTCGACAGGATCACCGAGAGGAAAAAGAAGCCCAGCATCAACACCCAGGATGGGCTCAGCAGCGAGCGCACCACGCGCGGATCGGCAAAGGCCATCAGCGAGAAGATCGACATGGCGCCGAGCGAACCGAAGCCAAGCTGGTTGACGATGTCGCCGCCTTGACCGGTGAGTTCGGCGCCGCCCGGCTGGAACGGCCGGAACGACACCATGATGACGGTGAACAGCAGCGCGGCAATGGCGGTGGCCACGCCTTCGCGCGTGAACGCGTCGCCGAGCGGCGCGCGCTCAGTTTTTCTCAGGCTGGCGGTACTGCTCATTGGCATATCCGAATTCGGCCAGCACGCGGCCCAGCGCCACATGGACGGGGTAGATGGCGATCGCCGGCGATCGGGTCCGCGCCAGCCGGATCATGCCGCGAAACGGCGAGGCGGCAAGCAG
The DNA here is from genome assembly GCF_020165455.1 of Mesorhizobium sp. BR1-1-3. Lineage (NCBI taxonomy): Bacteria > Pseudomonadati > Pseudomonadota > Alphaproteobacteria > Hyphomicrobiales > Phyllobacteriaceae > Mesorhizobium > Mesorhizobium sp. BR1-1-3. The sequence continues at coordinate 580,941 of NZ_JAIUIC010000003.1, forward strand.
TGCCAGGCTCTTCAGCAACACTTTGGCGCCGGCCATTGGCGTGCCGGCGCGCTTCTTCTTTTCGACCAGTGTCGAGATGACGCCGTTGCGCAGGCTGCGGGCGCGGATCCAGTCGGCTTCGATACGCCGCGCCGGAACGGTTTCCAGCACCTTGGCCTCGGCGCACCAGCCCAGAACAAAGCCCCTTTGCGCCGACCGGCTGAGAAAGTCGGAATCGCCGCCGCCCATGAAGTTGAATCTGAGATCGAGAAAGGGCGGACCCATGGCGATCAGCACGTTGCGCCCGACCAGAAGATTGCCCGACGAATAGAGCGCCGGCACGCGTCCGGTTTCCCGATAGGGCGGCGCGAACACCGGATGCTCTGCCCATCGCGCATGGGCGGGGTCGGCAAACACGGGCACCTGCGGGCCGCCGACAATATCGGCGCCGAGCGTTTCGGCAGCCAGGCACATCCGTTCCAGCCACTGCGGATCGGCGATCTCGTCGTCGTCGATGACCAGCAGATGCCTGAAGTTCGGGAATTGCAGGATGGCCGTCTGCCAGCCGGCATTGTAGGCGCTGCAATTGCCGCGCTCGTGCGCGATGATCACCAGGCCCGGCATTTCGCCCCGCTCGAACAGCGGCAGCGCCGCCTTGGCGCCGGCCCGCGCCTCGGCTTCGTTCTCCATGACGATCACGGCAAAGCGTCTGCCGGTTTGCTGCGCGCGCAGCGACGCCAGCGTTTCCAGCACTTGCTCGGGACGCTTGAAGGTCGGCAAGGTGACGACGGCTTCGACGGCCTCGACGTCAAGCCGCGGCGTGCGTCCCGCGACCGTTACCGAACCGTCCGATGGCAAAGGGATCATCCGTGTCCAGCCACATGGTGAGTTGGGCTCTGGTAGCACCACGGTTGATAAGGTTTCGTTAATCACCTTGTACGGAGAAGCCCGCCAGGCAGCGGCTTTCGGCCGTCGAATGTGCAGGCTTAATCAAGGGTTCACCGCACTTTGCTACCGGCTACACCACTGGATAGGTAAGATGCATCTGCTGTTCGCCACATCGATCGTGCCCGACGGCGCTCTCGCCTCGGGCTACGAGATCGCCAACGCTGCGATCATCGCTGCCTTGCGGCGCGCTGGCGCGCGCGTCACCGTCATCGGCTTTACCTGGCCGGGAAAACCCGCGGACGACCCCGAAAACACCGTGGTGCTGGGTGCGATCGACGTGCGCACGGAAAATGCCTCCGCGCGGCAAAAGCTGGCCTGGGTCGGCAAGGCGCTGCTTTCGGGCCTCACCTTCGCGTCGGTCAAGCTGCGCGCCGTGTCCGACAGCGATGTTCTCGCTGCCATTGAGCGTGCCGGACCGTTTGACGGCTATGTCTTGAATTCCGTGCAGTTCGCCGGCGCCTTCGAGAAGCTGTTCGCTGAGCGGCCTTCGATCTTCGTTGCCCACAATGTCGAGCATCTTTCGGCGCGGGAGAATGCCGCTGCCGCCGACGGTCTCTTCCAGCGCCTGCTGTTTCGCCGCGAGGCGAGGCTGCTCAAGACCGTCGAAGAGCGTCTCTGCCGCCGGGCGCGCTTCGTCTTCACCCTGGCCGAGGAAGACCGCGCCGCGCTCGGTGTCGCCTCCGACAACCGCTCGGCGGTGCTGCCGCTGGTGACCGGTGCCCAGGCGCCAACCCTGAAAAGCCCGCGCCGCACCGATTGCGACGCCGCCCTGATCGGCACCTGGACCTGGCAGCCGAACCGCATCGGCCTCGACTGGTTCCTGGGCAAGGTCGTGCCGCATCTGCGGCCCGATTTCCGCATCCGCATTGCGGGCCACATGCCTTCGGGCGTCGCGTCGAAGCACCCGGGTGTCGAATTTGTCGGCCGCGTGCCCGACGCGCAAGCTTTCGTGCGCGGTGCTGCCGTCATCCCGCTGATCAGCACCGCCGGCAGCGGCGTCCAGTTGAAGACAATCGAAACCTTCGAGCTCGGCCTGCCTTCGGTCGCCACCAGCCGTTCGCTGCGCGGCATCGACCACCGTCCTTCCAATTGCGTCGTCACCGACGATCCCGTTGCCTTCGCCAGGGCGCTCGAGGCTGCAGCGGCCGACATCCGCGACGTTGACGGCAGCGCGTTCCGGGGCTCGCAGGTCAAGGCGCTCGATGCTGCCATCCGGCTCGGCCTCGAAAAGCTCGCCCCTCTCAGGCAGGAGGCGTTTGCATGAACATGCATTCCGCCCGCGCCGCGTTCGGGCTCGACACGCTGAAGACGATCCTTGGCATCCCGGTGGTTGCGGTCCGCTGGAACGATGCCATCGCCCTGCTGAACCGGCTGATTGCCGAGCGGCGCTTCACCAAGGTCAGTTTCCTCAACGCCCACAATGCCAACATCGCCTATACCGACCCGGTGTTCGCCGAAGCACTCGATGATTTCCTCATCCTGCCCGACGGCATCGGCATCGATCTGGCGGCGAGGCTCCTCTACGGGGCGCCGTTTCCCGACAATCTCAATGGTACCGATTTCGTCCCGGCCTTCCTGCAGGCCTCGACGACGCCGCTGACCGTCGGGCTGCTCGGCGCGACGCGCGTCAACGCAGAAGCGGCGTCGGTCAAGCTGGCGGCACTGGCCGTGCAGCACCGGTTCGTGGTGATCCATGACGGCTATTTCCCCCCTTCGCAGGAGCAGGAAATCGTCGACCGGATTGCCGCGCTTCGGCCCGACGTGCTGCTCGTGGCCATGGGCGTGCCGCGCCAGGAATTGTGGATCGAACGCCATATCGACGCGCGCCATTGCACGCTGCCGATCGCCGTCGGCGCGTTGCTTGATTTCCTGAGCGGCGCGGTGCCCCGCGCGCCCTTGTGGATGCGCCGGCTGCGGCTCGAATGGCTGTTCCGGTTGGCTGTCGAGCCGGGCCGCCTGTGGCGCCGCTATGTGGTCGGCAACCCGCTGTTCCTGCTGCGCGTCGTCAGGCAGAAATTCTCGCTTGCGCCCGAAGCCGCGGGAGATACCAAATGAACAGCAGGTTCGTGCCAGGTGCCGCTGTCGAGCCAAGCCCGCTTCGGCAGACACCGACGGCGGCCATCGTGACGGCAAGCTATGCGCCCGATTTCGAGCGCTGTCGCCTGCTGTGCGAGACACTTGATCGCCACGTTTCCGGCGCGGCGCACCATTACATCCTGGTCGAGCATCGCGATGTCAGTCTGTTTCGCCAATTGGAAACCGGCCGCCGCACGGTCGTCGACGAGCGGGAATTGCTGCCGCGCTGGCTGCACGCCTTCGACGACCCGTTCAGCCTGTTTCGCCGGCGCGTCTGGCTCAGCCTGAAGACCCAGCCGCTGCGCGGCTGGCATGTGCAGCAGTTGCGCCGCATCGCCATCTCGGCGCATGCATCTCAAGACGTGCTCATCTTCTGTGATTCCGATGTTGCCTTCCTGAAACCTTTTGACTGCGGCGCCTTCTGGCGCGACGGCAAGGTGCGCCTGTTCCGCCGCGACGGTGTGCTGGCGGACGAAGGTCATGAGGAGCATCGCATCTGGTCGCGCAACGCCGGCTCGGCACTCGGCATCGACCCGTCCCGGACGTCGAACCATGACTACATCTCGACGCTGATCGCCTGGCGGCGCGACACCGTGCTGGCCATGTGCGGTGCGATCGAAAGGGTCCATGGTCGCAACTGGGTCGAGGTCGTCGGCTCGGCGCGCAAATTCTCCGAATGCATGATCTACGGCCGCTATGTCGACGATCTGCTGGACGGAGCCGGCCACTTCCACGGTTCCGAAGAGTTCTGCCGCGTGCACTGGACCGGCGAAGCGCTTTCGGATGACGAGTTCCGCCGCTTCGTTGCCGCCATGGCGCCGGAGCAGGTGGCGATCGGCATGCAATCCTTCATCGGCACCGATATCGGCCGCATCCGCCGTCTGATTGGGTTGGATTAGATCATCCCGAAAAGCGGAAACCGGTTTTCTCGGACAAACGATTTCCGTTTGTCCAGAAGTCATGCACAAATGAGAAAGCCCTAGACGGGCTTTGCCGGCTTGCGCATCGCCGAATAGGTGAGCAGCGTCGAGGCGAGATACAGAAGCAGGAAGACGACATTGAGCGACAGCACCAGCTTCGGCGTGTCGAGGATGGTCGTCAGCACATAAGTCAGCAACAGCGCCTTCAATCCGGCGAGCAGGCCGAGATTGAGCGCCCGCACCAGCGTTTGGCCGCGTGCGAACAAAAGCTCGGCCTGGTATTCGACCAGATTGCGCAATCCCGGCACGCAGATTGCCAGCACCACCAGCGGGGCGGCCTCGGCGACATTCTTGCCGAGCGCATTGGGGAAGAAATGCAGCACGATGCCGAGCGTCAAGAGCGCCAGCGTCGACACCGCGAAAACGCCGCCTTCGATGCCGCTCTTGACCGCCAGCCGTGACAACAGTTCCGGCGCGCGCATCATGCGCTGCACAAGCATCATCGAGAAGGTGCGGATCGGAATGGCCGTCAGGTCGACCAGCCGCATGATGATGGCGTAGATGCCGGCCAGATGCGGGCCGCCGATCGCCAGCACCAGCAGCTTGTCGAACTCCATCTGCAGGTAGAACAGCACTTCGGCGCCGGCCACATAGATGGAATCGGCCAATCGCCTGAGATAAAGCTCGACGCGCAGCCGCAGCCTCTGGCGCGGGTAGAAGAAGCCGAAGGCAATCAGCAGCGAGGCGGCATTGGCGCCGATATAGAACCAGGACCATATCCAGACGCTGTGTTGCGCTGAGAACATGAACAGCACCGCGCCGAGCGCCCGCAGCGCGGTCGCCAGAATGGCCAGCAGCGCGGCACGGCCGAACTTGCCCAGGCCGTTGTTGACGATCAGCGCCACCTCGACCGGCCGCCACAACAGCGCCTCGGCAAAGACGATTGCGGCAAACACCGACAGCGGCACGGTGTCGGCGAAGAAAAGCAGATAGACGCCGAACGAGGCCACGGCCAGCAGCGGCAGCGACAGCACGCCGAGCAGCAGGAAGCCGGCGGAAAAGGTGCCGATCAGATTGGGGCGGATGGTGGCGGTGCGGTAAAGCGCCGAGATGAACCCAAAGGCGAGGATGCGCGACAGCATGACGCCGGCCGCCGACGCGGTGGCGAACATGCCGAATTCGGATATCGACAGCGTGTTGGCCAGCGCGATGAAATAGGCCAGCGAAAACACCAGTCGCCCACCGGCACCGCTGATCGCTGAGAAATAGTCGCGAAGCAGCCCCCGTCGTTCGGCCAAAAAGCTGCCGATCCGGGCGAGGGGCCGCCTTTGCGGTATGTCACTGGCCTGCGTCATGTCTCAAGGAGAGCCTAGGCCGGAAAACTTAACGTGCCGTTCTGGCGGCTGGGCTTGTGTCGAAAATAGATGCAACCGAAACGAGAAACCGACGCTTCGGCGCGGGAAAATTAACCTTTTGTTTTCCATGCCTGTTTAGCGTGGCTTAACGAATGGCCAATCTCCGTTCGCAGGTCGCCAAGGGTAAAGTTCCAGACGATGGTCGACAGGGAAAACCGCGAAGACTGGAAGCGCGAGCGCTCGTTGCTGGCGCTGGGCCAGGCTGTGCGTGGCGACGAACCCGACGCGTCGCTGGTCTCGATCGGCGACCGGGCAGACCCGTCATGGCGCGAGGATGCCGCCACGCGTCATCGTCTCGCCCGCTCGCAGCGCGAGGCGCGCAACCCGAAACTGTCGGATCCGGTCGCGGCCGACGGGGATCGTGAGCAAGCGTACCGCGCGCAAACCACGCCGCGGACACAGCCTGGTGCCGCCGAAACCGCTGGCGCTCGTCGCGCCGATCATACATCGGAACCTTACACTGCAGGCGACGCGTCGTTATCCCGAAACGACGGCATGGACAGCCAGCAGTGGAAGCCGCTGATCGATCCGATGCAGGTGGTGCGCGGTGTCGGCAAGTCGAAGCTGCTGATCGTGACGACGACACTGCTGGGCGCCGCGCTCGGCATCACCATCGCGCTGTCGACGCCGAAGAAATATGAGGCCACCACCGAACTGATCGTCGACCCGCGCGACCTGAAGCTCACCGACCGCGATCTCACCCAGTCGGTCGTCGCTTCCGACGCCACGCTGGCCATCGTCGAGAACCAGGTTCGGGTGCTGACATCAGGCACTGTTCTCAACAAGGTCGTCGACAAGCTCAATCTGGTCAACGACCCGGAATTCAATGGGCAAGGCGGCGGCGGCCTCAGTGTCATGTCGCTCATTCGCTCCATCCTGTCCCGCAATGATGGGCCGGGGGGTGTCGACGACAGCCGTCGCCGCGCGCTTGCTGTCGGCAATCTGGCCGAGAGCCTTTCGGTCGAGCGCGGCGGCAAGACCTTCGTCATCACCGTCAGCGCCACCACGCAGAATGGCGAAAAATCGGCCCTCATCGCCAACACGATGACGGATGTCTTCCTGCAGACTTTCGGCCAGATACAGTCGGACACCGCAGGCCGCGCCACCGACGAACTGACGGCCAGGCTTGACGAGTTGCGCAAGGGCGTCGAGGCAGCCGAGCGCAAGGTCGAGGATTTCAGGGCCACGCACGATCTCGTCGACGCGCAGGGCCATCTCATCAGCGACGACGAGATGCTGAAACTCAACGAGCAGCTGTCGGTCGCCCGCGCCCGGACCCTGGAACTCAACGCCCGGGCGGCCTCGGCGCGTTCGGTCGACGTCAATTCGGTTCTCACCGGCACCTTGCCGGAGGAGATCAACTCCAACACGATGAGCGATCTGCGTTCGCAATATGCGTCGCTCAAGCAGGAAGCTGACCGCGCCGCCATCCGGCTCGGCCCGCGTCACCCCGAACTCCAGGCGATCAATGCCCAGATTGCCGGCGCACGCGACCGCATCGCCTCTGAGCTGCGCCGCATCGGCTCGTCGCTGCAGGTCGACCTCAAGCGCGCCGTCCAGCTCGAACAGGATCTTGCCTCTCGCCTGGCGCAGCTGAAGGTCCGCAGCGGCGACGTCAACAGCGCCCTCGTGTCGATGCGCGAACTGGAGCGCGAGGCGACCGCCAAGCGTTCCGTCTACGAACAGTACCTGCTGCGCGCCAAGGAGACCGGCGAGCAGAAGGACATCAACACCGCCAACATCAATGTGATCTCGAAGGCCTTCGCGCCGCTTGAGCCGAACGGGCCGTCGCGGGTCGTGGTCGCGCTTGCCGGCCTGTTGCTGGGTTTCGCCTCCGGCATTGGCCTCGGAGCCATGCGTGGCGCCTATGAGAGCCTGCGTGACACCGCCAATTCGCGCTCGCGTCGCGACCATGGCATGGACGAACGCCGGACGCCTTACGAAGACAAGGCATATCGGGCAGCGCCGCCGCCGGCGCCGCCATTACCACCAGCGCCGCAGCCATCGACACCCCCGCCTGCATCACCACCGCCGGCCGTGCCACCGCCTGTCCAGCAAGCCCAGGCCTCGCCGGCAGAAAGTCCCGGCCGGATCGGTGCCTTGCTGTCGAGGCTGCACAAGTCCGTCTCCCGCAGGCCATCCCGGGAGGAGCCGTTCGATACCGTCGAATGGGCCTCTGCCGAAAACGGGGAGCCAACGCAGGATCCGCAATACCGCGCCTATCCCCGGCCGGCGCCGGCCTTCGAGCCCCGGCAGGCGGCCGCGACAGCATACCCGGCACCACCTTTCCAGCCCGGCGGCCATCCGCAGCAGACGGCGCAGCCGCCACTGCCGCCTCCCATGATGACGCAGCGGCCATATTCCGGGCCGCAGCTCTATCCCTACGCGCAGCCATTGGGCTACGCGCAGCAGCCGGGCTATCCCTATCCGCAATCGATGCCGGCCGCCAATGCCGGGCAGCAGCCCGATCCGGCTCAGCCCGCTTCCGAGTCCTATCCACAGCCGCCCGTCGCGCAGCAGCAGGCGCCTCAGCCTCATCAGCGATCGGCGGAGCCGTCGCGGGCCGTGGAGGATGCCGAGCAGCAAGCGCCAATCGAGGAAATCCGCGCCAGCCTGCGCGAATTCCGCGAAGCGGTTCGCGAACTGACCGAGAGCCGCACGCGCCGCCGCTACTTCTGAGCCACAAAAATCTGCGCGGTGCCGTACAAAAACATGCCGGTTTCGCGTAAACGGCATGGGACGGCGCTTTGGCGGGATTGCATGTTGGATTTTTCGTGAAGATGCCACGCTGTGAAAGATCGAAAAGCGCGTCGCTTCCGGAAGCGACGCGCTTGGGCATTCTGGTGTTGAGGGTGGTCCATGGCTGAAGTGATTGATGGCAAGAGCGTTGCCGGGGACGTTGTGGGGACGGTCAAGACCCTGACGGCTGAACTTGTCGCCAAGGGCAAGGCCAAGCCCGGTCTTGCCGTGGTCATCGTCGGCGAGGATCCGGCCAGCCAGGTCTATGTCGCGTCCAAGTCGCGCACCGCCAAGGAATGCGGCTTTCATTCCGTCCAGCATACGCTGCCGGCCGAAACCTCCGAAGAGGCATTGCTGAAGACCATCGGCGACCTCAACGCCGATCCGGCCATCAATGGCATCCTCGTGCAGCTTCCTCTGCCGGCCCACATTGACGCCGGCAAGATCATCCAGACCATAGCGCCGGAAAAGGATGTCGACGGCTTCCACTTCATCAATGTCGGCAAGCTCGGCACCGGTGAACTCGAGACAGCGTTCGTGCCTTGCACGCCGGCCGGCTCGATGCTTCTGATCGAGCGGGTGCGCGGCAAGGACCTGTCCGGCCTCAACGCCGTCGTCGTCGGCCGCTCCAATATCGTCGGCAAGCCGATGGCCAACCTGCTGCTTGCAGCCAACTGCACCGTCACCATCGCCCACAGCCGCACCAGGGACCTGCCGGCCTTGGCCCGCACCGCCGATATCCTTGTCGCGGCCGTCGGCAGGCCGGAGATGATCAGGGGTGATTGGGTGAAGCCAGGCGCCACCGTCATCGATGTCGGCATCAACCGCATCCCGGCGCCGGAAAAGGGCGAGGGCAAGTCCCGCCTCGTCGGCGATGTCGCCTATGCCGAAGCGGCCAGGGCCGCCAGCGCCATCACACCGGTGCCCGGCGGTGTCGGCCCCATGACCATTGCCATGCTGATGGCCAATACGTTAGCCTCCGCCTACCTTGCGGCCGGATTGAAACGGCCGTCCTTCTGACCCGCCAGAAAGCTGCAGCTTTGCCGAACCCCAGTGTTCCCTCAGAACGGCCGGTCATGACTGACCCCGTTCAAGGCGGCCGGCAGTTCGCATTCCTGCTGGTAGACAAGTTCTCCATGTTCTCGCTGGCTGCCGCGATCGATACGTTCCGGTCGGCGAACCGGTTGCTTGGCCGCGACTTCTACGGTTGGACCACGGTGTCGGCCGATGGCGATCCGGTGATGGCTTCCAATGGCCTGCCGCTCAAGATCGACTACGCCGTTGCCGACCTGCCGCCGGTCGATATCCTTTTCGTCTCGGTCGGGCTGACGACCGAATTCCCCGGCAAGAGCAAGGTGCTGGCGGCTTTGCGAAGCTGGGGCCGGCGCGGCAATGCGCTGGGTGCCCTGTCGGTCGGGTCCTACCTGCTGGCCGAGGCCGGCCAGCTCGAAGGCTATCGCTGCACCATCCATTGGGAAAACCGTGCCGGCTTCGTCGAGCGATTCCCCGACATCAACTGCACCGGCAACGTCTTCGAGATCGATCGCAAGCGCTACACCTGTGCCGGCGGCACCACTTCGATCGACCTGATGCTGGAGATCGTGCGCGGCGATTTCGGCTCGAACCTGGCCAATGGCGTCGCCAACCAGTTCCAGCACGAACGCATCCGCTCGGCCGGCGACCGTCAGCGCGTCGGACCCGAACGCGACCTGACCGGCAAGTCGGAGAAGCTCAGGCGCATCGTCGAACTGATGGCCGACCACCTCGACGAGCCGCTTTCGGCGGTACAGCTGGCCAAATCCGCCGGCCTTTCGGTGCGCCAGGTCGAGCGCCTGTTCCTGCGCCATCTCAGCGTCACGCCCGGCCGTTACTATATGCGATTGCGGCTGGAGCGGGCGCGCGAACTGCTGCGCCAGACCAACATGCCGATCCTCGACGTGGCGATCGCGACGGGCTTCACCTCGCATTCCTACTTCGCCCAGAGCTACCGGCTGCAATTCGGCAGGCCGCCTTCGGAAGAACGCCGCACGACTTACTGAACTTCGCTTCCGTTGAAAAGTTGGCATTCGGCCCCGGCGCATCGGGCCAGGGCAGCGAATTGGGGTTACGGGTTCTTTCGGAGCCTTCGCCGCGCGTAGGCTGACGGGTGCATCAAACGAAAAACCCGCCTATTGCGGCGGGTCACCGGCGCAAATCAGCACCATAGCCAAATATGTACCTTAGCTGAGGTCATGGTGTCAAGAAAAAATTCCTATTACCGGGGAAAAGGGTGCCGACACCGCCGAACTGGCTGTCGTCAGGACTTTTGTTAAGCTGGGTCCGCAGCCCTGCGCACCGGCGCCCGGACTTGTGTCCCGGCGCCGCGTCAAATAGCTTGCCGCCCGGATCAGGGGCGGATTTAGGAGATTTCGATGGCGGGACTTGCACGGGGCGTCGCTGCGGCGATCCTCCTTTTGTCGATGACGACGTTCGGCTTCGCCGCAAACAAGGTCATCGTCATTCTCGATGCCTCCGGCTCGATGTGGGCGCAGATCGACGGCAAGCCCAAGCTCGAAATCGCCCGCGAGTCGCTTCGAACCGTGCTTCAATCGGTCCCCATCGACGACGAGATCGGCTTCATGGCCTATGGCCACCGTGAAAAGGGCAGCTGCGACGACATCCAGCTGATCGTGCCGCCGCAGGCAGGTTCGGGCAGCGCCATTTCGGCCGCCGCCGACAGCCTGAAATTCCTCGGCAAGACGCCGCTGACGGCGGCGGTCAAACAGGCGGCCGAGGCGCTGAAATACACCGAGGACAAGGCGACCGTCGTGCTCATCACCGACGGGCTCGAAACATGCGGCGGCGACCCCTGCGCGCTTGGCAAGGAGCTCGAGGCATCCGGCGTCGACTTCACCGCCGATGTCGTCGGCTTCGGCCTGACCGCCGACGAGGGCAAGCAGATCGCCTGCCTCGCCGACAACACCGGCGGCAAATACATCCAGGCCTCCGACGAGAAGGCGCTGCAGGAGGCGCTTGCCGAGACCGTGGCAGCACCAGCGCCGGCTCCTGAACCGGCTCCGGCACCTGCGCCGGCACCCGCGCCCGAGCCGGCCAAACCGGACTTCAATTTCCAGCCGATAGCGGTGCTTGCCGAGGGCGGCGATCCCGTCACTGACGGCAACGCCTGGGAGATCTACAAGGCGAAACCCGACGGTACGCGCGGCGACTACGTCAGCACCGAATACGGCGCCTACAAGGCCAATCTGGAACCGGGCGACTATATCGTCGTGGCCAGCGACGGCCAGGCCAAGACCGAGCAGAAAGTCAAGATCGAGGCGGGCCAAGTCTACGAGCCTCTCTTCAACTTGAATGCCGGCACGCTCATCATCCATCCGCGACCGAGCGAGGGGGCAGATGTCGTCGATGGCGCGGCTATCGTCATCGATTATCCGGGTGCTGACATGCCCGCCACCTTCTATGGGACCACGAAAGCCGTGTTGCCGGCCGGCGACGAGAAAGTGACGGTCACGATCGGGCAGGGCGTGGCTACCGAAACGATTCCGCTGGCTGCCGGCAAGACCGTGGAAAAGGACATGATTGTCGGTGTCGGCCATGTCGTTGCCAATGCTTATTATGCTGCCGGCGGCGACAAGGCGGACGGTTCAGGCATCGGCTTCAAGGTGCTCAAGGCAAAAAAGAAGATCGATGGAACCAGGGACGAGGTGACCTATGCCTACGGACCCGACAGCAAATTCGATCTGCCGGCCGATGACTATGTCTTGATTGCGACGGTTGATCTCGCCGTTGTCGAGCAGCCGTTCACCGTCAAGGTCGGCGAATTTCAGGATCTGAAAATCGCAATGAATGCCGGCGTGCTGGCGATCACCGCGCCGGGAGCCTCGAAGATCGAGATTTTCGAGGCCAAAAAGGACATCAACGGCAACCGCAAGTCGCTTGGCTATGCATTCGACCAGAAGTACCAGGCAGCGATCCCGGCGGGCGACTATGCCGTCGTCTCGGAGAAATCCGACAACAGTTCGAAAGAAGGCAACGTGACGGTCAAGGCCGGCGAGCGAGCCGAGCTAACCGTGCAATAGAATCGTATGCACAACCGCAAGAGGGCGGCCAAGTGCCGCCCCTTTTCATGGGTTGCGCAGAACTGCCGTCAGGCCGTGCCGAAGGCGCTGGCGCCATGATCGGCGCGGCCGACCAATTGCCGGAAGCCGGCAAACAGCTCGCGGCCGAAACCGAACTCGTTGCCGATGAGGTCGGCATCCGCCGTCCGGCGCAGCGCGAAATCGCCGGCCGGCACCAGCACTTCCAGCGTGCCGGCATCGGCGTCGAGCCGGATGATGTCGCCTTCATGGATCCTGGCGATAGGACCCTCCTCGACCGCTTCCGGCGTCACATGGATCGCCGCCGGCACCTTGCCGGAGGCGCCCGACATGCGCCCGTCGGTGACCAGCGCCACGCGCTGGCCGCGATCCTGCAGGATGCCGAGCACGGTGGTCAGCTTGTGCAGTTCCGGCATGCCGTTGGCCTTCGGCCCCTGGAAGCGGATGACGGCGATGAAATCGCCGGTCAGCGTGCCTGCCTTGAACGCATCGTTCAGCCCTTGCTGGCTGTCGAAGACCCTGGCCGGCGCCTCGATGACACGCCGCTCCGGCTTCACCGCGGAAGTCTTGATGACGGCGTGGCCGAGATTGCCTGACAGCACCTTTAGGCCGCCGGTCGCCTGGAACGCCTTGTTGAAAGGCGCCAGCACCTTCTCGTCGCCGCTTGTCCGCGGCGAGGCTTCGCGCACCACGCCTCCGTCGGCGCCGAGCTTTGCCTCGACCGCATAGGGCCGCAGGCCTTCGCCCCACACCGTCTGCACATCCTCATGCAGGATGCCTTCGTCGAGCAGTTCGCGGATCAGGAAGCCGAGCCCGCCGGCGGCGTGGAAATGGTTCACGTCGGCGAGGCCGTTCGGATAGACCCGCGCCAGCAGCGGCACCGCTTCCGACAGGTCGGAAATATCCTGCCATGTGATGGCGATGCCGGCCGCCGCCGCCATGGCGATCAGGTGGATGGTGTGATTGGTCGAGCCGCCGGTGGCATGCAGGCCGACGACGCCGTTGACGATCGAGCGCTCGTCGATCATCCGCCCGACGGGCGTATAGGCGTTGCCAAGCGCAGTAATCGCCAGCGCCCGCTTGGTCGCCTCGCGGGTCAAAGCCTCGCGCAGCGGCGTGCCTGGATTGACGAAGGACGCGCCCGGCGTGTGCAGGCCCATGATCTCCATCAGCATCTGGTTGGAATTCGCCGTGCCATAGAAGGTGCAGGTGCCCGGTCCATGGTAAGATTTGGACTCGGCCTCCAGCAGTTCGGCGCGTCCGGCCTTGCCCTCGGCGTAGAGCTGGCGGACCTTGGCCTTTTCGTCATTGGGCAGGCCTGATGTCATCGGTCCGGCCGGAATGAACACCGCCGGCAGATGGCCGAAGGTGAGGGCGGCGATCACCAGCCCCGGCACGATCTTGTCACAGACGCCGAGATAGACGGCGGCGTCGAACATGTTGTGCGACAGGCCGATCGCGGCGGCCATGGCGATGACATCGCGCGAAAACAGCGACAGCTCCATGCCGGGCTGGCCCTGGGTGACGCCGTCGCACATCGCCGGCACGCCGCCTGCCACCTGGGCGATGCCGCCGGCTTCGCGGGCTGCATCCTTGATCAGCGCGGGGAAGCTCTCGAACGGCTGATGCGCCGACAGCATGTCGTTGTAGGAGGTGATGATGCCGAGGTTCGGCACCTTGTCGGCGCCCAGCGCGAGCTTTTCCGAGGGGCTGCACACCGCAAAGCCGTGAGCGAGGTTGCCGCACGACAAAACGGCCCGGTTGGCGGCGCGGTTCGACGCCTCGGCGATGCGGCTGAGATAACGCTCGCGGCCGGGCTTAGAGCGCTGGCGGATGCGTTCGGTGATGGCTTCGATGTCGCGTCTGGCGGTCATGGTGTCGGTCCTTTCAGGCGAGGTCCCGGAAACATCCTCCCGCCGTTTGCCGGGACCGGTGTAAATCGAGAATCAGGGTGCCCAGAAAACCTCTACGGGCTTTTGCGCTGCGTCGAGCACGGCGCGGATTGGCTTTCGCGGCCCGGGCGCCACCGCGCCGTCGAAGGCGATACGCTTGTCCTCACCCTCGATGTGCAGCGCGATGAAGCCGGCTTCGACGATGCGGGCCAGCGACAGGGTCAGCCGCGGCTCGCCCGCACTTGCCGCATGAACCGGCAGCACGATCCTGTCGGAAGACGGGTCGAGCAGTGTTGCCAGGTCGGCGGCATCGGGAAAGAACGAGGCGGTGTGGCCGTCCGGCCCCATGCCGAGCACGACGACATCGAGCGGCCAGGGCAAGGACCGGAGCGCTGCATCGTCGGACGAGGCCGCATCCTCGATGCTGGTGGCTTCGTGATAGAGCGGCACGAAACGAGCCGCCTTGGCCGCGTTCTGCAACAGATTGGCGGCCACCAGCCCGGCATTGGAGCGTGGCGAGGAGGCCGGCACGAAACGCTCGTCGACCAGCGTCACGATCACCTTGTCCCAGGCGATGGGTATCGCTGAAAGGGCGGCGAAGAATTTTGCCGGCGTGGTGCCGCCGGAGACGGCGAGCAACCCCGTGCCGCGCTCGGCGATCGCCTTGGTCAGTCTGCCTGCAACATGGCCGGCCAGGGCTGCCGCCAGTTCCTGGCGCCCGGTGAAGCCGTTCCAGCTATAGGCGGCGCCGTTCAATTGCTCTCGTGCCATGTCCGCCCGTCACGTTCGATCAGCGCTATCGAGGCCGATGGGCCCCAGGTGCCCGCCGTATAGCCCTGCGCCTCCTGCCTGGCACTTTCCCAGGCATTCTGGATCGGGTCGATCCATTTCCACGCCGCCTCGACTTCGTCACGGCGCATGAACAGGGTCTGGTTGCCACGGATGACGTCCATGATCAGCCGCTCATAGGCGTCCGGTGCGCGGCCGTCGAAGGACTGCGCGAAACTCATGTCGAGCGAAATCTGGCGCAGCCGCATGCCGCCCGGGCCCGGATCCTTGATCATGATGAACTGCTTGACGCCTTCGTCCGGCTGCAGCCGGATGACAAGCTGGTTGGCGAAGATCGGTCCGGCGCTGTCGCCGAAGATCGAATGCGGAATCGGCTTGAATTCGATGACGATTTCCGAAACCCGCGTCGCCAGCCGTTTGCCGGTACGCAGATAGAACGGAACGCCCGACCAGCGCCAATTGCCGATCTCGGCTTTGATGGCGACGAAGGTCTCGGTGTTGCTGTCCTTGCCGAGTTCCTCGACATAGCCTTTCACCGGTCCGCCGGCCGAAGCCCCGGCGCGATACTGCCCGCGCACGGTGTGCTTCGGCGCTTCGTTGCCGTTGATGCGCTTCAGTGCCCGCAGCACCTTCAGCTTTTCGTCGCGCACGGCGTCGGCATCCATCGACGACGGCGCTTCCATGGCGACGAGGCACAAGAGCTGCAGCATATGGTTCTGCACCATGTCGCGCAGCGCGCCGGCCTTGTCGTAATAGGTGACGCGGTCCTCCAGGCCGACGGTCTCGGCCACGGTGATCTGGACATGGTCGATATGGGCTGAATTCCACAACGGTTCGTAGAGCGCGTTGGCAAAGCGCAGCGCCATCAGGTTCTGCACCGTCTCCTTGCCGAGATAATGGTCGATGCGGAAGATCTGGCTTTCGTGGAAGTCGTCGCCGACCAGGTCGTTGAGCTTGCGTGCCGAATCGAGATCGCGGCCGATCGGCTTTTCCAGCACGATGCGCGAGTTCGGCGTGATCAGATTGTGCTCTTTCAGCTTGTGCGAGATGTCGCCGAACAGCGCCGGCGCCACCGCCAGGTAGAAGGCGCGGATGCGGTCGCTGTCGCCGATCGCCTTCTTGAGCTTGTCGAAGCCGGCGCCGCTCGTCGCATCGGCGGAGACGTAGGACAGCCGCGCCAGAAAGGTCTTCAGTTCCTTGGCGTCGATGTCGGCCGGTTTGACGTGGTCCGAGATCGCCTGCTTGGCGAAGGCTTGGAATTCTTCGTCGCTCATCTTCGAGCGCGAGGTGCCGATGATGCGTGTCGGCTCCGAAAACTGATGGTCGCGCTGGCGATAATAGAGCGACGGCAGAAGCTTGCGCTCCGACAGATCGCCGGTGCCGCCGAAAATGATGAAGTCGAAAGGATCGACGGGGATGATCTGGCTGGTCATGGTCTGTCCGCTCTGACGCCGGTCGCTGTGACGCGGCTGATATAATCTAATCGATTTAAATTTTCCAGTGCCATGGTGTCACATCTGGGTGTATGCGCCTGCCCCTTGACAGTCCGATGACCCGGAGGCTTGTCGACAGGCGCGGCACCGGAAGCCTTCGCAGTTGCAGCATAGAGCGGGATCGACGCGAAAGCCAAAGGAGAAATCGGCGATGGCCGCACATCTTTCGAGCAATCCGGCCAGAAGCCACGGGTTCGCGCGGATGTGCGCTATCGGCGCGCCGGTTGATCGTCATCAATCATGAGCGGGAAAAACATGCGTCTGGAAAACAAGGTTGCCGTCATCACCGGTGCTGCGTCCGGTTTTGGCGAGGGGATCGCCAGGCGCTTTGCGCAGGAGGGTGCCAGGGTCGTTGTCGCCGATCTCAACGCCAGGGGCGCTGAGCGCGTCGCCGGCGAGATCGGCGAAGCGGCGATCTGGACCCAGACCGATGTCTCGCTGCGCTCCGAATTCGACGAGATGATCTATGCCGCCAAAAGCGCATTCGGCCGCATCGACATCATGGTCAACAATGCCGGCTACACCCATCGCAACGGCGACATGCTCAATGTCGACGAGGAGACCTTCGACCTGATAACCGCCGTCAACATGAAGGCGATCTATCACGCGGCACTCGCCGTGGTGCCGATCATGGAGCGGCAGGGCGGCGGCGTCATCCTGACCACGGCCTCCACCGCGGGTCTGCGGCCGCGCCCCGGCCTCACCTGGTACAATGCGTCGAAAGGCTGGGCGATCACCGCCACCAAATCGATGGCGGTGGAACTGGCGCCGAAGAACATCCGCGTCAACTGCCTCTGCCCGGTTGCCGGCGAGACCGGCATGCTGGAGAAATTCATGGGCGCCGACACACCCGAAATCCGCGAGAAGTTCCGCGCATCGATCCCGCTCGGCCGGCTCTCGACGCCGCTGGACATCGCCAACGCCGCACTCTGGCTGGCCTCGGACGAAGCCGCCTTCATCACCGGCGTGGCGCTGGAGGTCGACGGCGGCCGCTGCATCTGAACGCCTGGGCAGCAGGCCAGGATCTCATCCGCTGCAATACCAGGACAAGCGCAATCTCACGGCAATCGAGGATCAGCTCAACCCCGCCAACAATGAGACCTACACCTATACCGCCAACGGCTTCATCGAGAATGCCGACGGGCCGTGGGGAAGCCTGACCTATACGATCGACGGCGTCGGCAACATCACCCAGCGCGCGGTCACCATCGGCGGCGTCACCTCTATCGATACCTACAGCCTGCAGGCCGGCTCCAACCGGCTGACCGGCATTCTCACCGGCGGCGCACCGAGCCGCGGCTTCCAGTCGGATTTCGCCGGCAACATCACGCAGGACGCGACCGTCTCGCCGGCGCTGACAAAGACCTACAGCTACAATGCCGCCGGCCAGCTTTCGGCGGCCACCGTGAACAGTACGGCGGCAGGCAGCTACATCTACGATTATCTGTCGCGGCTGGTGTCTCGCACCATCGCGGCCTCGTCCACCTTGCATATGGTGCACGACCTCGACGGCAATGTGATCGCCGAATACGATGCGTCCGGCGCGCTGATCACCGAATACGTCTGGGTCGAAGGCAGGCCGCTGGCGATGGTCGCCGACGCCGGCACGACGCCGGTACTCTATTACGTGCTGACTGACCATCTCGAACGCCCGGTCATGATGACCGACCAGGGTCGCAATGTCGTCTGGCAGGCGAGCTATCTGCCCTTCGGCGAGGTACGTAGCATCAGCGGCACCGCGACGCTCAACCAACGCTTCCCCGGCCAGTGGTTCCAGATGGAAACGGGGCTGGCCTACAACTGGCACCGGCATTATGATCCGTCGATCGGCCGCTACGTCCAGCCCGATCCGCTCGGTATGCCGAATGGGCCGTCAAGGTGGGCGTATGTCGGCAACAGCCCGCTGATGAAGGTGGATCCGAGCGGGTTGTATTGGGTTCCAGGTCCAGGAGGGAATCGATGGTGGTGTTGGGGTGGCAATCCCTTGGACTGCGTTTTACGTCCCCCCTCCGCAGCCAGGGCCACAATCTTGCCCGATGTCGTCGGAACGGCGTACGACGCCTTCGCCTCCGCCGCCAGCTGGGCCGCCGGATGACGACCCTTGTGAGGAACAGCTTGCCGCTGATGAGGCGCAGTGCCAATTGCTATCCTCGGGGCGTGGTGGCGGGCGCACAACCAAAGCTGGTAGAAATTGGTATGCAGCTTGTATGGCAATAGCCAGTGAAAGATATGCCGCTTGTAGGGCAGGGAAACCCTTGCCGCCGTTTCCAATATGGAAAATGTAGCTATGAAATTTCTATTTCGGGAGAGGCTGGAAGTTTTGAACTCAGATGAGTTATTTGAGTTTGGAATAACAAAAATCAATAAAAATAAAAGCGAAGAAGATTTATATGAAACAGAGGCAATCTTCATAAGAAACGGAAAAGTAACATCAAGAATAAAGTTGACTGGATTGAGTGAATTTAAGGTTATAATGAGCTCGTTATCCTATTTTGGGTCAAAATTAAGGGGAATAGCAAAAGCTGAATCGATTACTTTTGATTTTAATGGATTAACATTTGACCAATATATACCAATAAACAAAAATTTAAGATTGATTTGGGATGAATGATTTAAAGAAGAGATAAACAACGATTGTAGGGAATTGCGGTGACAGTGCACTTTTATTCTCGATGGTGGGCTGTGGTCGAAGAAAATCCCCGATGATTCATCGGCCTCTTGCGAGTGCCAATCCTCCGGCTTCGCCCTCGTCGCTGTGTCTTCCTCCTCATCGTCTCCGCCATCACCTCGACCTTTGCCTTGACCGCCTGGACGCGGCTCAAGATCGCTTCGAATGAGACCGAAAGCCAGCGGTTCGGCCTGCTCGCCGAAGGCCTGACCAATGTGCTGGCGGCGCGGCTGTCGAGCGATGGCGCCGATATCGGACTGCCGCTGAATTTCGAGCCGGTCTCGTGTGTGGTCGGCAATCTGACCGTCGTGACGCGGCTGCAGGGGCATTCGGGCCTGATCGATCTTAACGCCGCCGATCACACTCTGCTTGTCCAGGGTTTCGCCTCGCTCGGTGTCGATCCGGAGATGTCCAACTGGCTTGCGATCGCGGTCGAATATTCGCGCAGCGGCGCCAGCATCTTTGCCGCGGTGGCCACGCAAAAGGTCGAAGTCGTGGGTGGTTTCAAGCATGCACCGTTCGAATCCGTGGCCGAGCTGCAGGATTTTTCCAGGTTGCGCTCGATTTCTTTGCCCGATCTCTACAGCACATTCACGGTCAATTCGCGGCGCGGCGATCTGGTCGTAAGTCGAGCCGGCCCCACGCTGGCCAGCTTCGCCAAGGCCGGAACATCGGCAGGTGCAAAGATGCCCGAGCAGGCCTTCACGATCGAGGTTTCCGTCAGCCGGCGAGGGTCGGCAATCGTCGGTTCCGCCGGCTATGTCTTCGAAAGCCGTTCGGGCGATCAAGCAAGCCTGCTCCGCACTGCAGCGGTTTTGGGAACGATAGGCGCCAAGACAAGGGGCGTGCCTCACCCAAGGCGGTAGACGTCAGGTGCCGGTCTTGATGTAGCTCTTGTAGATCCAGCCGGTCTTGCCGTTGTAGGTGATCTGGCACCATTTCTTGCAGCTCATCACCTGCACCGAGGTTTTGGCTGGCACCGTACCGATGGCGGCGGCATTTTTCTTCGGGCCGCTTCGCATGGTCACGGCCCTCAGGATGCGTCCTGTTCCGGCGGCTGCGGCTTTCCTTGGCTTCGCCTTGGCCTGGCTGTCATCACCTTCTGCCGCTGGCTCTTGAGCCGGCACTTGCGGTTGCGCCTCGGGAATGGCGGCGGTTTGTGCGCCGTCGGGATGGTTGCCCGCGGTTGCGCCGGGCGCGGCTACCTTGGCAAGTTCGGTGGCGGCATCGGTATCGGCTGCCGGCTGCGCGAATGCCGCCGTTTGCTTGTCGGGTGCCTTGTCCGCCACCTGGCTGGGAGCAGTCGAATCGGACGCGGATGCGGCCTTCAGCTGGGAACCGGTCCAGCGTGGGTCATTGGCGGCGAGTGCGGGAATGTTGTCTTGCGCGGCCGCCACAGTTGTTGGAATTGCGTCGGACTTGCGCGCCTGCGGTACGGCTGCCGCAGCGACCGCGGCCCCAACCGGGGTTATTTTCGTCGTCTTCACCGGAACCGTTGGAATGGTCTGTTCGGGGCTCGCTGCCGCTTGCCTGTCGCTGGCCGGCAGCGCCAGCCACAGCGCCACGGCGGCGACGCCAAGCAGTGCGGCGGTGCCGATCGCGGCGATCACCAGATGCGAGTTCGAACGGACTTCCTGCCAGAAGGACGGCCGCATGTCGTATCCGAACTGCATGGCAAAGCGCCGACGTTCCGGCGTACCGAAACTGAAGGGCTCTCTCACTCTTGCCACCTCCATAAGCGGGCCGACGTTCTTTCAATCGGTGCCGGAAGTCCGGCGTCTGATCCGCATCGGTCCCAAAAACAACGCGGGCAGGCCCGCAACAATCCCCGAACAATCGCCCAGAACCGGCAGCTTTCGCCTGCGATTGTGGCATCAGTACGCCAACATAGAGGATTCTGCGCCTTTGCGGGAAATTGCGCAATGCGTCGCACGGGCAACAAATGTTACAACAAATATTACAATATTACATCAGGCCGGCCGGCTAGATCCTGTCGCGCAGCGCAAACCAGTTGAGCGCCAGGAACAGCAGCGGCGTGCGGAAACGCCGGCCGCCAGGGAAAGGCGGGATTTTCAGATCCTCGATCAGCTTCAGCCGGTCGCGGTTGCCGGCAACGGTTTCGGCATAGAGTTTACCGAAGTAGTTCGACAGCATGACGCCGTGGCCGGAATAGCCGCCGGCCGAGATCACATTGGGCATCACTTCGCGCACGAACGGCTTTCTTGGCACCGTGATGCCGACATAGCCGCCCCAGCCATGCGTGATCTCGACATCCCCGAGCGCCGGATAGAGTTCCGCGATCTGGCGGCGGATGTGGATGTGGATATCCCGGGGATCGTTGACGCCATAGACCTCGCGTCCGCCAAACAGCAGCCGTCCGTCCTTCGATTTGCGGAAATAACGCACGACGAAGCGGGAATCGTCGACCGCCTCGCCGCCCGGCAGCACGTCCGAGTGCGTATCCAGAGGCACCGTCGCGCCGATGAACGAACCGATCGGCATGACGTGCGCGGCACTCACCGGCTCGAGCGTGCCGCCATAGGCGTTGACCGCGATCAGGCATTTCTGCGCCGTCACCGTGCCTCTCGGTGTCGAAACCTTGACCTTGCCGCCACTGGAAATGATGCCGGTTGATTGAGTCCCCTCGAACAGCTGCGCGCCTGCAAGCGCTGCCACCCGCGCCGTGCCGATCACCAGCTTCATCGGATGGATGTGCCCTGTGCCGGTGTCGCGCGTGCCGCCGAAATAGGCGGTCGAGCCCAGCCGCTCCGCCGTCTCCCTGGCATCCATGAACGAGATATGCGGGTAGGAAAAACGGCTCGCCATGATCTCGGCATGCGCCTTGTAGTCATCGACATAGCGCGGCTTGTGCGCCACCGAGAGCTGGCCCGGCATATAGTCGATATCGATCTGGTTGGCGGCAGCGAATTCGAGGAGATGCGCCTTCGCCTCTTCGGCAAGATCAAACAGCGCCTTGGCGCGGGACAAGCCGTACTCGGCTTCCAGGTCCTCGGCCCAGGCGCGCTGGCCGGTGCCAAGTTGGCCACCATTGCGCCCGGAGGCGCCATCACCGAAGCGATACGCCTCGATCAAAACGACATTGGCGCCCGCCTTGGCCAGATGCGCTGCCGCCGACAGGCCGGTAAAACCGCCGCCGATGACAACGACGTCGCATGTCCGGTCGCCATCCAGCGCCGGGTATTCAGGCCGCGGGCCGGCCGTGTCCTCATACCAGGAACGGCCGGGGGAGATCGGGGATTGGTAGGGCATGATGCTCGCAGGGGAGTAGGGGAGTAGGGGAGT